>NZ_CP100763.1:3138335-3766003 GCF_024296685.1 Natrinema marinum | reverse complement strand
GGCTCGAGGGCCTTAAACGACGCCGGGCCGTTTCCGAAATTTCCGATACCTCGTGGGTACGCGCCGCCGACCCCGATTCGGTATCGCATTATGAGATTTATCGTGGGCTCGAACGGAACGGACAGCTCCGTCCACAGGGTCGCATCCATCGAAACGGAACCTCGGAGATCGACTGCGGCGTTTGGGGGCTCGACCAGTGGGACCGAAGGAGGCCGCGGAAGCGACCGACGCCAGCGCGAATGCCGACCGAGGATACGACGGCGGGCGGACATCCGGGCAGTAGCACGACGGAGTGTCCGCGCTCCAGGGACGCGGCGAGTGAAGGGGTCCACTTCCGATCGGACCGACTGATCGAACGGGCCCGAGTCGCCGAGGGAGAGGGCCTCTCGAGTAACGGCCGGCCAGGCAGCGACCGGTTGGCGGACGGTTCCCACACGATCGAAGTCGTGAGCTTCTCCGGCCGTAGACCAACGCCCGTCGCGGTCGGGTATCCCACGCAGGGAGTTCCCGATCGGCTGCCGAGATGGTAGCCGAGCCGGTGTTGGCTCGGACTCGAACGACGACGTCACCGGGTCGCTCGAGCCTGGTCGTCGAATACCGCGTCGGACGCGACTCGAGCTCCCGCGCTTGCCCGCGAGTGGGGCAGGGCGTTTCGCCGTGTCTACCGTAACGCCGCGAGCGACCGAGCCGATAGTGGCGGTCACCCCGGAGGTTGGCACTCGCGAGCGGGGCATTACATCGGTGATCGACGACCTCACACCAGGGGTAAACGGGGACGAAACGGGGTTCGCCGGCAGCGTCGAAGCGCTCGAGACCGACGGTGACCACCCGAAGAAGGCCACCGGCGGGCGAGGCAAACGGGACAGCGGGGGCCATCGACTGCGGAAAACGGGGCAGCGTGGCGAGACTCTCAACGGGCGAGTACGCAGACACGGACACACAGCGGGTGGATCGGCTTCGACGGGAATCGGAAAAGGCGGCCCACGAACGGCTGGCTCGGAGACCGACGCGAACCGGGAAAGTCTCCCGGGCACGGCCGGCTACCAGCGGGCGCACGCGAGGGCAACCCACCGGCTCGAGCCGGCTCGTCCCGAGCCGGAGCCGCTCGCGACGGCGTGGCGATCGACGCGCGTGGACGGGAAACGCACGTTTCGGCACGGCGAATGCGGCCCTCGATCGCCGGCCGAGGAACAAATAAACCACATAGGGCGATATCAAATCGTGCTTCGCGGGGAATTCGGGACGAGCATCTCTACGGAACCCACCGCCGGCGCGAGACCGGACCGGGGCGAGCGAACGGATACTCGCGGATGGTGCGAGGGGTGTGAGCCGTTCGTATCGGCTGGACTCGCCGACCGGGAGAAGACATTTACAGCATCCGCGAAACGGTCACGTATGGAACAGGACGCGGCGGCGACCGACCGTCGAGCGCTCCCCGTGATCGCGCTCGGTGTCCTCGTCGCCGCGGTCCCGCTGCTTCTCTTTTCGTCCGCCGGCGACGGCGGCCCGATTACGTTCGTGTTCCGGATGATACAGAGCGTGGCAGCCCTGGGAGGGGTCAGCGTGGCTGGAATCGGGTACTACTCCTACCGGACGGGTGCGCTCCGACCGGCGGCCACCGTGGGACTCTCGATAGTCGGTCTGGCTCTCGTCGGTGCGATCGGCGGGCTGATCGAGCTCTCGAGCGGCCGATTCGTTCCGGTCCCGGTGTGGCTGCTGGCCGCCGCCGGGGCCATCGGCGGCTCCGCCACGATCGCCTCCCGGTGTACGGACGACAACTCGTCTCGCGCAGGGTAGTTCCGGTCGGCGCCGCCGAGTCGGTCTCGAGTGCGAACGCCGACCCGTCGACGGGTCCTAATCGGGGATTGCCCGGATGACGACGGCGCGAGCGACCATCGAAACGAGTCCCCGGTCGCGGGCAATGGAGGACTTCGCGGTCGTCCGGCAAGGTCAGCGGCCGATACGGATCGCATACTAATGTCGCCGGTCGGCGGGACCGTCCGTATGAGCGTCTACCCGGCGGAGTCGTTCGCGGACGACGTCCAACGTCGCGTCTACGAGTACGTCGAGCGTAACGGTGCCGTCGCGCCGGCCGAACTCGAGCGGTCGATCCGGATCGAGACCGGCCGGCCCGACTCGAAGCCCGCTCGGTCGGGGGCGTACACCGAGACGGTCCCGGCGGAGTCGGCCGCCCTGGAGTCGTGCATCGAGGCGCTGAAAGCCGACGGCTACCTGACCGAGGACGACGGACGGCTCAGGGTGGCGCTCTCGGCGACGCCAACCGACCTCGAGTGCGAGGACGGATCCGTGACGATCCGGCCGGCGCGCGAGGAAGACCGGAGCGGCATCGTCGAGACGATGCGCGCGGTCGCCGCCGACGGCACGTACGTCGTCGCCGAGAACGTCGCCGCGGAGCTCGAGCGCGAGTCGGCGCTCGTCCGGGCGAACGAGGAGCGCTCGCGCGTGTTCTTCGTCGCGGTTCGCGAGCCGGAGGCTGGAGCCGACGAAGCGGCCGAAGGAGAAAACGACGACGTGGAAGACAGAGCCCAAGCCACGGACGGGGAGGTCGTCGGCTGGCTACACATCGACGCGCCGGAACTGCCGTCGCTTCGCCACACGGCCGAACTGACCGTCGGGGTCGATCAGGACTACCGGCGACAGGAGATCGGCTCGTCGCTGCTCGAGTACGGCCGCGAGTGGGCCGCCGACGAGGGGTACCGGAAGATCTACCAGCACGTGCCGGCGACGAACGAGACCGCACTCGAGTTCCTCGAGGCCAACGGCTGGCAGCGCGAGGGGGAACACGAGGGCCAGTACTGCATCGACGACGAGTTCGTCGACGAGATCATGCTGGCGACGTGGCTCGATGGCTGAACGGGACTCGCGGAGCAGCAGTCGACGAACTCCGCGCGCTACGCCGACTTCTCGACCAGCTTCCTATACCGCTCGTATTTCCGCCTGAACGTCTCGTACTTGTGTCGCATCTTCTTGCGCTCCTTCGCGTTCTCCGGCGGTTCCTCCGGTAGTTCCGGCGGTTCCGGTGGGTCCGGCAGCTCCGGCGGCTCGGGTGGTTCCGGCGGCTCCGGTGGCTCCGGCGGGACGTTCGCACACGGCGCATCAGTTGCCTGCACGTTCGTGTCGAACAGGAGTTCGTCGTCGTAGGCGACAGCGAGATTCGAGGGATCGAGATCGCCGGGTAGCGGGACGACCGCGACGCCGTCGGCGTCGACGGTTACGTCGTACAGTTCGGAGATGTCGCCGACGAACGACACCGTCGCGTAGATGGTCGCTCCCTCGGGGATATCCGACGTGGTGATCGTGATCGCCTCGCAGGTCACCTCGACATCGTCGACGCGGGGATCGTCCGGCACCGGTGGCGTCGGCGGTTCCGGCGTACAGGGCGCGTCGGTCGCGACGATGTCTTGCTCGAGCAAGACGGTATCGTCGAGGGTGACGACGAGGTGCGTCGGGTTGAGGTCCCCCGGGAGATCGAACGTGGCGGTGTCGTTGTCGACGGTCGCCTGCACCGGCAGCTCGGATTCCTGTCCATCTGCGTCGAGAAGCGTCACGTTGGCGGTCACCGTCCGGCCGTCTTGGACGTTCTCGGTGGTGACGGTGATTGCCTCACAAGTCACCTCGAAATCGACGATCGCGGGGGTAGGCTCGCCACCACACCGATAGAACGTCGCGTTGCTGATGTCGGGCGAGCCCGGCGGAAGACAGAACGTCGTGTTGTCGTCGACGGGCGCGATGTAGCAGAACTGTCCCGCCTTGAGCGCGAGATAGTCCGCTCCGTCGGGGATGACGGGGGGTTCGAAACACTGCCCGCTGAGTCCGGTGTAAAGCGGCGTCAACGGGTATACGTCGTCATCACACTGGTCCTCGACGCACGCGAGACACTGCTGAACCTGCGGACCGGGCGAGAACATCCCGCACAACTCGGCGTCGACGTGTTCGCCGACCCCGTCTACCGGATGTGCGCTCGCCGACATCGTCGCTGCTCCTCCCAGTCCCACCGCGCCGCCGGCGGCTGCGACGCCTCTCAGGTACGTTCGCCGGGCGATGTCGCGGTCGTCAGTATCGTCGTCAGTCATAATACGAGAGAGGGGACATTCTCGAACGGTATTGTTATCGATTCGGTAGATTTTCGGCCGTGAGAGGTATTTCGTCTCTAGAGAAGATACTCCGAGTCGAGAGGAGACGAACGAAAAGGCGGCGTTCGAGTCGGGAATCGATGGTCTCGGTCGACGTTCGCCTCGGCCCTTCTCTCTTTCCGATATTCTCCGTTCGAGTGTTTCTTTCAGCTGATAGTAGGAGATTTCCGATAGTAACTTTCTGACGGATGGCGTGACAGATATCTTCCCTTACTGCGGCCACCGATCGACGGACGACGAGATAATTACTGCGTACGGCGTCTCCTCGGACGGATCCGGCGTTACCGCATCGGGGCCACTTTCATGCCAGTAGACGCCATACCACACTGCATGAACGAGATCACACTCGGCGTTCCGGAACCGATCCTCGAGCGCCTGCCGGCCGACGACGAGACCGCGGCGACGGACATGCAGGAAGCAGTCGCGGGCTGGGAGACGCGGCTCAACCGGGCGATCGAGGCGGCCGACGGCGACCGCGAGGCGGCGAGTCGCATCCTCGAGGCGATCGACCGCTTCGAAGAGCGCTACGAGACCTACGACGAACTGGTCCCCGAACTGCGCGCGTGGGGACAGTCGCCGATTTACGCGATCGCGTGGCGGACACTGTACGCCGACGTGATCGCCCAGTTGCACGAACACGACGACCTCGGCGAGCATCTCGACCGGGAGCGAAACGCGCGGTTGGTCGCGGACGGGATTCGATTGCGCGATCTGTAGCTAGAATCGGGGAGGTTCTACCAACTGTGAAATACATTGGCAAACAGATTCGAAGCGAGATATCGGTCCGGTAGCGGCCGTTTTAGCGGGCGTAGCAGAAGAATTGACAGTCCGAATGGAGTAACGGTTTTGTGGTCTCACTCGAGAGGTAGTGGTGTGGCGACGACTACCGACGGACCCGTCTCGGATCGCCCCGACGCGATCGACCTGACGACGCGCGTTCGCCGTCGGCTGCTCCCGGCGCTCCATCGGGTCAAGGAACCGCTGGGGGGCTACGCGATCTGTCGACAACACCCCGCCGAGTACGTCGGCACCGTCAGGCGCGGTCTGGACGCGGTTCGCTCGACGCTCGAGGAACTGGGCTTCGAGCGGGAGCCGATCGCGTCCCTGAAGGTCCACGACGACGGCCGGCTCTCGGCCGGCAGCTGGGTCCGGCGCAAATCGACGCTCGCGCGGTGGCAGCTTCACGTGGCGCTGTTTCGGACGAGCGGCGGCGTCGAGGTGTTCGCCCACCGCGAGTACTCCTGGCTTCGCCATCCCTACAAGCACTACACGCAAGCGGGATGGGACATCGCCAACGGCGTCGAACGGATGCGCTCGCTGCTGTCGGACCACGGCGTCCCGTTCTGGATCGAGCGAGCGAGCGACGGCACGGGCGAGCCGTAGCCGGCGGCACATCCATCCCAAGCGTTCAAACCCACGGCCTCGCTATGAGCAGTATGGAGTTCGCCGTATCCCGGGCGGGAACGACACACGTCACCCTTCATGGGGGATCGGACACGACTGCCTGCGACGACGCGACCGCGACGCTCGCGGATACCTTCGAGACGCTCGCCACCGACGGGGACATCGCCGACTGGGAGATTACGGACGCCGAGGTCTACGAACACCCGACCGCGCCGTTCGATCCGTACACGATCGCAGTCGCGTTCGCGGTGACGGTCACCGTCGAGGCCGGCGACGCGGACGCGGCGGCCGAACACGGTGCCGAGACGATCGACGACGCGCTCGAGCGGGCTGACCTCGACTCGATCTCGTACACCTCTTCGCCGGTGGCGGCAGCGGACTGAGTCGCGGACAGTCGCCCCGTGGGAGCTCGACGACCGCCCGGACTTATGCCACACGGCAACGAGTACCACGTATGGACATCGATCTCCGCTTTTTCGCCACGTATCGCGAAGCCGTCGGTAGCAAGGAACGAACACGAACGGTCGACGGCGACGCCACCGTTGGCGACGTGCTCGCCGCCCTCGAGGCCGACTACGAGGGTCTCGAGGGGCAGCTGCTCGCGGACGGGGCGGTTCGGCCGCAGCTGAGCGTGCTGAAAAACGGCCGCAACGTGGTCCACATGGCCGGCGTCGAGACGACGCTCGAGGAGGGGGACGTGGTGTCCGTGTTTCCACCGGTCGCCGGCGGCTGACGGGACGCGGGGCAGTGATCCGCGAAGGCGCTGCCGAACGTTTTTGTCATTCGATTTCGAGTATCGACCGTGCTCGAGGACATCACCACCGTGCTCGTCGAGGGGACGTTCGACTGGCTCATCGGTCGAGACGAGGACCGAACGGGGCTCGAGCAGTGCTGTCTGTTCGTCGGGATCGTCGGCCTGTTGCTCGCGGTCGCCGTCGCAGTCGCGGCCGGACCGTGGTACGGGCTCGCAGTCGGTGTCGTTGGGGGCGCGCTGTTCGTCTACGGGATGTGACCGGATCGCCGGCTCCGATCAGGCCGGTGACTCCCCGGCCGTCGTCGGGCGATTCCGAGACCGATTTAGGGCTCGTCGGCCTCGAGTCGACCGTGAGCGAAATCGACGGGAACGGACCGGCCGAGGACGTTCGTCCCCGTGACACGAGAGACGATTCGGCCGACGGCGGTCGAGAAGCGGCCGACGGGGACGCTGCGGCGGTAACGTTCGATCGCGAGGGGATCCGCGCCGGATTTCTCACCTGCCTCCCAGTCGCGCTCGGCGTCGGCGGCTACGGGATCGCGTTCGGAATGCTCGCCCGTCGAGCTGGACTCAGCGTGGCGGAGGCGACGCTGATGAGCGCGACCGTCCTCGCGGGAGCCGCCCAGATCGTCGCCGTCGAACTCTGGGCGGAGCCGATCCCGGTCGCGACGGTCGTCCTCACGACGCTCGCGATCAACCTGCGGTACTCGCTGATGGGGGCGGCGCTGGGGCCGTGGCTCGAGCGGCTCTCGCCGAGCCGGAGCTACGGCAGTCTGGTGTTGATGGCCGACGAGAACTGGGCGCTGACGATGCGCGAACTGAAATCGGGAAGCGGCCGGGGCGCGTTCCTCCTGGGGACCGGTCTCGCGATCTGGGTGTTCTGGGTCGCGGCGACGATCGTCGGCGCGGCCGCCGGCGGCGTGATCGGTGATCCGGCGCGGTACGGCCTCGACTTCGTCCTCGCGGCCGTCTTCGTCGCGTTGGCGGTCGATCTCTGGGAGGGGCGGCCGACGCTCGTCCCGTGGCTGGTCGCGCTCGCGACCGCCGTCGTCACCGCAGCGCTCCTGCCGGGCCGGTGGTACATCCTGCTGGGCGGGCTCGCGGCCGCCGCGGTGGAGGTGGTCCGCCATGGTCGCTGACGGTGCCCTCGCGCTCGAGCCGCTCGTCGTCGGAACGATCCTCGCGATGGCGCTCGTGACCGCCCTCACGAAGGTCGGCGGCTTCTGGCTCCTGCGCCGGCTCGAGGTGAGCGACCGGCTCGAGGCCGGCCTCTCGGTCCTGCCGGGGGCGATCGTGATCGCGATCCTCGGGCCGGAGCTGGCGGCCGGCGGGCCGGCCGAGTGGGGTGCTGCCGGCGTCGTGTTGCTGGTCATGTGGCGGACCGAGAACATCCTGCTCGCGCTCTGTGGCGGCGTCGGAGCCGTCGTGGTGTTTCGAGCGCTCGTCTGACCCCGTTACCGCCGAGCGCGAATTTATCAGTCCGGCCGTCGAACCGAGCGTATGGTAACGCGTCTCGAGCGTTCCTTTCGCGGCATCTCCGAACGGCTCGCGGTCCGGTATTTGACGAACCTCGGCGGCGAGCGGGTCGACGAAGACATCGTCGAGGGCGACGACTGGACGGCGACGCTCTCCGCGGAGAAAGTCGGCGTCGGACCGTCGCTGCAGCTGACCGAGGTAACCGTGGTTTTCGAGGGCGAAGCGGAGACCCTCGAGCCGCTCGTCGAGAAGTTCGCCCAGAAGGCGATGCGTGCGGGTGGCTGATGGCGGGCGAGCCGATCGAGGGGCAGGTGTTGCTGCTGACCGCCGCCAAAGCGAGCGTCCCGGGGACCCGGCTGCCGGACCTGATCGAGCGAGCACAGACCGTGCTGGGGCCGGAACTCGAGCGCTACCGCCGGGAGTTCGAACGGTTTCACGCGGGCGAGGACTGCGAGGTCTTCCTCGCCGAGTGGGGCCACTGGGACGAGATCGGCGCGACCCTCGGCGTGACCGACCGCGAACTGTCGGCCATCCGACGCGCACACGAAGAACAATTGATCCGCATCGGCCGACGGACCGACCGCGAAAGCGAGGTCGAGACGGCCCTCGAGATCCGCGAAGCGGTCGTCATCGGGGTCGGCGAGTAGGACGGCCGACGCGCAATCGACGGCGCCGACGTGGCCGGCTGCGCTTCCCGCGGTCGATGGCAACTCTAAAGATCATGTTTCACCTTTGGCAAACCATCCAGACGATGGCTATCGACCAGGAAACCGAGATGACCGACGCGGAGATCGACGACTTCCTCAGTCGGCACGAGACGGGGGTGCTGTCGCTCGCGCGGACGGACGACCCCTACGCGATTCCGATTTCGTACGGCTACGACGACAACGAGCGGGCGTTCTACATGCGGCTGGTATCGACACCTGAGAGCGAGAAACGCCAGTTCCTCGAGTCGACGCCCGCGGCGCGGCTCGTCATCTACGACGAAGCGGAGTCGTCGTACCGGAGCATCATCGCGACGGGCGAACTCGAGAGCATCGAACCCGCAGCGCTAACCCCGGACGAGATCGCACAGTACGGCGATGCGAAGCGGCCGCTGTTCGAAATCTGGGCGCAAGGGAAGAAATCCCTCGACATCGAACTCTATCGGCTCGTTCCCGAGACGCTCAACGGCCGGCGAACCGAAGTGAATCGCGAGGAGTAACGAGGAGACGCCACGACAGCGCGAGTCGACGATCAGACGGCGTTCAGTTCTCGGACTGTTGCTCCGCCACGAAAGCTGACGGCATCACCGACGCTCCACAGACCGGACAGCCGTGCGTGAGCGTGGCTTCGCGCATCGATTCGTTGACCTCGATCTCCTGCCCGCACTCCGGGCACGTGAATTCGTATCTACTCATGACGGGAGAGGTGCCGGTGTGAACCCTCGATTGTATACGTTATAGCTCGACGGGCGGTATATATATCATTGCGGTTCGCTGCCGTCACCCTGTAGGTCCCGATACGTTCTTACGGCTCGAGTCAGCCGGCGGTATTCGGCCCCGACATCTGACATCAATCGTGGTCGAGGATCGCCTTCAGAAGCTTGGTCTGTGCCGCGGCGAGGTGCTCGGTGAACGTCGTCCCGGTGATACCGAGCTCGGCGGCGATCTCGCCGGCGTTGGCCCGCTTCGGGTGTTCGAAGTAGCCCATCCGGTGTGCGGTCTCGAGGACCTCCAGCTGGCGGTCCGTCAGCATGCTCCGATCGACGAAGACCAGATTGCGCTCGTCGTGGTCCTGCTGGGACTGGAGCAGCCGCTGGACGTCCAGGTTCGCGTAGTTCTCGCGCAGTTCGCCGATGACGGCCTGCAGCCCCTGCATGTCGGGCGCGTGGAAGGTCATGTACAGCGTGGCGCCCTTCGCCCGAACGTCGACGACGGGACAGTCGTATCGCTCGACTGATTCGCAGGGACAGCCACAATCGAGATCGCGTTCGAACCGGTAGACCGAACTCGAGCCGTACGAAAAGACCGGCGAGAGGTCGGCGTCGACGTCGAACTCGTCGGGATAGGAGTCGGCCTCGAGCATGAACTCCTCGGTCACGCGCTCAGGTGCGGACGGGTTGGTGCTCTTCGAGACGGAGTGGATGCGCCCGTCGGCCTCGGCCGCAACCTTCGCGACGACGCAGTCTGGCGGATCGTCGATTTTTATCTCCGCACGGATCCCGGAAGCCATTATCCATAGGTATCGGGCAGACACCCTAAACCCTGTGCTCGCAGCGGACACGCGAGGCGACCGCCGACCCCCGCCCGAGCCGACGGTCGAACGGCGCCGTCGCGACTCGACGAGCGATCCGCCACCGACGAACGGCCTCGAGAGCGGTTCGAGCGGGAAATTCGGCGATCGCATATAAAGCACCCTGATTTAGTGGGCGTCAATTGGAGGGGGCGGGGTGGGTAGTAGAAGGTGTAACAGATGTCCGCTACGAACCCCGACGCACGCGAGACCCGGAAGCGAGGATGGCAGCGCGAGGACCCCGTCGACCCTCAGGCCGTCCTGGCCGCGCTGGACGACGACGCCTGCCGATGCATCCTCGAGGCGACGAGCGAGGAGTCGCTGACGGCGACGGAAGTCTCCGAGCAGTGTGACATTCCGATGTCGACCGCCTACCGAAAGGTCGAGATGCTGACCGAGGCCGATCTGGTCGAAGAGACGGTTCGAATCAACACCTCGGGCAAGCACGCGACCGAGTACCGCAAGAACTTCGACGACGTGCTCGTCTCCGTCGCCGACGGGGGACTCGAGATCGAGATGACGAAACCCGACGCCAACTCGGAGTCCGGATTCGGCTCGAGCGCCGCGGTCGCCGATGACTGAATCCGTGTGCCGTTCCGGTATCCGTCCCCGCTCCTGAATTACTCGAGCCCGTAGTGGATCTTCCTCGAGTCCGACCGCGATCAGTCGTCGCCCGAAACCGCCGCGCCGCCCTCGCCGCTGACGCCCGTGCCGGGGCCGAGATCGATGCCGAGTTCGTCGAGTTTCTCGTCGGGGACGACACCGTCGACCCAGCCGCGGTAGTCGTAGTACTCCGCTTTCATCTCCTCGAGTTCGCAGTACTCGCCCTCGCTTGCCCCTTGACCGCGGATGCCGTCCTCGAGGAAGCGCGCGGGCAGCGAGTCGTCCGCGCCGTCGAAGCCGTTCAGGTTGTTGTAGTAGCGCTCCAAGTTGTAGACGCGCTCGCCGGCCTCGAGGAGTTCCTCCTCGGTCACGTCGCGGCCGGTCATCCCGTTGTACTGGGTGACGTACTCCTCGATGCCCTCCGCGAAGGCGTTGAACTTGCAGATGTCGAAGGAGTCGCTGATGGCGTGGAGGTCCTGGAACTGGGCGGTGAGTTCGCCCTTGCCCTCGTACTCGTAGGGGTCGACTTTCTCCGGAATTCCGAGGATCTCCGCGGCCGGGGTGTACCCTCGCAGGTGGCAGGCCCCGCGGTTCGAGGTGGCGTAGCCGATGCCCATCCCCTTCATACAGCGCGGGTCGTAGGCCGCGATGGTCTGGCCTTTGACAGCCAGCGAGTTCTCCTCGGCGTCCTTCCGGTCGGCGACGCGGCGCGGCCCCTCGGCCAGCAAGTCGGCGAGGTTGTCCTCGCGGTGGGCGATCCGCTCGATCATGTCGATCATCGTCTCGGTGTCGCCCCACTCTAACTCGCCGACGCCCTCGAGTTTGCCCTCCTCGGACATCTCCATGGCCATCGCCATCATGTTGCCCGTATCGATGGTGTCGACGCCCATGTCGTTACAGCGGTCGATCATCAGCGCGACGGCGTCGCGGTCGGTGTGCCCGGAGTTCGGGCCGAGCGCGTAGGCCGACTCGTACTCGTAGGACTCGGTGCGGACGTTCAGCTCCTCGCCCTTGTGCATCGCCGTCACTTCGACTTCCTTCTTGCAGGCGACGGGACAGGAGTGACAGGTCGGCTCGTCGACGAGGATGTTCTCGCGGACGTTCTCGCCGGAGACGCGCTCGGCATCGATGTCGACGCCCTCGGCCTCGCGCATGCTCTTCGTCGAGGTGTAGCGGCCGTTCTTCGTCGGGAGGCCGTCCATCTCCTCGCCGATGTTCATGAGGACGTTCGTCCCGTACATCGAGAGCCCGCCCTCGTTGGGCGCGGTGACTTCCGACTCCCGGATGGCCTGCATTGCCTGCTGGTGGCCCTCTTTGAACGTTTCAGGGTCGGCCGGCTTGGGCATCTTCGTGGTGGACTTGACGACGACCGCCTTGAGGTTCTTCGACCCCATCACACAGCCGGTGCCGCCCCGGCCCGAGGCGCGGTCGTCCTCGTTCATGATGCAGGCGTACTTGACCCCGTTCTCGCCGCCGGGGCCGATCCCCATGATGCTCAGGTTCTTGCCGTAGGAGCCCTCGACTTCCTCCTCGATGGTGTCACGGGTCTCGTGGAAGCCCTCGCCCCAGAGGTGGGAGGCGTCCCGGAGTTCGACCTCGCCGTCTTCGACGACGGCATAGACCGGGTCGTCGGCCTGCCCCTCGAACAGCAAGCCGTCGAAGCCGGCCCACTTGAGCCGGGCGCCCGACCAGCCGCCGTGGTGGCTGTCGGTGACGGTGCCGGTCAGCGGCGATTTCGTACAGACGGCGATCCGGCCGCTCATCGTCACTTGCGTGCCCGACAGCGGCCCGTTCATGAACGCGAGCAGGTTGTCGGGCTCGAGCGGATCGACATCCGGCCCCTGGTCGAAGACGTACTTTACACCCAGTCCCCGCGCACCGATATACTTCTTCGCGTCCTCGTCGTCGATCGACTCGTAGGCGACCTCGCCGTCCGAGAGATCGATGCGGGCGACCCTGTCTTGGAATCCGCCGAGTTCGGTCATGGTAAACGCTCTCTGTTAGCTACGACGCCCAGCATGTTAGGAGTTCACAACCAGACGTAACCACTGGCGGTTACGTGCACCGAAAACACAACCGGCCAACTGCCGGCCGAGGAGGCGACTATCAGCCAGTTCGAACGCTCTCAGGAGTTGGCAAGAACTGCGAAATCGTAACCACCGACAGTCACGGCTAGACCGGCGATAGCGGGTGGCACACGGTCGAACGGCTCGACACGCCGCGATCGGGTCAGTGCCTATAACAGTAACGCGACCACCGCGAGGATGATGAAGATCAGCACGAAGATCCGCGCGATCTCCATCGAGACCCCGGCGACGCCGCGGGCGCCGACCGCGGCGGCGACGATGGCGAGGATGAAGAAAATGATCGCCCAGTACAGGAAGCCACCGCCACCGATCTGCAGCGGAGTTGCGAACGTGAGCATAGCAATCGGTCCCACGAACGATCACATAAACGTCGGCGACCGTCCGCGACCGTTTTCGGCGCTAAGGGCGGACTACAGGTCTCGAGCCGTGACTGTCACCGAAGTGCGGCGCTACGCATCCCCGAAGAACGCCCGGCAGAGCTTCGCCTCGGCCGTCCGCAGGTGTTCGTGGAAGGTCGGCCGCGAGACGCCCATCGACTGGGCGAGTTCCTCCCCGGTCGTCGGCCGGGGCCACTCGAAGTAGCCGCCGAGATACGCCCGCTGGAGCGCGCCGAACTGGCGGTCGGTCAGCGCCTCCTCGAGCCGGGCGGCGAACTCCTCGCGGGTCTCGCCGTCGCGTTCTCGCTGCTGGAAGGAGCGGACGTCGGTCCCGTCGTAGCGGTCCTCGACGGCCTCGACGATCGAGCGGACGTTCGCCGATCGGGGGATCTCGAGGGTGACGCGCGCTCGGCCGGCGTCGCTCTCGATCGCCCGAGTGCGGGCACCGCGCTCGGAGAGCCAGCCGACCAGATCCACCGAACTGGTGAGTTCGACCAGACACTCGTCGTCGCGCTGGACGACGACGCGGCAGTCGACATCGGACAGGTCGGCCGCGGCCGCGGTGATCTCGTCGGCGCTCGCGCCGGTCGCCGTGAAGAGCGACGCCGTCTCGTCGTCGGTGCGATGGACCGACCGGCGGTATTCGAGCCGGCAGTCGGCCGCGGCCGAGAGGGCGACGGGCGCGAGAGCGGTATCGGTCAACTCGAGTTCGACGGCGACGACGGCGTCGGTGGTGAGCACGCGGCTGGTCTCGCGGGCGTTGATCCCGCTGGCGACCGCACGGGCAAGCGCCGAAAGGATGACGGCTTCGCGGTCGTCGACGGCGCGGTCTCGATCGGTCCGGACCGTCAGAACGCCGTACTCGATGCCGTTGTACGACAGCGGAAACGCGGCGCGTGTCGTGCCGTCGACGGTGTCGACCGCGAGGTCGCCCGTCTCGAGCGTCTCGGCGGCGGGGTGGTCCGTACCGGTCGCGATGCTGTCGGCTTCGGGGTCGGCGCCCGCGCTCGAGCGGACGTCGATCGTCCCGGACGCGGGGTTGCGTTCGCCGATCCAGGCCCCGTCGTAGCCGTCTTCCGCAGCGATCCGGTCGCAGACCTCGGCCTCGAGTTCCGAGCGGTCGGTCGAGCCGGCGACGACGGCGGTGACGTCCTGGATCAGCCCTTCGACGCGGTCGAGGATGTACTCGAGTTCCTCGGTCCGCTCCTCGAGGGCGAGTTCGGCCTCCTTACGCGCGGTGATGTCGTTCTGGAAGCCGACGTAGTTGGTGACGCGGCCGTCCTCGTCGCGAACGGGAGCGATCGTCACCTCGTTCCAGAACGCGGTGCCGTCCTTGCGGTAGTTTTTGAGTTCGACGGTGACCGGGCGCTCGGCGTCGATCGCCGCGGCCATCTCGGCGATGGCGTCCTCGTCGGAGTCCTCACCTTGCAGGAACCGACAGTTACGACCGACGACCTCGTCGAACGCGTAGCCGGTCATCTCCTCGTAGGACTCGTTGACGTAGACCAGCGGGTTGTCGTCCATGTCGGGATCGGAGATCGTGATCCCGACCGGGGCCTCCTCGAGCGCGCGGTCTTTGACCAGCCGGTCGCTCGTTCCGGGCGACTCGTCGCCCGCGTCGGCGCTGCCGTCGAGGCCGAACGTGATCGTCGCGCCGTCGGCCCCGCGGTGGACGCGCGCGCTCTCGAGGTCGTCCTCGCCGAACTCGACTCGGCGGGCGGTGCCGACCGTCGTCTCGTCGATCGCCGCGGCGAGTCGGCCCCAGCGCGCTCCGAGCGCGGTCGCCGCGTCGCGGTCGGCCTCGCCGAGGTCGAAGGCGTCGCGGGCAGCCGCGTTCGCGTACGTAACTGTCCCGTCGGCGACCGCGACAACCGGATCGACGACGGACTCGAGCGCACGCGCCGCCGCCGCAGAGTCGCCGATGTCACCACCGCGCTCCGCGTCGACATCGTTCATGGAAGTACCTACGGCGGGATGATTAAGAACCGTTGGGATCGGCAGACGGTTCACAGGGCGAACGAGAAGGCTAGCGTGTTATGTATTAGCATACCATAGCCATTCGTATGTCGGTCTACCGTTCACCGTTCGAGCGACTCCGCGAGAAGTTCGACGAGTCTGAGCTTCGCTGTCCGGCGTGTGGCTACGTCGACACCGAGGGCGGGTGGCACGTTACGACCTCGGGCGGACGGGTGCAGTACCAGTTCGTCTGCCCGTCCTGCCAGGCTATCGAGACCAGGGAACTACGCCTCGAGTAGCCCCCGTCGGGCCGGCGTCGCCGGCGCTCGAGCCGACTGCAGGCGTTTCGCCGCGACAATCGGATGTTTCGGCGCGGGCGATCGGGTAAGTGACTGCTGGCCGGCGACGGAATCGACGGACGGTGAGACGACATCGTCGCGGAGTCGGTGGCCGAGCCCGGAACCGGTCGGGGGTCCAAGCGGGACGGTGGGATCGAGCACAAGGGTCGTTTTCGGAACGGTAATCCCGTAACAGTCGCGGCGTTTTAGCCCTGACTTCGCCGTCTGTCGGCCCGTATGGTTTCACGACCGCGGACGATCGGTGTCGCGTTCGTCGCGCTGCTGGTCGCGTTCTCGGGGGGTCCCTCCCTCGTCGGTGGAACGGCGACCACGGCCGGGGACGGCGACGCCGGAGACATGGGCGACACAGGTGCAACGCTAAAGAACGTGCAGGTCGGCACGTTACAACTCGAGAACGTCACGATCCAGAACGCGACGATCGAGGAGCTCTCGGTTCAGCAACTGGAGATGGTGGCGACCCAGGAGCTCCAACAGCAGGTCAACGAGACGGCAAACGAGTCGATGGGTAACGAGACCGATGGGAACGCCTCTCAGGAGATCGTTATCTCGGGACTCTCCTTCGAGTCGCTGGTGTTACAGGACGTGTCCATAGACCAGCTCGGGAACGTGAGCGGCAATATGACCGGGAACGAGACGAACGCGACCGGCGACATGGCCGACAACGCGACGAACATGACTGCTGAGGCCGACAATGCGACGAACGCGACCGGTCTCCAGGGGATCGTCGAGCCGGACGCCGAGAGCGTGATGGTCGAGAACATGACGATCGAGTCGATGAACGCGGATCAGCTGACGATTCAGGAGTTCACGGTCGAAGAGAGCGGTAACGGCGGTATTCTCGGCGGTATCTCCGACTTCGTCGGCGGGCTGTTCGGCGGCGACGGCGGCGACGGCGGCGACGGACAGGACGGGAACGCCACTGCCGAGGGCGAGGCCGACCAGACGATCGAATCGCTGACCGTCGAACAGTTCAACGTCGGCGAGATCACGGTCGACTCCATGACCGTCCAGACCTTGGAGCAACAGGACGATGGGAACCAGACGGGCAACGCGACCAACGCGACCGGGAACATGACCGCAGGCGACGAGACGAACGCGACGGCAGCCGACAACACGACCGGCGATACCGCGACGAACGCGACGGCCGACGGCATGGCGAACGCGACGGCGACCGGCGAGACGATCTCGTCGATCGACGCCGGATCGATGACGATCGGCGACGCTGCCGCCGATACCGTCACCTTCACTGAATCGCAGGGCCTGCAGGCCGCCCTCGAGGAGCAGGTGGGTGCCATGAACGAAACCGCGGGTGGCGCGAACGAAACGAGCAACCAGACGAACGAGACGGGCTAACGATCGGTTCGGTCGACCGTCGGACCGCCCGGTTCGGCGCGTCCCGGTTTATTCTTCGCTCCCCGATCCGCCGCATAGCTGGTAGTAGGAGACGGCGAGCACCGTCCGACCGTCCAGAATCTCGCCGTCGGCCACCGCATCGATCAGCGCCTCGAGCGAGCGAGTGGTCGGTCGAATGCTCTCGTTGTGGTCCAAGCGCTGGTCGGCGGTCGGCCGACAGCCCTCGGCGACGAAGAAGTGCATGAGGGTATCGGCGATCCCGTTCGCCGGTTCGACGGTCACCAGCGGCTCGAGGTCGTCGGCTTCGTAGCCGGTCTCCTCGGCGAGTTCGCGGCGCGCCGCGGCCTCGAGGTCGTCGTCGTCGGGTTCGACGCCGCCGACGGGGAGCCCGTGGCTGACTCGGGAGACGGCCTGTCGCCACTCCTCGATACAGACGACATCGCCGTCGGGGGTGAACGGCAAGATGCAGACGCTCGCGGGCTCCGTGAGGTAATCGAAGTCGGTTTCCGTCCCGTCGGGGAGGCGAACGGATTCGTTAACGATATCGAACCCCGGACAGGAGTAGGCTACTCGGCGGTCGTCGGTCTCCCAGGCGAGCGGATCAGTCGGCATAGCGGTCGCTACGGCGGTGATCGTCAAAAACGCCGCGTCACGTTGACGAGGCGAACGCGGGCGGTATCGGACGGACCGCCCGCCGCCAGCGTGTGGTTACCGGCGGTCCTACGCGGTGCGTTCCGCGCCGCTGGCGAGCCGTATCAGCTCTATAACAAAGCCACAGAGCGGTGAACGTCGTCACTCAGAGGGTGATCCATGGACCAGCTAACTGGCTTCCAGCGTGACCTGTTGTACGTGATCGCAGGCAAAGACCGACCGTCCGGACAGGAGATTCTCGACGACATCAACAGCTACATCGATCAGCCGGTCACCCACGGCCGGCTGTATCCGAACCTCGATACGCTCGTCGAGAAAGAGCTCGTCGAGAAAGGCGAACTCGACCGCCGGACGAACTACTACGCGCTGACGCCGAAAGGCCGACGCGCGCTGCAGCGCCGCCAGGAGTGGGTCGACCGGTACGTCGACGTCTGACTCCCGGCACTTCCTCTCGAGGCCAGCGGACGGGGAGCGCCGCGCTTCGCGTCGCCAGTGAGAACGGGGTCCATCGACAGGCAGAACCCGTCTTCAGCGGGCGTCGTCGAGGTCGACGACCGTCTCGAGGTCGGCGGAGAGCCAGGCGTTCAGTGTCTCGCCGGTCGTGGCGTCGTGGGGGACGAGCGTACAGCGGTCGTTGCCGCATTCGTACCGGACGACGACGGCGTCGAACAACACCGCGTTCTCGATGTCGTCCTCGTCAGTGTCGGCCGCGTACTCGTGGGCAGTTCCCTCGTCGGTCCCGTCGGCAGAGCCATCCATGATAGTCCAGGCGAGCGTCGTCGCCACCACTTCGTAGGACGGGAACGTACAAAACGGCTACTAGTTCGGGTATAGAGCGGTCGGGTGTGCTCGGTATCGGTTCGAACGCCCACTCGAGCAAGGGCGGGACACCGACGGGATCAAACGGACGCAAAGAATCGAGTGGACGCCGCGAGAGCGCCGGCGGTCGACGGAGTGGGGCAACCGCTATCGACCGTCGAAACTGACCCGCTCTAAGTCCGCCTCGAGGTCGTCGACGTGGTCGTTGAAGTCGGCGACGAACGCCGGCACGTCCTCGGCCAGCCGGCGGACCTCGGGGGCCGGTGGCGGGCCGTACTGCGAGAGGAGGTAGGTGCCGTCGGAGCCGCCGACGCGAAGATAGGAGGCGACGTCACCGTCCCACTTCAGTTCCCAGCGGGTGCCCGAGACCGTCGTCGCGTAGGTGCCGTACTCGCCGTCGTACCGGTGGAGTTGGGCCGCCATCGCGTTGCCGACCTCGCGGATGCGGTCGACGATCCGGTCACGTTCGGCGACCAGTTCCGCCGTCGATTCGATCGCGGGGAACTCGTCGGGCACGTCCTCGAGGATCCCGTCGAACGAGCGGACGTGCTCGTTGTACGCCTCGACGAACGCGCCGTAGTCGGCCAGCGCCGTCTCGAGCGGTTCCGGTTCGGGCGGCTGCTTGCTCGAGACGACGTACGTCTCCGAGCCCGATTTCGGGTCGAATCGGAGATACTGCACGTCGCCGGCCTCGTACTTGAGCGTCCAGCTACCGCCGTCGGTGTCGAACGTCTCCTGCCCGTAGTCGCCGCCCTGCAACACCGCGAGTTCCCGCGCGATCTCGCCGGCGTGGGAACGCACCCTGGCCGCGAGGTCGTCGCGCCGCTGGGCGATCTCGTCGGTCCCCTCTACGTCGGCCTCGAGTCCGTCGGTCATCACTCGAGGGAAGGGGCGAAGCCTGGTAACGGTTACGCGTCGCGCGGGCAAAAATCGTCGCTTGGAGCCGGCTCAGCCCGTCTCGTTCGTTTCGTTGGTCTCGTTGCCGGTCATGTTCCCGCTCTCGTTGCCAGTCATATTGCCGGTCTCGTTCCCAGTCATGTTGCCGGTCTCGTTCTCCGATTCGTTCTCCATGGCCTGTCCGTTGCCGGTATCTCCTTCGGTTTCGTTATCGCCGTCGGTGGTGTCGTTGTCGTCGCCTCCCGGGCCGCCACAGCCGGCGACGAGAGCCGTCGACGCCGCGATACCTGTCATCCCCAATACTCGTCGGCGGGTCGATCGTTGCTGGTCGGACATCAACTGAAGGCGACGATATCGATTCGTATAAGCCGTTAGCCGTCACGTGCGTGGTCAGTGCCGTCCCGTGACATATGCAAGCACTCATCGTGGGGAGATGAACACTGTCGATTTCGGTGAGCATCCGTCGCTAGTAATGTAGGCACTACAGCCAAGCCCGAGCCCGATGAACGGAGCCTATGGCCTCGATTCCCGAGGAGTTCCACGACCTGTTCGAGAAGGAAACGTTCGCCCACGTCGCGACGCTGACCGACGAGGGGCTGCCCCACGTCACGCCGGTCTGGATCGATTACGACGCGGACGACGATCGGCTGCTGGTCAACACCGAGCGCCACCGCCAGAAGGCGCGAAACGCGGAACACAACCCCGGCGTCGGCGTCAGCATGGTCGACCCCGACGACCCCTATCGACACCTCTCGGTGATCGGTGAGATCGACGAAATCACCACCGAGGGCGCTCGAGAACACATCGACGAACTCGCCCGGCGATACATGGACGTCGACGAGTATCCGCAACCGATCGAGTCAGAGCGGGTCGTGCTGCGGATTCGGCCGGATCGCGTTCTGTGATCGGTGAGCGGATACGGCTCGACAGACACTGCCACTTGATTTATTTCAGAATGGAGCGGAAGGATTTAGAGATCCGTACTTCGTGGTGCCTGTCGTGAGATCACGAGAGTCAGCGACCGAGAAGGCGAAGCGAGACGAACCGAGCGCTGTCGGGCGTAGCCGGCGAGCCGTGTTGACGACGCTTGGAACTGGCGTGGCCGCGGCGGCCGGGTTCGGCGCGACGGTGAGTGCCAGCAGCCACGAGGCCGAGGTCTGGTCGTCGGGCGGGACGTGGTACGCCGACGCCCACGGTACGGGGGTGTACGCCGGCAACGACATGCTCGACGCGATTCAGGCCGCCGTCGACGGGCTCACGCCGGGTCGAACGACGAAGGAGACGGTCGTCGTCCAGAACGGCGGGACGGTCGGCCCGACGAGCGAGGTCCACGCCGTCGACCTGCCGAGCTATACGACCGTCGACGTTCGCGGGACGATCACCGTCGAAGACACCGGTGACGAACTCGTCGTCCCGATCCGCGCTCAGAGCGTCGAGTCAATCGAAATACCGACCATCTCCATCGCCGGCAACCCGCGGTACGGCATCTGGATTCAGAGCTGTTCCGACGTGACCCTCGGCACCGTCGACATGACGCTCTACGAGACCAGCAGTATCGGCCTCGGCGTCCGCATCGACGACGACGATGGCGGCCGCTCGAGGAACGTCTCGCTGGACGCGGCGACCATCGAGGGCTGTGCCCACCACGCGGTCGAGACCTACGGCGTCGACGGGGTCGACATCGGCACCGTGACGACGGCGGACACCGGCGGCTGTGGCCTACTGTTGAACGACACGACCGGCGCGACCGTGGGGACGGTCGACGCGACGAACCCCGATCCCGGCGGCGGCCAGAACGTCACCGTCCAGGAGGTCATCGTCCGCGGCGGTGCCCGCGGCGTCTTCGGCGTCTCCGGTAGCAGCGGTTTCACCGTCGAACACGTCGACATCGAGGGCACCACCAGCCAGGGAATTCTGCTTCAGGACTGCCAGAACGTCAGTATCAACGGCGGGACGGTGCGAAACAGCAACAGCGAGGGCGTCCGCATCGACTCGCGCGACGGCGGCTCCCATCCGGCCGCGGAGAACGTGACGGTCCAGAACCTACGCGTGGTCGACGACCGGGCGAACCCTCAACAGAGCTATGGGATCCGCGAGACCGGCCCCGGAACGGCCAACAACGCCATCCTGAACAACGATCTGCGAAACGCCGGCACCGTCGCCGACCTCGAGGTCTACGCTTCGAGCACGGACACTCGCGGGAACGTGCTGACGGGTGAGGAACCGTCATCCGACGGCGTTCCCGACGGGCGATACGTCCTCGAGAACGCGAACAGCGGACAGCTTCTCGAAGTCGTCAACGCCTCGACGGCCGACGGCGCCAACGTTCAACAGTGGCCCGCCAACGGCCACCCGACCCAGCAGTGGGATGTACGAGAGCAGGGCAACGGCGAGTACGTCCTCGAGAACGTCAACAGCGGCAAGCTCCTCGAGGTCGCCAACGCCTCGACGGCCGACGGCGCCAACGTCCAGCAGTGGCCCGCCAACGGCCACCCCACGCAGCGCTGGTCGATTCGAGACCTGGGCAACGGCCAGTACGAGCTCGTCAACGTCAACAGCGGCAAACTCCTCGAAGTCGCCAACGCTTCGACGGCCGACGGCGCCAACGTCCAGCAGTGGCCCGCTAACGGCCATCACACGCAGCGCTGGGTTCTCTCGAGCGTCTGAGGCAGTCGTCGGCCCCCATTCGGGTGGGCGAATCGAGTTTGACGGGGGACGATTAATGGACGGCGGTGTGGACGGGGCGACCATGCAAACGGCAGCCGAGCTACTCGTCGACTGTCTCGAGTCCGAAGGCGTCGATCGCGTCTTCGGGGTGCCGGGCGAGGAAATCGAAGACCTCCTGTTCTCGCTGCGTGACTCGTCGGTCCGATTCGTCCCGACGCGCCACGAACAGGGCGCGGCGTTCATGGCCGACGTTCACGGCCGACTGACCGGCGAGGCCGGCGTCTGCTGTTCGACGCTCGGCCCCGGCGCGACGAACCTCATGACGGGCGTCGCCGACGCGCAACTCGACAAGAGCCCCGTCGTCGCGATCACCGGGCAGGGCGGCCGCGAGCGCCTGCACAAGGAGAGTCACCAGGCGTTAGACGTGGTCGACATCTTCGAGCCGATCGTCGCCTGGAACACCCAGATCGCCGAGCCCGAGATCGTTCCCGAATCGGTCCGCAAGGCGTTCAAGCTCGCCGAGTACGAGAAGCCGGGCGCGACCCACCTCGAGTTCCCCGAAGATGTGGCCGCCGGGTCGGTCGCGGCCGATCCGATCGAAAGGCGCGATCCGGTGCGCCGGCCGGATCCCGACGACGAGTCGGTCGAGCGCGCGGCGGCGTTGATCGCGGACGCCGAACGACCGATCATTTTGGCGGGCAACGGCGCGGTGCGGACCCGCACGTCCGAATCCATCCGGGCTATCGTCGACCGCGTGGGCATCCCAGTCGTCGAGACGTACATGGGCAAGGGAGCGATCTCCGACCGCGAACTGGCCTCGCTGATGACGCTCGACTCTGGGCCCGAGGACGAAGCCGCGCGGGCGATCGAGCGCGCCGACTGCGTCGTCGCGGTCGGCTACGACATCGCCGAGCACGACCCCGAAGGGTGGAACCCCGACCTCGAGAAGACCATCGTCCACGTCGACTACGAGCCCGCGGAAGTCTACCGCCACTACAACCCCGACGTGGAGATCGTCGCGGACGTCGGTGCGGCGCTGGGCGCGATCGACGACCGCCTCGAGGCCCAGGCGTGTGCCGTGTGGTGTGACGACCTCCACGATCGCCTGCTCGAGGCGGTAACGGAGCCGCCGGCCGACGGCGATCCCGTGACGGTTAGAAACGCCCTGCCGCTGTTGCGCGAGGCGATGGCCGACTCCGACGTGCTCGTCTCTGACGTGGGCAGCCACAAGATGGCGATCGCTCAGTCGTTCCCGACCTACGAGCCGAACACCTGCGTCATCTCGAACGGACTGGCGAGCATGGGAATCGCCGTCCCGGGCGCGCTCGCGGCCGACCTCGCGGTCGACGCGAACGTGGTCGCCGGCACCGGCGACGGCGGCTTCCTGATGAACGCCGCGGAACTCGAGACCGCGAGCCGGCTGGACTGTGGCTTTACGACCATCGTATTCACCGACGACGACTACGGCCTGATCTCGGAGAAACAGGACGACCACCGCGGTGAACACACCGGCACCGAACTGACCAATCCCGACCTCGTGACGTTCGCCGAGAGCTTCGGACTCGAGGCCTACCGCCCCAAGACGTGGGACGAGGTGGAGGCGGCGTTCACCGAGGCCGTCCCGTCCGACGAGCTATCGTTGATCGAACTTCGCCTCGACTGAACGGAGCGGCCTCGAGACGACGAGACGAGACCGAGCGGACGAGATTCCAATCAGTATTCATTTATACGACCCCAGCACCATTGAACGGTAGTCGGAACTCGCCCATGGATGAGAAAGACATTCGAATTCTGACCGCCATCGCCAGAGACGGCACAGCGAGCCCGGACAAGATCGCAGACGCAACCGGCATCCCGAAATCGACGGTCCACTACCGACTCACCCAGCTTCGCGAGGCCGGCGTCATCAAAAACGATCTGTACGATATCGACCTCGAGAAGGTCGGGCTCTCGATCACGCTCATCTCGGAGGTCTGGGCGGAGTTCGAGGACGGCTACCACGACACCGTCGGCGAGAAACTCGCCGCCGTCGAGGGAGTCAACCAGGTCTACTTCACGATGGGCGACACCGACTTCGTCGCCATCGCCCACGTGGCCAACCGCGAAATGGTCGAGACGCTCATCGAGGACTACGAGGCGATCGACGAGATCGAACGCACCTCCTCGAAGTTCGTCATCACGACGGTCAAAGACGAGCACAACCCGCTCAACGACTTCGACGTAGAGACGCTCGTCGCGGCGCTGGCCGACTGACGGCGACGGCGGTACCGGTGGTGGGAACGAAACCGGCAGCAACACGACCGGCTCCCCCAACTCGTCTGCGCTCCGCTCGAGCGCACATCGCTTGGCTGCCGGCTCGTTCAGCGCCGTTTTCGACGCAGCGCTCCGTGTACAGGATCGCGAGTCACGACAGCGTCTCCGGCGGAGAGATATCGATCCGAAGCAGCATCGGCGACGCGTGGGACCAGGGACTGTCCAAAGCGGATGTCAAAACGGCGAGCCGGGGTAACATATGATGGCAGAGACAGTGATGACGGCGGTCTCGTGGTAACCCCGGCGACGAAAGCCACGGCGGCGGCGAGGATAATGCTACCACTTACACTGACAAGGTCGTTGTACAACGGGCAGCGAACCCGGTACGGTTCCGTCGCAGTCGCACGGTGGGGCTCCCGCGCTCGAGCGTACGATCGTCGCGCTCGAGGACGCGAAAGCGGCCCGAACGACCGACGGCACGTCGTCGCAGGTGTCGACCACGGCCGTTATTTCGTTGTAGTCGTAGAAGCAGTTGCACGATCGCTCGCGTCTCATCGATACGCGTAGTCACCGCCGGTTCTGATTCGCATGCTCGTACACACGACCCCCGAAATCCTCGTTTTTTCGACTCACTGACCGGCCTATTTCAGCCTGAGATCGGCGGAACGTGTTGCTCAATCAGAGAGAATAGCGATTTGAGTGGTGGGCTAACTCGAGATCTGCACACGGCGAGTCGCGGCTCGTGTGTATATTCGGGAATCGGATTCTGTCGACGTACAACCCCAGGGGGAGCTTCGGAAAAAAGAAAGCAGGAATGGTTAGTGAGCAATTCGTACAGGAAAGATCGAAAGGAGTTAACACTAGTGGAGAGAATATAAGTAGAGATAATAATGATTGAAGGCGGTACTACAAAGAGTGGAGAGTTCGTCGAGTTCAGCGATTTCACTATTCTTGTCGGGCCGAACAATACTGGCAAATCGCAGACATTAAGGGATATAAGAGAAATTATGACGACCAACCACAGAAACGATCCAGAAACCGTACTTATACAAGATCTTGATCTTAAAAATGTCACATTCGACGAATTTGTAGACCGATTGGATGAGACTGTCGATCAAAGAGGACGGAGACAATTCCGTAGTATGGGGCCAGAGGTACAGGGTTATCCCGCTGTCACGATCAATCCGGGTCATGAAGACCAAGTGGAGAACGCAGATTCACTTTTCGAACTAGAAATAAATAACCTGAATTTCAGGAAATTCGCGATATCGTATCTTGATGCTGGCTCACGCCTTGAAATAGCAGAATCAACCAACTCATATGACGTAGAGTCTGATTTTGCTACAGATCCTGTTCAAAAGCTCTATGAAGAAGAGGAGGTCCGAGAAGAGATGCGAGCTGCCTTCAGACAGATTTTCAATAAAGACATAATATTAGATATAAGAAGGTTACAGAAATTCCAACTATTGGTGCATGACGAGTTCGGAGACATAGAAAACAACTTCATAGGGCCGAACGATGAAATCGAGGATTATCATTTATTAGATAAGCAAGGAGCAGGATATCGAAGTCTTGCTGGGGTCCTATTAAGCCTCCTACTAAGCCAAAATCGAACAGTACTGCTTGATGAACCTGAAGCATTTTTGCATCCTGCACAGGCTAGAGAATTTGGCGGCTGGTTAGCAGACCATGTCGATCAAATACCTGGACAAATTATTATATCAACTCATAATTCTAATTTTCTTCGGGGAGTCTTCTCAAGCGGTCCTGATATTACGATACATCGTCTGAACCGCAGAGATGATCAGACTACTTTTAATGAAATGTCGATTGAAACGACCCAAGAACTTTCTTCTGATCCGCTTTTGTCCTCTCAACGAGTGATTGAGGGGATATTCCATGAGGGTGTTGTAGTCTGTGAAGCAGACTCGGATGCTACTGTGTATCGCTTTGTTGCGAGCGAAAACTTAGATCAGCGAGATATCCCGTATACGTATGGTCAAAACAAACAGACAATAAAGAAAATAACTACAGTTCTCACTGAAGCAGATATACCGAGCGCTGCTATTGTCGACCTTGATATAATACGGAAACCACAGGATCTAGTTGGCCTTGTTCGTTCATATAGCAGCCATTCTGAGTCACAACCAATAAACCGGAAATGTGATGAAGTAAACACATTAATGGAAGAAGATGACTATGCTGGCCCAGATTGGGACGAATTGAAAGATGAAGGTGTTGCCGCCGCTAGTGGTGAGGTGGAAAATTTGATAGGAGAAATCATAGACGACTGTAAAGAATTTGGTATATTTATTGTCCCTGTGGGAGAGTTAGAGGAGTGGATGGATTTAGGTGTACGAAAAAATCGCTGGGTGGGTAAAGCTCTGGAGGAAATAGATGAAAGTGGTGGTGAGCCAGAATTGACTGAATTTGTACGTCACTGCCATGATTACCTTCATGAAGAATGTCAAAGGCTAGTCATGCCCGAATAGCGAACGGGGATCACTATAGGTCCGACAGGCGACGATCTCGATTAACCCGGTTTTCTGACCCCTGCCTAAGCGCTTCCGCTAGTTCCGCTTAGTATGGTCCCGCATCCATCTACCACCGCTATAACGTCTCTGTACCGTCCGGTATCGGCCAGTTCGTCTTACCCTCAGCGCAGCGCGCGCTCTGCGCGCCGCGAAATTGCCCTGCCTCTTAGGGGCAATATCATCAGTAATCTCGCTGAAAGTTCATTTCATCACCATCTTCGGAAAGGGGTGAAATCAAGCCGAAGTAATAGAGAATGAGCGTAAATGCAAAAAGAGCAAAAAGACCTATCAAAATAATCACGAATGCGACATCGAAAACCCCCATTCTAACAAATGTTCTAACTGTGGTATCAATGAGTGTGATTGAAATCAATCCTAACGTAAGGAAAGCAACTGCTCGATTGACATCATGTTGACGCTTTGAACGCTGGAGTTCACGCTCTTCTTGCCACCCTACTCGTCTATCCTCGAATGTTTGTTGACGTTCTAATCGTTTATCTTCTCTTGAATGACGATCCTTTTCCAAAACTCTCTCATGTGCAACCTTGAATCCTTGTGGAGTCAAAGTGAAATTGGCTGATCTGGAACTTTCTGGTTTTAGTAGGCCTGCAGCTTCCATGAATGTTAGTGCATCATCTACTTCCGGGTAGCTCAAATCAAGTTCATCGCATAATTCATCGCGGCAAATAACGGTATTATCATGGGCGTCTTCTTTTCGTCTAATTTGTTGTTGTTGCCCCTGATAGAGCAATTCTAAAATGGAAGCCCAAGTCGGTTCATCCGCCATACCATAGAATTTCATCTTAGATACTTCAACCATGTCAAAAGTTTCGAAGGGACGTTTCATGTGGATCAACTGGAGTCGTGCGTGCGGAGGCGGGGTGGGGTGCTGTAATTTTTTGGCTCAGTCCCCTTGGGGACACCCGCCAAGGGGCGGTTCGCGCGCAGCGCGAATCCGTCCCGCAGGCGTCGCGGTGCGGTCGTGGCGATCGCCACGGCTACCCCAACCGGAGACAAATCAACTTGTGAAAATCAGCCGCTGATGAAAGTGTGATTGCGGAAATGAAACGGAGGGGTAGTGTTGCCACTACCCAAGCCGGTTCAGCGGTCGGCGACTGCGCCGACGAACCCGGTTTCAGTCCCACCGCCAGGCGTCTTCCAGGTCAGTTCGATGCCGCGGAGGACCGTCGGATCGTTTCCCGACTTCGACCACTTCTCGAGGGCCGCTGCGGCGATCGTCTGGACGTTCTCGAAGCTATCCGACTTCAGCCGGGAGAGAATCGTGTCGATCCGCATTCGCCGGGGCTCGCCCTGATCGTCGAACGAGAGGTCGGCCCCGTTCTTCGCGAGCCATTTCTGAAACGGCGACGACTCCGCGACGTGATCGGCCAAGCCCATGAGGTGTTGCATCCGGTCGGCATAGCTCTCGATCGCGTACTCGGCGGACTCGACGAGTGCTCAGAGTTCCCCGCGGTACTTCCGGGCCCGGAGCGATACGTCGCCCTGATCGAGCTCGAGGATATCGGCGAAATCGGCGATAGTCGCACCGCCGTCGGTTGCTGTCGCTCACGGGTTTGCGATGCGGGAAAAGTGGGCCGGCGCAGATTCGAACTGCGGTTACGGCCACCCGAAGGCCGAAGGATACCAAGCTACCCCACCGGCCCGCATTCTAAGCGAACGCGTCCGTTCGTTTAACGCTTGCGAAAGGGGTCGTCAGCCCGCCGGCGGTGGCGCCACACTCGCTCGAGTTCGCCCTCAAAACCGCTCGTAGCCCGCCGTGTCCAGATAGTGGTGCGCGATCGTGATCGCCTGATCGGCGTGGAGCAACTGCGGCCCGAGCCGGAGTCGCCGGTCGGCGTACTCCTCGAGCAGCCCCGCTTCTTCGTCGGTGAAATCGCGGTGATCCGAGAGCACGAACACCGCGTCCGCGAGCGCCTCGGGGCGCACATCCGCGATCGCATCGCCGTCCTCGTGTAACTGAACGATCGGGCCGTCGTCGGCGATCGCCTCGAGCGTCGCCTCGAACCCGCGTCGGTACAGTTCGACCCCCGGACTCGGCTCCGCGGGGAGCGCGCCGATGGCGTCCTCGCGGTGCTCGAGGGCCGTGCGAACCAGGGCGGCGGTGCTGCGCTCGTCGGGGTTGAGCCGCCGGAGCTCGCTCCCGTCGAAGGTGATGGTGTACTCGTCCTGTGCGATCAGGTGGACGCGAACGTCCTCGCGGATACCGTGGGAGGTGACGAACGCGGCGGTGATCGACCGACAGAGCGCGTCGAGGCGGCCGGCCCCGCCGGCGAGGTCGTCGAGCGAGAAGTCGGGATCGGTAGGGACGTCGTGCCCGATGAGGACGAACTGGCGCATACCGGGTGGAAGGCGGCCGGCGGGATAGCCGCCACGATTCGGCGGCGACGGGTCGCGGTCAGGACTGCACGCCGAGGCGGCGCTCGAGCGACGTGCGCACCAGTCCGAGCCCCGGCATCCCATCTGCATACCAGACGACGACGGCGGCCGCGAAGAGGGCGAACTGCGCCCACTCGTAGAGCCCCAGTTCGTAGTAGTGGAGGAAGGCGTCGAGGATCCCCGCGACGGGGGCTTCGGGCGGTTGCTCGAGGACCGGCCAGAGGAGGTAGGCCGCGCCGGCGTACTCGCCGCCGAGGACCGACGGCGGAACGTCGGCCAGCAGGTGCGAGCCGTAGCCGACGAGGAAGCCGACGCCGATCGGCCGGGCCTCGAGACGCGCCGCGAGGACGACGACGAACGGGATGAGAATCGCCGCGGTGAACAGCGAGTGCATGAGGGTTCGGCCGCCGGGCAACACCCCGAAATTCCACGCGAGCGGTTTGTCGATCAAATCGGGAAACTGCGAGCCGACGGCGAGTGCGATCGCCGGCAGCGCGCGCGGCGGGCGGTCGAACTGCCGGCGAGCGACGACGGCGTAGAGCAGATAGGCGACGGCGAGGTGTCCCCAGGGCCACATCCTGCGGGCGTACAGCGGACGCGAGCATAGGCCCTTCGACTCGAGACGCACCGTCGGGCTGCATAGGCATGGCCAACCGTTTCCTCGGTCTCCGGTATGGAGTGTCTATATGGCGAAATCAGAGTCGTCGCAGTCCGGCGGAAAGCGGCAGCTACTCGCGATCCTCGAGGGGCGGACCTGTCCGGACTGCTCGGAGGGGGTGCTCGAGCGCACCACGTACAAGAGCAAGCGGGCGGTCGTCTGCGACAGTTGCGGCACGCCGCGGGCGCAGGTCTGGTCGGCGGCGCTCGACTGACGGGTTCGATTAACGCTCGAGCGACCGATTGCCGCGTCGACACCGTCGACGGCACACCAGTCGCCGTGGGCGTCGTAACACCGCGACTCCACCGGTTTCCCGCATCGACATCGGTGCTGTTCGTCGCGGAGCACGAATCGGCGACAGAACGGACGATGGGCCCGAATGTGAACATCTTCAGCGCTGAACACGTCTTCCGTTTTGGCGCATCACGGACTGATCGCGCAACGGGAACGACGACGATCGAACGGTCGAGACGGCGGCCGGTGGAACGAGCCGAGACCCGGAACGCGGGAGAGACGAGCGCTCAGCGGGGCCGCGACCCCGAATAGTCGTGGCCGACGACGAGGGCGAGCGCGTGGACCACCAGGAGGCCGAGAAACAACGACAGGCGACTGATCGAGTCGATGCCGCCCACGATGATAGGGAGATAGGCGACTGGCAACAGGGTTCCGAGCCAGAATCCGGCCGCGGTGACGGAGTGACTCACGTGCATCGGTACCGATTAGCGGATCGACTCGAGGGCGACGAAGGAGCCCTCGTGGGCCGAGATCCAGGTCGTCGTCAGCACGTCCTCGCTGGCGTCACGGGGGAAAATCGCACACTCGTTTGGGGCGTCGTCGTTCTCAACCGTGACGTGCTCGAGATCGGTGATCGGTGCCTCGGTGTCGGGCGGGTGGAAGTCGGCATCGGTCATGGGGTGTCAGGCGGCGGGTACTCGCGCCGACCAATGATACCGGATTCCGTACTATTGTTATCGAGTAGCTAACCCGAACAGTCCGGGCGGTAGCGTCCGAATCCGCCCCGGTTCGGACCATTCAATCGGCCGAAAAAGAACTCGATAGGTCCTGATGTGTACGATATCGCTACGGGGAAATTCGGGCGGAGCGAAACGGGCTGAAATGGGGTAAACGATCCGTTGTAAACGGTCTTCGGCAGCCCTCCGGGGAGACCGCGACGGGGGACGGCTCAGACCGCGGGCCGAGCGCCGAGGGTCAGTTCGCGCGTGATCGTCCGGTCGTCCCGGCGGAGCCGAACCGCGATCGTATCGCCGGGGCTGGTCTCGAGCGCCAGATACGTCGAGAGGGCGTGACGGTCGGGGATCGGCTCGCCGTCGATTGCGAGGATTACATCGCCGCCGACCGGGATCGCCTCGTCGCGCCGTCGGACGGTCCCCGAGGCCGGCCGGAGGACGCCGTCGGCTCCCGAGCCGTCGACGGTGGCCGTGACCATGACGCCGGTCGCCTCGGGGAAGTCGTTGGCCTCGGCGACGAGCCGATCGACCGTCCGGAGCCCGACGCCCATGTAGGAGTGCTCGTACTCGCCGTCGTCGATGAGCGCCGGGACGACGCGTCCGGCCAGCGCCGCCGAGATCGCGAAGGCGATGTTGTCGCCGCCGCCGGAGTTGATGACGCCGACGACTTCGCCGTCCAGATCGACGAGCGGCCCGCCGCTGTTGCCGGGGTTGACCGCGGCGTCGGTCTGGACGACGTTCGGGAACGAAAACTGCCGCTCCGGGAGCGTCAGCGTCCGGTCGACGCCGCTGACGATCCCCGTCGACATCGTCCCCTCGAGGCCGTAGGGGTTGCCGACGGCGGCGACCTGCTGGCCGACGACTGGCCGCTCGTCGGTCAGCGACAGCGGCGTGGCCGCCTTCGGAACGTGGTCGACCTCGAGGACGGCCAGATCGCTGTAGTAGTCCCGGCCGACGAGTGTGGTGCTCGTCCAGTCGCCGGTGATGTACTGGAGGTCGGCCGCGGTCCCGTTGGCGATGACGTGGTCGTTGGTGACGACGTGGCGATCGTCGTAGAGGAAGCCGGAGCCCTGACCGCGGCCCTGTACACCCGTGTTGGGATCCCGGACCCCGAAGACGCGGACCTGCGTGACCGATTCGATGATCGCGTTGTAGAGGTCGGTAAAGGCAGATCCTTCAGCGAGGTTTCCCCGGTCGATGTCGTACGTGGAACTCCCCTCGATCGAACTGTCGGCGCGGGGCTCGGCGCAGCCGGCGACGGCGCCGGCGAGGCCGGCGCTCGCGGCCGCGAGAAACGAGCGCCGATCCAGTCGGGAATCGTGCATGATGGGGCGATAGGACCCGACCCATTTGAACCTCGGGGCAAACGGGCGGCGTATTCAAGCCGCGGCGGAGCGGCGAGCAACGCGCCGGCGTCCGGCCCCCGCGAAGGGAAAACGTGTTACCCGCGGCCGCCCGACTCCCGAGACATGATCACGGAAGACGCCCGCGCGCTGCTGTCGACGGGTGCCGTCTGCGACTCCTGTCTCGGACGCCCCTTCGCCGAGCGCAGTTTCGGGCTGACCAACGCCGAGCGCGGCCGGGCGCTTCGCACGACGATCGCGCTGGCCGACGACGAGGACTTCGACCCCACCCCGCCCGCGGACTGCTGGGTCTGTGAGGGCTACTGCGGCACGTTCGACGCCATCGCCGACGCTATCGCCGACGTCCTCGAGGGCGTCGACTTTGCCACCTACCAGGTCGGCACCCGCGTCCCGCCGCTGGTCGAGGAGAACGAACGCCTGCTGCGCGAGGACGCCGGCCTCGAGCCCGACGCCGGCGAGTCGATGAAGCGCGAAGTGAACCGCGAGGTCGGCCGCCGCGTCGGCGCGACGACCGGAACCGAGGTCGACTTCGACCGGCCGGACGTGCTCGCCGTCGTCGACCTCGAGGGGTTCGATCCGCTCGAGGCCCTCGAGTCGGGGACCGTCACGAGCCACGCGGTCGACGTGCAGGTCAATCCCGCGTTCGTCTACGGCCGGTACCGCAAACTCGAGCGCGACATCCCGCAGACGGAGTGGCCCTGCCGGGAGTGTGGCGGCAGCGGCGTCCAGCTTGGCGACGACGGCGAAGAGCCCTGTGACTACTGCGGCGGCTCGGGCTACATGTACGATACGAGCGTCGAACAGGTCGTTCGACCCCACGTCGTCGACGCGATGGACGGCGACGAGGGCACCTTCCACGGCGCGGGCCGCGAGGACGTCGACGCGCGCATGCTCGAGGAGGGGCGGCCGTTCGTCCTCGAGGTGAAACGACCCCGATTGCGCGACCCAGATCCGGCGGCCCTCGAGCGCGAGATCAACGACGCCGCCGATGGCGCGGTCGAGGTCGCGGGACTCCGGCTGGCGACCCACGAGATGGTCGAGCGCGTCAAGGAACACGACGCGAGCAAGCGGTACCGGGCGGACGTCGAGTTCGCCGAACCGGTCGAGGAGGACGCGTTCGACGCCGCGCTCGCAAAACTCGAGGGAACGACCGTCGACCAGTACACGCCCGAGCGGGTCGACCACCGGCGAGCGGGACTCACCCGCCAGCGGACGGTCTACGCGATCGAGGGAGATCTCCGTGGACCGACCGAGGCCGAAGTACGGCTCCACGGCGAGGGCGGCCTCTACGTCAAAGAGCTCATCAGCAGCGACAACGGGCGGACCGAGCCGAGCGTCGCAGGGTTGCTCGAGACCGACGCCGAGGTGACGGCGCTGGACGTGACCGGCGTCGAGGGCGAGGACGAGCCGTTCGAACTCGATTCGTTCTTCCGAGACGAACCGCGTGCAGACAGCGAATCGATGTGAAGTGACGCTTGACCAACGCGGCCAACAACGGTCTGTACCGAACCGCGATCGGACGTGACGAACTGAGGCCATCGAATTCACCCGGGTTCGACATATCCGTTTCACGTCGAGTCCGTTCCTTTTTGCCACCGAACGGGAGACGCAACTGAAGGTAGTCATCGGTATCGCTTGTTTCGTCACCGAAGAACCCCTGTGAGTCTGAATCGCAAATTCGAGTTTAGAAGTACCGCTATCGAGACGCCGAACCACACCAAAATATGTAAGTTGACCTAAATAAAATATCTTTTATTATGATCTGAAGGGAGAAATTTAATGCTTTAGATTACAATCGTACTGACGAGGTATGAGCGGAAAATTTAATCGGAGAAAGATGATGAAAGGTCTCGGTGGAACGGCCATCGGGATGGCAGCAACGACGACGGTTTCAGCAGAGGATGATCCAAAAGAAGCGCTGGCAGAAAGCGAGCAGATAAAGCAACTGCTGAACGCCGTCGGTAACCCGGAAATTGAATCGGTAGAGAAAAAAGAGCATCGCCATCATGACAAAAATTCAGTGATTACGACTCGAGCAGAGACCGAGATCGGCGAACTGGTCTACGGTGAATTGGACCGGTCGAACGACGGCGTGTTTTCGTCATATTTTGAAGTGGATTCGTCGTCGAAAAGTGAAGACCTCCCCAAGCAGTATCGGTCCTCGCCGAATGATACTGAGATCATCTTGGTTAACGAGGATAGCGAAGGAGTTCAGACGTACCGGACTGCGACGAGCGAAGAGCTATCCATCTTGGCAGAAATCACGGGATCTAATCCAGACGAGATTTCAGCGTCCTACAAGAAGGAATTCAACGCGTTTGAAGTCACGAATCAAACCGAGGAAGTGTTAACGTATGTCTCAATAGTAGGCAACAGCGATACTTACTTGCAGAGACAAGCAATCAGTCCGCTTCGTTCAGAACGATATGAAGTGGATGAAATATCGAAACAAGACGTGTCGACACAGGGTGATGGTTGTTTCGCGCTATTCGGACCGTGTCCCAGTTGCGCAGTCGGCGGCGTGACGTGTGCTGGGTGTGCTGGAGCGTGTGTGACTGGTCCGCAATGTTCTCTGTGTCTCGTCGCGACTTGTGGGTACGCCGGCGGGAGTTGTGGCTGCTGTCTCATCTGTATCGACAATGTTCCAGATGACGGGAATGTCGTCTGCGGCTGATCACTCGGCTACAGACTGATCCCTTCTTTCTTGTAGTGAAATATTTTTAAGGAGAGATGGTCAATTCAGATCCGTACTATTCAGGGGAGAACAGGTCCTCTATATCACATTCAAAGTAATCGGAAAGCTTGAACGCGAGGTCAAGTGATGGATCGTAGCGTCCCGTTTCAATGGCATTGATGGTCTGACGGGTAACTCCAACTTCCTTAGCCAATTCCTCCTGCGTAATGTCGTGCTTGGCACGATAAACATTCAGATCAGACTTCATTCTTCATCTTACGTATTTGTAGTATCCGAACGTCAGTGCATAAGCTACTATACCGCTAATCAGATAGATATTATTCTGGCCTTTCGCCGGGAAAATCGAAAGTAACGAATTCAAAGCGATGATCGATACGAGAATCCAAAACGAATCGAGGCCGGCCTTTCTGTGGAAGTTTACGGACCGTTCATCCTGTATCGCTGTTTGATTACGGCTGGCGGAAATGTTCCTGTAGCTATAGAACAGGAGGATCATCGACGGGACAACTAATCCAAGGTATCCGATTAGTGGAAAGTCATAGTATTGGAACACTCCAGCACCGCCGGCGAAAATCAAAACCGCACCTGCTGCCAGCACTACTCCTTTCCGTCGTTGCTGTGAGAAGTTCAATTGTGACTCACTCATAGGTCATCCCCGTGCGTTCATGATCGGTTAGGTTAGTCCAGACTCGCTCGACCTTGTCAAGTCTTCCAGACGTTCTGGATGGTATACCTTCCATATAGGACGTAACACCATACACAGCAATAAATATTTCCTAGACCGCCTTAGCAATGAATGTGCAGGGTGACGGAAAACGCGTCTGCAATTACAGAGCTTTTTAGAATCCGGTAATGAATCTACGAATGTGCCATTCGGCGTCGACGAGGCCGGCAAGGGCCCCGCGCTGGGGTCGATGTTCGCCGCGGCCGTCCACTGCGAGGACTCGAGCGCCCTCCCCGACGGCATCAAGGACTCCAAACGGCTCTCTCCCGAACGCCGCGAGGACCTGGCGGCGACCCTGCGCGAGGACGACCGGATCGCGGTCGGCGTCGCCGAGATCACGCCGGCCCGGATCGACGACCCGGAGACGGACATGAACTCGCTGGCGGTCGCAGCCCACGCCGCAGCGATCGCGGGGGTGGCCGACTGCCTCGAGCGCGACGCAACGGGCGCCCCGCTCACCGGCCTCTGTGACGCCTGCGACACCGACGCCGAGCGCTTCGCGCGCCGCGTGACCGAGGCCTGCTCGCTCCCCACCCTCGAGATCGACGCCCGCCACGGCGCCGACGACGAGTCGCCGCTGGTCGGCGCGGCCAGCATCGTCGCCAAGGTCGAACGCGACGCCCACGTCGCCGCGCTGGCCGACGAGTACGGCCCGGTCGGTAGCGGTTATCCGGGCGATTCGACCACCCGCGAGTTCCTCGAGACGTACGTCGACGACCACGGCGACCTCCCGCCGTTCGCGCGCGAATCGTGGTCGACCTGCAAGAACCTCCTCGCCGACGCCGAGCAGACCGGGCTCGAGCAGTTTTGAGACTTCCCCGTCAGCAGTATTCGTCGGAGCACCTATTGCCGATCCGGTCGTACCGTCGCCGTGATTGACATGCGCCTTCGAACGCTCGGCTCCGCCGCCGCGGCGGGCACCGCGACGTTTCTCCTCGTCTTCGCCGTCGTCTCGGAGCTGTTGCTCCCCTACATCGAATTCTCGGTTCTCGTCGGCCTCCCGGCCGGAATCGCCGCCGGCGTCTCGGTCGCGGCCGTCGTTCTCGTCCAGTTCGGCCGTGACGGAGATCCGACACGTCGGGCGCTCGCTCGAGCGCTCAGGGCGTTCGGCGTTGCTTTCCTCGCCGTCTTCGTCGTCGCCTGGCTCGGGTCCGGCGTGACGATCGCTATCGCGGCCGGAACCCTGTTGGGGACCCTGGCAGGGATCGTCGTCGGCGTCCGGTCTCGGCTCGGGCGCGGATCGCTTCCGACCGGCTAGCACGCGGGAGGGAAACCCGCGGCTCGAGCGAGTGAGGGCTCGAGATCAACCGCGCAAGACCGCGTAGCCGTAGCAGCCGACGCCCGCAAAGACGAGCAGCGACGAGAGCGAGTCGACGGCGGTCACGTCGGCGAGGACGGCGACGATCGAGAGCGCACCACCGATGACGAGGCAGACCGCGGCGGCCACCAGCGCCGATCGCGTCCCTTCCGCCCGGTCGTACAGCGTCGCTCCCACCGCCATCGCGATGACGCCGAAGCCGACTTCCGCGACCGTCGCCGCCAGCGGATCGGCCGCGATCGTCGCGTAGGCCAACACCGCGAAGTAGCCGACGATCAGGGCGACGATCGCTCGAGCGCGGGTTTCCCTTCCAGCCACGTCCATGGCCTGACTACCGACCCCTCGCCCTTAGCCTTCGAGGGTTTCGGCCCACTCGAACTCGAGGCCCTCGTGGACGACGAACTCGAGGGCGTTGACGAGGTAGTGGGCGACGACGACGACCAGCAGGCTTCCGGTGACGACGAAGACCGCCGCGAGGACGAACCCGAGGAGCCCGGTGACGACGACGCCGACCGAGCCCTGCATCCCGTGGCCGAGCGCGAACGCGACCGACGAGCCGACCGCGAGCAGCCACGGCGAGATCCCGAAGCCGGCGGCGGGGACGCCGATCAGCGCCGCCCGGAAGAGGAGTTCCTCGAAGCCGGCGACGATCGGCAAGACCCCGAGCAAGAGGAGCAGCCAGCCCCGGGTCGAGTCGGGCGAGAGCAGTTCGCGCAGTTGCTCCTCGTGGTCGAAGCCAAAGCGAGTCGCGGCCGCCGCGGCGAGTTCGTTCGCGGCGTAGAAGACGATCCCGGCGACCGTTCCCAGGACGAGTCCCGTCTCGAGGTAGGCCAAGGAGAACTCGACGCCCAGCGCGGACGGGGGAATCGCCGTGTAGACCGCCGCGCCGAGCAACACGAGCGCGAACAGCCCCTGCGAGAAGGCGACGTTCGCGAGGACCATCCCGGTCGACAGCGAGTCGGGGTCGACGCCGCGTTCGACCGGCCGTCGGCGACGGTCGTCCGTCGCGACCGAAGCGGCCGGCTCGCTCGAGTCGCGTCGATCGGATCTATCCCGATCGTCGGCGGCGTCCGCCACGCTCGAAGGCGAGTGCGGAGTCGCCGGCTCGCCGGCTCGAGTTCCGTCGCCGGAGTCGGGCCTCGGCGCGCCGGCGGGGCGTCGATCCGGATCGGTCTCCGCGGGCGGGTCGACGGTCGACTCCGAATCGCGTGGCGGTAAGTCGACCGCGATGTCGACGCGGTCCGGGTCAGTTGCGACCCCGGTCTCGTCGGACGGGTCCGTGGTCCGGTTGGTTCCGTCCGCGTCGCCGTCGCTAAACGCCGATTGGGTCAGGTGCGAAAGAACGAGCAATAAGACGAGGACGACGCCCGTCAGGCCGACGAACGTCGCCCACTCGGGCATTTACTGCGGACTCGGGTTCGAGCCGCCGGCGGAGCCGACGGTCCCCTGGTCGAACGCCGAACCGGTGATCGACTTGAGTCGATCGACCAGCGAATCCTTCTTCGGTTCGCCCATCAGGGCGACATCTAAGACCTCGCTGATGTTCGCACAGGGGATGATCTCGATCATTTCCTCGTACTCCTCTTCGATCATCACGTCCTGTTCGTTCGCTTCGGGAATGATGACCTTGCTGCAGCCGGCCTTTGCCGCGGCCTCGATCTTGTGGGTGACCCCGCCGACCGGAAGCACGTCGCCGCGCACGGAGAGCGATCCCGTCATGGCGACCGACTGGTCGACCGGGATGTTCTCGAGCGCGGAGATGACGGCGGTCGCCACCGTGATGGAGGCGGAGTCGCCGTCGACGCCCTGTTGGCCGGCCTGAACGAACTGGATGTGGATGTCCTTCTCCGAGAGGTCGACGTCGGAGAACTTCTTGATGATCGCGGAGACGTTCTGGACGGACTCCTCGGCCATCTCTTTGAGCTTGCCGGTGGCGATCACCTGACCGCCACCCTGGGCGGGCGCGATCTCGGCCATCACGGGGAGCATGATGCCCGAGTCCTCGCCCATGACGGCGAGGCCGTTGACGCGACCTTCGACGCCGCCCTCGTTGACCTGCAGCTCGTAGTCCTTGCGGCGCTCGATGTAGTCGTCGGCGAGCTGTTGCTCGATCGAACGCGAGCGCTGCTTGGCCTGCAGCACGTCTTCGCGGGTGGTGAACTCGCGGTCCTCGGCGCGGGCGATGTCGCCGGCGACGCGGACCAGGCCACCGAGGCTGCGGAACAGCAGCGTGAGGTGGTTCTTCCGGCCCGACCGGCGCTTGGCCTCGAGGATGACCTCTTCGACGGCGTCGTCCGTGAAGTGGGGGAGACGGCCGTCGCGTTCGACCTCCTGAGCGACGAAGCGGGCGTACTTGCGTCGCATCTCGGGGGTGTCCTCGATGGTGTCGTCCATGTAGACCTCGTAGCCGTACCCCTTGATCCGGTTGCGGAGCGCGGGGTGCATGTTCTCCATGGCGTCGAGGTTGCCAGCCGCGACCATGATGAAGTCACAGGGGACGGGCTCGGTCTGGACCATCGCGCCCGAGGAGCGCTCGGACTGGCCCGTGATGGCGAACTCGCCTTCCTGAATGGCGGTCATCAGCTTCTGCTGGGTCCGGATGTCGAGCGTGTTGATCTCGTCGACGAACAGCACGCCCTTGTTCGATTTGTGGATTGCGCCGGGTTCGACACGGTCGTGGCTCGGCGTCTCCATGCCGCCGGACTGGAACGGGTCGTGGCGGACGTCACCCAGCAGTGCGCCGGCGTGGGCACCGGTCGCGTCCTCGAAGGGAGCGACGCGCTGATCGCCGTTGTTGACGATCATGTTGGGCACCATCGCGTCCGTACCGCGCGAGGTGTAGCGGAAGATCAGCCAGATGATCCCTGCCGCGAGGATCCCCAGCAGGATGCTTCCCGAGAGGATCGCGTACCCGACGACGATCGCGATGATGATCCACATCAGGATCGAGCGCATCTGGTTGCGCTTGCGGGCTTCCTCCTTGTGAGCGTCGATGATCTGTTCGCCCTTGCCGGCGGGAACGGTGCGGACCTTCGGCTCGTTGCCGTCGTCCGGGTTGTGGTAGACTAAAACGTCCTGAAGATCCTCCTTGGGCAGCAGTTGGCTCATCGCCTTCGCCAGCATCGACTTGCCGGTCCCTGGCGAGCCGATCATCATGACGTGCCGGCGCTGCTTGGCCGCTTTGATGATAATATCTCGTGCTTCGTCCTGGCCGATGACCTGATCGACGAGCCGATCGGGGACCTCGATGTCCTCCGTCGAGTCGATCTTGAGGCCGCCGAGGAGGTCGTCCTCGGCGATCTCCTCGTCGACCTCGACGCCGGGATCGACCTCGACCGTACTGCCGAGGTCGTTGACGGTCTCGATGTCGTCCTCGTCGGACGACCTCGAGCGCTCGTCGGTCGGATCGTCGACGTCAGTGCGACGGTCGCCGTCCTCCTCGTACGGCGACCGTTCTCCCTGACGCTCGCGCTGCTCTTCGACGGAGTCCCCGTCGGGAGCGGCGTCCGGAGCGTCTTCGGGAGGGTCGTCAACGTTCGTATCGTTACTCATAGAACTCTGTTCGGTATCTGTTTCGAAGGGATTGCGACTGATATACTTTCTCCATGCGGAGTATGGTGTCAGTTGCTGATTCCGGGAGACACAGCGGTCGACGGGAGGGATCAGGCCGAGCCTACCGCGTGTTCGCTTCATATCAAAACTGTCCTGAATATATCGGTTCGTGACCGATCGGCCTCGAGCCGCGGCCGTCACGCCGCTCGAACGCCGTGAACGATCGGCCGGGTCCGTCTCGGTCGCGGGGAACTCGCCACGCTTAAGCGGGCCGCTCGAGCAGTATTCGGCATGACTCGGGGGTTCTACATCGGCCGGTTTCAGCCCTTCCACAACGGTCACCGGAGCATGGTCGAGCAGATCGCCGAGGACGTCGACGAGCTCGTCCTCGGGATCGGGAGCGCCGACAACTCACACACCGTCCGGGATCCGTTCACCGCCGGCGAACGGATCATGATGATCACGAAGTCGCTGGTCGACACCGATCTCGTGACCTACGCCGTCCCGATCGAGGACCTGGAGCGCAACTCGGTGTGGGTCAGTCACGTCCAGAGCATGAGCCCCGATTTCGACGTGGCGTACTCGAACAACCCGCTGGTCATCCAGCTCTTTCGCGAGGCCGACATCGAGATCCGCCAGTCGCCGATGTTCAACCGCGAGGTGCTCGAGGGATCTGAGGTCCGCCAGCGGATGATCACCGGCGGCGACTGGGAGTCGCTGGTCCCCGAGGCCGTCGTGGAGGTCGTCGAGGAGATGGACGGCATCGAGCGCATCCAGATGGTCAGCGACTCCGATTCGAACGGGGCCTAATTTACGGCGACGATTCGTAGACCACCGCATGATCACGCTCGCGTCTGACTTCGGGACGCCGTACCCGGCGGCGATGAAGGGCGTCCTGCTGCAGCGAACGGACGCCAGGCTGGTCGATATTGCACACGATTTCCCCCGGCAAGACGTTCGCGCGGCCGCCTTCTGGCTGCGGGAGGTCCTCCCCTATTTTCCGCCGGCGACCCACCTCGTCGTGATCGATCCCGGCGTCGGCACCGACCGCGACGCGCTCGTCGTTCGCGCTGGCGACCACGCACTTGTCGGCCCCGACAACGGCGTCTTGCTCCCCGCCGCACGCCGACTGGCGGGCGCCGATTCCGATTGGCTCGAGGCCTACGCCGTCGACGAAACCCGCCTCGAGCCGGTCGAGCCGGCCGGCGAGAGCGCGGGGGCCGCGAGCGCGACGGCGCTGTCGGGGGACGGCGGCCCGGCGAGCGCCACGTTCCACGGCCGAGACGTGTTCGCGCCGGCTGCCGCGGCCGTCCACGAGGCCGAACTCGACGCGCTCGACGACCTCGAGTGGCTCGCGCCGACCGCGTTCGACGCCGACCTCGAGCTGCCGACCGCCGAACTCGCAGAGGGGCGCGCGATCGGCGAGGTGCTCGTCGTCGACGGCTTCGGTAACGCGATCACGAACGTGCCGGGCTCGTCTCTCGACGGGCGCGAGCGGATCGCGGCGAACGGCGAGGTCGTTCCGGTCGGCGAGACGTTCGCGGCCGTTCCCGCCGGCGAGCGGCTGGCGACCGTCGGGAGCCACGGCTACGTCGAACTCGACGTCAACCGGGGGCGCGGCGACGAAGCCTTCGGACTCGCGGCCGGCGACCGGGTGGTCCTCGAGCCGGCCGACGACGCCGATTGCTGACCGACTCGCGGCCGGAAACCGCAATCCGCACACCCGTCAGTCGTCCGCGGGCCGGAGACGCCGCCGCGTCGGATCGATCACGATCTCGCCGTCGGCACGCACCGTCACGGCGCACTGGGAGAACGTAAAGGAGATCGAACCGTCGCCGACGCGGGGCTCGTCGCCGCGCCAGTGGACGAACAGCGCGTTCAACGCGTCCGGTTCGACGCACTCCGAGAGCGGCTCGAGGTCGTCGGGCTCGACCTCGAGCACCGACGAGACGGTCATGAGCAGGGCCGTGCTCACTGGCTCGTATGCCCCCTCGTCGCACCACGTGTGGTAGGTTTCCCGGCCCTCGTCGTAGTAGACCGTTCGGCCGGTCGTGGTACCGATAGGCGTCAGGTTCGCTCGCGGAGCGGTTCCGGACATGATATCCTAAAATATCATATGTTAACACTTAACACTATTGGCCAGTATACACGACGAGGCAGCGATGGGAACGGGCGGAAAAACGGTCAGTCGCTCGAAACAGTAGCAGGGACGGGTGACGCTACTCCGCGGCGATGACGTCGTCGATGCGGGCGATCATCGTGGCGGCCTCGGTCGCGCTCTCGACGGCTTCGCGCTTGACGTCGGCGGGGTCGACGACGCCGTGCTCGAAGGGATCGTCGATCGTGACCTCGTCACCGCTGGTGATCAGACCGGCCCGGCCCTCGGACTCGTGGGCGGCACGAAGGTCCACGAGCGCGTCGATGGGGTCGCGGCCGGTGTTGGCCGCCAGCGTTCGGGGAACGACATCGAGCGCGTCGGCGAAGGCCGTTACGGCGAGCTGTTTGCGGCCCTCGATACCGGCGGCTTCCTGCCGGATCTTGTCCGCGATCGCGATCTCGGTCGCGCCCGCGCCGGGGACGACCTCGCCGGATTCCAGCGCCGTTGCGACGACGTCCAGCGCGTCGCCGATGGCACGCTCGAGTTCGTCGACGACGTGTTCGGTGCCGCCGCGGACGAAGACGGTGACGGTCTCGGCGGCCGCGCCGCCCTCGACGAACGCCAGATCGTCGTCGCCGAAGTTCTCGGTGTGGATGCGGTCGGCGGAGCCGAAGTCCGCCTCCTCTAGGTCCTCGAGTGCGCCGACGCGGCGAGCGCCGGTCGCGGAGGCGACCTGTCGGGCGTCGCTGTCGCCCAGTCCCTCGAAGACGAGGATGCCCTCGTTGGCGAGGGCGTTGGCGACGCGGTCGGCGACGTCTTCGGTGGTGAAGACGACGTCGGCCCCGCTGTCGGCGACGGTTTCGGCGTAGCCCTGCAGTTCGCCTTCCTCGGCGTCGATGGCGGCGTTGAGCTGGTCGATCGAGTCGATGGCGTACTCGGCGTCGACGTCGCCCGTGCGAACGTCGAGTTCGACGTCCAGGATGGCGATCGAGGCGTCCTCGATCTCGCTGGGCATCGCGTCGTGGACGGGCTCCTCGTCGACGACGATGCCGGGGACGAGTTCGGTCGCGTTCGAGGAGGCACCGATCTGGGTGTGGACGGTGACGTTGTCGCGGGCGACGCCCTCGTCGGTGTCGACGTGGCGGATCGCCTCGACGACCGTCTCGGCCAGCGACTCGGCCGTGAGGCCGCCGGTTCCCTTGCCGGTCATGCTCGATTCGGCGACCTGCCGGAGGATGTCGTCGTCGACGTCGGCCTCGTTGACCTGCTCGTCGATGGCCTCCAGAGCGATGCGGGCGGCCTCGTGGTAGCCCTCGACGATCGTGGTCGCGTGGACATCCTGCTCGATCAGGTCCTCGGCCTCGCCCAGCAGGTTGCCGGCGAGGACGGCCGCGGTCGTCGTCCCGTCGCCGACTTCCTCCTCCTGGGAGTCGGCGACCTCGACGATCATCTGGGCCGCGGGGTGCTCGATGTCCATCTCGTTCAGGATGGTCGCGCCGTCGTTTGTGATGACGACATCCCCGCCGGAATCGACGAGCATCTTGTCCATGCCGCGGGGGCCGAGCGTCGTACGTACCGACTCGGCGACAGCCTTGCCGGCCATGATGTTCGACGACTGGGCGTCGCGGCCCTGCGTTCGCTGGCTATCCTCGCTCATAATGAACATGGGCTGCCCACCCATGCGTCGCTGTTGTGCCATCGTTGATCCTCACTAACCATGTCGTCAGCACTTCTATATAACTCTTTCTCTCCAGCCACCGCTCCGTCTTGCGATTGCCCGTGCGAACCGTCGGCAGGCCCATCGGCGGCGGAGCCGGTAGGGAAATATGGCTCGACTCGGAACCCCACAGTAGATGCTGGAGCTGGAACACGGATTTCGCGTCGTCGACATCGCGACGCGGCTGCCGCCGGCCGACGGCAGCGGGGGGCCCCGGAGACGAACGATCACGGCCGACCGACTCGAGCGGGAAATGCACCAGGCAGGGATCACGAAGGCGATCGTCTTCCCGCCGACGCGGCGGGACGGGAGCTACCTCGCGCCGAACAACGGCGTCGCCAGACGCAGCGTCGACCGGCCGTTCGCCGCCTTCGCCCGGATCAACGGGACCGAGACGCCGGGCCGGAAGGCGACTGGCCGGCTCCACAACGCCCTGAGTCGCCGCGAGGACCACCACACCTCCCCCGACGACGTCGAGAAGTACGCCTACGACGACCGCTTCCACGGGTTCGTCCTCGATCCCGCCGTCGACGACTATCCCGACGAGGAGGTCCTCGCAGCCCTCGAGGCCGTCGGACTGCCCGTGATCGTCCGCGGCGGCGTCAAGGCGCCCCCTGAGACGCTCGCTGAGACGCTGCTCGAGCGCTCCTTCCCCGTCGTCGTCGGCCGATTCGGCGGCCACCCGCTGAACCGCGAACTGATGGACGAAATGATCGACCTCCTCGACGAGTACGACGACTGCTACCTCGAGACGAGTTTCGTCCGCTACCGCGAGCAACTCGAGCGCGCCCTCCTCGAGCACCCCGACCGCGTCCTCTTCGGCAGCGGCGCGCCCGCCTGTCATCCCAACGTCGCCGTCATGGAGATCCTCACCCTCGACGTCTCGGAGGACATGCTCCGCCGGGCGTTCTCGAAGAACGCCTGCCGCGTGATCGACGCGCTCGCGCCGGACGCCGACACCTGAGCCAAGTCAGCGGCTCCCGTTGCCCCGTTCTCGAATCCTACTTGACGATCAGTATTCGGAGGTCGTTCAGATTCGTCCCCGTCCGCCCCGTTCGGACGAGCGCACCGCGGGACTCGAGATACGGATGGACGTCGTTTTCCGCGAGCGCCTCGCGCGCCGCGTCCGGGTCCACGACGGTCGTCCCGTCGACGAGCGCGCCGGCCGCGTCGGTCGCCCCGTCGATCCCGTCGGTGTCGACCGCGGCGACCGTGACGTGCCCCTCACTTCCGTTTTCGTCGCCCTCGGCGAGTTCGAGCGCCGCGCTTGTCGCGAACTCCTGGTTCGGCCCGCCGGTCCCGTCGCCCCGGACGGTCACCGTCGTCTCCCCGCCGGAGAGGATCGCGGCCGGCGGTTCGAGTGGCGTGCCCGTCGCCCGGATCTCCGCCGCGACGGCGACGTGGGTCGTCGCCGCCTCCCGCGCTTCGCCGCGAACGCGCGAGGACAGTATCAGCGGCTCGTAACCGCGCTCGACCACCGCGTCGCGAGCGGCCTCGAGCACGGTCATCCCGTCGGCGACGACGTGATTCGAGACCGCCTCGAAGGCGGAATCGTCGGGACCGGGCGTCTCGGCGATCTCGCCGGCCGCGCCGCGCTCGAGGCGGTCTACTACGGTTTCGGGCGCGTCGATTTCGTAGCGTGCGAGGACCGCGAGCGCGTCGTCGAACGTCGACGCGTCGGGCGCGAGCGGGCCGCTCGCGATCACGCTCAGGTCGTTTCCCACCACGTCGGAGAGGATCACGGCGGCGATCGTCGCGGGGGCGGTCCGGCGCGCCAGTCGGCCGCCTTTCAGCGCCGAGAGGTGCTTGCGGACCGCGTTGATTTCGCCGATGTCGGCCCCGCTCTCGAGCAGGGCGTCGGTGGTCGCCTGTAAGTCGGCCAGCGACACGCCTCCGGCGGGGGCGGCCATGAGCGCGCTGCCGCCGCCGGTGATCGCCGCCAGCACGAGCGTCCCCTCGCCGGCCGCGTCGGCCGCCTCGAGCACCTCCCGAGTTCCGTCGACGCCGCGCTCACTGGGAACGGGGTGGTCACCCTCGCGGACCGCGACGCGCGCCGTGTCCGCGGGGTCGTCCGTGACGACCACACCGCCGTCGATCCGATCGCCCAGTACGGTCTCGAGCACGGCGGCGACGTGGGCCGCGGCGTTGCCCCCGCCGAGGACGACCAGCTCGTCGTACTCGCGGAGGTCGTACGTCGCGTCCGCGACACGGAGGGTATCGTCCGCGAGCGAGACGGCGTCGCGGACGACAGCGCGGGGATGGCCCGCCGCGATTCCGGCCTCGACACAGGCGAGCGCGGCATCGCGGGCCTCGCTCGAGGCGAGACAGTCGCGGTTCTCGATCGTCGGCTCGGTCATACTCAAGCGGATTCGGGGTACCGATAAAAAAAGTCGGTTCGGAACGTCCCCGAACCGCTCAGTCGTGACGGAACCTTCGCTGCCCCGTAAACGCCATCGCGGCATCGACCTTTTTCTCGTCGGGTTCGCTCGCTACGCTCGCTCGCCCTTCTCGAAAGATCTCGACCAAAAAGCCGCTCACTCACTGACTCGCGGCCGGGGCCGCTCGTCGTATCGCGGCGCGTAGCGCCGCGCTTCCGGTCGTTCGCGGCCCTAATCGTGTCTGAAAGACCGCTGCCCCGTGAACGCCATCGCCATCCCGTGTTCGTCCGCGGCCTCGATCACGTCCTCGTCGTTGACCGAGCCACCGGGCTGGACGACCGCCTCGATGCCCGCCTCGGCGGCCTCCTCGATCCCGTCCGGGAACGGGAAGAACGCGTCGGAGGCCATGACCGCGCCCTCCGCGTCCTTGCCCTCGGCGTGTTCGTCGGCCTTCATCGCCGCCAGCCGAACCGCGTCGACGCGGGACACCTGCCCCATGCCGATGCCGACCGTCTCGGTGCCGTCCGCGAAGAGGATGCCGTTGGACTTGACGTGTTTGAGCGTCTGCCAGGCGAAGACCATCGTCTCGAGTTCCTCGTCGGTCGGCTCGCGTTCGGTGACGACCTCGAGGTCGTCGGCCGAAATAGACTGGAGGTCGCGCTCTTGGACCAGTCGGCCGCCGACGAGGGGCTTCTCGGTGAAGCGCTCGGTGCGCTCGCCGAGTTCGCCCACGTCGAGCACTCGCAGGTTGTCCTTCTCGAAGAGCACCTCGAGCGCGTCGTCGGTGTAGCCCGGCGCGACGACGACCTCCTTGAACGAGTCGATAATCTGCTCCGCAGTCGCGACGTTGCACTCCCGATTGAGCGCGACGATGCCGCCGAAGGCGCTCATCGGGTCCGTCGAGAGCGCTTTCTCGTAGGCCTCGGCGAGCGAATCGGCGGTCGCACAGCCCGCGGGGTTGGTGTGCTTGATGACCGCCGCCGCGGGCTCGTCGAACTCCTTGATCAGATTCAGCGCGCCGTCGGCGTCGTTGTAGTTGTTGTACGACAGCGCCTTCGCGCCCTCGTTCAGTTGGTCGGCGTGGACGACGCTGGCCTCGTCCGCGGTGTAGTCGGCGTATACCGCCGCGTCCTGGTGTGGGTTCTCGCCGTAGCGGAGCGTGTCCGCACGGTCGTCCGAAATCAGTCGGCGGGCGGGCAGCCCGTCGTGGTCATCCGCGTCGGTACTCGCCACGTCGGCGTCGACCGAGACCTCGCCGGCCTCGAGATCCACGTTGGCCACGCCTTCGGCGAACCACTTCACGGCGCGGGGGTACGCGCGGAACTCGCCCTCGTAGAGGACTCGCTCTTTCAGACTCTCTTCGTCGTCGCCCTCGTAGACCGGGATCGGCTCCTGCGTGACGATCGGGCCGGCGTCGACCTCCGACTCGATCACGTCGCCGTCCTCGTCGGTCGCGTCGGTGACGACGTGGACCGTACAGCCGGTCACCGAGACGCCGGCCTCGAGCGCGTCGCCCCAGGCGTCCATCCCGGGGAACGACGGTAACAGGGCGGGGTGGACGTTCAGCGTCGTCGGCGCTTCCTCGAGGAACGTGTCGGAGAGGATCCGCATGTAGCCGTCCAGACAGACGAGGTCGAAGTCGTACTCCGAGAGTGCCTCGAGCACCGCCTCCTCGTGCTCGCGGCGGCTCATGTCGTCGTCCATCGGGACGACTTCGGTCGGAATCCCGCGTTCCGCTGCAGCCTCGAGCACCGGCGCGTCTTCCGCGTTCGTCAGGATCACGGCAAATTCGGCCCCGCCCGGCCGTCGGTCGGCGATATTCAACAGGTTGCGCCCTCGGTTGCCGGCCATCCCGGCGATTCGCGTCATGGTCGGACCCGCGCCCGCGAGCGGCAAAGTGGTTGCGGTCTCGAGCCCCGTTGTATGCACGAACGTGTATCATTCGTGCCGTATTCGTGGTTTGGCCCTCAGAGGTATGCACGCTCGTGGCCCAGCCCGGGCAGGGGTTTCGACACGCTTTTGCGACCACCTCGACCAACGACGGGTATGACCGAGACCGACGCCCTGTACGCCGTCTCGCCGCTGGACGGGCGGTACGGCGGCCGGACCGCGCCGCTGTCGCCGTACGCGAGCGAGGCCGCGCTGATGCGCGCCCGCGTTCGCGTCGAAGTCGAGTATCTGATTGCGCTGGCCGACCTCGAGGCGACGCCGCTGGAACTCGACCTCGAGGCACGGGAACAGCTTCGGGGCCTCTACGAGGGCTTCGCTGAGGAGGACGCCCAACTGATCAAGAAACTCGAGACCGAGGGCCACGAGGAGTTCGAGGCGACGAACCACGACGTGAAGGCTGTCGAGTACTTCGTCCGCCATCGGCTGCCCGACGACAGCAACGCCTCGGCCTGGATCCACTTCGGGCTGACCAGCGAGGACGTGAACAACCTCGCCCATCGGCTGCTCGTCCGCGACGCCGTCGACGAGGTGCTCCTGCCGAGACTGTACGACGTGCGCGATACCCTCGCCAACATGGCCCGCGAGCACCGCGACCTCCCGATGCTGGCCCGAACTCACGGCCAGCCCGCGACGCCGACGACCTTCGGGAAGGAGCTGGCCGTCTACGCCTCGCGGCTCGGCCGCGCGACGGGACGGATCCGGCAGGCGACCGACGATCTGCGGGGGAAACTCGGCGGCGCGTCCGGCACGTACGCGGCCCACGTCGCGGCCTACCCCGACGTGGACTGGCAGGCGTTCGCGGCGGAGTTCGTTCGGGGACTGGGCCTCGAGTTCGAACCCCTCACGACGCAGGTCAACCCTTGCGACGACCTCGCCGCGCTGTTCGACGCGTTCCGCGGGGCCAACGACGTCCTGTTGGACCTCGATCTGGACATGTGGCTCTACGTCTCCGACCGCTATCTGGGTCAGGAGGCCGTCGAGGGCGAGACCGGCTCGTCGACGATGCCCCACAAGGTCAATCCGATCGACTTCGAGAACAGCGAAGGCAACCTCTCGAAGGCCAACTCCGATCTGACCTTCCTCGCCGACTACGTCACCACTTCCCGGCTCCAGCGGGACCTCTCGGACTCGACGGTCAAGCGCAACATCGGCAGCGCGTTCGCCCACTGCCTGATCGGCTACGGGAAGACCGCCGCCGGCCTCTCGAAGGTCGTTCCCAACGAACACGTGATGCGCGAAGACCTCGAGAGCACGCCCGAAATCATCGGCGAGGCCGTCCAGACGATCCTCCGGCGCGAGGGACAGGCCGACGCCTACGAGCGCGTCAAGGCCGTCACCCGCGGGAAAGACGTGACGCTCGCGGACTTCCGCGAGATGTTCGACGAACTCGAGGTCGACGACGACGTTCGCGAGGAACTGCGCGCGCTGACGCCCGCGGGCTACACCGGCGTCGCGAGCGAGCTGGTCGACGACGTAGAGCGAAGCGAGTAGTCCTCGAGCCTCGCGTTCCGCCGCCGCGCGTCGAGCGCGGTCGCGGCCCTTCGGTCCGGGACCGTGACAGTATAGGGGGCCGTCGGTGACGACCCGATATGGAGTACCTGCTGTGGGTGATCGTCGCCCTCGTGGCCTACGGGCTCGTCGCACCGCTGACGAGCGTCGTCACCACGGACGTGCCGCCCGCGGTCGCGCTCTTCCTCTCGACGACGATCTTCCTCTCTCTGACGACCGTCGTCTTGCTCGTTACGGAAACCGGCCGGCCCGTCGACGCGACCACCCCCGCAGCGGGAATCGTCTACGTCGCCGGGCTCTTCCTCTCGATCGGAATTTTGGCGTACTATCGGGCGCTCGAGCGGGGGCCAGTCAGTGTCGTCGTGCCGATCTACGGTCTCTTCATCGTCGGGAGCTCGGTCATCGGGATCGTCTTTCTCGGCGAGGAGCTGACCGTCACCCGCGCGGCTGGCATCGTCGTCGCGGCGGTCGCGATCTACCTCGCCGCCGGGGGTGAGGAGTGATGCGACGGTACCTCGAGCTCTCGATCGTCGCCTGTCTGGCCTACAGCCTGGTCGCCCCGCTGCTCTCGCTCGCGATGACCGACCTCCCCAGTACGCTCGCGGTGTTCCTCTCGAACTCGGTGATGTTCGTCACCGTCGGGCTGGTGATCCGCGCTCGCGGACTGTCCGTCCGGCCCTATCTCCGCCATCCACGGACGCCGTACATCGCCGCGCTGGGCGTCCTGTTGACCGTGGGCCTGCTGACCTACTACCGGGCGCTCGCGCTCGGCCCGGTCAGCGTCGTCGTGCCGATCTACGGTCTGTTCATCGTCGTCAGCTCGCTCGTCGGCATCGTCGCTTTCGACGAGGCCGTTACCGCCCGCAAGCTCGCCGCGATCGGACTGAGCGTACTGGCCATCGCGCTGATGTCGATGTGAATCCGCCGAAAGCAGCTGCTCGTCGGTCGTTCTCGCCTCGAGAGTGGATCGCTCGCTCCTCAGCCGAACAGTTCCGCGAGCGTCGCCTCGAGCGCCCGCGCCGCCGCCCGAACGTCTGCGACCTGCACGTACTCCCGCGGGGCGTGGGCGACGGCTCCCTCGTCGTCGGCGAGGACGCCGGGGCCAAAGACGACCGTCGGCGCGTCCGCCGCGAAGTACGAGGCCTCCGTCGCCGCGGTAAACGGGCGCACGTCGCCGCCGGCCGCGTCCGCAAGTACCTCTACGACCCGCGCGTCGGGATCGGTGTCCCACGCCTCGAGAAACGGCGTCGGTCGGTCGGTAAAGCGGAACTCGAGGCCCACGTCGTCGGGAAGGGCGGCCCGCAGGTGGGCGGTCAGCGCCTCGCGGAAGTCGTCGGCGGTCTCCGGCGGGACGCTCCGGCGGTCGACCGTCAGCGCGCAGTCGGCCGGCACCTGATTCGTGGCCTCACCGCCCTCGACGACGGTCGGGGTCAGCGTCGCCGCGCCGAGTTGCGGGTGGGCCGGCGGGGCGTCGTCGCGCTCGTCGAAGGTGCGAATCGCCGCGAGGACGGGCTCGAGGGCCGCGACCGCGTTCGTGCCAGTTTCGGGTTCGGCGGCGTGGGCGTTGGCGCCGGAGAGGTGGATCGTCCCCTGAAAGCGTCCCTTCGCGGCCGTGCAGACGTCGAGGCCCGTGGGTTCGCCGACGATCACCGCGTCGGCGTCCCGTGTTGGGGACTCGTCGCCCGAGACCAGCGCGTATGCGCCCGTCGAGAGCACCTCCTCGTCGGGCGTAATCGCGAGCGTGACGCGGCCGTCGGTCGGTTCCACGGCAAAAAAGGCCGAGAGGATGGCCGCGAGCGGACCCTTGGCGTCGCAGGAGCCCCGCCCCCTGATCACGTCGCCGCCGTCGGCCTCGAGAGCGCGCTCGTCGCGCTCGAATGGGACGTGGGGTGACACCGTATCGATATGCGTGTTCAGCACGACGTGGGTATCGGCGTCTGCCGCCGACGAGCCGCGAGACGCCAGCACGTTCCCGCCGTCGTCGACGCGAGCCTCGAGTCCCCGATCTTCGAGCGTTTCTCGGAGAAACTCCCGCATCGGCCCCACGTCCTCGTGAGAGGCGTACTGGACCGCTCGCTCGAGGAAGGCGATCGGATCGAACGAATCGGCGCCGCTCGAGTCGCCCCCAGTCACGACTGGACCGGCGACTCGACGGCCACCTCGCCGTCGAACTCGTGTTCGACGGGGCCGGCGAGCGTCGCGTTTCCGCGCTCGTTGAAGCTTACCTGCAGGTCGCCGCCGGGCGGGGAGACGGTCACCGGGTCGGCGTCGGTGAGTCCGAGTCGGCGCGCGACGACGGCGATCGCGACCGCGCCGGTGCCACAGGATTCGGTCTCACCTTCGACGCCGCGCTCGTAGGTCCGCTGGCGGAAGCCGCCCGAGCCGTCGGGGCTCGCCACGGTGACGTTCGTCCCCTTCGGGAAGACGTCCGCGTAGCGAACGGGCGGCGCGACCGACTCGAGGTCGATCTCGTCGACATCGTCGACGAACGCGACGGCGTGGGGGACGCCGGTGTTGACCATCGTCACCTCGAGTCCTTCGACCTCCGTCTCGAACACCTGCTCGTCGGCGTCGACGGGGATCTCGTCGGGGTCGAACGCGGGCGTCCCCATTTCGATGATGATGTCCTCGCCCGCGCGATCGGCGCGCAGGGTACCCGCCTGCGTGTCGATCATCACGCTGTCGGTACCCGTCCGCTCCATCGCCCACTCGGCGGCACACCGTGCGCCGTTGCCGCACATGGGGGCCGTCGCGCCGTCGGGTTGGACCAACGTCATGACGACGCGGGGCGGGTTGAATTTCTCCTCGAGAGCGAGATAGAGGACGCCATCGGCACCGACGCCGTCGTCGCGGTCGCACTCGCGTTCGGCGAGCGCGCCGCGGTCGGGGACGTATTCGTCCGCGTGGATAATTAGAAAGTCGTTGCCGGTGCCGTGGTACTTCTGGAATGGAACGGTCATCGTGCGATCAGTGATGTGTGCTCATCGTCGCGGTCGCCGGCCGCATGATCCTCGGCGACCCCGCGGTCGTGTACATCTTCTCTGTTCGGTCGCGCCTTCAATCCGTCGTTCGCTAGTTGTGTGCGTGTCTCACTTCGTCTTCGCGGGCAGCGCCGCGTGAACGGCATGCGAGACATCAGTCTCGTACTGTTCGCGCCTCGCGCTCGCGGATCGTTCCTCACCGCTTATCGGACCGAAGCGCTCACTCCGTTCGCGCCTCGCGCTCGGCCCGCGTCACGTCATCGACGGTCTCGCGACGGCGCGAGAGTCGGACCTCGCCGCCTTCTAAAACAACAGACGCGGGACGGGGCCGGGAGTTGTACTGGTTCGCCATCTCGTAGCCATACGCTCCGGCGTTGCCGATCGCAAGGATATCGCCGCGCTCGCTCGCGGGGAGTTCGCGGTCGGCACAGAACACGTCGCCGCTCTCGCAGATCGGTCCCGCGACGGTCTGGGGGACCGTCTCGCGGCCCTCGGCAGCGCTCGAGCCGGCTCCCTCCGCGTCGGCCGTCAGGTTCCGGATCGGGTGATAGGCGTCGTACATCGCCGGGCGGATCAGGGTCGTCATCCCCGCGTCGACGCCGGCGACGACCGTGTCGCGGGCCTCCTTGACCGTGTTCACTTCGGTGAGGAGCACGCCCGCGTCCGCGACGAAGTAGCGGCCCGGCTCGATCGTCAGCCACGCGTCGACCTCGCCAAGCGCCTCCCTGGTCGCCTCGGCGACCGACTCGAGGTCCAGCGGCTCCTCGTCCTCGCGGTACGGAACCCCGAAGCCGCCGCCCACGTCGACGAACTCGAGGCCGTCGCCGTCGATCGCCTCGCTGACCTCTCGTGCTAACTCGCCCATTCGCGCGACGAACTCCCGGTGGGCGTCGAGCTGATCGCTCGAGACGCCCGACCCGACGTGAGCGTGGATCCCGACCACGTCGAAGCCCCGATCCGCGGCGTCTCGGAGGACATCGACGGCGCGTTCGGCCGGGACCCCGAACTTCGCGGCTGCGCCGGTCTGGACCTTCTCGTGATGGCCCGCGCCGATCCCCGGGTTCACGCGGAGACAGAGCCGGCCGTCGTAGCCCCGCGCTTCGAGGCGGTCGATCGTGTCCTCGGAGCCAGCGGTGACCGTCAGCTCCGGGTGGTCCGCCCAAGCGCCGACGACCCAGTCGAGGTCCTGCGCCGGCGGGTTGACCGCCGTGTAGTGGACCTCCGAACCTGACGCGCCGGCTTCCAGCGCCCGCTGGACCTCGCCCGCGGAGGCGCACTCGAGGCCCGCACCCTCCCCGTGAAGCGTTTCGAGGACAGCGCCGAGCGCGTTCGCCTTCACCGCGTACAGGATTTCGGCGTTCGAGAAGGCGGCCGCGAGTCGCCGGTAGTTCTGGCGGACGCGCTCGAGGTCGAGAACGTACAGCGGCGAGCCGTAGTCGTCGATGAGCGTCTGCAATTCGGCCGCGTCCCAGTCGGAGAGGCGGCGAACTGGCAGCGAATCCGCAGCGTCAGTCATTAGCCGGACCAAGTGACCGCGAGGATTCAAGCGTTTGGGTTCTAATCAGGGCGAACTCTACCAGTTCGGTCACCGAACGGATCGAGGAGTTATCCGGCGCCGAGAGAAACGACGAGGATGGAGACCGCTTTTCGGTGGACGGCGACGGGGCCGGCGACCGAAGTGGTTATATTCCTGTCGTAACTGTCAAGGAACGATGGCCGCTACGAGAACGTTGACGCCACGCTTCGATCTCTTTGTGGCTCTCGTCGCGGTCGGTCTGCTCACCGGCCCGGCCGTGACGGCGCTTCTCGATGTGGGTGAGCGGACGTATCGGTACGAGCGCGCCGAAGTGACAGTCGACGGCTCGAGCATCGAGTACGCGAACGAGAGCGCCGCGCCGGATCGAACGCCGGTCGACGGGGCGATTGCCTGTGCGGAGTCGGGCCCGTACGCGTGGGAAATTCGTGCGTGTACGTTCGAGGAATCGGTACTCGAGAACGGAACCGTTCCGACCGAGTTCTCCTACGGAGCTCCCGGCCCCGTCCCCGTCTCATCGCTGCTTCCGGAGCGATACCGGTACGTCTCGCTCGACGGCACCGTCTATGAGACCGCCTACGTCGCGAACGAATCGGCCCCGCGAGACGGCGGGTACCGCATCGACGTGACCCTCGAGCCGTCCTCGCCCGAGGCGGCACTCGAGTATGCGAGTCACCACGTGACCTCGAGAGAGGTTTCGTCGACGGCTGCCAAAGCGGCACGGACCGGTGACGTCACTACACTCCAGAAGGCGACCGTTCCCGAACGACCGATACGACTCGAGGACGGGACGTACTACCGGGTATTCCTCGCTGACGAGATCGAACCGTCGAAGCCGGATCGGACCCTGAACGTAGTGCTGACGTATCTCGCACCGCTTTCGGGAATCGCACTTCTCGCGTATCTCTTCGGACGAATCGAAGTGACTTACGTCGGGGGCTGGCATCGCCGCTAACGCGGGGCCAAGAGATCGACGATGGATTTCGACCGCTTTGGATACCTATTCCCGAAGCGCGTCCTCGCGTTCCGTCGCCTCGAGCGTCTCCGTCTCGAGATCCGTCGCGACCACGGCGGGCTTGTACGCGCCGCCGTCGAAGAGGTCGTGGTCGCCGATCGAGGACTCGACGAAGCGGGTAAAGGCGCGGCGGTTGGCGGGCAGTTCGCCGTAGAGAACCTCTTCCTCGACGAGGTCGTAGACCGGGATGCGCGGCGTCAGGAGGGTGTTCTCGCCGACGACGCTGTTCTCGCCGACGACGAAGCCGCTGGTGACGCGACAGCCCGCGCCGAGTGAGACGTTGTCCTCGACGATGACCGGCGCGTTCTCGACGGGCTCGAGCACGCCGCCGATGAGGAGGTTCGCGCCGAGTTTGACGTTGTCGCCGATCTGAGCGCAGGAACCGACGGTGTCACAGGAGTCGACGAGCGTGCCGTCGCCGACCCGAGCGCCGATGTTGACGAACGCCGGGCTCATCAGGATGCAGTCCGAGCCGATGTTCGCGCCGCGGCGGACGACCGTGCCGTCGGGCGTGTTGCGGCTCCCGCGGTCGCCGTACTCGCTCGAGTCGGCCAGCGGGAGCACGTCGTTGTACGTGACGCCGCCGTGCTCGCGGGGCTCGATCGACCGGAGGCCGAAGTTGAGCAGGATCCCCTGCTTGACCCACTCGTTTGCCTCCCACTCGCCGCCCGATTTCTCGGCGGCGCGGATTTCGCCGTCCTCGAGGGCGTCGAGGAAGGCCTCGAGCGTCGCGTATTCGTCCTCGCCGGCGGTATCGGCGCTGAGTTCGCCGTTTTCTTTGCGCTCCCACAGCTCGTCGATTTCGGTCTCGAGTGCGCTCATTCTGCGATCACGTCCGCAAAGTCGTAGCTCCCCGCCTTCTGTCCAGCGATCCAGACCGCCGCGTCGACCGCGCCCGCGGCGAAGACGCCCCGATCCTCCGCTCGGTGAGTGAGCCGGACTTCCTCGTGGTTGCCCGCCAGCAGGATCTCGTGTTCGCCCGTGATGTCGCCCGCCCGCAGGGCGTGGACGCCGATCTCGGCCTCCTCGCGCGGGGCCTCGCCTTCGCGGCCGTGCGTGCGCTCGGTGAACTCCCCGTTGGCTTCGATCTCCGAGAGCAGGCGATTTGCGGTGCCACTCGGCGCGTCGCGCTTTGCGTTGTGGTGGGTCTCGACGAGTTCCACGTCGTAACCGGGCAGATTCCGGACCGCTTCGCCGACGACGTTGAGCAGGGCCTGCACCCCGCGGGCGAAGTTCGGCGCGTGGAGCACGGCCGTGTCCTCCGCGGCGGCCTCGAGCGCCTCGCGGCCCACGTCGTCGAAGCCGGTCGTGCCGGTGACGAAGGCGACGCCGGCGTCGGCGCAGGCCTCGGCGTAGTCGACGGCGGACGCCGGGCCGGTGAAGTCGATCACGACAGCGGGCTCGCGGTCGGCGACCAGTGCGTCGAACTCGCTTGCCGATTCGATCGCGACGCCGTCGACGGTCTCGTCGGCGGGCTCGCGGTTGACCGCGAAGACGACCTCGCAGTCCTCACGCTCGCTCGCGGCGGCGATCACTTCCCGCCCCATGCGGCCCGTCGCGCCGGTGACACCGAGCCGGACCGTCATCGATCACCCTCCGCCGCGTCCGCGACCTCGGTCGTGTCACGCTCGAGGTCGGCAAGCACCGCCTCGAGTCCCTCGCGGAATTCGTCGGCGAGGCGGGTCAGCGGCGGACGCATGCGGGCGGGGCCGTAGCCGCGGATCTGCATGGCCTCCTTGACCGGGATCGGGTTGGTCTCGACGAACAGTTCGCGGAACAGCGGGCCGAGTTCGTGGTGGAGTTCGCGGGCGCGCTCGTAGTCGCCGTCGAGCGCCGCGCCGACCATCGCGCAGGTCCGTTCGGGCTCGATGTTCGCGGCGACGCTGATGGTGCCGGTACCGCCGACGGAAACGATCGGCAGGGTGAGCGCGTCGTCGCCCGAGAGAACGGCGAACTCCTCGTCGACGGTGCGCTCTGCGATCTCGCCGATCTGCCCGAGATCGCCGCTGGCGGCCTTGAAGCCCGCGATGTTCTCGTGGCTCGCCAGTTCGACGGCGGTGTCAGGTTCGATGTTCCGCCCCGTCCGCGAAGGGACGTTGTAGACGATCTGCGGGAGGTCGACGGCGTCCGCGATCGTTTGATAGTGTTCGATCAGACCGCGCTGCTCGGGCTTGTTGTAGTACGGCGAGATCAACAGGAGGCCGTCCGCGCCGGCCTCAGCGGCGCGCTCGGAGAGCTCGAGCGCCTCGCGGGTGTTGTTCGAGCCCGTGCCCGCGATGACGGGCACGTCGCCGACGGCTTCGATGACCGCCTCAACGACGCGGACGTGTTCGTCGTGGGTCAGGGTCGCGGACTCGCCGGTCGAGCCGACGGGAACGAGCCCGTCGACGCCCGCGGCCTCGAGGCGCTGGGCGTCGGTCTGGAGCGTTTCGAAGTCGATCCGTTGGTCCTCGTCGAAGGGCGTGCACATCGCCGGGAAGACGCCCGAAAGGTCGATATCTGTCATGGGTGTGGTGTCGTTGGGTCGTGTGTCGGCCCCCAATCGGTAGGGTGTATCGGTTCCGATCGGTGGGCGGCTGCTAGTCGGTCAAACGCAACTGTGCGCGGTCGAAACGCGCCCGAGACGGGGGTGCCACGCCCGCCGCGAGCGCTCTCACGCGCGTTTGCGTTTCGGAAAACGAGGGCGGGCGTCGCTCACGACGGAGCTGACGGTCGGGTGAGCGACGCGGCGCATAGACGACAGATACTGCTCGTCCGACTTATTGATTGTGACTTTGATCGAATCGATTGCCGTGCCCTTCGAGAGGTGAGAGACAGTTCCACGTAATTTATCCCCAGTCGTTACTTACACCTCGGTGTGACAGATTTCGGATTGAAAGTGCGAATGGCGGTCGTCGGATCGATCCTGTTCGCGTTCTACATGCTCGTCGGAGCCTTCGGACTGGCGATGTTCGGCTTCGGCGCATGGCCTCTCGTCCTCCTGGGGCTGCTCGTGTTACCGGTCATCCAGTACAAGATCGGAACGTGGTCGGCAACCAGACGGGCCGAAGAAATGCCCGAAGACGGCCAGTATCAGGAGATCCATCAGATGACGGACTCGCTCTGTCGGGACATGAAGATCGACAAACCGAAACTGATGGTCATGGACATGGGCGTCCCCAACGCCTTCGCGACCGGCCGGAAGGGCAAGGGCGTCGTCGTCGTCTCGACGGAGCTTATCCGACTGCTCCAGCGCGACGAACTCGAGGGCGTGATCGCCCACGAGCTCGCCCACATCAAGAACCGCGACGTCCTCGCGATGGTGCTCGGCAGTTCCATCGCCATGATGGTCGGCTGGGTCGCCTACATGGTCTATATCATGGGCGGAGAGCGTAACATCGGGAGCATCATCGTCGGCATGGTCATCTCGAACCTCGCGCAGATGCTCGTGATGGTCTTCGTCCTCGCCATCTCGCGGTACCGCGAATTCGTCGCCGACGAGGACGCCCGGCAGTATATCGGCAGCGGCGACCCGCTCGCCCGCGCGCTCGAGAAAATCTCGCAGGGCGCACAGGGCCGCGAATCCGACCTCGACGATAGCATGAGTGCGCTGTGTATCTTCAACTCGGAGAAGGGACTCCTGGCGACGCTGTTCGCGACGCATCCACCGACGGAAAAGCGCATTCAGAAGCTCCGGTCCTGAACACTGCCGGCAGCGGTACCGCGACCGAACCGAACGCCGCGATTTTTTATAGCCCCCCACGACATGCTAGTATATGACGGAAATTCATCCCGGTCAGCGCGTCGCCGTCCTCGTCGACGCCCAGAACCTCTACCACACCGCACAGAGCATCTACAGCCGCAACATCGACTACTCCGCGCTGCTCGAGAAGGCCGTACAGGACCGCCAACTCACGCGCGCGATCGCGTACGTCATCCGCGCGGATTCGCCCGAGGAGGAGAGCTTCTTCGAGGCGCTGATCGACATCGGCTTCGAGCCCAAGATCAAGGATATCAAGACGTTCGCCGACGGGACGAAGAAGGCGGATTGGGACGTCGGGATGAGCCTGGACGCGGTGACGCTGGCGAACCACGTCGATACGATCGTCCTCTGTACGGGCGACGGCGACTTCTCGCGGCTCTGTTCGCACCTGCGCCACGAGGGGGTCCGCGTCGAGGTGATGGCCTTCGAGTCCTCGACGGCCGAAGAACTGATCGCCGAAGCCGACTCCTTCCTCGATCTCGGCGACCGTCACGAGACGTTCCTGCTCTGAGCGCGCCGTCCTCGCGACGCCGCTGCCGGGTCGTGAACGAATCGGGCCGGGACGACCGTCAGTTCGGCTGCCTGTTCTGCCAGAGACCGATCAACAGCGCATACCCCGTGACGAGCAGCGTCGCCCCGGTCAGGAGATAGACGAACGGTCCCGTGACGATCGTGGCCGGGCCGGCGAGCGTCAGGGTGCCGATGACGAGCAGGGCGACCCCGAGACCGATCTGTGTGACATCCATCGCTGTCGGTAATAGTAAATCAATTATCTTAATATTCACCATCTCGGTTCGACCTCGATTCAGACAAGCGTTCACATGCATCGAACGGAGGACCCGTCGCTTCCGTTCGCCAGTCCGGGCCCGCGCGCCCGCCGCCGGCGCAGGTCGAAGGGCTTTCGACCCGTCGCGTCGAATCGCGGCCAATGAGCGACCCAGCGGACGGGAGTGCGGGACTGCCCGAACTCCGGACCATCGCGGACTACCAGTTCGGCGCGGGGGCCGGCACGGCTCTGTTTCCCCCAGCGGAATCGCTGACGATCAAACGAACCACCTCGGGCCGCCCCCAGCAGGTCCACGCCGACGCGGGTCGAATCGTCTCCTTCGGCACCGACGGCCGGTTCACCCTCGGCCTCGAGGGGGGTCGCCGGCTCGACGCCGCGCTCGCCCACCCCGCCTATCGCGTGGTCGTCGACGACGAGAGCGAACCGTTCGTCCGCGACGAGAAGAACGTCTTCGCGAAGTTCGTCCTCGAGGCCGGCGACGAGATCCGGCCGGGCGACGAGGTGCTGGTGGTCCACGAGCGCGGCGAGTTGCTCGCGGTCGGGACGGCCCAGCTCGCCGCCGAGGCGATTCGGGACTTCGAGACGGGAATGGCGGTGAACGTGCGCGAAGGCGCGCCCGCGGAGAACTGAACAGACGAGTGCGTGTGGCCGGGAGCGGGCTCCGAGCACCGCGAGGAGTTCGCGACTCGGGGGAGGGCAGGCCGTCAGCCAGTCACCGACAGCGAGCGAGTGAACCGAGCGAGCGGGCCGACGACCGACCCGTAGGGGAGGGAGGAGTGCTTTTGATCGACCTTTTACCGAAGGACATCGCGCTGTGCGGCAGCTATGCTGCCGTCAGCGCGATAGACTGCAGAGTAAAAGGTCGAACCGCAGAGTAAAAGGTTGCTCGTGGCGACGTGGCGAGTATGTTTGGAGGAGGCGGTGGCGGACTCAACCCGCGCAAGATGGAACAGATGATGGAACAGATGGGCATCGACGTCGAAGACATCGACGCCGAGGAGGTCATCATCCGCACCGAGGAGTACGACCTCGTCTTCGGAGACGCCGAAGTCACCAAGATGGACGCCCGCGGCCAGGAGACCTACCAGGTCATCGGCTCGCCCGAAGAGGTCGAGGCCGGGTCGGCCGGCGGGAGCACCGGCAGCGCCGACGCCGGCAGCGAGGCCGAGCCGTCGATTCCCGACGACGATATCGAACTCGTCGCTATGCGCGCCAGCGTCAGCGAGGACGAGGCCCGCGAAGCGCTCGAGGACAACGACGGCGACCTCGCCGCGGCGGTCGAATCCCTCGAGTGAGCGACACCGATAGCGCGGACGGCGGAGAGACGGCGGACGCCGAGCGCGTCCCGGTCTTGCTCGTCCGCGGCGACCGCGAGTACCTCGTCGAACCCGGCGGCGAACAGGGAACCGACCTCGGCGTGCTCGAGGTGCCCGAAGACGTGCAGTCGGGCGACACGATCGAGACGCATCTGGGCGACGAGTTTCAGGTGCGCCGACTGCGCGGACCGGACCTCTTTCATCACTTCGAGCGGACGGGCGCGCCGATGGTCCCCCGCGATATCGGCCTCGTCATCGGCGAGACAGGGATCGCCCGCGGCGACCGCGTCCTCGACGCCGGCACCGGGACCGGGGTGCTCGCGGCAATGATGGCCCGCGCCGGGGCCGAGGTCGTGACCTACGAGCGCGACGCCGAGTTCGCCGACGTGGCCCGCGAGAACATGGCGCTGGGTGGCGTTTCCGACGCCATCGACGTTCGCACGGGCGACGTGACCGAGGAAGTCGACGACCTCGAGCCGTCGTCGTTCGACGTGTTGACCCTCGATACGGGCGACGCGCCAGCGATGGTCGAGCGCGCGCCGGAGCTACTGGTCGACGGCGGCTTCGTCGCGGTCTACAGTCCGTTCGTCGAATCGACCCGCGAGGTCGCGCGGACGGCCCGCGAGGTCGGACTGGCGAACGTTACCACGCGGGAGACGATCCAGCGCGAGATGCAGTTCGACGACCGCGGCTCGAGGCCCTCGACCGCACCCGTCGGGCACACAGGATATCTGACGATCGCACGCAACGAGTAGGGTACCGCGTATTCACGCGTCGTTCGCTTTGCGGAGTCTCTCTACTGAGCTTGGTATTACTCCGTGGAACAATATCGAGACAGCAACGGCAACGATCACTAGCTGATACCACGATAGACTGACGGTCGAATCGACATACACGAGGGTTAGTGCGATTATCGGAGCCCCGGTTAGCGATCGTATTTCCTGAAAGACCGACTCTCCATCTCTAGTCATTCTTGTGAATTGAGTACCCGCATTGGTAATACATATGACTTCTATAGCATATGGAGACAAGGGGAAGTCCAAACGAAAAAACAGTGGCCGGGAGCGGCCTCCGAGCACCGCGAGGAGGTCGCGACCCGGGGGAGGGCAGGCCGTCACCCAGTCACCGACCGCGAGCGAGTGAACCGAGCGAGCGGGCCGACGACCGACCCGTAGGGGAGGGAGGAGTGCTTTTGATCAACCTTTTACCGAGGGACATCGCGAGCGAGGCGCTCCGTGCCTCGCTCGCGACAGACCGCAGCGTAAAAGGTTGTTAGTTGTCGTCTTCGCGCCACTTGTGCTCGCACTCGGTGCAGATAAAGAAGCGCGTCTCGGACTCGTCGGCCGAGCGGATCTGTTGCATGTACCAGTGGGCGCGGTCGTTGCCACACTCGGGACAGATGGCGTCGGTTTGGGGCAAGGAAGTCTCGCCGGAGGATTCGATGATCTCGCTGGCCTCCTGAGCGTCGGTGACGGTGTACTGGGACGCGTCGCCTTTCGGTTTCGTGAACCCACAACTACCGCATTCCCACATGCCGTCGTCGGCTTTCATCATCGAACCGCAGTCGTCGCAAAATTCCATCGTTGTCCGGGCTACGGAGGTCGAGCGACTTAAGGGGCCCGTTTGGGTCCGTCGACCGTCGACGGGCCGCAGTCGACTCTAGCCTTCGCCCTCCGACTGGTAGGGCTCGCCGACGGCCTCGCGCGGGAGGACGTTGTGAAGTTCCGACTCGAGGTCCGCGGACGACTCGAACCGGACGCTCTCGCTCCGTGCGACGAGCGCGCCCAGGTTTCGCTCGCCGTCTGCGAGCAGGAGGGTGACGTCCTCGAGTTCGGTCGCGGCCTGATCGGGTTCGATGGGGTACTCGAGGTCCTCGAGAACGGATTCGACGCGATTGAGTTTGACGTCGGACATGAATAGAGAGACGGCGGCCGGTGGCTTGTACCTCTCTTGCGCTGGGAAAGACTGTCACCGATTCGTACATTTCGGTTCGAAACTATAATCGGGCGCGGTCGCATACGGCAAGGGAGATGCGGAGCCTCGTCGACCGACTTATCGCGCCGTTCGCCGTCGACCAACGGGTACTCGCGCTGGCGGGTGCGCGAATGGCCGACGGGATCGGCAACTCGTTTTTGATCATCGTCATCCCGCTGTACGTGACCAGCGGCGTCGTCGGCGGGACGGCGTTCGGGCTCGGCGAGTCGCTGATCATCGGGCTCATCCTCTCGCTCTTTGGCTTCCTCAACAGCAGCTTTCAGCCGCTAACCGGCCGGCTCTCGGATCGGCTGGGGCGGCGCAAGCCGTTCATTCTGGTCGGGCTCGCCGGACTGGCGCTGACGAACGCGGCCTACGTCGTCGCGGAGACGTACGTCTCGCTGCTGGTCATCCGCGGGCTGCAGGGGGTCAGCGTGGCCTTCATCATCCCGTCGTCGGTCGCGCTCGTCAACGAACTCGCCACGTCGGGCGATCGCGGCGGAAACATGGGCGTCTACAACACGTTCCGGCTGGTCGGCTTCGGTGCCGGACCGGCCGTCGCCGGGGCAGTCGTTAGCCGCGGTCCCTACGTACTCCCCGGCGGGACGGCGATCGACGGCTTCGACGCCGCCTTCTACGTCGCCACGCTCGCGGCCGCGACAAGCTACGTCATGGTGACGATCCTCGTCTCCGACCCCGAGTCGACGGTCGCGAACGCCGGCGCGGACCTCTCGATTCCGATCCTCGATCGGTCGGGCTCGAACCTGCTCGATCCGATCTTCACGCTCGGCCTCGCGTCGTTTTTCATGGCCACGTCGATCGCGCTGTTCGCGACCATCCAGCCCGAAGTCAACGCCCGCCTCGAGCAGGGCGCGACCTGGTTTGGCCTCCAGTTCGCCGGGTTCATCATCGCACAGGTCGCGTTGCAGACGCCGATCGGGCGGGCCTGCGATCGGTACGGCCGGCGGCCGTTCATCGTCACCGGGATGGTGCTTTTGATTCCGACGACGCTCGTACAGGGCTTTCTCTTCTCGTCGCTGCTGATGTTTCTGGCTCGGCTGTCCCAGGGCATCGCCGCCGCGATGGTGTTCGCCCCGTCGCTGGCGCTGGCCGGCGACCTCGCCGGCGAGGGCGAATCCGGCTCGAAGCTCTCGGTGCTCACGATGGCCTTCGGCTACGGCATCGCCGCCGGCCCGCTCTCCTCAGGCCTGCTGGTCCGGTTTGGCTTCGAGGTGCCCTTCGTCTTCGGCAGCGTGCTCGCCGTCTTCGGGACGATTCTGGTGTACACGCAGGTCGAGGAGACGCTCGAGGCGACGGCCTCCGTGCCGGTCGTCGGGAGCGACTGAGGTCGCATCCCGCGACAGTCTTTTGAGCCGCGACCGAATCGGGAACGGTATGCGATTCGTTTGCACGGGCGGACGGAACGGCGGTGTGGAGGTCGCGGTCTCGCCATGACGACGGACTCGAACGATTCGATCCGACCGTTCGAGGTGTCGGTCGACCGCGAGACGATCGACGACCTCCGGACGCGACTGGAACGAACGCGCTGGCCGGATCAACTCCCCGACGCGGGCTGGGCGTACGGAACTGAACGGGAGTACCTTCGGGACCTCTGTGCGTACTGGCGCGAGGAGTTCGACTGGACGGCGTTCGAGGACCGGTTCAACGAGTTCGACCAGTACGTTACGACGATCGACGGCCAGCGGCTCCACTTCTATCACGTTCGCTCCCCGGAGCCGGACGCGACGCCGCTGGTCCTGAGCCACGGCTGGCCGGGTTCGGTCGCGGAGTTTCTCGACGTGCTCGGCCCGCTTTCTGACCCGGCGGCTCACGGCGGCGATCCGGCAGACGCGTTCCACGTCGTGGCCCCGTCGCTTCCGGGGTTCGGCTTTTCCGGGCCCACCAACGAGCAGGGGTACGACGTGCCCCGGATAGCGGAAACCGTCGCCGAACTGATGGACCGACTCGGCTACGATCGCTACGTTGCGCAGGGCGGCGACTGGGGCGCGCTGGTCACCGCGTTGCTTGGCGCAAACTACCCCGATCGCGTCGAGGCGATTCACACCAACATGCTGTTCCTGAACCCGTCGTCGCTCGAGGCCGACGACCCGACGGACCTGCTTGACGAGCGGGGGCTGGCCGACTACCGAGAGACCGCGGAGTTCCGCGACGGGGAGACGGCCTACCACGAGATACAGGCGACCAAACCCCAGAGCCTGGGGTACGGACTCACCGACTCGCCGGCCGGACTCGCGGCCTGGATCGTCGAGAAGTTCCGAACCTGGAGTGACTGCGACGGCGACCTCGAGTCGCAGTTCGACCGCGACCGCCTGCTCGACAATCTCAGCGTCTACTGGCTCACGGAGACGATCAACTCCTCGATGCGAGTCTACTACGAGACGGACGTGAGAGCGGCGACGCCGGACGCCGTCGACGTGCCCACGGGACACGCCCGCTATCCGGTAGAGGTGTACAAGACGCCCCGTGCGTGGGCCGAAACGGTCTACGATATCGTCCACTGGGCCGAGATGCCGGAGGGAGGTCACTTCGCGGCGATGGAGGTCCCCGACATGTTCGTCGACGATCTGCGGTCGTTCGCCGGCGACGCGGAGTAGCGAGAGATGGGGGCCGGAAACCGCGCGACCGCGCGGCGGGACGCAATACAAAAGTACCGGATCCGCTTACGATTCGACGATGACGCTCTCGGAGGAGGCCAACGACCGGTTGGCGGACGTAGTGGAGCTACAGCCAACGAAAAACTCCGAACTGCAGGACCGCTGGGGGATGGACAGCGGCAGCGAGGTCCACCAGTACCTCGAGAACGAGCTCGGCGACTACTACTTCCGGGACGACAACAGCCTGATCCGAGCGACCGCCGAGGCGGCGGATCTGGTCGACGTCGAGCCGGGCGTCGAGAGCGACCCCGACGACGGAGTCCCCTCGAAGATTCGCGTGCCCGAACTGCAGGCCCGGATCGTCGCGGTGCTGGCCGGCCCCGACGAAGAGTCCGAAAGCGTCGTCTCGGTGCTGCACAAGCTCCGAGACGAGTACGACGTCGATCCCGAGGCCGAGGACGTCCGCTCGGGCCTCCAGAGCCTGCGCCGCAAGGGCGTCGTCGAGGTCGAGTACCGCACCGTCCCGACGTTCCGGCTGGCCGTCGAGCGCGACGACCTCGAGGTCGGCGTCGCCGACTGATTCCGTTCGGGTCGGATCGCGCCGTTCTACAGCCCCGGCCGCCGTCGCCGTCGTCGGTCCTCGAGGACCCGCCGTATCCGTTTTCCCGGTCCGCCCTCGATCGGCCAGCCGCGGGTGCGCCAAGTCGGCGGCTCGGGTTCGAAGTCGGCACAGGAGCCGGCACACTCCGCGGCGGTCTGACACCGACCCTTGGCGGCGCAGTACGGCAGCGCCTGCGAGCCGTCTCGAGCGCGCGCCTCGAAGTGCCGGCAGTCGGGGCGCATCGTGTCGACGAACGAGCGCCAGCCGCGCTCGTAGGCGCGCTCGGCGATCGCGAGCCGCGTGTCGGCTTTCGTCTCGGGGTCGACGTACTCGAACCGGGCGGCGGAGCCGTCACGCCGCCCGCCGTCGGGGCGCTCGAGGATTCTGGTTCCCGGATCGTCGACCGGGAGCGTTCGCGGGTGCCAGGCCACGTCGACCGTCAGCGATTCGGGCTCGAGCGCGAGGATGCCCACCTCGACGGGCAGGTCCTCGAAGAGCACCGGCTCGACGCGCTCGTCAGTGGTCTCGGTGGCGACCCAGACCTCGTCGGCCAGCCCCATCGCGACGTCGTACTCGAGTTGCGAGGAGAGCGCACGGGCGGCGCTCGCGTCGAGATCCGGTTTGTTCTCGATCGCGACGATCCGCTCGAGCCAGTCGGGATACGGCCACTTTCGGCGGATCTCGATGCGATTGCCGTTCTTTCTGGTCTCGACGATCCCGCGGTCGTCGGCGCGGTGGATCGCCTCGCGGACGTACCGCCAGGGGTAACCGGGATGGGGCAGCGTGTCGCGATAGTAGGCCCACTCTGCGGGAGCGTTGCGGACGACGTGGAGGAGGTCGCCGTCGAGCCGGTCGGGGCCGAACTTCGCCCGCTGGCGGAGGGCCTCACGGTCGCACTCGAGGACGATGGTGTCCCAGCGGCGGCGCTTGGTGCCGAGTTGGCGAGCGACGAACGCGGAGCGGCCGCTGGCGGCACCCTCGAGCGGCCATTCGCGTTCGGCCCATCGACAGACCCGGAGCTCGAACCCGAACTCCGTGGCGGACGGGTTCACAGCGGCCGTTGGGTCCGAGCGCGCAAAAACACTTCTCGATCGGGACCGATCGAGTCGTTACGCTTCGTCGTCGTCCTCCTCCTCGCGTTCGTCGAGGAACTCGTGAGCGTCCTCCAGAATCTCTCGCGGGCCGTCCTGCGTGACGGTGTTGACCGCCTGTTCGTAGTCGCGCCACTGGAGGTCCCGGTGTTCGTTCGAGAGTTCCGCGCTGGCCTCGAACGACTTCGCGATAAAGAGGTGAACGGTCTTGTGGATCGTCTTACCGTTCGCCTCGAAGACGTAGTCGTAGTCCTTGCGGAAGCCGTCGAGTAGTCTGAACTGTTCGATACCTGCCTCTTCCGTTACTTCGCGGATCGCCGTCTGCTGTAGCTCTTCATCTCCTTCGACACCGCCCTTGGGAAACTCCCAGTCGCCTGGGCGGCTCTTGAGTAGAAGATACTCGCGCCGGCCCCGCGTATCGCGGAAGAGGATCGCGCCTGCGCTCGTAGCTTCGACTGCCATTAACTGGGATAACAGATGCGACGTTAAGAGAATATCGGACTGTTCGTCCAGCGTACACTGATTCCAGTTCCGAGCGTCACCCGCTCGAGGGGCGATCGCCCGCAGTCCCGTTCCGCAAGCGACGGGCGTCGGCGCGTCTCAGCAGGTTTTTACGCACACACCGTAGACGTATTCGACAGCACCAGCCATGACGTTCGTCACCCGTCTCACCCTCCAGAGCGGCGATCGCGCCGCGCTCGATGGCATCGTCGACGACATCAAAACCACCGCCGAGCGAAAGGGAGCCGCGCTGAAGGGGCCCCACTCACGTCCGCCCGAGAAGTTCTCGGTGCCACAGCGCTGTCGGCTCCACGCCGACGACGAGCGCCACTTTTCGTCGTGGGAATACACCGTCTTCACGCGCGAACTCGAGATTCACGGTCACGACAACCTCGCGCGCAACATCGCCTCGCAGAACTTCCCCGACTCGGTCCACATCGAGGCCGAAGTCGAGCAGATCCACGGCGCGGGTCGCGGGAACTGACGCCGACTTCTCGCGGCGCGTGCGCCGACAGCACTTTTAGCCGGTCGGGAGTACATCGGGGGTATGACCGCTGACGACCTCGTGGCGTTGCGTCGCGATCTGCATCGAAGACCCGAGCCGGCGTGGCGCGAATTTTACACCACCGCCCGAATCGTCGACGAACTCGAGTCCCGACTCGGCGACGAGCTCGCCGCCCTCCACGTCGGCCCCGACGCCATCGCGGGCGACCACCGGATGGCGGTTCCCGACGACGCCGACCTCGCTCGCTGGCGCGAGCAGGCGCGGGCCGCGGGCGTCGACGACGACCTCCTCGAGCGACTCGAAGGGGGCTATACGGGTGCGGTCGCGGTGCTCGAGCGCGGTGAGGGACCGACGGTCGGCCTTCGGGTCGACATCGACGGCCTCCCGCGGGCGGAGTCGGACAGTCTCGATCACGAGCCCGTAGCTGAGGGCTTTCGCTCCGAACACGAGGGGGCGATGCACGCCTGCGGCCACGACGCCCACGCGACGATCGGAATCGGCGTGCTCGAGGCCATCGCGGAGAGCGACTTCGCGGGGACGCTGAAGGTCTTCTTCCAGCCCGCCGAGGAGGTCGTCGGCGGCGGGAAATCGATGGCCGAAAGCGTGCACATCCGCGACGTCGATGCCCTGCTCGCGGTCCACATCGGCCTCGATCATCCGACCGGCGAGGTGGTGGCGGGGATCGACGGTTTTCTGGCGGTGTCCCACCTCGAGGCCGAGTTCACGGGCGAATCGGCTCACGCGGGCGGCCACCCCGAACAGGGACGCAACGCCGTCCAGGCGATGGCGACGGCGGTACAGAATCTCTACGGACTCCCGCGACACAACGACGGGAAGACGCGGGTCAACGCGGGCGTCGTCGAGGGCGGCAGCGCCGCCAACGTCATCCCCGACGAGGCCCGGATCGTCGCCGAGGTCCGCGGGGAGACCACGCAGTTGATGGAGTACATGAAGCTGCGAGCGCGCAGAGTGCTTCGAAGCGCCGCGGAGATGCACGACTGCGAGGTCTCGATCGAGACCGGCGCGGAGGCCCCGAGCGCGACCAGCGACGAGGAACTCGTCTCGATCGTCGCCGATGTCGCGGGAGCGACCGCGGGCGTCGATCGCGTTCTCGAGCGCGACGAACTCGGCGGCAGCGAGGACGCGACGTTCCTCATGCAGACGGTACAGGAAAACGGCGGGACCGCTTGCTACGTCGGCGTCGGCACCGACCATCCCGGCGGCCACCACACCGCGACGTTCGACGTCGACGAGGCGAGCATCGGTCACGGGGTCGACGTGCTGGCGGGGGCGATCGAGCGGCTCGGCCGCGACGGGGCCTGAGTCAGCGGGGAGTCGCAGAGCCGTCGGTCGATCAGTTCGCCATGTTGTCCATCACGACCTCGAGATCGAACGGCACGTCGGCGGGGGCCGACGAGGGCTCGAGGTAGCCGACCGCGAAGGCTGTGTAGACGTTCCCGGCCTCGGGTGCCACGTCGAACGTCGCGACCACGTCGCCGTCGTTGTTCTCGGTCGCGGGGCGGACCTCGAGGGTGTACTCGCCGCCGGGCACTTCGGTCGTCGCCGCCTCGCCGAAGGCCGCGTCCTCGAACAGCACCGTCTCGCCGTCGTCGACCGTCACGTCGACGGCGGGGGCGTCCGGCGAGGCGTGGATCAGCCGAACCCGCGCGTTCTCGCCGGGGTCACTCAGATCGCCCTCGAAGAGCGCCGGCTGGAACGACTGGTTCTCCTCGCTCAGTTCGCCCAGGGCCGCGACGGTCGACGGTCCTTCGGGCACCTCGAGTTCGCCCTCGAAGGCGACGGTGTCGGGGTCGCCCGCGGCCGTGATCGTCACCTGGTGAGCGCCGGCCGGTAACTCGAGATAGTCGCTCACGTTGGGGAAGGGCACGTCCTCGAGGACGGCCGTCCCGTCGACGTAGACGTCGACGTTCGGCGCGTCGGGCGAGAGGTGGGCGACGCGGACGTTCGCCATCGCCTCGTCCATCCCCTCGTCGCCGTCGTCCATCGACTCGTTGTCCATCCCGCCGCTCGTCCCGCCGCCCGACTCGTCGCCGCTCATCTCGCCGTCGTCTCCGCCGCCGCCCATACAGCCGGCGAGCACGATGCCGCCCGCGGTTCCGATCAGTGTCAGTGCGCGTCGGCGCGTGTGGCTTTCTGCCATATATCTCGTTACTTGACGGACAGGAAAGTCGAAACCCCCTAACAGAGTAGGGTAATTGCAACGTGGAGCGATAGGGACTCTTACAGTAGTCGCCCGACCGCTCGAGCGATCGGTGAGCAACGGGACATCCCGCACGGACGCAGTGGCCGGGAGGACGGCTCGAGCAACGCGAGAGCCGTCCGACTCGGGGGAGGGCAGGCCGTCACCCAGTCACTGACCGCGAGCGAGTGAAACGAGCGAGCGGGCCGACGACCGACCCAACGGGGAGGGAGGAGTGCTTTTCATCAACGTTTTGCCGAGTGCGGTCGCTTCGCGACCGCACGCAGAGCAAAAGTTTGGCTTTAGTACTTCGGATCGGCCCCGGTCGTCTCGTAGACCTTCTCCATCAACTGGTCGCGGCGGTCCTGCCAGCCCGCCAAGCCCTTGGGACTGGTCGGATAGTTCTCGTAGTGAGAGAGCAGTTCGTCGGCCCGGCGCTTGGTCTGGTAGAGGTTCCAGATCGTCCCCCAGTGACCGCGGCTCTTGAGCAGGGCCTCGAGCTTGAGCTTGAGGCCGATGTTGGTGCTGCCCGAGTACAGCGCCTCGGCGAGTTTGTCGCCGGGCATCGCGGCGAGCAGGCCCATGAGGTCGTCGACGTCGACGGCCGTCGAGAGGATGTTGTAGACGTCCAGCGCGGCGTAGCGCGCCCCGAAGTGGTCCATGACGCGTTCGTTGTACTTCCAGAAGGTGTCCTCGCCGTAGTCACCGGTCTCGAGCGCCTCGATGGCCTGCTCGGCGGCGTACTTGCCGGCGTAGGCCGCGCCCGCGATCCCGCCGCCGGTGGTGGGGTTGACGTGTCCAGCGGCGTCGCCGACGGCCATGTAGCCCGGATGGACCGCCGAATCGTACGGCCGGCGGGTGGGCAGCGCCGCGCCGAGTTTGTCCTCGACTTCGGCACCCTGGAACTCGGGGCGGGTCTCGAGGTCGCGTTTGAGGTCGTCGACCAGTTGCATGGGCTCTTCGGTCATCTGGAAACCGAGCCCGGCGTTGATCTCGGTCTCGGTGCGCGGGAAGTACCAGAGGTAGCCCGCGGCCCGCTCGGTCGGTTTGAAGACGAGGGCGTCCGACCACTCGACCGGTTCCTCGACGTGGACGATCTCGCGGTAGGCCGAACAGAAGTGGGTGTAGTTGACGTTCGTATCGAACGTCGACTCGGAGAAGTCGACGTTGTCCTGAAGCACCGACAGCGAGCCGGCGGCGTCGATGACGATGTCGGACTCGTACTCGATCGGATCGCCCTTTCGGATCGCTTCGACGCCCGTGACGCGGCCGTCGTCGGCCTGGACGACGTTCTTGACGACGGTATCGTAGTGGAACTCGACGCCGGTATCGCCCGCGCCATCGATGATCCGCCGGCCGTACTCCCAGCGGTCGATGACGGCAAGTTCGCCCGGTACGGGGATCTCGAGGACGGTGTCCTCCTGGGGTATTTCGAAGCGCCCGTGGTCGACGCCCGTGTTCGTAAACGCCGGCTCGAGTTTCGACTTCGGGATCGCCTCGGGGAAGGCGTCGGCACCCTTCAGCGCGTCCCCGCAGGCGATGTGGCCCGCTTCGGTCTCGGATTTGCGCTCGATGACGACGACGTCGTACCCCGCTCGCGCGACGGTCGCTGCCGCGTAGCACCCTGCAGTGCCGGCCCCGACGACGACCGCGTCCGGCGACCGGGTCGTCGCGGTGGTGGCCGACTGCTCCTGCGTACTCATACCCACACTGTGGACACCGCGGTAAGAAAACGTTTTATGGTCGATCCGCGGGATTTGCCGGGTCGTCGAGCGCGTCAGTACGCAGGCAGGCGGCGCTGCTGATCGAATCCGACAGTGCCTGGCACATAAAACGTTTTAGGCAGGTCATCCGTACCGAGGTGTATGACAGAGTACACCATCGAGTTCGTCGGGACGGGTGAGACGATCACCTGCACCGACAAGGAGACGATTCTCAGCCGCTGCCTCGAGGAGGGCATCGCCCAGGAGTACTCCTGCCGGGTTGGGATGTGTCTGGCGTGTTCTGCTGAGATCCTCGAGGGGGAAGTCACCCAGCCGGCCGCCCGCGGGCTCACCGAGGAGGAAGCGGAGACCTACGCGCTGACCTGCATGGCGCGCCCGCAGTCGGACCTCAAACTCGACCGCGGGAAGTACCCGCCGAGCATCGAGGGCGACCTCGCGGGCGGCGCGAGCGACGGTGCGGTCGCCGACGACTGAGTACGGGCGTGGCCGTATCCCGCGGTCGCCTCGGTTGAGCCGATCAGTCCGCGACCGCGCAGTTGTTCGGCCCGAGTTCGAGTTCGAACGCTGTCTCCTCGTCGACGTCCTCGAGCCCGAGGTTCACCGCGACGATCCGTTCGTCGTTTGCCGGCCGCGGCGGGAGATCGTTCGTCGCGCGCTCGACGAATTCCGCTTCGCTCAGCGACGGCGCCGCGAGCCGGTCGCGCAGGTCGCCGAGTCGGGCGCCGTAGGTCCCGTCGTCCCGCGGATCGGCGGCGTCGCTGTAGTGACCCGGCGCGATCATCGTTTCGTCGGGTCGCTCGAGGATTCGATGCCGGAGGCTCTCGTACAACCGGCGCGCGGCGGCCGGTGCCTCGTCACTGCCGTCTCGCGGTTCCACCGCTCGACTGTCCGCGGCGCGCTGCGCCGCGCTCCCCTCGAGATCCGGTCGTCCGACACCCTCGAGGAACAGCGTATCGCCGGTGAACAGCACGTCGGCGAGACTGAAGGAGAGCGATTCGGTCGTGTGTCCGGGTGTCGCTACCGCTGCCAACGTTGCCTCGCCGAGAGGAAGTTCGGCACCGTCTGTGAGGGTTCGAGCGTCGAACGCCAGACCGCGGTCGCGAGCGCGCTCGGGGACGACCGCCTCCGCGTCGGTTCGCGCGGCGAGGTCGCGGACGCCGCTGACGTGATCGGCGTGGACGTGCGTGTCGATCGCGTACGTGAGGTCGGCACCGCGGTCGGCGGCAGCTGTGGCGTATCGGTCCGCGAACGCCCGCAGCGGGTCGATCACCGCGGCCTCGTCGCCGCTGACGAGCAGATAGGCGAGACAGCCGCTCGAGGGGCGGTCATACTGTAAAACCGTCGCGGGCGCGCCGACTGCGAGTTCGCGGACGAGATAGAGGTCCGCCCACGCGTCCATCCCGCCGGCGAGGTTGCGCGCCTCGATGCCCGCCTCTCGCAGGAGGGAAACGGCGTGGGCGCTTGCCTCCCCGTGGCCACAGACCGCGACGATCGGCTCCTCGAGATCGGCAACGAGATCGGCCGCGCCGCCGGTCGCCTGGGCCTGAATGAACTTCACGTGGGGGATCTGAACGGCCTCGACGCCCTCGCCCTCGAGGTGCCAGCGCTCGAACTCGTCGCGGTCGCGGACGTCGAGGACGGTCAGCTCGTCGCCCGCTCGCAGCCGGTCGGCCAGTTCCGCGGGGGCGATCGAGGCTTCGCCGTCGTCCGATCGGTCGGCGTCGTTACTCCGGTCGGTCATAGCGATAGGTACGCGTCCGAAGCGGGTAAAGGAGCGCCCCGCTGTACTGATACCGTTGGTCGAATCGCCGCCAACGTTCAACACGCTCGGCGGTGTCGGTCCCCTATGGATGCCGACGACTTCCGGCCCACGATCGAGGAATCGATGGCCACCGAACTCGAGCGGCTCGGCTCGTCGAAGCTGCTCGTCGCGCTCACCGACGCGGACCTGACGGTCGAGCGAGTCCTCCGAACCGCCGCGGACAGCGAACGCGCTGCCGCCGAAACCTTCGAGACGTGGGCGGACGACGAGGACCACGCGGACGCACGCGACGCGTTCGCCGCGTTCCGAGACGAGGAGGGCGACCACTACGAGCGGGTCGCGGCGCTGCTCGAGGACAGCGACGAGGACGACGATGGCGCGGATGGCGGGCCGATGCACGACCGGCTTCGATCGTTCGAGACGACTGCGCAGCGACTCGGCGGCGTCGTCGGGCGGTCGCTGGTCGGCGACCGGACGCACCTTCAGATCGTGAACTTCTTCGTCAACGAGGGCGACGAGCGACGGGCCGACGCGTTTCGGGAACTGCGACGCGAGACGGCGGCGCAAGGTGATCGAGCGCTCGCCGTCCTCGAGGATGGCTGCGACGAAAGCGAAAAGTGGGATCGAGCGCGTCGGGCCGCCGAAGACGTGATCGACGACGCCTACGAGGCGTACGCGGGCTCGCTGGACGAGTTGGGCCTCGATCCGAAACCGATCTGTTGAGCCCGGATCGGGTCGCTCGAGGGGCTCCGCGTCGCCGGTCCGCGAGCGCACTGATCGCCGCTCTCCTATCGTCGTGTGCACACTTATCGGATCGAGTATATATACTCGTCCGCTGAGCGGGGTTCGTCCTATGAAAAAGCTTTTGCTGAGCACTTTCCATGAGAAGCCAATGAAGGCGGAGCTGTCCGTAGCGGACCTCGAGGACGACCTTTTGGAACTGGTCCGGCGGCGCGAGGTCTTCGACGTGTTGGCCGACGAACCGCTCGAGAAACCGGAGCTGGCCGCGGCGCTCGAGGTCTCGCCGGCGACGACGCATCGAATCCTCACGTCGTTCCGGAAGAAAGACTGGATCACGCGGACCGACAACGGCTACGCGCTGACGCCGGTGGGGGAACGGATGGGAACCACGGTGGACGCCTACCAGTCCGCCGTCACGGAGACGCGCCGACTGGCACCGCTGTACGAGTTGCTCTCGGGGACGACACTTCCCGTCCCGGCCGACGTCGACTGGTTCGCCGACGCCACGGTTACCGCCGTCGGGCCGCACGATCCGTACCGACCGCTGAACCGGTTCATCGATCTGCTCGGCGAGACCGACTCGCTGCGAGGCTGTGACACGACCTCGGTCGCGCCCACGTACGTCGACGACGTTCACGAGCGCATCCTCGAGGGCATGTCGGTCGAGATCGTCTTCGAGCCGCCGGTGATCGACCGCCTCGCGACGGCGTACGACGACCGCACCGCGGAGGCGTTCGAGCGTGAGAACCTCCGGCTCTGGGCACGCGACGACCTCCCGTTCGGACTGGCGCTGTTCGACGACCGGGTGGGCGTCGGCGGCTACGATCCGGATGTAGGGATCCTCTCGGTCTTCGTCGATACGGACGACCCCGACGCGTACGCGTGGGGAGAACGGGTGTTCGAAGCGTACAGAGACGAGGCCGATCGGGTCGTCTGAAGGCGGGACGCGGATACCGCGGCGGGCTTCGCCTCGAGCGGCCGGCGGGGCGGATAATGAATGGACTGGAAACGCCTGCTATCCGCCAGGGTCGCGAGTCGCCGATCGACGGCGGAACGGCCGATCAGTCGACGAAATCGATGTCGTCGCCCTGTGCGGGACCGGGCTGGACGGCTTGCTCGCCGTCGGGCCGGCCGTAGATCTGGGGCGACTGGACGCCGGTAACGACGATCATCGTCCGCATGCTGCCCTCGAGGCTCTCGTCGATCGAGGTTCCCCAGATGATGCGGGCGTCGGGGTCGATCCGGTCGTAGATCTCCTCGACGACGCCTTCTGCTTCCTCGATGGCCATGTCGTTGCCGCCGGTGACGTTGACGAGCGCGGAACTCGCACCCGAGATGTCCACGTCGAGCAGCGGCGAGCGAAGCGCCGTTTTGACCGAATCCTCGGCTTTCGCTTCGGAGTCGGCTTCGCCGAGACCGATCATGGCGACGCCGCCCCGTTCCATGACGGTGCGAACGTCAGCGAAGTCCAGGTTGACGAGGCCGGGTTTCGTGATGAGTTCCGTGATGCCCTTGACGCTGCGCATCAGCACCTCGTCGCTGACCTTGAACGCCTGGCGGACGGGGAGTTTGCCGACCGAATCGAGCAGGCGATCGTTGGGGACGACGATGACGGTGTCAGAGACGTCGCGCAGGCGCTCGAGGCCGGCCTCCGCGTTCGTTCGCCGGACCTCGCCTTCCGCGGTAAACGGCGTCGTGACGATCGAGATCGTCAGCGCGCCGGCCTCGCGGGCGGCCTTGGCGACGACGGGTGCCGAACCGGTGCCGGTGCCGCCGCCGAGGCCGGCCGTGACGAAGACCATGTCCGAGCCGTCGATCGCGTCGTAGATGTCCTGCTGGCTCTCGAGGGCGGCCTCCTCGCCGACCTGTGGGAGCGACCCGGCGCCGCGACCGCCGGTCTTCTCCTCGCCCATGAGGATCTTGGTGTCGGCGTCGATCTCGACGAGGTGCTGGACGTCGGTGTTGGCGGCGACGAGTTTCGCGCCGTGAATGCCTTCCTCGTGCATCCGATTGATGGTGTTGCCGCCGGCGCCGCCACAGCCGACGACCGTGATGTCGGTCTGGAGGTCCTGCAGCACGTCCTCGAGTTCGTCGTCGGTCATCGTTCCCGTCTGTCGGCCGCCTGTGTCGCCGTCGGGCGACTGCCCCTCTCCCGGCGCACCCCCAGGAGCACCGGCCGGGTCCCCGTTCTCGGCTTCGTCGATTGCGTCGTCGATGATAGAGTCCATTCTTGGCCCTGTCTAAAAGATGGAGCATAATTACCTTTCCCCTACACGTCAGCCGTCTGTCTGACACGTTAATAGTATCTTACGTGTCTGTCACCTTCGCCGGGGAATGCGCGGTACGGTGCCGAGTAAGTATATATTACTGTCGGCCGACGGCTGGGTTAGAAGGGGAATCGACGGGTCCGTTCGGTGTGAACTCTCTCAGGACTGACTGTTTCTCCGTCGATTGTCACCGGGTCCCCCTCAGCGAGCGCGCCAAATTTCCGTCCTTCCGGAACGCCGGCCTCGCGCGCACGTTCGGGATCGAACGCGGTCTCCGTCGCGACGACGGCATCGTCTTCGAGTCGAACGGCGTCGAACTTCGATTCGAGGACCGCGGCGAGTCCCTCGACGATCGCCGCTCGCGGGCCGGTCAGTTTGCTGCCGTTTTCGACCTCGGCCTCGGTGACGGTCACCGGAACCGCCGCCCGCGAACCGACGCGGCTCCCGCCGTTCTCGGTGGCGAAGGCGACGGTGTGTGCTTCGACGACGGTGCGAACGTATTCGTGGTCGATCCCCTCGGCCGTCGTGACGAGTTCCGTGGGGAGGTCGACGACGGCGATCGATTCGGCGGTCCGATCGCCGAAGCGGATCCCGTCCTCGACCGCACCCAGTTCGGATTCGACCGCGTCGACGAGTTCGAGGGGCCGGTCGCCGACCTCGCGCAGCCAGGTCTCGCCGACCAGCCGGCAGTCCATCGTCTCGAGGGTTTCCTCGAGGACTGGCCAGTCGCCGTCGAGTAACGCGATTTCGGCGTCGCTGGCCTCGAAGGCCCGCTCGAGCACGTCGCGGTGGGCCGTCGGGTGGTCCATCGCCTCGAGCGCCCAGTCGGCCGCGACGTGGCCGACCGCCCACGGCGTCTCGCGGACGACGCGTCCGAATCGGGGCGCGTAGTGGTTGCCGCCGAAGCCGACGATCTGTCGTTCGCGGTGGGGGTCGACATCGCGAAGGTCGAGAATGGCGCGGGCGACGGCCTCGGCACCGGCGGGATCGTCCCATTGCTCGTCGCCGCTGCCGAGTTCGGCGAACAGCGACGGACAGCCCACGTCGCTCGGGCCGTGGTGGGTACACTCCATGCCCACGTCGTACGCCTCGGGAGCGTACTCGTCGAAGGCCTCGAGCAGGCGGACCAGGGCGTTCGGCGCGGCATCGGCCAGCGCGTCGGGCTCGCCGCCGAACTCGGCCGGGCCGAAGTTGCCCGTGAAGTGGCCGGTCAGCAGCGCCCCCGTGTCGCCCGAGTGTCGCGAGGCGAAGACGAGCAGATCGGGGTCGCAGTCGAAGGCGTCAGCGGGACGCTCGAGTTCGATGTGCAGGTCGTCGAACGAGCGGAGGACGGCCCCGTCGGTCCGATAGTAGGTGCCGCCACCGTCGGCCGCCGGTCGGGTGTCGTCCTCGCGGCGCTCCCAGTCGGCGTGCTCGTGGAGCTGCTCGCAGATGTGCTCCGAAGCGCGGTCGGCGCGGCTTTCGACGATCGCGAGCGCGGTCATACTCGTGCTCGCGCTTTGAGCGCGTTAACGGCGACGGTTCGCGGCGACGATTCCGGCGTGGTCGCCGGCTCGAGCGTCACGCATTGCGGACGTACCACCCGTGGCTTTTCGTATATGGAGATAACATATACTGTGTGTGGTTGTGCTTACCAATCACATGGACGATAGCCCGATCGAACACGGACACGGATCGAACGCACGGGGGAAATCGGGATCGTGGACAGCACGCTAGACGAGGTCAGTCTCGAGATCACCGAGCTGAGCACCCTCGACAGCGACGCCGCCGTCGTACCGTTGGATTCGGACGGCGTCGTCACCGGCTGGAACGACGGAGCTCGACGACTCACGGGGTACGACGAGGGAGCCATCCTCGGCTCACACTACCGGACCCTCTTCCCGCCGGCCGCCCGCGACTCCGGTCGACCGAACCAGTTGCTCGAGCGGGCCCAGACCGACGGGACGGTCGAAGACAACGGCTGGCGTATCGGGGCGGAGGAACGCCGACTGTGGGCCCGCGACATCGTCGCCACGATCGGCGCGGACGGGACGATCGGTGACCCCATCGATGCCGAGACCGACCTGCGGGGGTACGTCTGGTTCGTTCGCGACCGTACCGAAGAACACGAGCGCCAACGGGAACTCCGCGAGGAGAAAGCCTTCGCGGAGAACGTCTTCGAGGCGCAGCCGGACATCGTCTACGCGTTCGACGCGGAAGGGAACTACCTCGAGTGGAACGACCGCGTGCCTGCGGTAACGGGCTACAGCGAGTCGGAGCTGGCCGAGATGACACCGCTGGAGTTCGTCGCCCCGGCGGACCGCGAGCGGATCGACGAGGCGATCCAACGCGCGCTCGAGGGAGATGAACACGTCACCGTCGAAGCGGATCTCCTCACGAAAGACGGCCGTCGGATCCCCTACGAGTTCAACAGCGCCCGGATCACCGACGACGAGGGCAATGTCCTCGGCTTCACGGGCACGGGCCGCGATATCAGCGAGCGAAAGGCCCGCGAACGGGCGCTGCGCGAGGAGAAAGCGTTCACCGAGAGCCTCCTCGAGGCCCAGCCGGACGTGCTCTACGCGTACGATACCGAGGGGAATCTGATTCAGTGGAACGGGCGGTTCGAGCTCGCGGCCGATTACGACCTAGACGACCTCGACGACATAGATCCGCTTACGTTCATCGCACCAGAGGATCACGAACACATCAGCGAGGCGATCGAGCGCATTCTCGAGAAGGGGGAGCGCGTGACCGCCGAGGGGCGAGTCATCACCGAGGACGGGCGTCGGATCCCCTACGAGTTCAACAGTGCCCGGATCACCGACGACGAGGGCAATGTCCTCGGCTACACCGGCGTCGGCCGCGATATCAGCGAGCGAAAGGCGCGCGAACGGGAACTCAAGCGCCTCGAGCGGCTCAACGCGGTCATCAGGGCGATCGACGAGACGATAGTCGCGGCGGAGACGCGCGAGGAGATCGAAACGGCGATCGTCGAGGAGTTCGCCGCCGCCGACGCCTACCGCTTTGCGGCCATCGGGCGAGTAGAACCTGCCGCGAGGGCCGACGGCCACGCCTGGGATCCCGAAATCTGGGCGGGGATCGACGAGCCGGCGGCCGACGGCGTGCTCGCGTCGTTCGTCGATCCGCCGGCCGACGCGTCGGGAACGTCACCGTTCGAAACCCGAACGGTCCAGCGATACCGCCATCTCTCCGAGAGTCCCATCGACGAGTGGCGGACCGACGCTCGCGAACGGGGCTACGAGGCCATCGCGGTCGTCCCGATCGTCGCTGCCGATCGGCCGACCGGCGCGCTAGTAGTCGGGGCCGACGAGGCGTCGGCGTTCGCCGACCGCGAGCGCGAGGTGTTACAGGAGTTCGGCGGCACGATCGGCCACGCGATCAACGCGATGGCGGTTCGACGGCTCCTCTACATGGACACCGTCGTCGAACTCGAGTTCGAGTCGAGCGACCGAGGCGACAGCTGTATTCGGATGTCGGCGCTCACCGGCAGTACGCTGTCGGTCGATCACGTGTTGCCGCTGACCGACGAGGTGTTCGTCTACTATCTCACCGTCACCGGGGCCGCTCCCGAGCGGATCCGGGAGGTGGCGAGAGACGACGAGGCGATCACGGAGTCCCGATTGATCGACGCGACCGACGAAGAGAGCTACTGGGAGATCGTCGTTCGCGGGGCGACGATCACCGCACTGCTCGCGGAGTACGGCGCGCGGCTCCAGTCGAAAACCGTGCGCGACGGCGCTGGAACACTCACGGTCCAGGTGAGCCCCGACGCGAACCTGCGCGACCTCAACGACGCGGTCACGTCGGCCTACCCGGAGACGCGCCTCGTCTCGAAGCGAACCATCGACCGGCCGGTCGAAACGTGGAGCGACTTCCGGCAGCGCGTCGAGTCGGCCCTGACCGAGAAACAGCGGCTGGCCCTCGAGGCGGCCTACCACGGCGGCTACTTCGAGTGGCCGACGCGAAACAGCGACGCCGGTGAGATCGCCGATCGGCTCGGCATCGCCCGCCAGACGTTCCACCAGCACCTCCGCGTCGCGCTGGCAAAGCTACTATCGGCATACTTCCGGGCCGACGAGTGACGACCACTCAGCGATACCAGATCATGCTGGTACACTTCTTTCCCCTACCCAGTGGCTCTACCGAGTAATGAGTTCACCCCCGGCACCTGAAACGACGATCGCGGCAGATGTCCTCTCGGAGCCACAGGGGCGGTATCTGCTCGCCGCGCTGCTCGAGCAGGGGGCCACGGTACCGGACCAGTCGTCGATCGAGACGCTCGCGACGGAGGTCGCGGCCACGGAGCACGGCTCTCCTATCGTCAGCGACGATCAGTGCGAGCAAACGCAAATCTCCCTGCACCATCACCACGTCCCGCGGCTGGTCGGCCTCGGTGTTCTGAATCGGACAACCCGTGGGGACGTGACGCTGATCGGACTCGCCGACCACTCGATTCTCGAGACCGACTGGGTCCGGACCGTCCTCGAGGACCCCACCGGCGATGCGTTCCCCGCGGACGAGGACACGCTGGACCGAACGCTGCAGGCGCTTCGCGAACCGCGGCGCCGAGCGGTCTGTGCCGTCCTCGCGACGCGACGCGGCGCGGTGTCCGTCTCGGAACTCGCCGCCACGCTCACCGCTCGAGAGAAGGGTGACGAACCGACGGCCGCCGACGTGAGCCCCGTAGAACAGACGCACGTCGCCGCGTCTCTCACCCACAAGCACCTCCCCACCCTGGCCGCCGCCGGACTCGTCGACTACGACCCCGAGGCCAGTCGTGCCGCGCTCGCCGCCGACGCACCGCAATGGGAGGCTGACTGGCTGCTCGAGGGACCACTCGCCGACGCCATCGGGCTCGAGCGACGAGCCGATCGGCGGGCGAACACGGCGGAGGATCGACGCGAAACGGCCCCTGCAGAGACGCTCGGAAACGGCGACAAGACGATACGCAGCGGCAGAACGGTGTGGATGCTGGCGCGACCGCCCGCAGACCGGACGGACACCTCGGACGCGTCGTCGCGGGAACTCACGAACCCCGCCGGCCTGTCGTCGAAGCCGCCCGATTCGCGCGACTGATCGCCGCCGACGGACGGCCACAGGGAGCAGCGGTCGATCGGAACCGGGTCGCCGGCCGCGTTCACGCGACCGATGCGGGCGTGATCGAGGCCACACTCCGAACGCGACGCTGGCTCGGCTCCGCGGTCTCGGAGCCGGACCGATTATAGTCCCACCGCGACGAATGAGCGCACCGATGGCTATGGACGTCTACGGGCTCCTCGGTAACCCGGTGGGGCACTCGCTGTCGCCGCCGCTACACGAGGCCGCCTACAACGAACTCGGACTCGAGGCGCGCTACGTCACCTTCGAACCCGATCCCGAAGAGATCGCCGACGCGATCCACGGCGCCGACGCGCTCGGGGTTGCGGGGCTGAACGTGACGATCCCGTTCAAACAGGACGCCCTCGAGATCGTCGCCCCCGAGGACCTGGCGACCCGGATCGGCGCGGTCAACACGATCGACTTCTCCGGGTCGGGGCCGCCGACGGGGTACAACACCGACGCCGTCGGCGCGCTGCGTGCGCTGCGCGATCACGACGTGACGCTCGAGGGAGCGCGAGCGATCGTCGTCGGTGCCGGCGGGGCGGGTCGGGCGGTCGCGTTCGGACTCGCCGACGCCGGCGCGACGGTCGCGATCGCCAACCGGACCGAGCCGAAAGCCCGCGAGCTGGCCGAGGAAGTCCCCAGCGCGACCGGCCACGGCCTCGCGGAGCTCGAGACGCTAGTGCCGGAGGCGGACGTGCTGGTCAACGCCACGAGCGTCGGCATGGAAGAGGACGTCTCCCCGGTGCCGGCCGACGCGCTCCACGACGAGTTGGCCGTCCTCGACGCGGTCTACCGCCCCCTCGAGACGCGACTGCTGCGTGAGGCGGCCGCTGCCGGGGCAACGACCGTCGACGGCGCGTGGATGTTGCTCTATCAGGGCGTCGAGGCGTTCGAGATCTGGACCGGCCGGGACGCCCCGGTCGCGGTCATGAACGAGGCGCTCCGTTCGCGGCTCTGAGGGGATCGCGAGCGGCGGCCTCGATCCTGGCCCCGGCGACAGTATCAGGCGAATTTAAGTGTTGGAGCCGACTACATCGAGATAATGGCAATCCTCCAAAAGCTGAAGTCCCTGTTGGGATTCGACGAGTCGGACTCGGAGCGCGGAGGCGCTCGAGAGGTCGGGGTAACGGTCGAACGGGAACGGTCGACGGACGAGGGCAACGGACCCACCGCCGGCACCGATCGAAGCGAACCGGCAGAGGGACGGGCCGCCGAGCCGCCCCAATCGGCGGCCAGCGGCTCGAGTTCGGCGGGATCGACGGAGTCGCTGACGGAGCCGACGGACGCCCCGGAGGAGGGCGCTGAGCCGGCGGAAGCGGCCGGACCGGAGACGGACGACGCGGCACCGACGGCCGAAAAGACGCCCGATCTCTCCGAGGGAGAACCGCCGGTCGAAGAGGCCGAACCGGAGACCGGTGACGCCGATGCAGCCGAGGCGGAAGCGACGACCGAATCGGACGCAGACGAGGCCGAGACGACGACTGAGCCCGCCGACGCCGAGCCCGAACCGGACGCCGACGACGAGGGCGGTGACGCGGAAGCCGAGACGGAGACGGAGCCGGAGACAGACGCGGCCGACGCCGAGCCCGAACCGGAGCCGACCAACCAGGAGCCGGTCGACTCGATCAAGGGCATCGGCCCGGCCTACGCCGATCGGCTCGCCGGTGCGGGTGTCGAAACCGTCGGCGAACTCGCCGTCGCAGACGCCGCCGACCTGGCCGACGAGACCGACATCTCCGAGACGCGCATTCAGGGCTGGATCGACCGCGCCGAAGTCCGGTAACCGACTCGCGCCGCCCCGCGGTCCCGGACCGCGACCGACACTCTCCGACTCGTTCTCGCGTGTGGACTCCCCGCCGTTTCGCTGCGCTGTGAGTGCCGGAAGCGCCGCTTTCGGTATCGGGCTCGCCGCGGTGACGGCCACCGAAGGCCCCGAAATCGCAAGAGGATTACCCGCCCATCCCGACCGGCGAGATATGAGCGATCCGCGCGTCGTCACGACGCTCGATTCGTTTCGCGCCGCCGCCCGCGACCCCGACGGCGACGCGGCGACCGACCGTGACGTCTCGACGCGCGCCGGACACCGGGTTCCGGTCGAGGTTCGGGCGACCGTCGACGATCCGTTTCTCGCCTACCGTCGCGCCCGCGACGGCGACGCCGACGGCGGCGTCTTCCTCGAGACGACCGGCGGTCAACCCGGCTGGGGCTACTTCGGCGTCGATCCGATCGACCGACTCACCGTCAGTGCCGACGCCATCTCGCGAGCGGAGGGGGACGGGCAGTCGCCAACGCTCGCCGCCCTCGAGGGGCTGCTCGCCGGCGACCGGCTCCTCCGCGGCGACTGCGACGTGCCCTACCCCTGTGGGGCCATCGGCTGGCTCTCCTACGACGTGGCCCGCGAACTCGAGGCCCTGCCCGAGTCGGCCGTCGACGACCGCGGACTGCCGCGACTCGAGACCGCGGTCTACGACCGGCTGGCCGCCTGGGAGGGGCCGACCGACGGCGCGGTGACGCTGCGGATCACGGCCTGTCCCCGAATCGCGGGCAGCGAGCGGGGGCCGGCGCCGACGGCCGCCGACCTCGAGGCGGCCTACGAACGCGGCCGTGACCGGGCGCTCGAACTGGCCCGGGCGATCCGCGAGGGCGATCCTGAAATCGGCGACCCGCCAGTCTCGAGCCCCGAGGCGACCTTCGAGAGCGACTGCGGCCGCGCGGCCTTCGCCGAGCGCGTGCGTCGAGTCAAAGAGTACGTCCGCGACGGCGACACCTTTCAGGCGAACATCTCACAGCGACTGGTCGCGCCCGCGGCGGTCCACCCCGTCGCGGCCTACGACGCCCTGCGACGGGTCAATCCGGCCCCCTACTCCTGTCTGCTCGAGTTCCGGGCGGCCGATCTGGTGAGCGCGAGTCCCGAACTGTTGCTCGAGCGTGACGGCGAGTTCGTCCGAACCGAACCCATCGCGGGGACGCGGCCGCGCGGCGAGACGGCCGCGGAAGACGCCGCGCTCGAGGACGATCTGCTGGCCGACGAGAAGGAACGCGCCGAGCACGCGATGTTGGTCGACCTCGAGCGCAACGACCTCGGGACGGTCTGTGCGTACGGGTCGGTCGACGTCGCGGAGTACCGCCGGATCGACCGCTACGCCGAGGTGATGCACCTCGTCTCGAACGTGACCGGTCGGCTCCGCGCCGACGCGACGCTGTCCGACGCGATCGCGGCGGTCTTCCCCGGCGGGACGATCACCGGCGCGCCCAAGCCGCGGACGATGGAGATCATCGACGAACTCGAGGCGACCCGACGTGGCCCCTACACTGGCAGCGTGGGACTGTTCGGGTTCGACGGCCGCGCGACGCTGAACATCGTCATCCGGACGCTGGTCCGCCACGCCGACGAGTACCACCTGCGGGTCGGCGCGGGCATCGTCCACGACTCGGACCCCGAACGCGAGTACGACGAAACCCTGGCCAAGGCTCGCGCGCTCATCACCGCGGTCGACGAGGCGTTAGGCGAGCGCGCGGAACTGGGACTCGAGGCCGAGAGAGGTGAGAACCGTGAGTGACGAGCACGGTAGCCGTGAGCCGGCGAGCGAGCGCAGCGACCGGTTGCTCGTCATCGACAACTACGATTCGTTCGTCTACAATCTGGTCCAGTACGTGGGAGAGGTCGCAAACGAGGTGATCGTCCGTCGCAACGACGAGATCGATCTCGCGGGCGTCCGCGACCTCGAGCCGACCGGCATCGTCGTCTCGCCGGGGCCGGGAACCCCGCGGGAGGCGGGGATTTCGATCCCGCTGTTCGCCGAGACCGAGTACCCCATCCTCGGGGTCTGTCTCGGTCATCAGGCGCTGTGTGCGGCCAACGGTGCCCCGGTCGTCCACGCGCCCGAGGTGGTCCACGGGAAGCCCTCGACGATCGGCCACGACGGCGACGGGGTCTTCGAGGGCCTTCCGGAGACGTTTCAGGTGGGTCGCTATCACTCGCTGGCGGTCGAGCGCGCCGACCTTCCGGCCACGCTCGAGGAGACCGCCCGGACAACCGACGAGCGCGGCGTTCTGATGGCGGTCCGCCACCGCGAGCGGCCCCACATCGGCGTGCAGTTTCACCCCGAGAGCATCCTCACGCGCGAGCACGCGGCGGCGACCGACTCGAGCGACGACGGCACCGGCGAGGAGATTTCGCTCGAACTCGGCAAGCGGATGATCGCGAACTTCTGTCGGTTCGCGGCTCGAGCCGACGAGTGATCGGGCCGGCCGGATCGGCGCTCAGGGGGCGATCGGCGGGCCGTCACCGGTCCCGATCGATCACCGTGACCGCGTCAGAGCCGGGACCGAGCACGACTCGGTAGCCCTCGTACTCGAAGCGAACGGTGGCGGTCGGGTTCGACTCGAGGACCGCGGTGAGGGCCTCGATATCCACCGTCTGGGAGAGGGGCGGCAGGCCCGTCACGGCGCGGTCCTCACGGGCCGCGATACACGTGAGTGCCGTAGCGAGTGCTGGATGCATCGTGATCGTCGGAGTGTTCGACCAGCGTCAGTTCGTACGTCGTCTCGCAGTCAGGACAGCCGACCGGGTCGGCCGTCGTCTCGAGACGAACGGCTGTGCCACAGGTGCAGTGGATGGTGATACTCGAGTCCATGGGTTTGGGTCTGTGGCCCCGACGCGGCGGAGACAACCCGGCGAGCGAGTCGACGACGGTCGCGACTGGTCGGCGGACGTCGGCACTTCTTTATTTCGCCAACGCCAACGGTGGATTGCTCCCGCGACGCGGGGGCCGTGTGTGAGCCGGAGTGCTAGCTTGGTGGCAGGACTCCGGCTCAGCGCACTTTCGTGCGCATCCGTGCGGTACGCAATCTATCCTAAAGAACGTTAGGATATTGACTGGTTAGAGTCTGCGATGGCGATCCAGAAAACGGGCCCAAACGATGGCTTGGCTGTGTTGTGTGCAAAAACGCGTGCCCCTAAGGGGGCAAGGCAATTGCGCGGCGCGCAGAGCGCGCGCCGCGCTGGCGGTAAGTCGAACTGGCCGATGTCGGCCGATACAGAGACGCTACAGCGGTGGTAGGTATGGGTGGGACCATGCTAACCAGAACTAGCGGAAACGCTTAGACGGGGTCAGAAAATCGAGTCGATTGAGATCCTTGCCTGTTCGGAGGAATCTCGCGTGATGTAGATTTATTATCCCTGAAATGAGTTTCTGGGTAGTATACACGATGGGAACTGATTTCGACCTATCTGAGTTCATCAAAGATACTTCAGAATTATTTCTTGTTTTGGGCGTGTTCGCTGCAACTGCGGTCTATACTCATGATCTTCAGGGTAGCGATGTGGGCCTTACAGAGAAGTATTTAGGATATGGACATGGGGGCTCGTTATTAATTGTGGCTCTGCTAACATATTTGATATACAAGGAGATGACGCAGAGACTTGGAGGGAAATTTGAACTCATGCGAGCACACTTACGAGTTAAAAATATTGAATTAATACTGTTCTCGTTATCCTATTATCTCCTATTTTGGTCAATTGGATGGCTGATTCTCGATCAAAACTCAATCCTCCAAATAGTCCCACTAACAATTATTGGATTTTTTGTTCTGGGGGCGATTTTGTATGGATTTGAATTCTTAGATGGGAGAGTTATGTCTGATATTAAACTCGCAGTCATCCTCCTATTCTTATCATTTATTTCTATTATTATTTCATCGAATGGTCTGATATGGTTGCCTAAGAATTATGAATTGGTGGCTGTAGGAACATTATCGCTTAAAAACGCAATAATGATGCTACCTACTAGTGCATTTGTTACGTCTATGATTATATTTGTGATGTCTGTTATAATTGGAAGTATTTCAGCTGTCGCCCTAATTTCTGGACTGATTGTCTATATAAAAGAGAACTTATCCACCTGGCTGAGGGAAAAAAGAGCAAAGTCTGAGACGAAGTAACTCTACCAACTTCTATCCTCTCCCCCTCGGGTTGCACGTCGACAGAATCCGATTCCCGAATATGCACACGAGTCACGACTCGTCGTGTGCATAGCAACCGATAATCCCCCCGCGAGAACAGTCGGTTCTCAGATCGGGTGACGAAAAGTCCCCGCTCAGGGCCGTATAAGCTACTCGAGAACATCAAAAACGACGACGTAGAAATCCGTGTGTACGGACACGAGAATCCGACCGAGGGGCGAATCGAGGCCGTATCGACGGCCGAAGTCGACGCCCTCGAGCGGGAGACCGTAGCTTGATACCGCTCCGAGTGCCACGACGAGATACCGACGACTCGAGGGTACCATGACCGACGACCTGCTGTATCACGTCGACGACGAACTCGTTCCCGCCAGCGAGGCGACCGTCAGCGTCGACGACCGTGGCTTCCGCTACGGCGACGCCGCCTTCGAGACGCTGCGGGCCTACGGCGGCACGGTCTTCGCGTGGGACCGCCACCTCGAGCGCTTGGAGCGGACCTGCGAAACTCTCTCGCTCGAGCACGGACTGACGAGCGACGACCTCCGTGAGCGGATCGACGAGACGCTGGCGGCGAACGACCTCGCGGACGCCTACGTCCGGCTCTCGATCACCCGCGGCGTCCAGCCGGGGAAACTCACCCCCCAGCCCGCGGTCGATCCGACGGTGGTCGTCTACGTCAAACCGCTCCCCCGCGGCGGGCTCGAGGGCAAACCCGTCTGGGACAGCCCGGCGGCCGTCGAGACGGTCGAGACGCGGCGCGTCCCGGACGAGGCGATTCCGGCCGCGGCGAAGACGCACAACTATCTCAACGGCATCCTCGCGCGCACGGAACTCGGCGATGACGCCGACGAGGCACTCATGTGCGACCTCGAGGGGCGAATCGCGGAGGGCGCGACGAGCAACCTGTTTTTCGTCCGCGACGGCGCGTTGCACACGCCGACGACCGACGGGCCCGTGTTGCTGGGGATCACGCGGGAACTCGTCCTCGAGTTGGCTCGAGAGGCCGGCGTTCCGGTTCACGAGGGGCGATACGAGCCGGCTGACGTGCTCGCGGCCGACGAGGCGTTTCTGACCAATCGGACCTGGGAACTGCGGCCGATAACGACGCTCGACGGCGAGCCGATCGGCGGCGGTCGCGTCACGGATCGACTCGCGCGGCTGTACGACGAGCGCGTCGAGGACGCCTGTTACCGATGAGGGCCCGATTCGGGGCCCTCACGACCCGGAGCGATGAACCGGGGCTACTCTCTCTGCGAACGCGAGCCCGATTCCCAGACCGATCGCGCTGGGAACGGCTTTGATCCACTCGAACCGTCCGAATACGATCACTTCGACACCGGCGATCACGACGAAAGCGAACCCCGCCCACAGGACGATCGAAAGCAGGACGTGCCGGGACACGGGTTACGCACCGCCGCTATCGCTGCGTGCGAGCAGTCGAAGCATCGTCCAGCCACAGAGGTACGTCGCAACGAAAGCGACCACCGCTGTGGCGGTGGCATCGGACAGGAGGATGCCGGCAAGGAGATAACTGCCCGCGAACAATCCGCTGGCGACGGCCGAAGCGGCGATCGTCCACGTCACGTCACGCGACCAGGACCGATCCTGCGGCATGTAGTGTTCGTGTGCGGAGGGGACGAGGACGCCGATCGTCACGAGCAGCAGAAAACCGCCGGCGACCTCGTGTGTGTACCACGTGCTCCCGAGTCCGACGGCCATCGCGATCGGGACCGCCGTGAGCAAGACCGGTGTGGAACCGGACGATAGATCGTCGCGAAATCGATCGCGGAGAGACTGTGAGTCGGGAGACATATATCTATTGACAGCAATCATGAATAAAAATCTTGCCAGCCGAACGGACGCTCGATCTCAGTCGTCGGACGTGACGACCGACCCGCCCGGTTCGCCCGACGCCTCCGGCGCGTCCACCAGTTCGCGCTCCGTCCCCGCGAGCTCGAGTGCGAACTCGCTCCCGAAGGCCGACGCGGGCGTCTGGAACCCGTCCGGGACCTGACCCCCTCGCTCGAGGACGCGTTCGGCGGCCGTCACGGCCGATTCGGCGGTCAGCGCGTACGGGTTCGGCGTGTGCAGCCGGGCCCGCGCCCGTCGGCCGGTGGCCCGATCGGTGACCTCCCCCCAGACGACGGCGCTGCCGGTCGCCAAGGCGCGCTCGTCCGGCCCGTCGACGCGGGCGTCGATCAGCCGCTCGAGCAGCCGTTCGGCCGGCCGGCGCTCGAGGAGCCACCCCAGCGAGCCGACGGCTGAGAGCCCCTTCGTCGCCCACGACGGCGCGGCGGCGTAGACCTCGACGGACTCGATACCGGTGGAGTGAGCCGCGGTGACCACGTCGCCCCAGGGGATCGTGACGGCGTGTTCGGGGCCGTCGCCGAAGTCAATCTCGCGCGTTCGGAAAGCGGTGGGAACCTGAATGAGCCGGCCGTTTCGGCGCACGACCCCGCCGCTGCCGAGGTGTTCGACGAGCGTCTTCGCGGTGCCCCGCGAGAGGCCGCCGCCGCCTCTGATCCCGAGCCGTAACTGGTCGGCCTCGGGGAGCTGCTCGGCGAGAAACGCCGCCAGACAGTCCGACGGGACGACGTCGAAGCCGACGCCGGGAAGGAGAGTGACTCCCGCATCGCGGGCCGCGGCGTCGCGCTGGCGGAGACACTCGAAGACGGAGAACTCGCCGGTAATGTCCAGATAGTCCGTCTCCGTCTCGAGGCAGGCGGCAACCAGCGGCCCGGCCGTCTCGACGAACGGTCCCGCACAGTTGAGGACGGCATCGAACGACGCGAGCTGAGCGCGGAGCGCGTCCGACTCGAGGTCGAACGTCCGCCCTTCGACGCCGAGCCGGTCGGCCTGCTCGGTGACCGCGCGGCCGTCGCGGCCCGCGACGACGGGCGAACCGCCTCGCGCGACGGCCTCGCGGGCGATCAGCCGTCCCGTGTAGCCGTAGGAACCGTAGACGAGAAGGGAGTCCATAGACGGCGTTGGTCGGAGAGATGTTTAAAATTCCGTCAGACATGTGCCACAGGGTGGCGTAACGTTCAGGGTGACCGACCGATAACCGGAGCGTGATGGACGACGGACGGATCACGGCGCTGTCCGAGGTGCCCGACGACTCGACGGTTTGCTTTCGCGTCACCGACGATGCAGGCGAGATACGGGAAGCGATCCTCGTCAGGACCGACCCGGCGGCGACCGACGGCGGGGAACCGATCGCCGAAGCGGACGGCGTCGCCTGTTGGCTCAACTACTGCCAGCACTTCACGCACATCAAACTGGACAAGGGGTCGGGCGCGCCGATGCGAAACGGCGAACTCGTCTGTGCGAACCACGGCGCGTACTTCGAGGCCGACTCCGGCGAGTGTACGTTCGGTCCCTGCGAGGGGGCCTACCTCACCGAACTCGAGGTGAGCGTCGCCGACGGCGACGTGTATCTGACCGACGGCGATTACGAGTTCGTCGGGATAGGGCCGATCGAGGGCGACGACCTCGATCGTACGTCGACCTCGAACGTCGAGTTCTAGACCGCGTCGGGGGCGACCAGATCACGCTCTTGATCGTACTCGAGTAAGCCGGCATCGACCAGCCGCGGGAGGTGGTCGTGGTACAGCGACAGGTAGACCTCCTGGACCCGTTCGGCCGAGATGTTTCGCACGCTGTTTCCGGTCTCCCGAACCGCGACTTCCTCCGCCGCGTCCGGGAGCGTCAGTTCCTCCTCGTAGGTGCGCATGACCTCGAGCAGCAGTCGCCGACGCCGGTCGGCCAGCAGGGCGAACGCGTCGTCGAGCGAGTCGCCCGAGAGATCGTGGTCGTCGCCGTCGAGCCAGTTGAGCAGTCGCTGGACGAACTCGACCGCGTCGATGTCCGAGTTAGATCCGGAACTCATAGGTGCTCGAGTCCTCGAGTCGAGCGACCGCGCCCAAAGACGGAGACGGCGGCCGCCGCCGACGGGACGAGACGCCGCCGCTCGCTCGAAGGTTCGTATCAGGGTCTCGCCTGCGCCGTAAATATTAGTATCGGATCCGGTTGAGAAATGTCAACTGATACCGACAGTCCGCAGGGGATGAACGTCGACGGGGTCACTCGATGGTGAAGGTGGGTTCGTCGACCGATTCGCTCTTGCAGTCGGGACACCGCGAGGGGAGGTTCAGGAGGTCGTCGTAGTCGTCGAAGCCGCAGTCTCGACACGTCGGCGGGGCGACGAGCAGTTGCTCGTCGGTTCCATCGACGGACCGAGAGACGTGTTCGACGTGACGGACCACCGCGTGGGGCGTCAGATCGAGTTCGACGGCCAACTCGCTCGGCGTCGCCGGCTCGTCGCGGAGGGCGTCGGCGAGTCGCTGCCGCGTCGTTTCGTCGGCCTCGCGCATACCTCGGCTGACGGCGCTCGCGCTTTTAGCGTTTGCTCTGTTCGCCCCGACCGGACACGAATTCCGTGCGTCGGCTTCCCGTCGGGCTGTTGAAAGGGTAAGTGACTTACACCCTGCTGGCGAACAGCGGCCCATGAAGGCCGTCGTCCTTGCAGGCGGGTACGCGACGCGTATGTGGCCGATCACCAAACATCGGCCCAAGATGTTCCTCCCGATCGGCGAGTCGACCGTCATCGATCGTATCTTCGCGGAACTCGAGTCCGACGATCGGATCGACACGGTCTACGTCAGCACGAACGAGCGGTTCGCTCCCGACTTCGAGGCCCACCTCGCCGACAGCGAGTTCGACAAGCCCCAGCTCTCGGTCGAGGAGACGACCGAGGAAGACGACAAGTTCGGCGTCGTCGGCGCGCTCGCCCAGTTGATCGACCGGGAGAGCGTCGACGACGACCTGCTGGTCATCGCCGGCGACAACCTGATCAGTTTCGCCGTCTCCGACTTTCTCGACTACTTCGATGCCCACGGCGCGCCCACGCTCGCCGCCTACGACGTCGGCTCCCGCGAGAAGGCCAAATCCTACGGGCTGGTCGACCTCGAGGGCGACCGCGTCGTCGACTTTCAGGAGAAACCCGACGATCCCAAGAGCACGCTCGTCTCGATCGCCTGCTACGCGTTCCCGCAGGAGTCGCTGGATCTGCTCCCGACCTATCTCGAGGACGGCAACAACCCCGACGAGCCGGGCTGGTTCGTCCAGTGGCTCCAGAACCGCGAGGACACCTACGCCTACACCTTCGAGGGCGCGTGGTTCGACATCGGCACCCCGGAGAGCTACCTCGACGCCGTCGCCTGGCACTTGGACGGCGAGTCGCTGGTCGCCGACTCCGCGACGCTAGAAGACGCCACGGTCGGCGAGAACGTCCACGTCATGGCCGACGCCACCCTCGAGGGGACCGACCTCGAGCACACGGTCATCTTCCCGGACGCGACGGTCCGCAACGGCGACATCCGCCGCTCGATCATCGATCAGGGCACCCACATCGAGAACCTCGACCTCGCGGGGGCGCTCATCGGTGCCCATACGACGATCACGAACGGCGCGGAGTAGCCCTCGGTAGTCGTCTCGAGCGAGGCGACACAGCTATGGGTCTTCCGTGTGATGCGTGGGGACGACGCACATGCACCCCGATCCGGCCGTTCGAGCGGTACTCGAGCCCTACGCCGACGGCGTTCCCTACGAGGACCTCGCGACGGACTTTCGCGAGTTCCGGCGCTGGACCGGTGACGACCCCCTGTTACTGATCGCCGAGGCCGCCGCCGCGTCGACCGGCCAGCGGTTCGTCGACGGCATCAAACCGGCCGTCGAACGGTTTCGCGACGCCTTCCTCGAGACCGATCGGGTCGATTCGTTCGCGGCCCTCGCCGAGGTCGATCTCGAGGACGACGACCTCGTCGAAGCGCTCGGCGCGCAGCGCAAGCGACAGGTCCTCCTCGAGATCGCCCGCGTGCTCGCGGACCGATCGGCCGACGACGACCTGACTGCGCTCGTCGACTGGGCCGCGACGGCGGACCACTACCGGTACGACGAGAACCCGATCGGGACGATTTCGGGCGTCGGCCCGTCGACGTTCCAGTATCTGCGCCAGCTGGCCGGCGTCGAGACCGTCACGCCGGACCCGACGATCGAGCGGCTTCTCGAGGCCGTCGCCGCCGACCTCGAGTCGTCGCCGATCGATACCGCGACCGACCGGCTGACGATCGCCTCCTGTGAGTGGCTGGCGTTCGTCGCCGGCTACACCCCACTCGAACTCGATCGAATCGCGTGGTGGACGTACACCGACCCCGAGGAGCGCGAGGCGACCCTCGAGGCGTGGTGAATGACCCGCAGCCAACGCTGGCGAGCCGAAACACCGCCGGTCGAACGATCAGTCTAAGCGCGTCCGTGATCCGCAACCGGCCGCGCGTCCCCTCCCACTCGGTCTCGTACTCGAGATCGACCCGCCGGTCCATGTGCGGGCCGTCCACCACGAACGTCTCGGAACCACCTTTTTCGCTCGGGTTCGCTCCCCTCACCCCTCGCGCAATAATCTGGACCAAAAACAGCCGCTCGTTCGCTCCGCTCACTCGCGGTGCGACCGTACTGCAGTCGCGTCCGTGATCCGCAACCGGCCGCGCGTCCCCTCCCACTCGGTCTCGTACTCGAGGTCGATCCGCTGATCCATGTGCGGGCCGTCCACCACGAACGTCTCGAACTCGCCGCCTTCGCCGAGGATGTGGACGCCGTACTCCTCGTTGAGCGCCTCGAGATCGGCGATCGCCTCGCGATCGAGCGTCCGGCCCAGCCACGACTCGTCTAACCCGTGGGCCGCGACCTGGATGATTTCGATCTCGAAGCCGGCCTCGAGCATCGCGTCGGCCAGTTCCCGCGGATCCTCCTGCCACAGCGGGGCGAAGAGGTCACAACCAAGACGGTCGCACATCCCCCGAATCCGGCTCGTCTGGTACTCGCTCTCGACGGCGCCCGCCGTCACACCCGCGATACCGCCCGGCAGGTCGCGCTCGAGGGCCTCGAGCGCGGCCTCGAGCGGCTCGAGTTCGTCGTCGCCCTGTGCGCTCGAGTCGGTCGCCGCGCCGGCCTCGAAGTCGTCCGGTTCGACGTCGACGAGGTCGATCCCGATGCTTTCGGCCGCCAGCGCGGCCAGTTCCGTCGCCGGGACGTGGTACATGTACGAGTCGCCCGCAGGGTGGACCGTAACGAGCCGTTCGACCGGCAGGCCGCGCTCGAGGGCCTGATACAGCGCCCACGAGGAGTCCTTGCCACCGGAGAAGAGGCTGACCCACGCGCCGTCTGCGTCACTCATGGTCGGAGGTAGACCGGCGCGGGTAAAGGGATACCGAGTCCGGTCGGCTCAGCGGGTCCGGTCCCGCGAGGAGTTCGGATTCGCGTTCGCGTCGGCCCCGCCATCGGTGAGTTCCGGGTCGGTCCGATCCAGTCCGCGCTCGGGCTCGGCGGTCGCGTCGGCCGGCCCCGCGGACTCAAGGGCGGCGTCGGAGCCGCCCCCACCGTCCGCGTGATCGGCGTCCGAGCCGCCGTCACCACGCTCTGCGTCCTCGCTCGAGTCGCTGAAGATCGACGCGATCCGCGCGCCGACGAGGCTCACGACGATGGCGGTGACGACGAACACCGCGAGCCGCTGGCCGGCGCCCATCACGAACCGCTCGTTCGAGACGACGCCGAGTTCGGCCGCCGGGACGACGAACGGCTCGATCACGTCCTGTTGCTCGAGGAAGTACGCGGAGAAGCCGCGGATCACCAGCCCGACGGCCAGGACGATAAACGGCAGGTTGAGAAAGGAGGTGCGAATCGGCTCCTCGCTGATCACTTCGTCGAGCAATCGGCCGGCGCTGGCGGTCAGCGCGGCCATCGCGAGCCAGGGGACGCTGTCGAAGGCGAACTGCGTCGCCGGGATGACGACCCCTGGCGTGTCGCCGAGGTTCGAGACGCCGAGCGCGCCGACGAACAGCCCGATGAACGTCAGTCCGGCCGCGACCACGTACGTCACGACAGACACCTGCCCGGAGTACAGCGATTCTCGTGTCTGGTGGGCCAGGCGCGTCAGGAGTTCGTCGACGTTGAACCCCTTGTAGAGCAAGAAGAGGCCGATGACGGTGGTGATCGCGGCAGCGCCCTTCGCCGGGCCGACGGTGGTCGCCAGCATCGGGAAAACCAGCAGCGTCAGCCCGATCGGCACGAGGACGGTCTGGCGAAGTTCCTCGTCGGCCAGGAACTGTTTGAGCAGGTAGTAGGTGGACTCGATGTCGCGGGCCTGTCGGACGACGACTCGGTCCACGGAGTCGACACGGACCCGGCTCTCGACGATCGGAATCAGCCGCTCGTCCTCCGCGCTGTCGGTCACCACGACGGCCGACTCCGGGTCGTAGTCGGCGATGAGGTCGTCGAGCTGTTCGGCGACCGCGCGGTCGGCCGACACCATCGACTCCCGGTCACCCGAGACGACCGCGACGACGACCTCCTCGTTCTCGTCGCGTAAGTTCTGTGCGACGCGCAGCGACTCGAGCAAGGTGTTTACGCCCGAGTCCTCCGGATCCGCGAGGCCGACGTCGGTCACGAGCGCGCGGACTGCCTCCCAGCCGACGACCGGCGAGCGCAGACCGGTCTTGCGGCCCACGTCGTCGGTCCGGTCGAGGCAGACGACCAGCGTTGTCACGGATAGGCGTTGGGTTCCGTGCGACGATAAAACCACTTACTCGTTCGAGACAGTCTGGCGCGCTCGGCGGTCGCGTGGCCGCCGGCGAACGCGGCCGATCGGCGATTCAACTCCGCAGCCGGAAGCCGCGCCCGTCGCCGAGGCCGGCGATGCCGGCCCCGAACGCGTACGCCACCTGCTGGGCACCCGCGCCGACGCGAGCCATCAGCGGCCGTTCGGGCTCGAACTCCTCGACGGTCACCGCGTCGGTGTCGAGGCGATCGGCGAGTTCGTCCTCGATCTCTCGACGGGTGCCGAGGTGGTCGACGAGTTCCATGTCGTAGGCCTCCTCGCCGAGGTAGATCCGCGCCTCGGTATCTCGGACGAACTCCGGCTCTAAGTCGCGGCCGTCGCTGACGCGCTCGACGAAGGTGTCGTAGTAGTCGTCGATCAGCCCCTGCAGGTACGCGCGCTCGTCTTCGTCTAGTTCCTTGAGCGAGTTGCCGGCGTCTTTGTACTCGCCGGCCGCGAATCGCTCGTAGGAGAGCCCCACTTTCTCGGCGAGGCCGCTGGCGTTGATCCGCGAGCCGATGACGCCGATCGAGCCGACGATGGAGCCCTCGCGGGCCCAGAGTTCGTCGCAGCCGCTCGCGATCCAGTAGCCGCCACTGGCACAGACGTCGGTCGTGTACGCGACCGTCGGTCCGTCGAACCGCTGGGCCGCCAGCCGGATGTCGTCGCTTGGCACGACCTCGCCGCCGGGCGTGTTGAGTTTCAAGAGGAGCGCCCGGACGTTCCCGTCGTCGTTCGCGCGCTCGATCTGGGCGACGATGTCGTCGGCCGGCGTCGACCCCGGACCCGACGGGAATCGACCGCCGCCGCCGTCGCGGGTGATCGGTCCCTCGACGGCGACCTCTGCGACGTCGTAGCCCGGAAACAGCGAGCCGGCGGCGTTGCCCGCGAATCGCACGCCGACGAGGGCGACCGCCAGCGCGAAGAGCACGCCCAGTAGGTCCGCCAGCGTCGTCGGGAAGAGGACGAACAGGACGACGCCGACGGCCGCGAACGCGAGCCCGCCGGCGACGACGATCACGAGTCGGCCGATACCCTCGCTACTGACCACGGCTGCCACCTCGAGTCGGAAGCATATCCGTATCTGGAAGCGGTTCCCGTTAAGCGTTGGCGGTTACCGGCCGCGTTGCCGGGAGCCGACGCCGGCCGACGCTACGGCTACCGCGAGTCGGATCGGTCCCCGCCGTCGGTCTGGGCCGATCGCGTCGGGTCGCCGTCCGCGGCCAGATCCGCGTCGCTCGATTTCGCGCCGTCTTCGGGCGCGCGTTCGCGTTCGGCGTCGGCCTCGGCCGCGGTATCGAACTCGGTGCCGACGGTCCCGCTCGTGGTGACCGACCGATCCGTCGCCGTACTCCGGAGCCACGCCCGCACGAGGTTGACGCCGTCCTGGAAGAACGGCACCGGATCGTCGGGGACCGCGTAATCGAACCGCGGATGGCGGACGAGCGACGCGGCGACATCGCGCGCGGCCTCGTCCAGCGACGGCCGCTCGACGAGCGGATACTCCTTGGTCGCGACGCTGTGGAGGTAGCTGAGTTCGCCCCGCAACAGGTGACCGCCCATCCCTACCTCGTAGGTCGGATCCGACGGGAGTGCCTCGCCGGTCGCTAACTGCCAGTAGTAGTAGGGGAAATCCGCGCCCGCGCGGACCGAGAACGGCAGCGACGACCAAAAGCGCGGGTTGATCTCCATCAGCTTGAACTCGCCGTCGGCAGGGTCGCGCAGGAACTCGACCATCGCAAGCCCGTGCCACTCGAGTTCGCCGAGCAGGGCACGTCCGGCGTCCTCGAGTTCCGGGATGGAGACCGACTCCCGGTAGGCGCTGGGGCCGCCGCAGTACTCCCAGCCCCGGCGCTGGCAGTGCTGGAAGGTCGCGACCGGGTCGCCGCGATCGTAGAGGGCGAAGAAACCGAACTCCCTCGAGTCGGGGATCCGTTCCTGAACGAGCGGCACGTGGCCACGGGTCTCGACCTCCGTCGTCGTATCCGGCCGCGTACCCGGCCGCTGGTACTCGGTGGAACCGATCTCGGCGCGGTCGAACGTCGGCCCGAGATAGGCCGGGGCGGCGACGGTGTAGCGCGGCTTCACGATCGTCTCGCGGTCCCAGTCGTCCCACTCGTCGAGGCGGGCGGTTTCGGGAGCCTCGACGCCGGCGGCGGCGGCGGCGTCGAAGAGTTCGACTCGGTCCTGGACGCGTCGGAGAGTCTCGAAATCGGGCCACGGCGTCGCGACCTCGTCGGCGAAGTCGTCTTTCCGGTCCGCGAGGACGTAGACGTCCTCCTCCCGGACGGGGATGATCGTTTCGACGTCCGGGCGTTCGGCCAGCGAGAGCAACGCGTCGCCGTACGCGGGGAGATCAATCTCCGGATCCGGGAGGGAAACGAACTCGTCGCGATGCGAGGAGGCGGCCGCCGGCGTCGACCGTGACTCGGAGCCGACGATGGTACGGACGCCGCGCGGTCGAAGGGAGCGGAGACAGGCGACGGTACTCGGCGCGTCGATCCCCGGCACGACCACGCTTGCGTCGTCCCTGGAGCGTTTCATGACCGACTGGAGTGGATCTGGTTCCATTGTTATAGATCGAATACTGCGCGCCGTGGGTTCCCGCTCCGGATTGGCCGGGGGTACGCCGCGTTAGGCATCGAATACTTGATTTTCGATCGCGGTATCCCTGTAGGCCGTACAGCCGGCTATCCGGCCGTCACGCAGGTCGAACACGTGAGCGAACGCGATATCGAAGTTCCTACCGTCGGCCGTGCCGACGTATGCTCCCTCTACCACTACGGTGTCGCCCGCATCGACGAATCGCTCCGGAAGCGCCTGTACGTGATCGGACCGTTCGCCCGGTGTCGCGACGACGTTCTCGAGGACGGCGTCGATCCCCACGTAGGTCCGATCGGCTCGGTCGCCGGTCGTCGCGTCCGTCCAGGTCGCGTCGTCGGTCAACAGCGCCGCCATCTCGTCGAGTTCACTGCGGTCGGTCACGACGTGGTTGAACGCCGCGTAGAACTCGGTGAGTCGTTCTCGAGCGGTCGGGCTCTCGACCGACCGACGTTCGTTCGATTTCATTGCTCTGCTAGGTCGCGTCGATCACGCGTACGGACAAAATAGCGCCCTCGGTTCACAGGCGATGAGAACGGATTCGAGACTGTCACGAGAGGTGAACCCTCAGCCGACCGTGACCGACGGCGCTGAGAGCGCGCTCGAGGCGGGGATCGGCCAGGACGCCGACGCGTCGCTTCCCTCACTCCCGACAGGCAGCGCTACACGCCCGCTTTCGAATCCCGAATATCGGGAGAAAAGACGCGGTAGACGAAATCGACTTACAGCAGTCCCGTCTTCTGGAGCTTCATCAGGTCCTCGGTGTCCAAGGTCTCGCCTTCCTTGAACTTCTGATAGATCTCTTCGGCCTCTTCTTTGGCCTCCTCTTTCTTCTTGTCGCGCTCGGACTTGCGCTCCTCTTCTTCTTTCTTGTCCAGTTCGCGCAGGCGCTTCTGGACGCGGACGAAGTCCTCGTGGTGGCGGTCGGCGGCCTCCTGGGCCTCGACGAACTTCTCGTGCATCTCGTCGGCCTCGTCGCGGATGTCGTCGGCCTCGCGGTAGGCCTCGATCATCTGGTTGTGGTGTTCCTGGGCCTTGTCCGCCAGTTCAGTCACCTTCTGGTGGTGCTGGGAGGCCTCCGAGCGCACTTCCTCGGCTTCCTCGACGAGTTCCTCTAAATCCTCGTTCTGATCGAGCTTCTGTTTGCGCTCCTCGTACTCCTCGCGCTTGCTCTCGATCTTCTCGATGAGCTCCTTTTCCTCCTCGCTCGAGAGGACCTCGGTCTGCTGTTTGAACTCGAGGTCTTCGATCTCGGATTCGAGCTCTTCGAGGTCCTTGCCCTCGTCGAGCTCCATGTCCGACTTGAGCTGCTCGACCTTGTCGAACAGCTCGTTGGCCTCGGCGTTGAGCTCGTTGCGGCTCTCCTTGTGCTCTTGGACCTGCTCGTTTAACTCGTCGCGTTTCTCGCGGTGTTCCTGGGCTTCGTCGACCTTCTCGCGAGTCTTCGCGTTGAGGTCGTCGCGTTTAGAAGCCCGCTCGGAAGCCATCTGGTTCAGCTCGTTGCGCCGGTCTCGCAGTTGACCGGCCATCTTGATGAGCTGTCCTTTCGATTTGTTTTCTAGGTCGTCCTCTGTCAGTTCGATGTTCTTCGATTCGTCTACCATGTTACTCAAACCTCTGTGCCATACCCGCACCGGGGAGCCGACTGGAGGCCGTACGGATCTCTCGCTACTGAGTGAGAGAACCCGATCGACAGCCGTCCGGCCGCTCGAAGCGGCTGCTCACGATCTGCGAAACCTCGGTGAATAAGATTTCCTGTCATCGATCGTCGAGCGATACGCGCCCCGGTGGCGTTCTGGTACCCGCAACTACTGTCCCTTGTAATTTAAATGTACCGGTCGCCAAACCCCTGAAACCGGTTAGCAGGGCCCTCCTCGTGCCATGTTGGAGTGTGGCACACACTGCGCGACGCTTATAAATGGTATCGGTTACGAATCCGCCGATCGTCGATCCCGACCTCGAGGTCGACCCGCTCGGCGTCGCCCGGAATCCGCGCCGAGCCGGCGTCGGCCGTCTCGAACGGCTCGACGCTGACCCGCTCGGTGTCCGTGTTCTCACCGGCACGCCAGCCGACGATCGCCTCGAGGGCCTCGTCGGTGTCGTTACAGAGCGTAATGGCGACCGTCCCGGACCGGGCGGGACCGTCGAGAACGGCCTGTACTGGCTCGAACGACTGGGCGATCGCCTCGGCGGCGAGTTTCGGCTCGCCGTCGACGGCGTGGACGCCCATCCCGCCGCCCGGCGCGCTGTCCCGGATCGCCGATGCCGCGAGGAGCCCACAGCCCCGTCGGCGGAGCCCCTCGGCGACCGTCTTCAGCGTTCGCGCCTGTTCGCGCTGTGAGCCCTCGGCGTCAGTCGCCCGGCGCTCGAGCAGGGCCGCGTCGAGCCCCGCCACGTCCGCCGGATCGGCGTCGTCGTCCGCGAGCGAGCCAGCACCGAACCAGCCGACGCGATCGCCCAGCGAGGGATAAGTCTCGAGCAGCCAGTCGATGTCGTCTGCCGCGAGGTACTGCCAACCGAGCGCGAGGTGGGCGGCCTCCGCACCGGTCCCCGGCGCGCCGATCGTCGCCACGACGGGCCGGTCGTCGGGGAACGAGTCGGCGAGCCCCTGCGCGGGGCCGTCGTCGACCGACGTGCGCCACGCGCGATAGCGAAAGCGCAGTCTCGAGAGGAGACCGCTCCCGAGTGGCTCCGCGAACGGATCGGTGGGTCGGTCCTGGACGCCGTACATCGCGAGACTCGGGTGGCGGCCGTACTCCTCGGCGAGCGCGGCCGCCAGTTCGGTCCCTCGCTCGACCGGCAGGTCGGGACCGACGGCGGGCAGATCCTGCCAGACGAGCAGGCCCGCCTCGTCGCAGGCCTCGTAGAGGTCGTGCGGCGGCACGTGCGCGTGGGTTCGGAGGATCGTCGCGTTGGCTTCGACCGCCCGATCGACGTCCTCGCGCGGGTCGCCGCCGGGGAGCCGCGCGAACCCGCGGGGTCGGACGCGGCGGCCGTTGACCAGCAGGCCGTCCTCGTCGCACTCGATCTCCCGGAGGCCGACGGTCCGCTCGAGCGCGTCGCCGCCGAGTTTCGCCTGGATCGTATAGCGGCTCTGGGGCCCGTGCTCGCGGGGCCACCACAGCGACGGCTTCCGGATCGGAATCGTCTTTGTCACCGTCGTCCGCTCGCCCGCCGCGGCCACGACCGGTACGCGCTCCATCGTGGCACCCCCGCGGAACCCCTCGGGTCGGACCGACAGCGTCACCGCGTCGTCGACCGCCCGTCCGGCGTCGATCTCGAGCGTCACGTCGATCGCGGCGCCTGCGCCGTCGGTGGTCGCGTTCCCCGCGGTTGCGTCGGGTCCGTTCGGGCTCGAGGACGCCTCGGCGTCCCCGTTCGGGTTCGCACCCAGCCGTGGTCGCGCCTCGAAACGCCGGACGAACGTCGCGGGCCGGGACTCGAGTTCGACGCCCCACCAGATGGCGGGCGTTCCGAAATGGTCGGGCACCGCGTCGGTGCCGTAGATCCCGTCGAATGCATCGGGGCGTTCGCAGACGATCACCAGTTCGTTCTCGGGGTCGGGCTCGACCTCGAGCCGAAGGGGAACGAAATGGGGCTCGTGGGTCGTCAGTTCCGTCCCGTTCAGCCAGATCGTCGCGCGGTCGTAGGCCCCGCGGAGCTCGAGCAGCGCGCGCTCGCTCGGATCGCTCCGGGGGTCGGCGAAGGTCGTTCGATAGGCGATCGGGCCCTCGTCGGCGAACGCCGCGGGCCGCCCGGGAACCGACACCGACCGCCACTCCTCGACGGCGGGCGGGCCGTCGCCGCGGTCCGTGACGACGCCACCGGTCCACTCCTCGGTCATTGTCACTGTGAGCGAACCGAGGGTAAAAAGCCCTTCCGACGTTTCAGACGGCGCTAAAAGAGGTTCTCGAGGCGGTCGTCTTCGAACGCCGCCGCGTGGTCCGTCGATTCGTCCTCCTGGGCCTCCTTGGCTTCTCGGGCGCGTTCCATGAACGCCTGGACGCGATCGGAGCGCTCCGCGCCGCCGAGCAACACCAGCGCGCCCAGTCGGTCGCTGTCGAGCGGGAAGTCCCCGCCCCGGACCTGCATGCTCCCGGTCTCGTCCTCGAGCCAGCGGCGGGCTTTCTCGACGCCCTTGCGGGGGATCGTCTCGGGTTTGCCGGCGATGACCAGCAGCGCCGAGTCAGCCGTCGTCGCCTCGGGCAGACTCGTCCCGGTCAGCAGGGCCTGTCTCGCGACGGTCATCGCGGTGGTGATGTTCTCCGCGCTGTCCTCGCTCGCGACAGCGGTCGCGTAGCCAAGCGCCGCGACGCCGCCCGCCCGGAGGGTGTTGATGACCTCGCTCGAGTCCACGACGCTCTCGCCGACGCCCTCGACGGCCTCACCGGAAGCGAACAGCAGGCCGACCCGCTTCGCGATGCGGTCGTTGATCGTCTCGAAGGCACCCTCGACGCTTTCGCCCTGTTCGTGCCACGAGTCGTTGTCGATCAGCAGCGTCGCGTCGGCCTCGCGAAGCAGGGTCTTCAGCGAGCGGCCCGCGTTGGCCTGGTAGAGCGCGCCCTCGTTGCGACCCGGCAGGACGCCGAGCGCGTAGACCGGGACGTCGTAGACCCGCTGGAGGTGGTGGACGAGAACGGGCGCGCCGCCGCTGCCGGTGCCGCCGCCGAGGCCGGCGACGACGAAGATGGCCTCCGCTTTCGACGTTACGCGGCCGTCGAGCGAGCCCAGTACCTGTTCGATATCCGACTGCATCACTTCGGTTCCGAGTTCGTTATCGCCGCCGACGCCGTGGCCGTTGACGCGATCGGCACCGATCAACTGCGTGTCGACGTACTGTAGAGACTGGAGGTCGGGTTCGGCGGAGTTGACGGCCAGCGCACCTTGGACGGCCCCGAAGCCCATGTCCGCGTCGAACCGGGCGAGCCGTTCGGTGATCTTGCCGCCGGCCTGACCGACTCCGATCAGGGCTACTTTCATATCACTCTCCTGTAAGTGAGACCTGTTGAACGTTCCGGTGAACCGAGCCCGGATGTGGCTCGCTCGAGCGGGCGGCGGTTCGGCGGGCTTCGAAGACCGGCCGGAAGCCACGCGAGAATCGGCGGGGTTCACAATACCTTTCTGCCGGATTCTCCTCACTCCGGGTATGTTCTACGAACAACGGATGACCGTCCCCGACTCGCCGGCCGACCTCCGGGCCGAGTACGAGGACGACCTCGCAGCGATCGTCGACGACCGCGGGCCTGCCACCGTCGCAGCCGACACCGACCTCGAGGAGGCGACCCTCGAGGCGCTCGCCGCGGGCGACTCGCCCGAGTTGACGCTCGAGGCGGCCGCCGAGATCCAGGCGCTCGCGGAGGGGACGCCCGATGCAGAGACGATCGTCACGATGGCGCTCGAGCACCTGCTGTTGGGGATGTCGACGGCCGTACTCGACGTCGACGCGGTCGAGAGCGACCTCGCGATCGAGATGGACGCAAAGGAGATCCAGCAGAAGATCGAGGGAAGAGCGCCGATGTCGTTCGCGGAGTTCGTCCATATCCAGTACGTGATCGCGGACGGCGCGCCGTAGCCGCGCTCGGTTCCGGCGTGCGCTGGCGTGTCGATTGCTACCTCGCCACAGGGATTTATCGCCCTCGGTGGTGTCCGACCGCCATGTCGAACTCGACGCGCAGCGAGAACCGGCAACGGGAGGTCGACGAGATCGTAGAGCGCAAACCCGGCACCGAGGCCGTCACCGATCTCGAGGATCGGTATCGGGTCGTCGGTGCCGCCGACCGGGAAACGTACGCGAACTGGCTCACGCCGATCGAGGAACACTACGTCTGTCACCGCAACGAGACGCTCGATCCCGCGGCCGCGGAGTGGACCGTCTCGCTTGGCGGCGCGGTCGACCGCGAGGCCGACCTAGGGATGGCCGACATTCGCGAGGAGTATCCGACGGTCGCGGTCGCGCACACGATGGAGTGTGCCGGCAACGGGCGGGGCTACTTCGACCCCGAGACGGGTAGCGTCCAGTGGGAGTACGGAGCCGTCAGCACCGCGATCTGGACCGGCGCGCCGCTGCGGTCGATCCTGGCCGATCACGGCGCGGCGACCGACGACGGAACGTGGCTCACCGCGGTCGGCGGCGATCACCCCGAGGTCGAGGGCGAGAACGACCTGTTCGCCCGCTCGATCCCGATGGCGAAGGTCCTCGAGGACTGCATCCTCGCCTACGAGATGAACGGCGAACCGCTCCCACCCGAACACGGCCACCCCGTCCGGCTGCTCGTTCCTGGCTGGTACGGCGTCAACAGCGTCAAGTGGCTCGCCGAACTCCACGTCGCGGAGACGATGGTCCACGGCCCCGAGTGGGCGGACCGCGACGGCGACGATTACACCCAGTGGCAACAGTCGGCCTACCGGATCCACCCCGAAGGCGTCGAGCCCGACTCGCACGCGACGGTGTCGACGTTCGACACCTGGGACCAGCTCGAGGGCGACGGGATCGACCACCCCTACACCTTCGACGAGAACGTCAAGTCGACCATCGGGCGGCCCGCCGACGGCGCAACCATCTCGCCGCGCGCGGACGGCACGCTCGAGGTCGTCGGCGTCGCCTGGGCGGGCGACGACGCGGTGATCGACATCGAGATATCGACCGACGGCGGCGACAGTTGGGACGACGGCGAGTTCTTCGGGCCGAACTACGACTGCGCCTGGCGGCTGTTCCGCTACGAGTGGGTGCCCTCGCCGGGCACCTACACGCTCCTCTCGCGGGCGACCGACGAGCGCGGCCGCCGCCAGCCCCTGCGGATCGCCGGCCCCGACGAGGACGCCGACGACGAGTACCCGTGGAACGAGGGCGGCTACGCCGAGAACGCCGTTTTGCCTCACTCGGTCGAAGTCACCGTCGAGTGACCGGGGCCGTTCGCGGCCGGCTCGAGGTGCCGAGTTGAAATACGCAGAGAATACGGGGAGAGACGATCGAAAAAGCGCCCTCGAGCGGTGAAATTATGTACGACCGACCACGAGGCGAAGTATGAAGGTTGCAATTCTGGGGTGTGGGCACGTCGGCCTCGAGCTGGGTCGACAGCTCGCCGAGCGGGGCCACGAGCCGATCGGCGTTCGCCGCTCCGATGACGGCATCGCACGGATCGAGGAGGCCGGCTTCGAGGCGGAGCAAGCAGATATCACCGACCGTGAGGCGCTCGCGTCGGTCCCCGATGTCGACGCGATCGTCTTCGCGGCCAGCAGCGGCGGTCGGGGGGCCGAGGCCGCCCGCGAGGTGTACGTCGAGGGGCTGCGGACGGCGATCGAGGCCTTCGGTGAGCGCGACGAGCCGCCCGAACGGCTGGTCTACACCTCCTCGACGGGCGTCCACGGCGATCACGACGGCGACTGGGTCGACGAGGAGACGCCGCTCGAGCCCGCCACCGAGAAGACCGAAGTGCTCGCCAAGGCCGAGCGGATCGCGCTCGAGTTGCCCACCGAGTACGGCTACGAGGGGACTGTCGCCCGGTACGCCGGGCTCTACGGCCCCGGCCGGTACCGGCTCGAGCGCTATCTCGAAGGTCCCGTCACCGAAGGCTACCTGAACATGGTTCACCGGGACGACGCCGCGGGCGCTGTCCGCTACCTGCTCACGGAGGACCTCGCGCGCGGCGAAACGGTGCAGGTGGTCGACGACGAACCCGCCTCGAAGTGGGCGTTCGCGGACTGGCTGGCCGACGAGTGCGGCGTCGAGCGACCGGCGAAGCGGACGAAAGAAGAACGGCTCGCCGACGGGGATCTCTCGGAGGCGAGCCGCCGGCGGATCCTGACGAGCAAGCGCTGTTCGAACGAGAAGCTTCGCGGGCTGGGCTACGAGTTCGTCTACCCGACGTTCCGCGAGGGATACCGCGCCGCGATCGAACGCTACCGCGACGAGTCGGCCGACTGACGGGACCGGACGCTATGGGGAAAATTCTTGGTGGTTCGATTTGATTTGCTGATATGAGCCTTCGGAGCGCCTCGAGAGGGGCCGCGTTCGCCGGAGCGGACCCACTGGCAGCCGGGTCGGTCGGCGACTCGTTGCGCTCCCTCGAGCCGCTCGTCCTCTCCTTGCTCGTCCTCGCCGTCGTCGGCCTCGTTCTGGGCGGCTGGTGGGCGATCCGCTGGTTCCGCCGTCCACCCGGCGTCCGGCTCCAGCGGGTACTGGCCGCCCACGACGAGGTGACGGTGCTGATGCATCCCAACCCCGACCCAGACGCCATGTCGTGTGCGATGGGGGTCGCGGCGATCGCCGACTCGGTCGGCACCGAGGCGACCCTGCAGTTCTCCGGCGAGATCCGCCACCAGGAGAACCGCGCGTTCCGGACCGTCCTCGATCTGGACCTCGAGTCCGTCGAGGCGAGCTCCCAACTCGACGCCGACGCGGTGGTGCTGGTCGATCACAACACGCCGCGGGGCTTTACCGGCGCCCAGACCGTCGAACCGGTGGCGGTCGTCGACCACCATCCGGGCAACGGGGCGGGGACGAAGTTCACCGACGTCCGGACCGACTACGGCGCGGCGTCGACGATTATTGTCGAGTATCTCGACGACATCGGCGCGACGATGGCGGACGAAGACGACCCGAGCGACTTCGAGATTTCGCCGGAGCTGGCGACGGGGCTGCTCTACGGCATCCAGTCGGACACGAACCACCTGACGAACGGCTGCTCGCGGGCCGAGTTCGACGCCTGCGCCGCGCTCTTTTCTGGGATCGACGAAGACCTGCTCGACCGAATCGCCAACCCGCAGGTCAGCGACGACGTGTTGCAGGTCAAGGCGACGGCGATCACCCAAAAGCGCGTCGAGGGCCCGTTCGCCGTCTGCGATGTCGGCGAGATCGGCAACGTCGACGCGATTCCCCAGGCCGCGGACGAACTCATGCACTTAGAGGGCGTGACGGCGGTCGTCGTCTACGGCGAGAACGACGGGACGCTCCACCTCTCCGGCCGGTCGCGCGACGACCGAGTCCATATGGGCGAGACGCTGCGCCACGCGATCAGCGACATCCCGATGGCCAGCGCGGGCGGCCACGCGCGGATGGGCGGTGGCCAGCTCTCGGTCGACCACATGCGCGGGATCGGCCCCTCAGACGGGATCAGCCTCGAGGAGTTCGAGGAGCGGCTCTTCGCGGCGATGGCCGGCGAGCGCTAGCGGCCGGGTCGCGACGTAGCGTCGCCGGGCCGGCGGTCTCGAGGTCGGCGAACCGATCACGAGGACCACGCTCACGGTCTCATCTGGAACGGGCGCCGACAAGAGAGGGCGGATCGGTCGACGGCTCGACCGCCAACGCGACGGGGATGGAGCGTCGCCGGTCGGTCGCGACGGCACACGAACGGATCGCGACCGCGTTCGACCGGTCGAGCCTGAACCGCGGCACCCACCACGGGATCAGTCCGAACGAGGTAATCGGCCCTATCGGATCTCCTTCCATTCGGCTCCGCAGTTCGGACAGATGCGGACCGTTTTGATCTCGTCGGGGTCGTTCTCGGTCTTCAGCGGCTTCTCGCAGTCGCCACAGACGAGCCGATCGTAGGTGTCCTTGTCGAGTTCACCCTCCCGAAGTGCCTTCCGGACTGATTTCATGTGCAGCCTGTAGGAAGGAGGGGGTGAAAAAGACCGGTGCTTTATCGAGTCTCGAGTCGACCCCCGCGATCGGTGACGCTCCCGACGACTCGACGGGGAGCGAGGCGGACCGGACGACCGGCCTATCTGGCCGGAGCCGTGGCCGTTTTACCGGTCCGGCCGAACACCCTACCGATGGAGTACGTTCAGGAGCGAATCGCGACGCTCCACGCGTTCGGCGACGGCGACCGGGCGAGCGGCGACCTCGCCCGCGAAGCCGCCGCCGCGGTCGCCGAGACGGCCGTCGTCGTCCCGATGACCGCCCGGGAGTACGAGAGCCCCGCCGCCGAGCGCGTCCTCCGCGAACTCGAGGCCCTCGATCCCGCGCCGGCCGCCGTATTCGTCCCCGTCCGCGCTGCCCCCGACGAGATCGGGCCGTTCCGCGAGTGGCTCGAGTCGTTCGCACTGCCGAGCCGCGTCCTCTGGTGTAATTCGCCGGGCGTCGACGCCGTCCTCGCCGAGGCCGGTCTAGGCGGCGAGTTCGGAAAGGGACGGGACGTCTGGCTCGCGCTCGGACCGGCCGCCGACGTCGCCGAGACCGTCGTCGTCCACGACGCCGACGCCCGGAGCTACGAAGGCGGTCACGTCCACCGGCTGCTCGCGCCGCTGACGATGGACTACGAGTTCTCGAAGGGATACTACGCCCGCGTCGAGCGTGGCCGGCTCTACGGCCGGCTCTTTCGGCTGTTCTACGCGCCGCTCGTCAGAGCGGTCGCCGACGCCCACGACGCGCCGATCGTCAACTACCTCGACGCGTTCCGCTACGCGCTGGCCGGCGAGTTCGCCGCGAGCGCCGGGCTCGCACGCCGACTGCGCGCACCCCGCGCGTGGGGGCTCGAGGTCGGCACCCTCGGCGACGCCTACGAGATCGCCGGCTTCGGCGGGACCGCGCAGGTCGATCTGGGCCGCCACGAGCACGACCACCGCGCGGTCGCCGGCGACGCCGGCCTCGAGGGGATGAGCCGCGAGGTCGCCGCCGCGCTCCTGCGGGTCCTCGAGGAGGGAGGGGTCAGCCCCGACTACGAGACCCTGCCCGAGCGCTACCGGGCAGTCGGCGAGGAACTGATCGACGGCTACCGGGCCGACGCGGCGTTCAACGGCCTCGAGTACGACCCTGCAAGCGAGCGCGACCAGCTCGCGCGCTACGCCGAATCGATCGCGCCGCCGGGGCCCGACACGCGGCTCCCCCGGTGGACCGAGGCCCCGTTCACGCCGGCCGACGTGCTGGCGGTGGCCAGACCTTGGCGCGAGCAGCGGGTTGGCTCGCAAGACTAATCCCACCACCGGCCGTTGAACCGGGTATGGACGCGACCGCCGACGAACTCGCCGGCGTGGTCGACCTCTTCGGGGGGTTGACCCGCGCGGAACTCGAGCGGGCGCTCGCCGAGGCGGCCTACCGCGCCGACGGGCAGTCCCTCGACGACGAGGCGCTCGAAGGCGCGATCGAGACGGCCCTCGAGTCGTTCGCCCTCGTCCGGTACGATCCCGAACGCGGGAGCGATGCGGCCGCCGACGGCGCGGGAGCGGACGGAGCGGAACCGCTGCTGGTCGCCGGTCCGACGGCGTTTCCCGCGGTGCCCGACCACGCCGAAGACGTGCCACACATCCTCGACGTCCAGCGGCGACGGCTCGACCGCGAGGCGTTGGGCGAGGCGGCCCGCGAGCGCTTCGTCGCGGCCGCCGAGGACGCCGTCGCGGCCGGCGACGCGGACCGAATTCGGACCCTCCTCGATATCAGCTACGACCTCGAGGCGTGGGCCCCGGTCGACTGCACCGACGAACGGACGCGGCTGGAGGACGCGCTCGAGGAATGACGCGGAGGCTGTCTCTGGACCCGGTCGCGGACTACGAGCCGACCGAAATCGGCGATCAGGAGTACGACGCGGCCGTCCTCGCGCCGATCGTCGACCGCGACGGCGAGGACCACCTGCTGTTTACCCGCCGGGCCGACCACCTCGGCGAACACCCCGGGCAGATGAGCTTCCCCGGCGGCGGGGCCGAACCGGTCGACGAGACGATCCTCGACACCGCGCTCCGGGAGGCCAACGAGGAGATCGGCCTCGAGCCGAGCGAGGCCGAGGTCGTCGGCCAACTCGACGACATCCGGACGGTCACCGAGTACGCCGTCACGCCCTTCGTCGCCCACATCCCCGACCGGGAGTACGTCCGCGAGGAGAGCGAGGTCGCCGAGATCGTCGTCCTCCCGCTGTCGGGGCTGCTCGACCCCGACAACTACGAGTACGAGCGCCGCTCGCATCCCTACTACGGCGAGATCGTCATCCACTACTTCCACGTGAACGACTACACCGTCTGGGGGGCAACCGGCCGGATTCTGGTCCAGTTGCTCGAGTTGGCGACCGAGTTCGAAGCGCCCGAGAAGGTGGATCGCTCGGACTTTTGATCGGTCACTCACCGAGTTCTCGGAGTTTTCGTTGGACCTGGGTGTACACCTTCGGATGCAGGTTCATCCCTTCGTCGACGAGGTCGTAGAGGATATCGTTCGCCGTAGCCGAAGTGATCGTTCCGTCTTTCGTACACTTCAACAACAGCGTCGTCACCCACCAGGACTCGATATCGTGGCTTCGGGCCACTTCGATCAAGCCCTTATCGTTAGCCAACAGAATCGCTTCCTCGTCATCAGCTGCCAAAATCACCGACGCGTCCGCGGGTGCGATCCCCTCCAGCGACGCCACTTCTTCGGCTTCGCGTGGGGTTTCGAGAACGGAAACGTCTTCGAGAAAGTCGTCGAGTACCGCAGTGCCGCGCTTTCCCGCAGTAAGCACTTCCTCCGCTACCGCTTCGGTCGTCCGTACCTCGTCGAACGTGGCCGTCACGAGATCGAGACGGCCGACCCACGCGAGCGGAATCAGCGCGGATGAATCTACGACGACCATCAGATTCGGTCGAGATCGCGTTCGAGATCTTCGGTCGTGTACCCGATATCGATCCCTTCCTCGGCGGCGAGCGTGAGTATCTCGACGTACGACACGTCAGCGATTTCCGCCGCCTTTCGGAGGGTAGTGTTGTGTGCTCGGAGTTCCTCGAGCGCCTTTTCGGTCCGCCAGTCCGATAATCCCTGTCGGATGAGACGACGGAGAACCTCGGACCGGTCGGCGCTCAGTTCCCTCTCGAGTTCGGACAGCGCTGCCTCGTCGTCCTCCGGGATCCGGGTCGTGACCGTCTTCATCGTTACGCTGCACTATGTTACGATACGCAATAGATGTAACGGGGTGCAAATCGAGTGCAGTAACCGCCATCGCGAGTGGATCGACACAGGGCGTTCGTTGCGGCCCACCGGAATCCATTCTTATCTGAGACGTTCCGCCGAGTTGATGGACTACAGCCCCTCGAGCGACCGCAACTTCTGTTCGACGTCCGGCGGCGCGGCGCTGGGGCCGTCGCGCACGCGGTGGTCCGGCACCAGCAGCGGGGCCGGGTTCTCGTCGAGCGCGGTGCGGACGAGGATGATGTCGTCGTCGTCCTCGTGGTCGAGACCGGACGTCATCCGTGCGAGCGTCTCGACGGTGACCTGATCGCCGTAGGGAATCTCGCGGACACGCTCGAGGACGGCCCGCTGGTCGGTGGGCATGGTCATCGCGACCTGCACGTCGTCGAAGTCGACGGGCTCGAGGCCGTCGAGATACTCGAAGATCCGATCGAGGACGGGGTGGTCGTCCTCGGCGCCGTCGTCAGGGATCTCGGGGAAGGAAACGCTCAGAATCCGCCCGCTGGCGGCACCGAGCTGGACGTACCGGTCGAGGTACGGTGACTCCCGCGCATAGATCCCAGCCTCCGTAACGTCCTCCATACGCTGGCGTTAGTGATCCGGGCTTGAATAGCCGCCGGTCCGTCCTCGGACTGCCCCATGTGTCGCCATGACGCAAGCCTTATGTACATATGAGTACGTCGATGTACAATAATGAACTCCGATACGGAGCTCGCTCCCGCGGTCCGATCGATACTCGAGGCCGCGCGGGAGCGGTCGGGCGGCGACGGCGTCGTCGACGTGGACGCGCGGTCGTTACCCGACGCACTGGCGGCGGCGGACGCCGACGGACGGGTCCCGGTGATCGCCGAGGTAAAGCCGACGAGTCCGACGGCCGACGGGACGCGGGCCGACGATCCTGTCGAACTGGCCGAGGCGATGGTCGCGGGCGGCGCGACGGCGATCTCGGTGCTCACGGAGCCGACTCACTTCGGCGGCTCGCCCGAGGCGCTGGCCCGCGTTCGCGAGGCCGTCGACGTTCCCGTCCTTCGAAAGGACTTCGTCCTCGACGAAGCGGGGATGGACGTGATCGAAGCCGACCTCCTACTGCTGATCGTCCGGTTCGTCGACGATCTCGAGGGACTGATCGCCGCGGCCCGCGAGCGCGGATTCCAGCCGCTCGTGGAGGTCCACGACCGCGGTGAACTCGAGACGGCGCTCGAGGCAGGCGCGGAGATCATCGGCGTGAACAACCGCGATCTGGCGAAACTCGAGGTCGACCTCGAAACCTTCGAGTCGGTCGCTCCCGAGGTACCGGACGACGTAACGCTGATCGCCGAGAGCGGGATCTCGTCGCCGGCCGACGTGCAACGGATGCGCGCGGCGGGTGCCGACGCCTTGCTGGTCGGCAGCGCCATCATGGACCACGGCGCGGGCGACAGCGACGTGACCGAGAACACGCGTCGGCTCGTGCGGGCGGAATCGACCGACGCGAGGGAGACGGAGCAGACATGAGCGAACACGACGGAGACATCCAGACATGAGCACGGAACGCGAACGCGACGACCACGATTCCGGAGGGACGTTCGGCGACTACGGCGGCCAGTACGTTCCCGAGGCGCTGATGCCGGCCCTACAGGAACTCGAGGACGCCTACGAGCGGTACGTCCTCGAGAACGAGGACGGCTTCATGGACGAGTTCCGCGAGCGGATGCACGATTTCGGCGGGCGGCCGACGCCGCTCCAGCGCGCGGATCGGTTGAGCGAGCGCTACGACCGCGAGATCTACCTCAAGCGCGAGGACCTCGTCCACGGCGGCGCGCACAAACTCAACAACGCGCTCGGACAGGTGTTGCTCGCCAAGTACATGGGCAAAGAGCGGATCATCGCCGAGACCGGCGCCGGCCAGCACGGCACTGCGACCGCGATGGCCGCGGCCCACCTCGATATGCCCTGCGAGATCTACATGGGTCGGACTGACGTCAACCGCCAGCGGCCCAACGTCTATCGGATGCGGATGAACGGAGCGGAGGTGAACCCGGTCGAGGCTGGCAGCGGCACGTTGAAGGAGGCGATCAACGAGACGATGCGTGACTGGGCGACCACCGTCGAGCGGACCCACTACGTCATCGGCTCGGTCGTCGGCCCGCACCCGTTCCCGCAGATGGTCCGGGACTTCCAATCCGTCATCGGCGACGAGATCCGCGAGCAGGTCCAGGAGAAGGCCGGCCGCCTGCCTGATAGCGTCGTCGCCTGCGCGGGCGGCGGCTCGAATACGATGGGCACCTTCCACGCGTTCGTCCCCGACAGCGAGGTCGATCTCTATGCGGTCGAAGCCGGCGGCTCGAGTCTCGAGATCGACGAGGCGTCCGGAGTCGCGCCGAACTCGGCGACGCTCTCGACGGGCACCGACGGCGTCCTCCACGGCGCGATGACCAAGCTCCTCCAGAGCGGGGACGGCCAGATCATGGAGTCACACAGCGTCAGCGCGGGGCTCGACTACGCCGGCGTCGGTCCCGAGCTCTCGCATCTCGTCGACACCGGCCGCGTAACGCCCGCGAGCGTCGACGACGAGGACGCGCTCAACGGCTTCCACCGGCTCTCCCGGCTCGAGGGGATCATCCCGGCGCTCGAGTCGAGTCACGCCCTCGGCTATCTCGAAAAGCGCTACGAGGACCTCGGCGAACTCGTCGTCGTCAACGTCTCCGGGCGCGGCGACAAGGACTTAGAGACGGTGCTCGAGGAAACGGAGAAACGCGATCTCGCGGCCGCACCGGAGGTCGAGGTGTTCGACGGATGACCGATGGCTCAGAGTCGTACGACAGCGACGTCGAGGCTGCCATCCGCGAGAACCACCCCGCGCTGATCACCTACATCACGGCGGGCGACCGCTCGCTCGAGGACACGAAAGCCTACGTCGAGGCCCTCGACCGCGGCGGCTCGGACCTGATCGAACTCGGCCTCCCCTTCTCGGAACCGATCGCCGAGGGGCCGACGATTCAGGCGGCGATCAACCGCGCGCTCGAGGCCGGAACGACCCCTCAGGGATTCTTCGAACTGGTCGACGACCTCGAGACCGAGGCGCCGCTGCTGGTGATGACGTATTACAACATGATTCTCCAATATGGATCGGAGCCCGACGTTCGACCCTTCGTCGAACGCGCCGCCGAGGCCGGCCTCGCGGGGATCATCGTCCCCGACTTACCCGCCGAGGAGGCCGACCCGCTGCGACGGGCCTGCGACGACCACGGGCTCGACCTCGTCTTCATCATCGCGCCGACGACCGAAGGTGAACGCCTCGAGGCCATCATGTCGCAGGTCTCGGGCTTCGCCTACGTTCAGGCTCGCCTCGGAACGACGGGGGCGCGCGCGAACGTCTCGACGGCGACCCACGACAGCCTCGCGCGCCTGTCGGAGTACGACGTGCCCAAGGCCGTCGGTTTCGGCGTCAGCGAGGGCGACCATGCCGCCGAGATCGTCGAGGCCGGCGCGGACGGCGTTATCGTCGGCAGCGCGCTCGTGGATATAATCGCCTCGAGCGAGACGCCCGACGCGGCGGTCGACGAACTCGAGGCCACGGCCCGCGAACTCAAACGCGGCGCGCGCCGCGGGGCGGGCGAGGAAGATGCACCGGAACCAGAACAGCCATAACGACAAGCTTGCTACACTCCCGCAATGACCACCGGAATCGACGCACGACTCGAGCGAATCGGGACAGACGGATCGTACGTGATCGTCCCAATGGACCACGGCATCACGATGGGTGCCGTCCAGGGGCTGAAAGACATCGAATCGACCATCGACGGCGTGACCAGCGGCGGGGCCGACGCGGTCCTCACGCAGAAGGGGATCGCGCCCCGCGTCCACGAGAACAAGAACGGGAAGGGCTACATCGTCCACCTCAACGGCTCGACGACGATTGGCCCCGACGAGAACGACAAGCGCGTGACCGGCACCGTCGAGGAGGCGATTCGGGTCGGCGCCGACGCCGTCTCGTTCCACATCAACGTCGGCTCGGACCACGAGCCAGACCAGCTCACGCAGCTCTCCGAGGTCACCGAGACAGCCGAACGGTTCGGGATGCCGGTCCTGGCGATGGCCTACGCTCGCGGTCCCGGCGTCGACCCCGAGGACCCCGAGGCGCTCGGTCACGCGGTCCGACTCGCCGAGGAACTGGGCGCTGATATCGTCAAAACGGGCTACAGCGGCGACGCCGACAGCTTCCAACACGTCGTCGAGTCGACCCGACTGCCGGTTGTCATCGCCGGCGGCTCGAAGGGCACCGACCGCGAGACCATCGAGATGGTCCGCGGCGTGATGGACGCTGGCGGCGCCGGTGTCTCGATGGGCCGGTCGATCTTCCAGCACGACGACCCGGAAGCCATCGCGCGAGCGGTCGCCGGCGTCGTCCACCACGACCTCTCGACCGACGACGCGCTGGCCGAAGCCGGGCTGGCGCTCGAGGCCTGAATTCTCCGTTTCGTTCTCTGTTTCTCGCGATCTAGCAGCGCGTCGATCGACGCCTCGGAGCGCCGCTCAGTGGCAATGCGTATCGAGGTGCACGTCGCGGTCGGCGTAGCCCGGCCCGAGTTCCACTGTCGCGTGATCGACACCGTGGCTCGCCAGTTCGTCGTGGACGCGTCGCAGGACTTCCTCAGCCTCCGCCATCGTCTCGACTCCCGTCTCGACGTGCATCGTCGCGACCGTGATCTGGCTACAGATCTGCCACGCGTGGAAGTCGTCGACGCGGTCGACACCCTCGATCTCGCTTACGTGGGCGCGGATCTCGTCGCTCTCGAGGGGCGTCCTGAGGAAGAAGATCTCGCCGCTGCCGCGCAACACCCGCACCGCGGACCAGGCCACGACGGCGGCGATCAGCGCCGCCGTGATCGGGTCGATGACGCGGATGCCGGTCACGTCGATGACGAGCACGGAGACGATGACGGCGACCGAGCCGCCGGCGTCGCCCAACAGGTGATAGAACGCGCCTCGCTCGTTGAGGCTCATCGCGTCGCCGTGGAGGACGACCACCGAGACGACGTTGACCGCGAGCCCGCCAAGCGCGATCGCGATCGTCGGCCCGGTGCCGATGGCTACGGGCTCGAGGAATCGCTGGTAGGACTCCCAGACGATGAAGCCGACCATCGGCAGGAGCAACAGACCGTTGAGGAAGGCGGCGAACGGCTCGAGGCGGTGGAGGCCGTACGACCAGCGCTCGCCCTCGCCGTAGCGTTCGGCGACGTAGGAGGCGGTGAAGGCCATCACGTACGCGAGCGCGTCGAACAGCATGTGGACGGCGTCGCTGATAAGCGCGACCGATCCGAACGCCAGCCCGCCCGCGAGTTCGACGACGAAGCCGACGACGTTGATCAGCGAGACGGCGGCGAGCTTGCGGCTGCTCGTCGAGCCGCCGCCGTGACCGTGGCCGCCGTGGTCGTGATCGTGGCCCTCGTGCGAGCCGTCGTGAGTATGCGCCGACTCGTTGTGACTCATCCGTGTCCGAACTCGGCACGTCGTGATTATTAATTCGGCTGCTATTAGACGGCGGTTAGACTAGCAACCTTCACAAATAATTCGGGCTGAGTTAATAATCCACGTGGCCCGCGGCCGGCTCGGTCGTCACCGGAAGAACTTCGGTCGCGGTCTCCCTTCTCGAGCCCGTGAGCGACGGCGAGGAGTACACGCTGGCCGACGAAATCGTCGCCCGCGCGCGGATCCACGCCCGTGAGGTCGTCGACGAGCACGGGCTGGCGGTCGATCTCGAGAGCCTCGAGTGGGAGGTCTCGACGCGGGCGCGCCGCCGTGCGGGGGCGTGTCGCTGGCACGCCGACCGCGAGGTGGCGACGATCGTGCTCGCCCGACGGGCCTACGAGCGATACGAGTGGCCGACGTTCGCGGGCGTCGTCCGCCACGAACTCGTCCACGCCTGGGAGTTCCAGCGGTTCGGCGAGTCCGGCCACGGGGACCGGTTTCGCGAGCGGGCCGCGGCGCTCGAGGCGCCCCGGTACTGCGAGGAGTTTTCCGAGCCGCGGTACGTCCTCCGGTGTCTCGCGCCCGACTGTGACTGGCGGGCGAAGCGCCACCGCGCGTCGAAGCCGGTGAAAGCGCCCGGCGAGTACCGCTGTGGGGTCTGCGGCGAGTCCTACGAGGTCGAGCACGCGGCCAGCGGGCGAACGTGGACGACGGCAGGCGGCTACGGCGGCGCGAAGGCGGCACTCGAGGAGGAGTTGTGAGGAGCGCGGAGAAGATATCGGACCAGATCGGAGAGAACGAAACCGATATCGTGGCTGCGCTCGAGGACTCGATCGGAGATCGGGGCCGATGGACGACTATCACTATCTGGCGCGCAACGAGTACGACGGCGAGCACGCGAACAACCCGTATCAGGTCATCTACACGCCGGGCTCTCAGTTCGGCGACTTCGAGTTCGTCGAGGGTGCGATGCACAGCGAGTACGCCATCGGGCTGTCGGCGGCGGCGATCGTAGGCTCCGAGCGGTGGCGCGAGCACCTCCGCCGAGCGGACTGCGAGTGGCTCGTGTCGTATCTGCGGCGGATCGCCGACGGAGAGGAGATCCCGACCGACGAGTTGCTGACGGCGCGCGACCGGCACCGAGCCCGACGGATGGGCGATCGCGGTACCGAGCCGAACGAGTGACGCCGGGCGCGTCGTCCCACAGCGGTCCAGTCGACCGCGCAACACTTATTCGACTCACGCTACCTGTTTCAGGTATGGGAATACTCGAACTGATGCTGGGGAAGTCGGGCCCCGGCGAGCAGGGTGTCGAAGGGCAGTCGTACGCGCTGCCGAAGGAGACCCACGACTTCGTCTACCCCGTCGCGGTCCACCGCGAGGAACTCGAGGCGTTCGCCGACCTGCTCGCAGCGGAAGCGGAGGCGCCGTCGCTCGAGTCGGCGGGCGACCTGCAGGCGGCCTTCGACGGCATGGTGGACGGCCGGTCGGACGAGGTCGATACCGAAAACCTGGCCGAGCGGATGCAACGGCCCCGGAACGCGACCGAGCCGGTGATCGAGACCTGGCGCGAGGGGGTCGACCGCGACATCGGCGTGGTCTACGCTCACACGGACACGTACGACCACCTGCTCGCGTTCGTCAAACTCTGCAAGCAGCGCGACGAGAACGACGACGACCCGTTCGAACTCCCCGAGAGCTTCCCCCAGGCGGCGGCGCTGCTCAAGCGCGTCCAGGAGGGGACCGACAGCAAGTATCGCGCCCTCGTCCACACCGACATTCTGCCGAACTAGACGCCCCCAGCGGACGCCTCAGACGATCGTTTCGAAGGACTCGAGCGACGCGAGTTCGTAGGTCGGCTCGTGGTCGCCGGGGTCGCCATCGCGGCCCGTGTCCAGCCAGGCCGAATCGAGCCCCATCGCGTTTGCCCCCGCGATATCGGCGTGTAAGGAGTCGCCGACGTGGATCGCCGCGTCGGGCGCGACTGCGAGGTCGGCGAGTGCACGCTCGAACGGTGCCGCGCTCGGCTTGGGATGGATCCCGGCGCTTGGCTCGGTGAACACCCGCGCATCGAAGGCGTCGGCGATGCCGAGCGCCTCGAGTTTCCGCGTCTGTGTCTTCCGACCGCCGTTCGTGATGAGCCCGACCCGGCCCAGGTCGCGGGCGTGCTCGAGCGCCGCCTTCGCGCCCGGCCGGAAACCGACGGCGGTCGGGTCCTGGCGCTCGAGGTACTCTCTGGCAAGGTCCGGGGCGATGTCCGACGCGACGCCCGCGCGGCCCGCGACTTCGGTGAAGAGATGCTCGTAGAACTCGCGGTCCGTCTCGGCGGTCGGCAGGTCGGGCACGGCGGCTCGCAACTCCACGGGCGTACAGAACGGCTCGCAGCCGGCCCCGGCGAAGGCTGACTCGAGCAGCCCCGCGGGGTTCTGGGTCGACTCGCAGAGCGTCATATCGAGGTCGAAGCAGATCGCGTCGTAGGCGGCCATCTGGTTCGTGTATGGGAGCGAGCGTTCTCAACGTTTCGCCGATTCTACAGACGGACCCGTCCGACCAACGAAAGCACTGACGACACCCCGAAAGCCCCGACACGGCTCGAGTCGGAGGGCTCGCTGTGCTCCTCAGTCGGTCGCTTCGCTCCCTCCTTCCGGTGCTTGCGTCGCCCGCCGTCCCCGAGCCGCGTCGCCCTTTTCAGTCCCGCCCGGCGGTGGTTCGATCGGCCGGCGGACACTCGGCGGTTGGCCGGAAGTTCGACTCGAGTCGGTCCGGAATCCACAGTAGTTATTTCATCTGACACGCCTCTCGAGGTATGGACGTCGTCAAGCGAGTCCACGTCGTGCCGCTGGGCTACGAGTTCGATCGGATCCTCGAGCCGATCCGGGACCAGCGGGCCGACCTGGTCTACCTGCTCGAGGGCGACAGCGTCGACGATCACGAGCGCGCCGATGGAGGCGCGGGCGGCGACGGTCATGCGGAGCGAAACGCGACCGCGGCCGCCGAGTACCACGCGGAACTGCGAGAGGAACTCGAGTCGGTCGTCCCCGAGGTGCGGACCTGGGAGTGCGATCTGACGGACGTGTACGCGGTACTCGGGGACGTGACGACGATCGCGGACATCCACGCCGAGGATCAGGTGTACGTCAACGTCTCCGGTGCGGGGACGATCCCGGCGATCGGCGCGACGATCGCGTGCATGGATGTCTCGACCGACGCCCACGCCTACTACGTCGAACCCTCGACGTACGCTCACGCCGGAACGACCGAACCGATCTCCTTCGGCGTCGACGAAATCGAGGAGGTGCCGACCTATCCGATCGACTCGCCGACGCGCGATCAGGTCGCGATCATGGAGTTTCTCGCCGAGCCCGACGCGTGGGACGGTTACCACGACGACCGGACCGCGCCGCCGAAGAAGAAAGACCTCATCGAGTACGCTCGAGATCACGACCTCTCGTTCATGGCCGATCGTCGCACCCCCGACGACCGCTCCGGGGAGGACAAGGGGGCGTTCCGCGTCCTCGATACGCACGTGCTCGAGCCGCTCGCGGAGGACGGCTACGTGACGATCGAGTCCGTCGGCCGCCGCCGCGTCGTCGAGTTGACCGAGCGGGGCGAAAACGCCTATCGGGCGTTCCGCCACAAACTCATGGACGAGGCCGGCGAGCGGCGGTAGGAGGGGGCGTCAGCGGAGGGGCGGCAGAGCGGTTTACTCGGCGTCGTGAACACACGCGTAGAGCCTCGTTCCCAGCCGAGCGAACTCGAGGTCGGCCTCGAGGCGCTCGACGTGGTCGCGAAGCACTGTCGCTTCCAGCCCCGGGAACTCGCGGTCCGTGCGGGAGTCGAGGTGACTGCTCGCGCGAGCGAGCAGGAAGGGCGCGGCGTCAGCGAGGCGCGAGCCCGGAAGCTGGGGGCCAGCGGTGCGGCCGCGCTCGACCGCGGCCAGGATCTCCTGGACCACGACGAGACGGCGGCGCAGCGAGCGAACGTCGTCGGCGTCGGCGGGCGGACCCAGATGTTCCGCCAGCAGCTCGTCGGCCGCGAGGACCCGGTCCGGGTCGACGTCGAACGCGGCCGCGAACTCCTCGCGGTCGGGCTCGCCGACGTCCGTGCGACGGCACGCGAGCCGAACGGCTCCGAGCACGGCCGCCGACCGGCCGTGCTCGACGGTCGCCAGTTCGCCCGCGTACTCGAAGGCCGCTCGAGCGGTGGCGGCCGCGGCGTCCACCTCCATACGGCGGGCGGCACAGTCGATCGTCAGTTCACCGTCGGGTTCGAGGTGGCGCTGACCCATATGAGACGAATCGAACGGCCACATGTTATCAGCTTCTGAGAAAGTAACGTTACTATCAGTACTATCGTGAGTGACATGACTGTCGATAGCGAGCGAACGATCGAAACGCGAGCGGTGGCGCGGCCGGAACCGCCCGCCGACGACACCGCCTGCGCGATCCGCCACGTTCAAGCCGGTTCCCTTCGACGGTCGATTCATGACGCGATCTGTCTGGGTAAAAGCCGACGACGCCGTCGGCGATTGGGACGACCGCCGGGCGCGGATCACCGCCGCGCTCGAGGCGGGTGTAGACTGGGTACTGGTCGACGAGGACGACGTCGACCGCGTCCGCGAACTCGGCGACATCAACGTCGCGGCGTTTCGAACCGACGGCGACGTGACGCTGGTCGACGACATCGACGACGCCGAAGCCGATAGCGACGACACCGAACCGGCCGCGCAGGCCGACGCGGTCGTCGTCGGCAAGGGCGGCGAGGGCGACGCGACGATCGACCTCCCGGAGGACTTCTCGGGATCGGCCGACCTCTCGACGCTGCGCCGCGACGGCGACTTCGAGCGGGGCGCGTACGTCCGCATCCTCGGCAAGGAGTACGAGCGCTTCGCCGAGACCGCCGCCGAGGAGGCAGATCACACCATCGTCGTCGGCGAAGACTGGACGATCATCCCCCTCGAGAACCTGATCGCCCGGATCGGCGAGGAGACCGACCTCGTCGCGGGCGTCACCAGCGCCGAGGAGGCCAAGACTGCCTTCGAAACACTCGAGATCGGCTCCGACGCCGTCCTGCTGGACTCGGACGATCCCGACGAGATCCGCAAGACCGTCGAAGTCCGCGACGAGGCCGAACGCGAGAGTCTCGACCTCGAGTACGCCGAAGTGCTCGCCGTCGAACGGGCCGGCAGCGCCGACCGCGTCTGCGTCGACACGGGCAGCATGCTCGAACACGACGAGGGGATGCTCGTCGGCTCGATGAGCCGCGGGCTGGTCTTCGTCCACGCCGAGACCGCCGAATCGCCGTACGTCGCCTCCCGGCCCTTCCGGGTCAACGCGGGCGCGGTCCACGCCTACGTCCGCACGCCCGACGGCGGGACGAAGTACCTCTCGGAGCTCCAGAGCGGCGACGAGGTCCAAATCGTCGACCTCGAGGGCAACACCCGCGAAGCGATCGTCGGCCGAGCCAAGATCGAGCAGCGGCCGATGTTCCGGGTCGCCCTCGAGACGGAGGGTGGAGACCGCATCGAGACACTCCTCCAGAACGCCGAGACAATCAAGGTGGCATCCGCGGAGGGGCGCAAGGCGGTGACCGACCTGGAGGCCGGCGACGAGATCCTGCTGTACTACGAGGACACGGCACGCCACTTCGGCGAGGCCGTCGAAGAGAGCATCATCGAAAAGTAACGTCGGGCGCGCCGTCGCCCGTCAGACGTCGGCCGTCTCGGTGTCGGATTCTGCGGGCTCTAACCGCGTCGTACACCAGTGACAGAACTCGAGGTCCTCGTCGACTTCCTTGCCACACTCGGGACAGGTCAGGCCGTCGGTGCCGTCACCGCTCCCCGGCGAGTAGCCGAGCGCCCGAACGGTCGCGTCGACCGCGGCGAAGAGGGCGATAAACGAGAGGAGGAACTGGGCCATCGCGTCGGTGTTTTCGCTCATGATCGTCGCCTGCTCCATGGCTTGCTCGTAGCTCGTTATCGGGCCGGCGTTCGCGATCTGCTCGATCGGGAGAAAGAGGAAACTCGCCGTAAGGAAGAGGCCGGCGAAGGCGGCGGCGCGGAGCCAGTCCCGAACGAGGACGTGTCCGGCACCCGGCAAGATCACCGAGAGACCGGCGGCAATGAGCGCACGGATCCATGTCATTGTCTGTGCTGACCGTAGGCGTCCCCCGCCCTTAACATTCCGATTCTCGTTATTTTCGGCTCAGCCGAGCGTCGCCACCAGTTCCGCCAGCGTCTCGAGGTCGTACTGTCCCGGCGCGGTCGCCTCCGCGGGATCGACGGGCGCGTAGCCGATTTTCGACCCGTACACCGGCGCAACGGCGCGCGTGTGGCTCCCCACCTCGCCCATCGCCATCGTCGCCACGGTGTCGCCGTGGGAAGTCAGTTGCTCGGTCGCCGACAGCAACGCGAGCGTGTCCGCTTTCGATTCCGCGGTCACCGCCAACTTCGCCACGTCGGCGTACTTACCCGCCTCGGTGAGGGTCGTGACCAGCTCGTTGCGGGTCGGCGTCCCCTCGAAGTCGTGGGCTGAGGCGACGACCGAGACGCCGCGCTCGCGAGCCGTCTCGAGCAGCCCTTCGGCCGCCCCCTCGAGGATCGACTCGAGTTCGATATCGATCGCCGCGACGCTCTCGAACGCGGTCGCCTCGGCGAGCGTCTCGAGTCGGCCGTCGTCGCTCGCCTCGCCGCCTTCCCACTCGGCGCGGTTCGTCGCGAGGATCGGCAACTCGCCGTCGTAGGCCTCGAGCGCGGTCAGGGGCTCGTCGGTCAGATCCATTCGAAATTCGATCGCGTCGGCGCGCTCGCGGGCCGCGGGCTCGTCGGCGAGGTCGGCCGTCGACGCCGCGAGGACGAACGCGTCGAAATCCAGTTCCATCGGTACGGACTGCGAGCGAGAACGATAAAAACGGTGTCGTTTCGACTGGTCGACGGTCTCCGCGATCAGGCCATCCCGATCGTCTCCTCGGCCTCGAGGAGCTCGTGGTACCGGTTGCGGATGGTGACTTCGGAGATGTCGGCCACGTCGGAGACGGCGGCCTGGGTTGTCTTCTCGTTAGTCAGGAGCGCGGCGGCGTAGACCGCGGCGGCCGCGAGGCCGACCGGCGATTTCCCACTGTGGACGCCCTTCTCCTTGGCGTTCTGGAGGAGGCTCCGCGCGCGGTGTTCGGCCTCGTCGGAGAGCTCGAGCCCCGAGGCGAAGCGGGGGACGTAGCTCTCGGGATCGGCCGGCTGGACCTCGAGACCGAGTTCGCGGACGACGTACCGGTAGGTGCGGGCGATCTCGTTTTTCTCGACGCGGGAGACGTCCGCGATCTCGTCGAGCGAGCGCGGGACGCCGGCCTGTCGGGCGGCGGCGTAGACGCAGGACGTCGAGACGCCCTCGATCGAGCGCCCGGGGAGGAGGTCCTCGTCCAATGCGCGCCGGTAGATGACGCTGGCGGTCTCACGGACGTTTGTCGGGAGGCCCAGCGCGGAGGCCATCCGGTCGATCTCGCCGAGCGCCTGTTTGAGGTTACGCTCCTTGGAGTCGCGGGTGCGGAACCGCTCGTTCCACTTGCGCAGACGCTGCATCTTCTCGCGCTGGCGCGAGCCAAGCGAGTTCCCGTAGGCGTCCTTGTTCCGCCAGTCGATGTTCGTCGAGAGGCCCTTGTCGTGCATCGTGTTCGTCGTGGGCGCACCCACGCGGGACTTCTCGTTTTTCTCGGCGGCGTCGAAGGCTCGCCACTCGGGGCCGCGGTCGACCGAGTCCTCCTCGACGACGAGACCGCAGTCCGCACAGACCGTTTCGCCGTGTTCGTCGTCGACGACGAGCTGGCCCGTACACTCGGGGCAGACGAGGTCCTGGTCCTCGCTTTCGGTCTCCTGTTCGTTCGTTTCTGGTTCGCTACGTCGTACTCTCGTATTCGATGGTGCGTTAGTCATACGATGGCGAATGCTCCCGGCCGAACCGATCGTAAAAGCCCGGACGGAGTCGTTACCTCCCACGTTCAGACACTCGAGGTTTAACGGTTTCGGAATCGAGCCCGGAAAGCCCTCGAAACTGGATAATTCGACCGAACGAGCATGATAGATAGTAACATTAAAGCTGAGGAGTCAGTCCGAACCGGAGCCCCCAAATTCGGCCGGTTCGAACGGCCGACATGGAGATCGCAGTCGGCAGCACGAACCCGGTCAAGGTCGCGGCGGTCGAACGGACGCTCGAGCCATACGAGCCGACCGTAACCGGCGTCGGCGTCGACTCCGGCGTGAGCGAACAGCCACGATCGATCGCGGAGACCGTCCGCGGTGCCGAGAATCGCGCTCGCCGGGCGCTTGCTGACACCGAGGCCGACTACGGTATCGGCCTCGAGGGCGGCGTCGCCCGGCTCGAGGGCGTCCCGGGGCTCTCCCTCATCATGTGGGGAGCGACGACCGATGGCGATCGGCTCGAGCGCGGCAGCGGGCCGACGCTCCGGCTCCCCGACCGAGTCGCCGACCGCGTCGCGGACGGTGGGGAGTTGGGTCCGGTGATGGACGACCTGCTCGGGACCGAGAACGTCGCCGAATCCGACGGAGCTGCGGGCGTCCTCACGGCCGGCTTGACGGACCGAACGCAGGCGCTCGGCGAGGCGGTTGCGTGTTCGTTCGGTCCGTTCGTCACTGACACATACGATGGTGTATGGAAACCGTAACGAGCCCCATCGCGCGTCGACCGATCGCGACCGTTCGGGACGCCGATCGCCGCCCCTCGCGGGGAAACGGTCAGCTACTAACGACAGTCACGTATTCGGATGTTTTAACCGCACGTACCAACGAAAGCTTTCCACCCAATTATTAGCTGATTACTCGGCACCAAAACCGCAAGCAAGCGACGGGTTAACCGCGCGTACCAAACCCCCTAAGGGCGTTCCTGTCGTCCGACCGTGTATGAGCACTGCAATGGCCCCCGACCTCACGAGTAAACAACAGCGGATTCTGGAGTACCTCCGCGAGAACGCGGCGACGAAGACGTACTTCAAATCCCGCCTCATCGGCCAAGAACTCGGGATGACGGCGAAAGAGGTCGGCTCGAACATCACCGCGCTCCAGGAAGGCGAGTACGATGTCGAGATCGAAAAATGGGGTTACTCCTCGAGCACGACCTGGAAAGTCGACGTTTAGGCCGAAACGCGGCGAGCAGTGGTCTGGTTTCTGTTTTCCGATCGCACCGACAGCGTCGGCGCCGGACGCCTCGACGCCGAACGCTCTTTTGATTGTGGCCCGACGTACGCGATAGATGACGCTGCCAGTCGTCTTCGATATGGACGGGATCGTCCTCGAGGGACCTCGAACCCACCCACACGTCTACGCCGACGCCGCCGACGCCGCGCTTGAGGATCTCGAGGCCGATCCGACCCCGTCCCAGCGCCGGGATTTCAGACGCCACGAGCACGAACGCATTCGGGAGCACTGCGCCGACCTCGAGATCGACCTCGCGCGGTACTGGGAGTTGAAAGAGGCGTACGCCTCCGAGGGGACCCACGACCGGCTTCGGGCCGGCGAGCGCGGGGTCTACGACGACATCGAGGCGATCCACGACCTCGGCGAGCGGACGACGATCGGCCTCGTCACGAACAACCGCCACGAGACCGCCGAGTTCGTCGCCGAGCGCTTCGGGTTCGACTTCGACGTCGTCCGCGGCCGCGACCCCACGTTCGAGGGGTACGAGCGGCGCAAGCCCGATCCATACTACATCGAGGACGCCCTCGAGAAACTCGGCGTCAGCGACGGGATCTACGTCGGTGACTCGCCGAAGGACGTGACGGCCGGAGAGGCCGCCGGCCTCGAGACCGCGTTCGTCCGGCGCCCGCACAACCGCGACCTCGAACGGCCCGCGGACGCGACCTACGAGCTCGAGTCGCTACGGGGGCTTCTAGACATCGTCGAGTCGGTCTGAGCCGACGGGTAATACGGTACTACCCCGCGAAAACAGGATTTTACCCTTCGTACGAGAGGAACTGGTCCGCGTTCCGGGCGAGCGTCCGCGCCCGGTCGCCGAAAGAGTCCGCGTGGCGGACGACCAGCACCAGGACAGTCTCGGGGCGTTCGACCGCGTAGCCGTCGTCGCGAGAGAGCAGCCCCGCTTCCTCGAGTTCGCCCGCGTACTTGCTGACCGTCGGCGGCGAGACATCGAGCGCCGTCGCGAGGTCGCCTGCCGTCGCATCCGGCTCGAGGAGGAGTTCGATCAACATCCCGCGAGGGGTCTCCCGGCGGAGATAGCCCAGCGCCCGTTTCTCGAACTCGTCGAAGCGACCGGCCGTGACGAACCGCTTGTAGTCGCCGTCGCGATAGCGCTCGATGGCGCCGACCTCCTCGAGCCGCCGGAGGTGGTGTTGGGTCTCGCCGGTGCCGAGCTGGAGATCGTCACGGATCTTGGAGAAGTGGGCGCCGGGCGTCGTCGAGAGATAGCCCGCGATCGCGTCGCGGGCGTCGCTTTCTCCCGCGTCAGCCGCGGCTGAGTCCGAGAGTCCGACCAGCGGGGATGCGGCGCCGAGGGCGGCGAATCGGCGCAGGGTCGCTCGTTTGTTGTCGTCGACCCCGTCAGGCGATGTCATAACTACCTACCCCTCCCAAAGGGATGGCCCGTAAAACAGGTTTCGCTCCGGTTTGTTCTCCGAATACGACCGGTTAGCGGCGCTACCAGTCCCGATCGTGGTCGGTAGTCACGTCTTACCCGCGGTGAACAGCGGGAAAAATACGGCGGTCGATCGAACGCCGCCGCGAAACGGCGTCAGTCGCTCGAGGACGAGCCGTCCGCGTCGTCGGCCGGCATCTCGGTGCCGCCGTCGGCCTGGCTCTGGAAGTCCTGATCCATCTCCTCGATGACCTCGTCGGGGTCGGAGATCTCCGCGGGATCCTTGCCTTCCTTGATCGCTTGGGCTTCTTGTTCCATCGCTTCGACATCCATGTCGGCCTCTTGGTCGATCTCGCCGATGATCTCGGCGATGTCGTCCAGTCCGATCAGTTCGCGAGTCTCCTCGTCGAACTCGCGGCTCTCGAGTTCGTGGCCGTTCTCCTTGACGTCGCTACCCGAGAGGTGCTTGCCGTAGCGGCCGACCAACGAGGAGAGTTCCTGCGGCAGGACGAACGTCGTGGACTCGCCCTGACCGATGTCGGCCAGCGTCTCCATTCCCTTGTCGATGACCGCGCGTTCGCCCATCGATTCGGCCGATCGGGCTCGCAGGACGGTCGAAATCGCGTCACCTTGCGCCTCGAGGATCTGGCTCTGCTTTTCACCCTGAGCGCGGATGATCTCGCTCTGTTTGTCACCTTCCGCTTTCTCGACGGCGCTGCGGCGTTCACCCTGGGCCTCGAGGATCATGGCGCGGCGTTTCCGCTCGGCGGAGGTCTGTTGCTCCATCGCGCGCTGGACGTCCTTCGAGGGGTTGACCTCGCGGACCTCGACGGACTCGACGCGGATGCCCCACTCGTCGGTGGGTTCGTCGAGTTCCTCGCGGATGCGGGCGTTGATCTCTTGGCGCTTGTTGAGCGTGTCGTCGAGTTCCATGTCGCCCAGCACGGCGCGCAGGGTGGTCTGGGCGAGGTTCGAGACGGCGCGTTTGTAGTCGTCGACCTGGAGGAACGCCTTCTTGGCGTCCATCACCTTGATGTAGACGACGGCGTCGGCGGTCACCGGCGAGTTATCGCGGGTGATCGCTTCCTGCCGGGGCACGTCCAGGGTTTGCGTACGCATGTCGAACGCGTACGTGTTCGAGACGAACGGCGGGACGAGGTTGATCCCCGGCTCGAGCAGTTTGCGGTACTCGCCGAAGACAGTGAGGGCACGTTTCTCGTAGGCGTCGACGATCTCGACCGCGCTGAGCAACGCGGCGACGACGACGACGAGGATGAGGGCACCGACGACCAGCAGGATACCGCCGGTGGTTTGCAGGGGGAACAATTGTGCGATCATATTTCGGGGTTACGGCGGGGGGGCCAAAAGCGTTCCCTTATTTCCCCAACATTTGTGACCGGATGTCACGGCTCAGTCGGACCGTTCCGTCTCGGTCTCGCGATCGGCGTCCGACGGCACGTCGTCGACTGCGTCGCCGCCGTCTGCGGCCTCTCGATCCCGGGATTCGGCGGCCGCTCGTTCCCGAGCGAGCGCGCGGTCGATGTCGTCTTCTCCGATCGAATCGAGCGATTCGACGGTGAGCACGTTGCCGCCGCCGGGGTCGAGGACGATGATCTCCTTGCCCTCCTCGATCGTGCCGTCGGTCGTCCGCGCGCTGTAATACGGAGCGAATCCGCCCTCGTCGAGTTTCACCTCGCCGCTGCGGGTCGTGACGGTCTCGGTGACGTAGCCCGTCGTCCCGGCGAGCGAGTCGGAATCCGTCGTGCGGGCGGTGCCTTTCCCGCCGTAGAAGTCGAACTCGCGGTAGACGTAGGCCGCGGCGAGCCCGATGGCGAGCGTCAGCGCGGCCAGTACGAACGGGCTCGCCGCGGGCGGAAAGAGCAGCCCGACGAGCCCGGCACCGACTAAGGCGATCCCGATGACGATGAGATGTGCCCCCGGGGAGAGGGCCTCGAGCACCATCAGTACGAGCCCCACGACCAGCAACAGCAACGGCGCATTCCCCACGAGGGATTCGACCATGTGCGGCGGTTAGGTCTCGTCCGAATTAAATGTTTACAGCGTACCAAGAACGAACGTATCGAGGGAACGCGGGCCGGTCCGCGGGGCCGGTCAGCCGAGCGGAATGGAAATCAGCCGGACGAAAACGAGCACCATCGCGATCGCCCCCAAGATCACGAACAGCACGTTCTCGAGGTCCGGGTCGCCGGGTTCGATCGGCGTCGAGTTCGCTTCGGGCGTGTACGCGTCCTCGTCAGCGTCGCCCTCCTCGTCGGCCTCGCTCGAGCCGGAGAGATCGATCGGCGTCGAGTTCGCTTCGGGCGTGTACGCGTCCTCGTCAGCGTCGCCCTCCTCGTCGGCCTCGCTCGAGCCGGAGAGATCGATCGGAATCCCGTCCCAGCCGTCGTCACGGGCCTCGTCGTCTCGGCGGTCGCTCGCGGCCGGCCGCTCGGTGCCGTCGCGGGCGCCCCACTCGTCGCTCGAATCGGCCGTCGGGCCGGCGTCCGGCTCCATCGCCGACGGCTCACCCCAGCCGTCGTCGACCTCGTCGCGTCCGGACGAATCGTCTGCCATACCCGACCGTAACGGCCCCGCCGTCAAAAACCCGTGGCTCGGCGAGACGGTCGGGGGCGTCGTGGTTCAGGCTCGCTCGTGGGAATCGCCGATATCGCCGCCGTAGACGACGCCGCGTTCGGCGTCGAGGGTGACGGTCTCGCCGTCCTCGAGCCCGGAGAGGTCCGCGAGGTCCGCGTCGCTGATCATCGGGAGGGCGAGTTCGCGGGCGATCAGCGCCGGATACCCCGTCATTCCACGCTGGGCGTCGGCGATGCCGCCGATCCGGGTGGCGTCGCCCGCGAACTCCTCGTCGAAGTCGGCGGGCAGCGCGAGTATCGCGCCATCGGGCACGTCCGAGAGGTCGCCGTCGGTGAGCCGGACAAGTGGGCCGGTCGCCCGACCTTCGACGACGACCCGGCCGGTCGTCAGCGCCTCCGCAGCGACGTGGACCTTCAGCATGTTCGTCGTATTCGCCCCCTCGAGTTCGGTCATCATGCCACAGAGGACGACGACGGTGTCGCCGCTCTCGGCGATGCCGGCGTCCAGCGCCGACTGGACGGCCTTCTCGACGACGGCCCCCGCACCCTGATCGGAGACGTGTGCGTACAGCGGCGTCACGCCCCAAGTCAGCGCGAGGCGACGGCGCACCGCCTGACTCGGCGTCGAGGCGACGACCGGCATCCCGGGCCGATACTTCGCCGTCTTCAGGGCCGTGTAGCCGGATTCGGTCGCCGCGACGACGGCGTCGGCGTCGATATCTCGCGCCAGAAACCGCGCCGAGCGAGCCAGCGCATCCGTCCGCGCCTCGCCCGAGGCGGGAACGCGTTGCTCGAGCAGTTCGTCGTACTCCTCGGAGGTCTCGACCTGCCGGACGATGCTGTCCATCGCGTCGACGACGGCGACGGGGTGGTCACCGACCGCGGTCTCGGCCGACAGCATGACCGCGTCGGTGCCATCGAGGACGGCGTTGGCCACGTCCGAGGCCTCCGCCCGCGTCGGCCGGCGCGCGTGGACCATCGAGTCGAGCATCTCCGTTGCCGTGATGACCGGCCGGCCCGCCTCGCGGCACTTGCGGATGATCCGTTTCTGGATCATCGGCACGTCCTCCATTGGACACTCCACGCCGAGATCGCCGCGCGCGACCATCACGCCGTAGGCGGCGTCGACGAGTTCGTCTAAGTTCTCCACCGCGCCGGCGCGCTCGATCTTCGCGACGACCGGGATCTCCGCGCCCGCGTCCTCCAAAACCTCGCTGACCTCGTAGACGTCGCCGGCGTCGCGGACGAAACTCGCCGCGACGAAGTCGACGCCCTTCTCGGCGGCCAGCTCGAGGTCTTTCCGATCCGACTCCGTGACGACATCGAGATCGAGGTCGACGCCGGGGACGTTCACGCCTTTGCGGCCGCCCAACTCGCCGCCGGTGTCGACCCGCGCACGAACCGCGTCTCCCTCGTTTGCGAGGACGGTGGTCTCGATCAGCCCGTCGTCGAGCAGGATCCGATCGCCAGCCTCGACGGCGTCGACGGACAGCGAGAGCCCGATCGTCTCCGCGGTAGCCTCGTCGCCCTCGACGAATCGGACCTCCGAGCCCGTCTCCACCGAGACCGTCGCGCCGTCGGGCAGCGGCGCGGTTCGGATCTCGGGGCCCTGCAGATCGAGCATGACCGCGACGGGTTCCGTGCGCTCCCCGTCGACCGCGCGGACGCGGTCGATCACGTCGGCCCGTTGTTCGCGACTCCCGTGACTCGCGTTCAGCCGCGCGACGGACATCCCGGCGGCGGCGAGGTCCCGGATCGACGCCCGGTCGTTCGACGCCGGGCCCAGCGTGCAGACGATCTTCGCGTTTCTCATGTCGAGGGGTAGCGCCAGCACGGCCTAAAAGCTGGCCGCTCACCTGCACTCGAGTACCAGTCTCGAGCCGCCGTCCATCGGTTCCGTCACCTGTCACGGCCGCCTCCGACACCAGTCCGACGCTCCCGTCGCTCGCCACGCCAACCGTTTTCCCCGGATCGGCCCTCCGGTCGGACATGCCAACCTACGCAGCCCTCGTCGATCTCGACGACCGCGACGTTCAGAACGCACAGGAATTGGCGTCGATCTGGGGCGAGATCAAAACGGAGTTCGAGCAGCACAACTCGGAGCTGATCGACTCCTACGCCGCCCTCGGACGGCACGACTTCCTGATCGTCTTCGAGGCGGGCGACCGCGAGGCCGCGTTCAAATCGGCCCTGACGCTGCGCCGTCACGGCCTCGAGGGCGAGACGATGGAGCTCGTCGACACCGACGACTTCGCGAATCTGGTCGACGAGATCTGAGCCGGGCGGTCGTCGTCCATTCGACGGGACGACGGCACACCGGACCCGCTACGAGGGCCGCGGCCCGACCCAAGTCGTCACCAGAGGCCGGCGAGGTTCCCGAGCGTGATAACGGAAAACAGCGAGGCGGCGATTACGACCAGCGCTGTCACTTCTCGAGAGCCGAAGCCGGTCGGTAACCGCGAAACCGAGTTCGCTCTCGTTTCCCACCCGACCAGACCTCGAAAGCGCCCATCGCTCTGTGTCATGCGTAGTTGTAACACACCTAGACTAATATGAATATTTGAGGCGAATTGACAGATGGTGGCAAGCGGCGGACGGCGACGCCGGCCACGGCGGCGCGAGCCGCTCGTAGTCCCGAATCTGACGCGTCTATCGGACTTTCTCGCCGACCGCAGCGTCGCCGTGGGTCGTCAGCAGATCCGCCTCTTCGCCGGCCGCGAGGATCATCCCGTTGGACTCGACGCCGAACAGCTCCGCTTTCTCCATGTTCGTCAGCAGGATGCACTTCTCGCCCGGCAGTTCGTCGAGGTCGTGGAGTTGCTTGATTCCCGCGACGACCTGGCGCGTCTCGAAGCCGATATCGACCTCGAGGCGCGCAAGGTCGTCCGCACCCTCGATTCCCTCGGCCGACTCGATCCGGCCGACGCGGATGTCCAGCTCTTGAAAGTCGTCGAAGCCGATCCGCTCGTCGGCGAGCGCCTCGAGGTCGTCGGTGTCCGTCATACCCTCGGCTTCGTCCGCGGCGGTGTCGTCGCTTTCGGTTTCCGCGTCGTCCGATTCGTCATCGCCGGCGGCGGCCTCGACGCGCTCCTCGAGTTTTTCGGTGAGCGCCGCGACGCGGTCGTCCTCGATCTTGCCGAACAGTTCGCCGGGCTCCTCGAAGCGCCGCGGCGGGGCCTCGAGCGCATCCTCGAGGTGGGCGTCCGCGACCGCGCCGTTCTCGCCGAGTTGCTCCCAGAGCCGCTGGGCCTTGTCGGGGGTGATCGGCTCCAAGAGGACGCCGATGGCCTTGGCGATCTGGACGCAGTCGCGGATGACCTGCGCCGCTTTCTCGGGCTCGTCGTCGGTGAGCTTCCAGGGCTCGTTGCGCTGGATGTACTCGTTGCCGAACTGGGCGAGTCGGGTGGCCGCCCGGCCGATCCCGCGGAGGTCGTAGTCGTTGACGCTCTCGCGGGCGTCGCCGATGGCACCCTCGATGCGCTCGCGGACCTCCGCAGAGACGTCCGCATCCGGCGTCCCCTCGTAGTTGCGGTAGGCAAAGAGCAACGAGCGATACCAGAAGTTGCCGACGGTGCCGACGAGTTCGCCGTTGACCTTCTCCTGGAACGCCTCCCACGAGAAGTCGACGTCCTGCTGGAGGCCGCCGGTCGTCGTCAGGTAGTACCGCAGCAGGTCGGGGTGGAAGCCTTCTTCGAGGTACTCTTTCGCCCATATCGCCCGATTCCGGCTGGTCGAGAGCCCCTTCCCGTTGATCGTGATGAAGCCGGTCGCGGCGATCCCGCGCGGTTTGTTGTAGCCCGCACCCTCGAGCATCGCCGGCCAGAAGATCGTGTGGTGCTGGATGATGTCTCGACCGATGACGTGGACGATCTCGCCGTCGCCCTTCCAGACCTGCTCCCAGTCGTACTCGTCCGCGCCGACGCGCTCCGTGTACTGCTTCGAACTCGAGATGTACTCGATCGGCGCGTCGACCCAGACGTAGAGGACGAGATCGCTTTCGTCGGCGGCTTCGCCGCCTCCCTCTCGTTGCTCCTCCGGAGCAACGCTGTCCTCCCCGTCGGCGGTAGGGTAATCGATCCCCCAGTCCATGTCACGGGTGATACACCAGTCCTGCAGGCCGTCTTCGATCCACTGCCGGGGCTGGTTGCGGGCGTTCGAAGTCCCCTCGAGGCCGTCCAGAAAGTCGGTGAGGAACTCCGCGAACTCCGAGACCTCGAAGAACTTGTGGGTCCGCTCGCGGTACTCCGCGGGGTTGCCCGTAATCGTGCTCGTCGGGTCCTCGACCTCGCCGGGCTCCAAGTGGCGCTGGCAGCCCTCGTCGCACTCGTCGCCGCGGGCCTTCGCGCCGCAGTAGGGACAGGTCCCCTCGACGTAGCGGTCGGGGAGGTACTGGTCGGCCTCGGGGTCGTAGGCCACCTGGATCTCCTTCTCGTAGATGTAGCCCTCTTCGTCTAACGTGCGGACGATCTCCTGCGTCAGTTCGGTGTTGGTCGCGTCGTGGGTGTGGCCGTAGTTGTCGAACTCGACGTTGAACTGCGGGAACGTCTCCTCGTACTGTTCGTGCCACTCCAGCGCGAAGTCCTCGGGGTCGACGCCCTCCTGCTCGGCGTTGACGGCGACCGGCGTGCCGTGCATGTCCGAGCCGCAGACGTAGGCCGTCTCCTGGCCCAGCGTCTCGAGCGCGCGGCTGAAGGCGTCTGCACCGATGTACCCCCGCAGGTGACCGATGTGCAGGTCGCCGTTGGCGTAGGGCAACCCGCAGGTCACGACGGCGGGGTGCTCCGTCGGAAACTCGTCGTGGCTCATGGTCGTCACGTTGCGCTCGCGAGCGTAAAACCCGCCGGTTTCGATCGCCCGGCGGCGATCGGTATCGACTCGGAGGACGCTCACGCGCGGTGGCGTGCGCAGAAGGCAGTGAGCGACGAGCGAACGAACCTCGACATCGCGCGAGGTCTTCGCGAACGGCCCGAAAGACGTTCACGCGTCCCGGTTCTGTGTGACCATCCAGCAGCGGTCTCGTCGCCGTTCGTCCGAGGGTACGGTGATAGACCGCCGCAAGCTCGAGCTCGATCAGTCCGGCGACCAGAACGCTCGGACCGGTTCGAGAAGGCGACGGAAGACGGCTACGAGTCGCCGCACCGCGTGTTGCCACGGCGATGGGGTCGACTCGACGACAGAGACGTATTCCTCGGTGTCGGGATTCGAGACGTAGAACCGCGGTCTCGGCGGATCGCCACCCGAAGTTGTCATACCACTATATTGTTTGAGTTGCTATTAAACACGATGCCGGCAGTGGCCGCACCATTGGTAGGGTACAGCCGTACCGATCACGTCGGGGATGTCAAAAGTGCCGAGCAGCGAGGCCCCGATAGCCTCTAATCGTCGCTCACGACGGGCACGCTCGCACGCACCTCGAGCCGATCCAAATCCCCGATGAAGGAGGCCAGCATCTCGCGGGTGACGTGGGGCATGCAGACCACCCGAAGCTCGCCGGTCGCGGTTCTCGAGATGCGCCAGCCCTTGGCGCGCAACGCGTCGAACGTCGATCGGGGCACGTCGGCCGCGACCAGCGGCAGGGTCGGGTCGGCGACCCGGTAGCCGCGCTTCTCCAAGGCGTCGGCGAGCCACTCGGCGTTGTTCTGCGAGCGGACGTACTGGCGGCGGTAGCCCTCGGGCCACAGTTCCTCCATCGCGGCGACGGCGCTGGCGACACCCGCACCCGAGCGGGTCCCGGTCAGGGTCGCCTGCGAGGTCGACTCGAGATAAGGCGTGTCGACGGCGAGTTCGTCGAGCAGGGTGGAATCGCGGACGAGCAGTCCGCCGGCGGGCACCGCGGCTTGGCCCATCTTGTGCGGATCGATGGCCATCGTGTCGATCGCGGCGTGGTCGAAGTGCCAGTCGTAGTCGGTAAACGGGAGCACGAAGCCGCCCCAGGCGGCGTCGACGTGGCACATCGCGTCGACCGATCGCGCAATTTCGGCGAGGTCCGGAATGGGGTCGACGCGGCCGTACTCGGTGGTTCCCGCGACGCCGATCACCGCGGCGGTGTCCTCGTCGACCGAGGCGCGGACGGCCTCGAGATCCGCGCGATGACGGTCGTCGGTCGGCACGATGCGCAGTTCGATGCCGAGCAGGTCGGCGGCCTTCTGGAAGCTGAAGTGGCCCGACTCGGGCATGACGACGTTCGGCGATCGGGTGTCGGCCCGCTCGCGGGCGATTCGGACGGCCTGAATATTGGCCTCCGTCCCGCCGCTGGTGATGTAGCCCGCCGGCTCGTCCATACCGGCGATCTCGCCGAGGAGGGAGACCGCGTCGTCCTCGAGCGCGGAGACGTTCGGATAGGTGCCGGGATCGCCGGGGTTCGTCGCGAGAAACCGCTCGGCCGCGTCGCGCGCCGCCGGGTGAGGTTCCGTACACATCGACGAGAGAACCCGGTCGAACGCTTGCGGCTCGATTTGCATATCACGTATGTACTTCGTCGTCGGTTTATTTGTTGCGTTTAGCGACGTTTCTCGAGAGCGGGGTTTCCCCGCTCGGCCCCGGTCGTGACCGGCGGGTCGGACCGGATCGATCGCGCTCCGCCGAAAGCGTGCCTTCAAGTCCGCCGCCGCGCAACGACGACGCATGAACCCAGGCGACCGCGTCCGCGTCGACCGCGCGGATCGCACGTACGAAGGCGTGTTGCTCCCCTCGAGCACGGACGACCACCTCGTGGTGAAACTCGAGGGCGGCTACAACGTCGGCGTCGACCGCGACGAAGCCGACGTCTCGGTCCTCGCGGAGGACGTCTATGAGATCGACGGGACGGACTCGACGGGGCCCGATAGCGAGGCGGCCGACTCCGAAATCGAGTTCGACGACGACCTGCCGACGATCTCGCTCATCTCGACCGGCGGGACGATCGCCTCGACGGTCGACTACCGCACCGGCGCGGTCACCGCGCAGTTCGACGCCGAGGACGTGCTGCGAGCGGTGCCGGATCTCGCGGGCCGGGCGAACTACCGCGGTCGCGTCGTCGCCAACATCCTCTCGGAGAACATGGAGCCGCCGCTCTGGCGGGACCTCGCCGCGGCCGTCGCCGAGGAGATCGAAGCCGGCGCGGACGGCGTCGTCGTCATGCACGGCACCGACACGATGCAGTACTCCGCGTCCGCGCTTGCCTTCATGCTCGAGACGCCGGTCCCGATCGTCTTCACCGGCTCGCAGCGCTCGGCCGACCGGCCCTCGTCGGACAACGTGATGAACGCCGTCTCGGCCGTCGAGGCCGCGAAAAGCGACTGCGCGGAGGTGCTGGTCTGCATGCACGCCTCCGAATCCGACGACCGCTGTGCGCTCCACCGCGGGACGCGCGTGCGGAAGAACCACACCTCGCGCCGCGACGCCTTCGAGACGGTCGGCGCGGCGCCGCTGGGCGACGTCGATTACGAGACGAGCGACGACGTGACGGTCTCGTTCCGGCGTGACCATCGGGAACGCGGCGCGGTCGACCTCGAGCGCACCCTCGATCTCGAGGCCGACGTGGAACTCGTCAAGTTCACGCCCGGCATGGACCCCGCGTTCCTCGACGTGGTCGAAGGCAGCGAGGGCCTGATCATCGAGGGGACGGGACTGGGCCACGTCCACACCGATCTTATTCCCCGCATCGAGGAGTTGGTCGAGAACGGGACGACGGTCGTCATGACCAGCCAGTGTCTCGAGGGACGGGTCTGCGACCGGGTCTACGATACGGGACGGGACTTACTCGAGGCAGGCGTCGTCGAGGCGGGCGACACGCTCCCGGGGACGGCGAAAGTGAAGTTGATGTGGGCGCTCGAAAACAGCGAAGACGTCGAAGAGGCGATGGGAACGTCGCTGGCGGGCGAGATTCAGGAGCGGTCGGTTCCCTGGGAGTGACGGGGAACTCGAGACGGACCCCGTGAGGAGTTCCCGGATTGATTTTGCCGCATCGATCTCGAGAGTGCCAGAGACCGTTCTCGTACCGCTCCGCGACTACCCGACGAACGGCAAGTACAGAGGCCCTATGTAACGGACTGAGAGGACGTCCCGGTACGTTTGACCGGTATAGCTAATAAACCGTGGTTTGAGTCACCATCATGCTCTCTCGGTTTTGGCGGATCGTACTGACCGTGACTGGGTGGCACATCGCCGCCAGTGTCTGCTATTATGCGATCTACGCTGGCACGCCGCTCTTTCGAGACGCGTTCAGTTTGTCCAGTTTCGAGGTCGGCCTCGTGATTAGTGCACTGACACTCGGCTACGCGGTCTTCTTGTTGCCCTTCGGCGTTGCGACCGATCGGTTCGGAGAACGTCGGACGCTAAGCGCCGGCTTAGCCGGACTCGCATCGGGTGTGCTCCTGGTCGCTGTCGCTCCCACCTACTGGCTGTTTCTGGCTGCCGTCTTTCTCCTCGGTTCGATGTATGGCAGTGCCACGCCGGGGACGAACAAGGCGATTTTCGACCAGATCGACGCGGAACGCCATCACCGTGCGATCGGGATCAAACAGATCGGTCCGACCGTCGGAAGCGCTATCGGCGCCGTTCTCATTACGGGGCTCGCCGGCCGGTTCTTCTGGCAATTCGGATTCCTCGTCGCTGCGGGGGTCGGACTCATAACCACTGTCACGTTCTTTTTCGTGTATCGGAGAGCGTCCCGGGCCGATATGACGTCGCCCGATTTTCGAGGATTGCTATCGAATCGTACGTATCTCGTTCTGTTACCGGCAGGCATGTGTATCGGCGCTGCGTTCTACACGACAACTGGGTACACTGTCCTCTTTATCGACGAATCGATCGGAGCGACCGTCGCAACGGGCGGACTCGTTCTCGCGTCGGTGCAGGCCGTTAATAGCGCTGGCAAGATCGTCGTCGGTACGTTAGCGGATATCCTTCCCGGGACGCCGCGAGCACGAACGGGCGCGATATTGGTCGTTCAGGCGGCGGGTGGTGGCGTGTTGTTTTTGCTGCTTCCGCTGACCACGACGCCGCTCACAGCGGGTCTGGTGTTTGCTTGCCTCGGCGTGTTCGTCCTCGGTTCAACTGGGCTGTACTACTCCTGTATCTCGACACTTGTCAGCGACGAAAAACTTGGAGCGGCTTCGGCCGCGGGCCAGTTGGCTATGACCGTCAGCGGGTTGTTCGCACCACCGACGTTCGGATACCTCATCGATGCGAACGGGTACGGAGTCGCTTGGGCGTTCTTGGCGGGTCTGTCGTTCGTGGCCGCCGCACTTGTCCTGTTGGTGGTCTTCGAGATCGTGTGATTCTCTCGCCGCATTAAGTAAGCATATGTAGTGAACAGATAGCCCAGGTGAAAAGAACGCCAGGAGATTGTTCTATGACTTCCTCACATCGATTTCGATTACGGAGAAAAGCGGTCTACTCGCGCTGGCGGCAGGGGATAGCCACGCCCTCGCCAGCCGATTCGCTCGTTCGCTCGGAGGCTCGCAAAGACCTCGCACGCAGTCGTCAGGCGGTTCGCCATCGGCTCCATCGCTCGTCAGCGCGCGCCACTGCCACTCCTGCGAAGCACTTTCCCGACGGACCGCATGAGATGCTATCGTTCACCGACCGATGCCAGCTAACGCAGACGCGGACCCGTCCATCGAGATCCGCCGCGCAACCCACGACGATTACGAGGCCGTCGCCGACTTCACGAGCGACATCTGGCCCGAACGCGGCGGCGACTACATCCCGCGGATCTACCACGATTGGCTCGAGGACGCGTCGGGCCGAGGCAAGAAGACCTTCCTCGCTGAGGTCGACGGCGAGGCCGCGGGCATCGTCCAGGGTGTCATGCTCTCGCCGGATGAGGCCTGGTTCCAAGGGATGCGTGTCGCGGCGGACTATCGCCGACAGGGTGTAAGCCGACGGCTGAACGAGGCGACCTTCGAGTGGGGCCGCGAGCAGGGTGCGACCGTCGGCCGGGTGATGGTCTTCTCGTGGAACGCGGTCTCGCTGGGCGCGGCGCGAGCCAGTGGCTACGAACCGGTCACCGAGTTCCGGTTCGCCCACCCGGAGCCCGATCCCGACGCCACGGGACCGTATCGCGTCTCGAGCGACCCCACCGCGGCCTGGCGGTACTGGACCCACAGCGACGCGCGCGAGCACTTGGACGGGCTGGGGCTCGCCCCCGAGGAATCGTGGGCCGTCCGCGAACTCACTCGCGACGATTTCGAGCGGCTGGCCGACGAGACGGCCGTCTTCGCCGTCGAGAGCGACGGCGGGCTCGCGGGCGTCGGTTACAGAACCCGGACCGTCGAGCGAACGGCCGACGAGACCGATTCGGACGAGACGGAGACGTGGGCCGAGTACGGCCTCGGCGCGTGGGACGGCGTCGACGCCGCGCGCTCGCTGTTCGCCGCGGTCGCCAGGGACGCGGCCACGCTCGAGGCCGACGAGACTCGCATCGCGATCCCCGAGACCGCACGATTCGTCACCGACGCCGCCGCGACGGGAGCCGATCTCTCCGAAGAACCGGATTTCGTATTGGGGATCGATCTGACTGGAGACCGGTGAAAAACCTATCCACCGCTGACCGGCGGGAACAGCGCTAATTCGTCGTCCTCCTCGAGCACCGTCTCCATCCCCTCTTCCTCGACGAGCACGTTCGTTCCGTTCCGTAACACGTTGATCTGCGAGCGCAGTTCGCCGTCTTCGAGCACGCGGCCCTCGAGATCGGGCCGGTCCGCGACGAGTTGCTCGAGGGCGTCGCCGACGGTGTCGCCGGCCCCGGCGTCGACGGTCACGTGTTTGTCGCCCGCGCGTTCGGCGAGGTCGGCGAACAGCTTCCACTCCGTGGGCATACGTGGCGCTATCGGTGCCGGCGGCAAGTAGCTACCGCTCTCGCGGCCGTTCCGGCTCGCGTTCGAGGTCGGAGTCGGCGTTAGAGCCGCCGGCACCGTCCGACTCCGCTCCCTGATCGGCAGAAGCGGGCTCGTCCTCCTCGTCGTCCCGAGTCACGACCAGCGTTCGCTCGGTCACTCGGCGCAACGCGTCGGGTCGGCCGAGAACGTACGCGGTGTCGCCGGCCGCGAGTCGAACGTCGCCGGCCGGCAGCGCAAGCGTCTCGTCGCCGTCGTCTCCCTCGCGCTCGAGGGCTACCACGAGCACCGGCAACGCGTCGATCGCTACGCCCGCGAGCGGATCGTCGGGCTCGACGGCGACGGTCGTCACGGTCTCGTCGGCCGCCCGGAGCAGAGAGACGAGGTCGCGCTCGGCGTCCGGGCTACCCGGCAGCGTGACGAGCCGATACTCCCGGTCGGGCTCGAGGTCGCGGGCGTCGTCGGCGTCCAGCGCGACGGTCACCACGTCGTCGGCGCTCGCGCGCAGTTCGCCGCCGGCGACCCGTTTGGCGGTCCCGCCCTCCTCGTCGCGCGTCCAGATGCGCACCGCGTCGCCCGGGCTGGCGTCGGCCGCCGGATCGGCCTCGAGCGCGACAGCGACGGTGCCCGGCGCGAGCGTCGGGCCGATCCCCGCCTGTCGGCCCCCGACCGCGAGGTAGTCGATCGTCCCGTCCACTTCGAGATCGACATCGACGTGGCCGACCCCGAAGTCGCGCTCGAGGCGGGCGATCAGCCGCTCGCGGAGCTGATCGACGGTGAGTCGACGCGGGAAGAGCAAGGTCTGGCCGGCGAGCTCCGCTTTGACCGACTCGTCGACGGGATCGTAGCCGTCGATGTCCGCGATTTCGTCGGGGAGATCGACGGTGATCACGCGGCCGGCCGACCGGACGAGCTGGGTGACTTCGGTGATCGTCCGCGGCGTTGCGACCATGAACACGTCCCGGGCGAGGAAATCGCCCAGCCGCCGCCCGGCGTCGGCGGCGATCGCGCTGGCGGCGAACGCCCCGACGGTATAGACCGCGGTACCGGGCTCGAGCAGCCCCGTATCGTCGAGAATCGCCTGCTGCAGCGCGGTCTGGGTGTTCAACAAGAGGGCGACGACCGTGACCCCGACGAGGACGGCGACCCCGTCCGCGATTCCGGTGGCGCTGTACCAGCGGTAGGTAACGGCCGCGACGGCCGCCGCGACGGCCGAAAGCGCGGCCAGGCCGGCGATCCGGACGATCGCCGTCGCCAGCGTCTCCGTCGAGATCGCCTGCGCGAGAACGGGCTCGATCATCGTGCGATCGCCTCCACGAAGGCCTCTATCGGCTCCTCGGGACCCGCGACGAAGGCCTCGTCGCCGGCCTCGAGTCGGCGTTCGATGCCGGGGCCGAACACCCAGCCGTGGCGGCGGCCGCCGGTCTCGCTGCCCTGGCGTCGCACCGCGAGGACCGTCACGTCCGTGGCCGAGGCGGGCGTGGCCACGTCGTCCGCCTCGACGCCCGCGCCGGCCGCGCCGACGGTGAGTCGGCGAACGGCGTACCCCTCGCGTTTGACCAGCGAGAACGCCTCGAACTCGCGGCTCGTGCCGCGAGAGCGGACGACGAGCCGCGGCGAGTCGGCCTCGAGTATGGCCTTCACGTCCCGGCGCGCAACGGCGAGGGTGACCCGTCCCGGCCCGCCGGCGGTCGCCGCGTTCGGCTTGGGCTCGGAAACGGCGAGCTCTGCGTCCTCGCCGCCGTCGGTGGCCGCGACATCGTCGTCCGCGGACGCCTCGAGGGTGGGCGCGGCCCCCTCGTCGTCGATCTCGGTCCGGGCGCTCAGCACCGTCCCGGTAATCGAGCGCTCGCCCGTTCGGACGGCCACCTCGTCGCCGCGAGCCAGCCCCGTCGGGACGAGCGTCGCGATCGAGACGGCACGCTGGCTCCCCGTAACGCGCCGCGAGAGGCTACCCGACGGCGGCGCCGCCGCGATCGTCGCCCGGGCGCGCTCGCTGATCGCGACATCGACGTCCGCGAAGTCGTGATCCGTCCGGAGCCGTTCCTCGAGGCGAGCCTCGAGTTCCGAGAGCGGGAGATCGGCGGGGAGCCGCCAGGAGCCGGACTTGAGGGTGCGCCGGAGGGCGGGCGACAGCGGCGGATATCCCTCCATGTCCCGGATCTCGCCGGTCGGCCGGACGGTGACCTGGCCGACCGCGCCGACGAGTTCGACCACGTCGGCCGAGAGGGTCCGCTGGCGGAGGCGGGTAAAGGAGAGCCGGCGAGGGAGCTCCGAGCCGAGTTTGTCGCCCTGGCTGTGGGCGTAGAGCGCGAGCATGAGCACGACGAGCACGGCGACCAGCAGCCGCGGCGACTGGGCGATCGTCGGTTCGACGAGACCGAGCAGGCCACCCTGGACGCTGGCGATCGACAGCGCGAGGACGACGACACCGAAGCCGGGGAGGGTGACGCCCGTGAAGTAGCGCACGAGAAAGCCCAGCGAGCCGGCGACGAACGCGGGGACGATGCCGGTCAGGAGACCGAGATAGAGGCCGAGCAACACTTCGACCGGAAGCGATGGCATTGTCGGGCAGTGGCGCGGAAGCGTTAAATTTGCACCGACGGACCGCCGCGGCGGACAGCGCTCGAGAGGGCGCCGAACCCCCGACGGCGATCGACGGTGCGGGCGTCGGGGTCCGGGAGCGAATTTTTGCTTGCTGGGCACGTATGACCCAGTATGCGACTCTCGATCCAGTACTACGATCTGATCCTCCTCGGGATTCTGGCGAGTCTGGTGCTCGGGTTCGCCGCCGGGGCCCTCACGGCGCTCTCGACGGCAGTCACGGTACCGGCGGCGGCGCTCATCGGTATCGCGCTGATCTACCAGACGATCTTCCTGCGCGGACCGGTGAGTTCGACCGACGACCTCACCGAGGAGGTCCACGAGATCGAACTACCGAAGTGACCGCCCTCGACCGCCGACGAGGCGCGAGCGACCGCCGACCGAAACCGTTCGCGGGAGTGACCTTTATCCGGGAACTCGACGTAGCGCCAGTATGCTCTCTCGCGTTCTCGTCCCGATGGACGGCTCCGAGATGTCCGAGCGCGCGCTCGAGTACGCGCTCGATAACCATCCCGACGCATCGATCACGGTCCTCACCGTCGTCGGTGAGCCCTCGGTCATGATGGGCGGAGCGATGAGTATCGCCTTCGAAGACGACATCGAGGAGGCCGCAGAGGAGCGCGCCGAGTCGGTCTTCGAGCGTGCCCACGAGGTGGCCGCCGAACACGACGCCGAGATCGACACCGTCGTCGCGGTCGGCCGGCCCGCGCGGGCGATCGTCCGCAGGGCCGACGACTACGAGACGATCGTGATGGGCAGCCACGGCGGCGATATGATCGATCGGCTGTTCATCGGCGACGTCGCGGATACCGTGTTCAAGCGCGCCTCGGTGCCGGTGACCGTCGTCCGCTGATCGCGTTCGAGCCCGAAGTCGATGGTCAGGGCAGTCCGAGTCGGATCGGGACGAGACGAAGACGTTTAACTAACCCGACGCTCAGCGGAGTGTATGGTCGGCGACCGGTCGTTTCGAGAACGATTGCCCGAGAACTGGCGGCGAGTGTTGACGACGCGGGCGGCCGTCATCATCGTCTTGCTGGTCGCGCTGCTCTCGGTCGCCACCGCGGTGCTTCACATCGGTGCCCAGGACGTCTCGGGGCCCCTCGAGGGGTACGTCCCCGAAGCGGTCCAGGCGGCCGCCGGCTTCACCGGCGCGCTCACCGGCTTCATGATGGTCGGCAGCGCGCTCGCGCTCCGTCGCGGGCTTCGAGCCGGCTGGTGGGCGACGCTGCTGCTTCTGCCGCTGACCGCGGCTCAGGGATTGCTCCAGACGAGCCGATACTCGCTCCCGCTGATCGTCCTCTCGCTGGTCGCGATTCCGATCCTGCTGCTCACGCGAAACCGGTTTACCAAGCCGATCTCGCTGACCACGACCCAGATCGCGGCCGGCGCGGCACTGGTGGGCGTCCAGTTGTACGGCACCATCGGCGGCTACGCCCTCCGGGAGCACTTCGACGAGATCGAGACCATCCTCGACGCCTTCTACTTCACGCTGATCACCTCGAGTACGGTCGGCTACGGCGACGTGACGCCGAACACGGGGTCAGTCCAAGGGATGCTCTTTACCATGTCCGTGCTCGTACTGGGCGTCGCCAGTTTCGGTATCGCCATCGGGGCGCTCGTCGGCCCGCTGATCCAAGACCGCATCTCGAAAACGCTCGGAAGAATGACCGAATCAGAACTTCAACTGCTCGACGAGCACATCCTCGTGCTCGGCTACGGCGAACTGACTGAACCGATCGTCGACGAACTCGCGGAGACCGGCCGCTCGTTCGTCGTCGTCACCACCGACCGCGAGGCCGCGTCGGCGCTGACCGCCCGGGACGTGCCGGTCGTCACCGGCGACCCGAGCGACGACGACCCCCTTCGGCGCGCGAAGATCGACCGCGCGGCCGCGATCCTCGTCGCGACGAACCACGACGCCGAGGACGCGCTGACGGTGCTCACCGCGCGCGAACTCGCGCCGACGACTCGTATCGTCGCCGCCGCGACCGACCGCGAGAACGTCCAGAAGCTCGAGCGCGCCGGCGCTGACTCGGTGATCAGCCCCGCACAGCTCGGCGGCCACCTGCTGGTCCAGTCGGCGCTTGGCAGCGACGAGACCGCGCTCGTCGATCGCATCCTCGAGAGCGAGTAGCGCGGCTACCGGTGGCGACCCCGGTGGACGATCGCCACGTCGCTCTCGAGGTCCCGGAGCTTGCGGAACGTCGGCGGCGAGACGAACCGCGAGGCGGCCGACCGATCGGTGCTCGAACCGACGAAACAGACGTCGTACCGGGGCGCGGCCCGCGAGAGGTAGGACTCGACCGAGGCGGTGGCGACGTGGGTCTCGAAGGGGCCCGAGAAGGCGTCGACGAGAGCCGCCAGCGTGTTCTCGGCCTGCCGACGGCGCGACTCGTCGTCGATGCAGGTACAGACGCTAACCGTGCGACCGGTCTCGGTCACCCGGATCGCGAAGTCGAGCATCGCGCGGGCGGTGTCGCCCGCTCCTCGAACCGCGACGAGGCTCTGTCGCCACCGCCGGCGCTCCTCGCTCGAGCGGAAGGCGATGACGTCGATTTCGCTCTCGAACAGCCCCCGGATGAACGACGAGAGCGCGCCGCGGTCGTCTTCGGCGTAGGGGGCGACGATGAGGTCGCAGTTCTGTCGGCGAGCGGTCTCGAGGACCAACTTGGCCGAGAGTCCGCCGTCAGCGGCGACGACGACCTCGCAGGGAACGTCGTACGTCGACTCGAGGTCAGCCGCGAGCGACTCGAGGCGGTCGGCGGCGTCGCTCGCCGCGCGTTCGGCGGCGGTCGCTACGCTCTCGCCACCGTCGGCGCTGGTCTGTGCGTCGATCACGTCGACTGAGTCCGTAGACGCGTCGCGTTCGGCCGACTCGGTGTCGCCCTCTCCGACGGCCGCCTCGTCGATGATGTCGAAGAGGACGACTTTTCCGGCCTCGTGTGCGCCGGCGATCGACGCGGCAAAGCGCGCGACCGTCTCGCCGCCGTCGTCCATCGGCACGAGGACGTGGTCATCGCCGCCGGTCGTCCCGTAGAGATAGCGGGCGCGCTGTTGGTAGAAGTGGCGCCGCCAGAGGACGAAAGCGCCCGCGACGAACGAACTCGAGACGATGATCCCGAGGACGTAGGCGAGCTGTGCGTTTCCGGTGACGAGCACGAGCAAGGCGGTCGAGAAGGCCGTCGGCTCCTCGAGATCGAGCGCCCAGGTGCAGACACCGGTGAGGAAGACTCCGACGGCGGCACCGGACGCGCTGATCGTCCCGGCGGGGAGCCCGATCGCACTCGTGAGCGCGAGCGCGAGCCAGCCACAGAGCGCCCCGACGGTCATCCCGCCGACGAACTTCCCCGGCGTCGAGTACTTCCCCTCGGGATCGGCAAAGAGCGTGTACGTCCCGGAGGCAAGCGGGGGAAAGAGCAGGAACGAGATCGCCGCCGTCACGTTCGCAAGCCACGTCACCGCGGCGATCAACAGCGGCACGAACACGAGCACCGAGAGATGCAGGAGGTTGCCCGTGTGCTCGAGCCACCGGCGGAAGGCGTCGAGTTCGCGTCGTTCGAGCCGTCGGAGCCGTCTCGCGACCGCGCGAACGCGCGCCCGAACTTCCTCGCGCATCGATCTTCCTAAAACGTGATTCGGGCGCACCCAAAACTGTTCGGCTTTGCGAGGCCCGTCGGCGCGCTCTCGAGCTTACTCCGGCGCGCCCGCGAGGATGGCGACGCCGCTCGAGGCCCCGATCCGGTCGGCGCCCGCCTCGAGCATGGCGACGGCCTCGTCGTAACTGCCGATGCCGCCGCTGGCCTTCACCGGGAGGTACTCGCGCATGAGTTCGACATCGTCGACGGTCGCACCCCCGTCGGCGAACCCCGTCGAGGTTTTGACCATCGCCGCGTCGGCCGCGACGGCGGCCTCGCAGGCGCGGCGCTTTTGTTCGTCGGAGAGGAGCGCGGTCTCGAGGATGACCTTCACCGGGATCGGCACCGCGGCGACCAGTTCTGCGAGTTCGGCCCTGACGGCGTCGTGTTCACCCGCCTGCAGGCGACCGACGTTGAGCACCACGTCGAGTTCGTCCGCGCCGGCTTGCCACGCCACCACGCCTTCGCGGCGCTTGATCTCGTGGCTGTGCTGGCCGTGGGGGAAGCCGACGACCGTCACGAGGGTCACGTCGGGGGCGTAGTCGGCCGCCTCTTCGACGGCGTACGGCGGAATACAGGCGTTCATGCCGTATTCCTGGGCTTCGTCGAGGACCGTCCGCACGTCGGCCGGCGTCGTCTCCGGGCCGAGGACGGTGTGGTCGATCAGGGGTGCGAGTTCGCTGCGGTCCATACGCGGGCCGACTCCGCGACGGGTCAAAAGCCGCCCGGTTATTTCACGGCTCGACGACGGGGTTGGGTCTCCGGCCTCAAGCGGCCCGTCGTCGCTCCCTTTCGGATCCCCGCCCGTAGATATCGGCCGATTTCCAGTAGGTATAAGTTCAACTGATATGAATTATTCGCTGGAAGTCAGCTCCAGCGAGGCGTGCGCAAACGCCCGGGTGCGGAGACACCCGAGCCTGGCTTCCAAACGCGGACCCGTTTGCAAGCCATGTTTCGCTTACTGCCACCGAGACATAAACGTCTCGCACGACGACAGTATCGCCTCCGCGTACCGACAGCGCCTGCGCTCGAGTCGCTGCCCTCCCCGCGAACTCGCGTCCGGAGGGGTCCATGAGCGACGACGAATCAGCCGAGAGCGACACCGACTCGGCCGCCACCGACGACCTGACCGTCGACGCCGACTCGGTCGCCGCCAGTGTCGCGCCGAGGGGTCGACGGTCAGTGCCGTGCCCGCACTGTGACACCCCGATCGCGCTGGTCGTGAGCTACGGCCCGACGACCCACGAGGCGAGTCCGTGCGGGTGTCGGGTCTCGACGGGGGTGCTCGAGGGGACCGGAGATCGGTCCGAGTGAGGCCGAGTGTGTGACGGAATCGGTCGCGTCTATCAGTGTCGATGCCAGCAGTAGCGCGTGGCCGGATACGACACGCGACTGCGCCTCGAGAACCGGCTTGCGTTGCGTACGTGGTGATCGCTCAGTACAGTTGGAGCAGTTACCGCATCGCCCACCTATATTTCAAGCATCTGTCAATCATCGGCTGCTGACTATCGAGCGCGTGTTCAACGGAAAAGACGCAGTCATCTTCGAGAGCGGCAGAACGTATCGTGAGGGAGACATCCCCTGTTGTCGCTGAGTAACCGAACTATCGGTTCGATCTCTTCCCAGTTCGGCCCCTTTACGATACTCCCATGTTCCCGATCCCACACGATGTAATCCATCTCTTCGAGTTTCGGCAGATGCGTATGAACACGTTGCAACTCTCGTTTCTCGTTCTCTCGCGTATCGGTCGTCGTCGCGGCGACTGGTTGGCCCACTGGGTTGTGATCCAGAAGTTCCAAAAGGATCTGCCGCCGCGTTTGGTCTCCGAGGGCCCCAGCAATGTTGTCAAATCCCATACTCAGTTTCCTGTTCGTATACAGGCGTGCTACACGTGTCCGTTCGTTGCATGGTGGACAAGGTCGCTGACCAATACCACCCGGCGTAGCGTCTTCTCTCTGGTATGAAGCGTCCAGGAGTTCTTGATCTACTCGAATTTCTCGTCGAGTTCCTCTTCCATTGCAATGAGCGTGTTTTCAGTGAGTGTTACAATCGCCCGCCGTAGTCGCTCTGTGACGGCCTGATCGGAAATATCGAGGTCGGTTGCCAAATCCTGCGTCGACATTCGGCGGGGGATCGAATAGTACCCACCCTGAACGGCGCGCATCAGCGTTTCACGTTGGGCTTCCGTCACCCCGTACCACATCCCCGTTCCTGGGCGGACGGGATTGTAAATGCGTCCGACTTCGAGGGGAATGTGGGCGTTCGAACAGTATTCCTGAAAATCGCTGAGTGCCCCGTGAGTGGGAAAGCGAATCTCGAACTCCCACGCGTTGAGCGTCCCAGTTGCCCCCAGAAGTTGTCCCCCCAGATCGATAACTCCCTGTAAGAATACGTCCCGGCTGACGTCCCAGTCCAGCGAGTACAACCGCTCGCCGTCGTGGCTCGTCACCTCGACAATGTGTTCGACCGACGGATGATTCGAAACGTTTTGCTCGAAAGCTTCTCGAACCTCGTCGTTCACGGACAAGAATGGAACGGCTTTTTCGCCCAGCGGAACCATGTTTTCGAGCTCGACCGTTCCGCTCTCTTCCAGTTCGAGGATCCGGCCGAGTTCGAACGATGTGGGCGGGATCCGAAGGTGCACAATAACTGCCATTCCTTGCTAGAGAATGGAGTTCGAGATGGGTAAATATGGGCAGCATGGTACACCACCCTCGAAAACACAGCATGGTGTACCATGCAGAACGGCAGTCATATAGGTGTGGCTCCCTTCCGAACGATGGACCGAACGCCCTGCGCGAAGTGTGACCATGGTGGTGCAAAGATGGTCGTGGCTTAGCACTCCTCTCTTCGGGTCGAAGGCTGTGGCCCATCTTCCATGACACGTACGCAACTCGATGACGTTTCGATTACCAGTGCCGACGAATTCGAATCGATCCTCGCCGAGGCAGTCGAGAAGGCCATCGAGGCAGAGGTAGACGTCCGCGGTGCCTGGGAGTTTCGAACGCGAGGATCGACCCACGATTGGGAGGTGCAAATCACCGAACTGGCCAAAGACGCCGACCAAGAAGAGGAAGCGTAGCGTCCCGATGGAGTCCGTTGAATCAGTGAGTCTTGCAGACGTGATGACTGTCGCAAAGCGAGAGTGGGTCACTCCCGAGGAGTTGTGGCTGCTGCACGACGTTGTCGATCCGGACGCGCTTGACGCATTGTGTACCGCCGCTGAAATCTCGGTCACGTTTCCGTACGAACGGTCTCTCGTCACCGTCACCGCGGACGAGTCGATCTCTCTCGAAAAGCACTCCTGAGTCAGATGCACGGTCCGAAATGAGTCCTGTGGCAAGCCATTCTCCCGACTTCGACATCATCGAGATGGGGTTCGACGATCGAACAACCCGAGCGGTCGTTCACTGGTGTCGGTAGCCGACCGACGGTACAGCGGGGTGCGCAGTCAGGGAATCTCCGAAATCGTCCCGGTTTCGAGGTCGCCGTCGACGACGTAGACGGTAGCACCCACCGATTGCTGCCGTCCGCCGTCGACCGTCGCGCGCGTCTCACCGTCGAGAGTGACGGTGATGTCGTACTCGGTCGCCTCGGTACGCTCGAGACGGCGTTCGATACCCGCCTCGCCGTCGATCGTGTGAGACGCCTCGAGTATCGGTTCGTCGCCCGACGCTGCGGGGTCAGTCACGACGACCGTCAGGTCGTGTTCGACGTCGTCGAAGTTGACGCACAGCAGGCTGTAGCCGTCTTCCCGTCCGATTCGCGACTCGATGGCGTTCCGACCGACTCGCGAGGCGGTGACGCGCTGGACCCGCGTCTCGGTGACGCGATAGGCGGCAACGTCGAAGGCCGCCGGCGGACGGTCAGCTGTCCAGTGGGACGTGGTGACGCTGCCGCCACAGAGCGTCAGCGCGTACGACCCGGACGCGGTTTCCCCGTCGAAAACGGCGTTGCAGGCGATGTCGATGGACTCAAGGGAACCCCACTCGGGATCCTCGTGGATCGAGAGCAGCCGGTTGTGCTGTGTGACCGTCTCGTACTCTTCGACGAAGCCAACGACCGACTCGGGCGTTCGCCGTTCGGGGAGTTCCGGGTACGGTTTCGACTCGAGGGCTGTTTCTCGCTCTTCGTAGAAACACCCGCCCAGCCCCAGTATCGAGCCCGCACCAGCCGTCTCGATGAGCCGCCGCCGGTTCATGAAAGACGATAAATTGACTGCAATTAAATGTGTTTCCCAAGCGCAAACCCCGATTACAGCGATCGATAGCCCGGTTGCTCCACACCCCGCACGGAAAAGCAGACACGGTGACTCGGTCGTTGAGTCAGTGTGCTCGGCGTCCTCGGTTCGATTCTGAGAGGACTCCGCTCGCTGACTGACATCAGCTGAGTCGGTTCATCGGTGCCGGTCGAAGGGATAACTCACACTGCCGGCGAGCGCGTTCCCTCGAGAGACAGGCTTCGGATGATGGGGGCCGGACCGTGCTGTGAGCGGCAGTCCAGACGGACAATGGCCAATACCGAGAAAGAGGAGTCCCTGCTGTGGGGGCGGACAGCGCAGCGTGAAGCAGGCGCGTTCGTCAGACGCCCCACACTGTCCAGCCGTCAATACAGTACTCCAAGTTGTCAGCCCCGTATTATGTAGGTTGCCGACATACGGTCGCTCGAGCGGGGGGAATAGCCACTGTGGCCCACGCAGAGAGGAAGACGCTGCCTCGTACCGTGTCGGCAGTAGCAGTCGAAACGCGGCAGCGATCGGGACCGGATCGGCGGCCACCAAGAACGAACCGTCGTGATGGTCGACGCGTTCTCCGGACGGCCGAAGCAAGCGTCTCGGGAGATGCCCGAAGCGGATTCCCAAACACCAGCGAGAGTACCACGGTCAGGAGGTGAGTTTCGGTGTCAACAGAACGTCTCACGGAACGAATCGCCCGACGATGTTCGTCGGCTCTCCCGGTGCTCGAGTGGCTACCTCGGTACGACGCGTCGTGGTTCCGACCGGATGTCGTCGCGGGAATTACCGTCGCGGCGTCGGTCATTCCCGAAGGATTGGCGTACGCGTCGCTGGCGAACTTGCCGCCGGAGACCGGCCTGTACGCCGGATTGCTGGCTGTGATCGCCTACCTGTTTCTCGGTACGTCTCGGCAAGTGATCGTCGGGCCGACCTCGGCGCTGGCGATCCTGCTCGCGAGCGGCGTCGGTGCGGTTGCTGGCGGAACCGGCGCCTCGTACGCATCACTCGTCGTCGTGACGACGATCCTCGTCGGCGTCTTCGCAGTTATCGCGTGGGCGTTTCGGTTGGGGTTTCTCGTCCACTTCATCTCGGGGTCGGTGCTCACCGGATTTTCCGCCGGAGCGGCGCTGTACATAATGTCAACGCAACTCAACAAGCTGGTCGGTATCGAGAGCAGCGCGTCGACCTCCGCCTTCGGGCAAACGTTCTTTGGGCGGCTATGGTACACCGGGAGCCATCTCGCCGAGGCGAACCCCGAGACACTCGTCGTCGGCGTTGCTGGCATCGTACTGTTCGTCCTCGGAGAACGGTACGTGCCGCGAGCCCCGAACGCGCTCTTCCTCGTCGTCCTCTCCATCGCGCTCATGTCGGTCACGGATCTACAGGCCCGCGGTGTCGACATCGTCGGGTCGATTCCGAGCGGCCTCCCCTCGCTGACGGTTCCGGCGATTCCATCTATCTCGACGCTCGGCTCCCTCGTCCCGGTCGCGGCATCGTTGTTCCTTCTGTCGTACGTCCAGGGAATCGGCGCGGTCGAGACGTTCGCCAGACGTCACGACTACCGAGCCGACGCGAATCAGGAGTTGCTGGCCGACGGCGTCGCCAACCTCGCCGCCGGTCTCGGCGGCGGGTTCGCAGTCGGTGGCAGCATGTCTCGATCGGCGCTTAACGACGCCGTCGGCGGGAAGACGCAACTCACGAACGCGGTCGTCGCTCTCGTTCTCGTCGTCGTCTTGCTCTTTCTCACCGGTCTATTCACGCTACTCCCGGAAACGGTTCTCGCGGCGATCGTCATCGTCGCCGTCTCGGGGCTGATCGACCCGAGCGCACTCCAGCAACTGTACCGCGTGAGCAAAAGCGAGTTCGCCATCGCGATGGCGGCCTTGCTCGGGGTCCTCACCGTCGGGATGCTCTGGGGCGTCTTCGTCGGAGTTGTCCTCTCGCTGCTGGTCGTGGTTTCTCGAGCCAGCCGTCCGATAACGCACGAACTCGGTCGGATCGCCGGGACGGACCATTTCGTCGCGCTCGAGTTATATCCGGCGGCGACGACCACGACGGACGTGTTCGTCTACCGCGTCGAAGCCGAACTGTTCTACGCGAACGCAGCGCGGGTTCGGAACGATCTCCTCGAGCGACTCGCAAAGCGCGATTCCGACGTCGAACTGGTCGTCTTCGATCTCACATCGTCGCCGACGGTCGACTTCGGAGCCGCACAAATGGTGGAGAAACTCCACGGAACGCTCGAATCACGTGAAATCGACCTCCGTTTTTCGGGGGCCGACGCCGAGGCCGTCGAACTGTTCGAAGCGACGGGACTCGCGGCGAGCGTTGGCGGTGTGAACGCCGAGGAGCCGGTCGACGACGTCATCGACCGCTGGAGAGCGGAGCGGTCGTCCTGACAGGGAGGGCGCGTTTCGCATCGACAGTGCGGCGGGCCGATGTCCGTCAGGGTCGGTCCTGACGCGACCACACGGACTGGACGGGAACCAACGGATTCCACGCGAAGCCGACCGACAGCATCCTTTTCAGCAACGACGTGCAACTCGTTCTCATGGCCGACGCCGAATCCGGGGTCGTTCCGGCCGTCGATTCCATCGCCGACGATATCGCCGCCATGCGGATTCGCGGCGCGGCGACGATCGCCGACGCGGCCGCGGCCGCCCTCGAAACCCAGGCTGAACGCGCCAACGCCGACACCCCGGCGGCGTTCCGACGGCAGCTCCGGGCCGCCGCCCGCACGCTCTACGAGACCCGCCCGACCGCGGTGAGCCTTCCGAACGCCCTCCGGTACGTGCTGCAGGGGACCAGTGGCGAGACCGTCGCCGATCTCCGAGCGTCGACGATCGCCCGCGCCGAACAGTTCCAACGCGATCTCGCGCAAGCCCAGGATAACCTCGGCGAAATCGGCGCGAACCGGCTGCGCGACGGCGATACCGTCCTCACACACTGTCACTCCACCGATGCCCTCGCCTGTCTCGACGCCGCCTTAGCGGACGGCAAGGCGCTCGAGGCGATCGTCAAGGAGACCCGGCCCCGCAAGCAGGGCCACATCACGGCCCGGCAGTTACGCGAACGGGGCGTGCCGGTGACGCTGATCGTAGATAACGCGGCCCGGCGCTATCTGGACGAGGCGGACCACGTGCTGGTCGGGGCCGACAGCATCGCGGCCGACGGCAGCGTGATCAACAAGATCGGGACGAGTGGGCTTGCGGTCAACGCCCGCGAGCGGGGCGTGCCGGTGATGGTCGCAGCCCAGACGATCAAGTTCCACCCGGACACGCTGACGGGCCACACCGTCGAGATCGAACTGCGCGACGAGCGGGAAGTGCTGACGGACGAGGAGCGGGCCGTGATCGCCGGCGAAGGGGACGATGCGAACGCTCCCGACGGGACGGATGGCGGCCGGGACGACGAACCGGCTGTCGCGCGTGACGACGGGCTGACCGTCGAGAACCCCGCGTTCGACGTGACACCGCCGCGGTACGTCGACGCGATCGTCACCGAGCGCGGACAGTTTCCGCCGGAGAGCATCGTGATACTCATGCGGGAACTGTTCGGCGAGACGACCGACGAGCCGTGGGACGCGTGAGGCCGTCTGACGCGTTGTGACTCGAGTTCGAGGCGAGGGTGCTCGTCGGTCGTAAACAGTCGGGCGGACCAAAGGGGCGCCGCGCCGCTGCTATATTATAACGATTTTGATTATTTCGACAATCGGAAAGTGTTAGTCACTGGTGTGTGCTATTACCCCCTATGGTATTACCCGAGGGGTTCGTCGTCCCGCCGTGGTACCTGCTGGTCCCGGTCGTCGTCGTTCTGGGGGGTGTCATCGCGTTGCTGTGGGCGATCGAGCCGCCGGTGACCGACCGCACGGTCATCGCGTTCGCGCCGTGGATGATGTTCGGCGCGAGCCTCCACGTCCTCTACAAGATGGGTGCGTTTCCGGCGAGCATCGAGCCCCTGTTCAGTTCGCCGCTGGTCTACGGGGTGACGGCAATCATCGCGGGGGTCGTCTGGATCATCGCAGTCTTCCTCCACGTCGGTGGGCTCCAGCCGACGATCCCGCGGTTCGTCGGGATCACCGGGACGGCGTTTTTCACCGTCTTCGCGATGTTCGCGATCTTCCGGAGCATCCAGACGGGCACGTTCGAGCCGTTCTGGCCGGTCATCGCCGTCGTCGTCGCCGGCATCGTCACCGCTATCGCCTGGCTCGCGCTGAGCCTCTGGTTTACCGACGTGGCGGCGACCACGGGCGCGACCGGCGCGCTCGTCGTCTTCGGCCACGCGTTAGACGGCGTCACGACCGCCGTCGGCTACGACGTGCTCGGTGCCAGCGAGAGCGTCCCGCTGTCGCTCGTGCTCCTCGAGGCCGGCGAGGCGCTGCCGACCGCCGAGTACATCGGCGCCGGCTGGCTGTTCGTCCTCGTGAAGGTCGTCCTCGCGCTGGTCATCCTCGGACTGTTCCGGGAGTTCGTCGACGAACGGCCCCAGCAGGCGCGGACGATCCTCGCGCTGGTCGCCGCGGTCGGCCTCGGGCCGGCGACCCACAACACGCTGCTGTTCGTCGTCGGCTGAACGGTTGCCCCTCCTCACTCGCCACAACCCGTTCTAGTACCTAGATTTTTCCCGGCCGGTATCGTCTCGCTCTAGTCGTGCGATGGACCCGGTGACGGTACTCGCGGCCGGCCACGTCAACTGGGACGTGACCCTCCGTGTCGACAGGCTCCCCGAGGCCGATGGCGAGGCCTCGATCCGCTCGCAGCGCCAGTCCGGCGGCGGGAGCGCCGCCAACGTCGCCGCGGCGCTGGCCGGTCTCGAGGTCGAGACCGGCCTGATCGGCAGCGTCGGCGACGACGACAACGGGTTGCTCGCCCGCCGCGAACTCGAGGATGCCGGCGTCTCGCTGTCGGGCGTGCGCGTGATCGAAGGCGCCGAGACGGCCGTCAAATACCTGCTCGTCGACGAGGACGGCGAGGTCGCGATTCTGGGCAACGACGGCGTCAACGAGGCCGTCGCGCCCCCCGACCTCGAGCCCGCACGGGTCCGGGCGGCCGACCACGTCCACCTGACCGGCCAGCGGCCCGATACCGCCGCTGCGATCGCTCGGATCGCGAGCGAGGCGGGGATCTCGGTCAGCTTCGATCCGGGCCGCCGATTCGGGGATCGAGACTACGACGAGGCGCTCGCGGTGACCGATATCGTCTTTCTGACCGACCGAGAAGCCGCGGCGTTCGAGACCGACCGCCTCGAGTCGGTCGCCGACGACCGACTCGTCGTCGTCACCTGCGGAGCCGACGGTGCCGAAGCGTACGCGCCGGACGGCGACACCGTCCACCCCGGCTTCGACGTCGATCCGGTCGACACGGCCGGCGCGGGCGACGCCTTCGCTGCGGGATTTCTCGCGACGTGGCTCGAGGGCGGCGATATCGACCGCGCGCTGGCGTACGGAAACGCCTGCGGGGCCCTGACTGCGAGCCGCGACGGGGCGCGGAGCGCGCCGACGACGGCAGCGGTCGGGGAGCTACTCGGCCGCCGATCGTGACAGGCCAGAGCTGGCCGTCACGGCGGGGCTCGATCGGGCTGTAGTCGGGTGATTCTCACCCGATGTCGTCTGACGGTAGTTATATACGCTGGGACGTTGCGAACTCGAGTGAACAGTCACGATCCCGTGACTGAGAGACATGACGGAAGGAAGGGTAAACGAGTCTAACGGATACGGCATCAGACGGCGTATCCGGTACGAGCGACGTGCAGAGGAACCGCCGAGTATCGCCGCTGCGACGGCACTGGCTCAGTATTATGGCGACGACGTCACTGCGGCCAGTACGCAGCTGTACGACTACATCGACCCGGACGCGCTCGACAGTCTCTTCGCCGACACGAACCGCGGGGGTTCGAGGGCGGGAGGGACCGTCGAGTTCGAGACCGACGACGCGGTGGTCACGATCCGACCCGAGCGCGTCGACGTACGCCCCATCGACTGATCGGGACGCGCCGATCGGCGGTTGGATGGGGGAACGGGGTGGCGTCGAGGATCGCCGACGCGGTCTCGGCACCTCGGCCCTTCCTCGAACCTTTTTTCTCGCCGCTCGCGGAAACGACGGTATGGCGACGCAGCCACACCTGCTGGTCGAGGACGGCGAGTTGACGGACATCGCACTCATCCCGGGCGATCCGGGCCGGGTCGACCGCATCGCAGACCACTGTGACGAGTCGGAGACGATCGCGCGCAATCGCGAGTACAAGGTCGTCAACGCCACCTACGAGGGGCGGGAGCTGACGATCTGTTCGACGGGCATCGGCTGTCCCTCCGCCGCCATCGCCATCGAGGAGCTGGCCAACGTCGGCGTCGAGACGTTCGTCCGCGTCGGAACGACCGGCGCGCTCCAGTCTGGCATCGAGATCGGCGATATGATCGTCGCGACCGGCGCGGCGAAAAACGAGGGGACGAGCAAACGGTACGAGGCCGTCGAGTATCCCGCGGTGCCCGATTACGACGTGCTGTCGGCGCTGGTCGATTCTGCAGAAGCGCACGCGGCCCAGCGGACCGCGGATAGCGCGAACAGTGAAACCGCGAACGGAGACGAAGACGTACACGTGGGTCCCATCGCCTCCGACGACGCCTACTACGCCGAGACCGACGCGGCCGTCGACGACTGGGAGGCCGCCGGCCTGCTCTCCGTCGAGATGGAGGCCGCCGCCGTCTTCTCGCTGGCCCGCCGCCGGGGACTGCGCGCCGGAGCGATCTGTACCGTCGACGGTAACCTCGTGGAAGGCACCCAGAAGGGGACGGACACCGAAGACGACGAGCTCCCCGACAAGGCCAAGAACAACGTCGGACGGGCGATCGATATTGCGCTCGAGGCCGCCACGGACCTCTGAGTCCGTCCGGTGTACACTACGCCGTAAGCTGTTCTGCGAGCGTCATCGTCCGATCGGTCAGCGTTTCGGTCGTCGTCGAGGCACCCTGTAGCGTCTCGTTGATCGTCGCAAAGAGGCGATCGAAGGCCAGTTGGCCGTCGTCGCCCCCCCAGTCGGCCGTCTCGCGGACGGCGAGCCCGCAGGTCGAACACGCGCGCTCGCCGACCTCGAGCGCGGCGAAACAGCCGTGACAGCGCTCGAGTCCGGTCGCGACCGTCTCGCCGAGCGCGACGACCCGGCGGAGGTCCGACTGGAGGTCCGCCGCGGTCTCGGAAAACGCCGCGAGCGGCGACCGAACGTCGGGATCGACGGCCGACTCGAGCGCGGCGATGCGCTCGAGCCGAGCGTCGACGACATCGAGGGCGAGGGCGATGTCGCGGCGAGTGCGACGGTAGTCCGCGATCGAGTCGTCGAGAGCGGTATCGGTCTCGTCGTCGACGGCCGACTCGAGCGTGTCGGGAAGCGAAGTCGCGAGCGACGCAAAGGCGGCGACGTCCGAGATGGTCGCGCTCTGGACGCCCGTCGTGTCGCGCACGAGGCGAAACAGGTCGTCGTTGTCCATCGCCGCCGGTTCGGGCGCGGACTCGAGCAGCGTCCGGCAGTCGTCGCAGACGGTCACGAGCGCGCTTTCGTGGGCGTCGGCCGCCGGCTCGTCGGAGAGGGGGTAGAGCCGAAGCGTCACCGAGTCGTCGTCGCCGTCGGCGGCGCAGTGCCGACAGCGCCGCTCGTCGCGGTCGAACACCGCCGTTCGGTCGGAATGGCGATCGGGGGAGGTCACGGGCGAGCGAAGACAGGCCGACACCAAAAGCGCTCCGGCGAGCGGCGAGGACCGTGCGAAGTACTAACCCGCAGTCGCCCGTACGTTTCGTATGAGCGATTCACCGGACGACGCCGATCGAACCGAGGCGTCGAGCGACGAGGAGTTCGACCTCGAGCGCGCGTACGACCGCACCGAACTCGCCGCCGTCTTCCGCGAGTTCGCCGATGCCTTCGACGACGGCCGGTCGATCAGGCTCGACGGCGACCAGCGGACGGTCAGGGTCGCGGTTCCGCGGGGCGTCATCGCCGAGTTCGAGGTCGAACGCGACGCCGGCGCGGAGCCGGCGGTTGGCGAACTCGCAATCGAACTCGAGTGGGACGACCCCGACGGCTCGAGCGTACAGTTCGCCGATCGCGACGCGGACGACGCCCGCGACGCGGCGCGAGGTGTCCGATCGGCGGCGACGGCGGCCGACGCCGCGTCGGCGGTGCTGTCGCCGGAAGACGCTGCGGGCGGCGGTCGCGAGGAGGAACCGGCCGCTGACACCGACGGTGACGGCGGCGACCCGGCGGTGACGGCCGACCCCGCGGAGGCGGAGGCGACGGACGGCGAGCGATCGGACGACGGCGGCCGGCGGAGCCGCTTCGAGGTCTACGAGGACAGGGCGGGCGAGTGGCGCTGGCGGCTCGTCCACTGGAACGGAAACATCGTCGGCGATAGCGGGGAAGGATACGCCTCGCGGTCGAACGCCGAGCGGGCGGCACGAAGCGTGATGCGCAGCGCCGCGACGGCGATCGTCGAGCGCCGCCGCGAGCGGTAAGCGCCGGCGCTCGACCGAACGGCCTTACGGCCGAACCTCTTCGCCCTCGAGATCGACATCGAGTTCCGCGGATCGGTCGACGCGCTCGTACTCGAGCGAGGGCGTGGCGTCGGGCGGAACGGCGCTGTACTCCTGCAGGAACGACACGATGCCGCGTCGCCCGCCGAAGTCGCCGCGATACTGGCGAAAGCGCCGCGGGACCGTCGCCGTCTCGCTGTCGGGGTCGTACGAGACGTTTTCCTCCAAGAACCACTCGACGGCGATGTCGAGTTCTTCGTCGACATCGCGTGGCGAGTAGACCGTGATCGGTGGGGAGTGGTCGGCCCCGTGACTCAGTGCGAAGTGGATTCGCGGATCGCACTCCTCGAGGCGAAACGCCCGCTCGAACGACGAGGGAAAGAGTCGCGGGACGTAGCCAAAGCCCCAGGGATGTTTCGAACTGCGGAGCAGTCCGTGTTCGATGTCGTTGAGACTCAGCCAGACGCCGCAGATGGGAACCTGATCGCGAACGAAGAACTTCCAGCGATCGAGGAACCCGCCGTCGAGCAGATCCGGCTCTCGTTCCTCCAGCAGGAGCTGGGCGTAGGCGTTGTAACAGTTGAGCCAGAACGCGACTTTGCCTTCGCGGCCGGCGAGCGCCCGCTCTAGCTGCGATCGCTCGAGGGCCGCGAGGCGCTCTCGCAACTGATCGGCGTCACCCTCGGTCTTGACCGTATACAGGAGATCGGCCGAGAGCGAAAGCGGATCGAGCTGAGTCGACATTCGGGTATGAATTCACGAACCAGACCCTTGAAGGCGTGTGACGGCTTCAAACGACAGTCAGCACTGAAAACAGGTCGGATAGGTGGTTTTATTCCGCCGAGCGGCAAACGGATACCTGTGAATCTCAGTAAGGGGTTTCTCTTCGTCCTCGTCGGCATCTTCGCGTACCTCTCACTGCTACTCGTCCTCCCGTTCTTCCAGTACGTCCTCGGGGCGATCCTCGTGGCGTACGTCCTCTACCCGGTGCAGGAACGCCTCGAGGGGCGGGTCTCGCCCCGGATCGCCGCGCTCGCGCTCGTCGTCCTCGCGATCGCCGGCTTCGTCGTTCCCCTGTTCGTCATCGTCGCCGTCGTCGCGAGCGACGCCCGCCGACTCCTCGAGAACGCCGACGCGGACTCGTTCCAGACGGCCGAACTCGAGCGCGTCATCGAGACGCGAACGGGCGTGAGCGTCGATCTGACGGCGACGCTGGCCGACTCCGCACAGGGCGTCGGCGGAACCGTCCTCGAGCAGTCGACCGCGTGGGTCGGCGCGCTGACTCACACCGTCGTTGGGCTGGGTGTCGCGGTCTTCCTGCTGTACTATCTGCTCAAAGACGGCAGCGAGCTACTCGCCTGGATCCGCGAGTTGACGCCGCTGCCAGACGAGGCCCAAGACGATTTCTACCGGCAACTGGACGCGGTCATGTGGGCCGTCCTCGCAGGTCACGTCCTCATCGCGATCATCCAGGGATCGATCGCCGGCCTGGGGCTGGTCGCGACCGGCGTCCCCAACGCCGCGTTCTGGACGGTCGTCATGATAATCCTCTCGTTGATCCCGCTGGTCGGCTCGTTTCTGGTCTGGGGGCCGGCCGTGCTCTTCCTCTTCGCGACGGGTGACCCGTTCCTCGCAGTGGCGCTTTTCGCCTACAGCACGGTCGTCGTCGGCCTCTCCGACGACTACCTCCGGCCGATTCTGGTCGACCGCTACGCCGACCTCAACCCCGCGGTCATCATCCTCGGCGTGCTCGGCGGCGTCTACGCGTTCGGCGTCATGGGTCTGTTCTACGGCCCGGTCGTCCTCGGCGCGCTGATCGCGACGCTGAACGTGATGGGGGACCACTACAACGGGCTGACCGAACCTGGACTACAGTGACGAGTGCCGGTGAGCCGACGATCCGCGACCGAGTGATCGGGAGTGGGTGTGCTCGCCCGCCCGCGCTTACTGTGCGTCGGGCGTCCCGTCGAGCAACTCGTCGACGAGCCGCGTAAACCGGTCGACCAGCCGATCGGGGACCGTCGGCGTCACGGTCGTCAGCAGCCGCCCCGTCGCCGCCGGATCGGCGAGTTCGAGGACGACGCGGTTTCGCTCGCCGTACCGTTTCGTGACGATCTCGTGGTCGACCAGTCGATCGACGTGATACTCGAGCGTGCTGCGGGCGATCTCGAGGGCGTCGGCGACATCGGCCGGCGCGGCCGACTCGTGTTCGATCAGATAGACGACGATCTCGCGGGCGGTCTCCCGGCGAAACAGCGCCAGCGCCGCCCGCTCACGCTCGTCGTACGCCGGCGGGTAGTAGTGCGTCCGGCCGTAGAACTCCTCACGGACGAGTCGATCGTCCTCGAGTAGCCGCCGGACGTGATACTGGACCTGCCCCGGCGCGAACTCGGACTCCCTGACGAGTTCGTTGAAATGGACGCCGGCGTTCGCGCCCACGTGCGCTCTGATCTCCTGTCGTGTTTCGGTCATGTGATTCGGTCTCCGCTGCGGATTCTGTACCCGTGGCTAGCGTCGGGGCGCATATAACGGGTTCCCCGCGTTCCCAGCCGCCGAGAACCGAATACTCGCGGCTCGAGCCGGGGCGGCAGCCGATCTGCCGATCCGATAGAACGAAACGCGATCCGACGGCGCTGTTCAGTGGGAAACACCGACACGAATAGGTAGCCGTCCGACCGAGTACCGATATCGATCGCATGGCGTTTCCCACATCGGTCACCGGCGAGTGGCTCGATCCCCAGCTCGCGCCCGTCCTCGTCGGCGTCATCGTCCTCGCGGTGCTCGGCACGACCGCCCTGTTCGTCGTCGGTCTCGTGGCCTACTCCCGCCGACGAACGGCCCGCTACTGTCTGATCTGTATCGTTCTCGGCGTCCTCGTCATCCGCTCGGTCACCGGGCTGGGGACCGTCCTCGGCCTCGTCCCGATGACGGTCCACCACCTCGTCGAGCACGGCTTCGACTTCCTGATCGCGGTGCTGGTCCTCTATCTGGTCTTCCGCAGCGGGTCGTCGAGCGCCACCGCGTCGCTCGGCGCCGACAACGAGTGACCACCCCGCGGCACCGACGAGCCCTCCCGGCCGTCTCCCCGCCGCCGATCGTGTCGTTCGTCGTGAGATATATATTTTCAGACCATAGCGTATTCGTATGTCAGTCCCCGACGCCGCGGCGACGGCCGACGCCGTCGTCGACGAGATTCGTTCCGCCGTCGTCACCGACCGAGCCGTCCTCGAGGAGATCACCGCCGGCCTCCTCGCGCGCGGACACGTCCTCCTCGAGGACGTGCCCGGAACGGGCAAGACGCTGACCGCGCGGTCGTTCGCGACCGCGCTCGGGCTCGAGTTCTCCCGGATCCAGTTTACCCCCGACCTCATGCCCTCCGACATCACCGGCTCCTACGTCTTCGAGGAGGAGACCGGCGAGTTTCACTTCACGCCCGGCCCGGTGTTCGCCAACGTCGTGCTGGCCGACGAGATCAACCGCGCGCCGCCGAAGACCCAGGCCGCCTTGCTCGAGGCGATGGCGGAAGACCAGGTCACCGTCGACGGCGAGACCCACGAGCTTCCGGACCCCTTCCTCGTCATCGCGACGCAGAACCCCGTCGAACAGGAGGGAACGTTCGAGTTGCCCGAAGCCCAGCGCGATCGCTTCATGGTCAAGACCTCGCTTGGCTATCCCGACGCCGACGGAACGCGCGAACTGATCGACCGCCGCGCCGACCGCGATCGGCCGGACCCGACCGTCGACCCCGTCGTCGACCGCGAGACGGTCCGCGAACTCCAGCGCGTCCCCGAGACGGTCACCGTCGAGGGGCCGATGCGCGACTACATCGGCGCCGTCTGTCGCGCCACCCGGACCGACGGCCGCGTCGATGTCGGCGTCTCCCCGCGAGGCGTCCAGCGGCTGTTCGAACTGAGCCGGGCGCGAGCCGTCCTCGAGGGCCGCGAGTACGTCGTCCCGGCGGACGTAAAGCGGATCGCCCGCCCCGCGCTGGCCCATCGACTCGTGTTGACCCCCGAGGCGAGCGTCGACGGCGTCTCTCGGCGCGCAGTCGTCGACGCCGTCCTCGAGGAGTGTGAGGTCCCGGCGATGGAGCCGCCGTCAGCGGACTAGGACCCACGCCCCGGCGAGCAGCGCGAGCAACGCGGCGAGGACGCCGGCCGTCGCCGGAACCGACAGCGTCGGCGCGAGCACCGTCGCGAACAGGACGCCGACGCCCGCCACCGGCACGCCGACGCCGGCCACCGCGGCGCGCCAGCCGAGCCCCACGAGTTGGGGCCGGCGGGACGCACCGGGGCCGATCTCGCGTCCGAGCACCCGGCCGTAGCGACCGGCGTCGTACGCGAACGCGGCGGCCGCGATGGAGACGAGCGTCGCGATTCCGGCACGCGCCGTCTCGAGGTCGAGGGAGACGACATCGACGCTCACACCGACGGCGACGCCACCGGCGGCCAGCGTACCGGCGAGGACGGTCTCGGTAGCCGGGATCTCGTCTCGTCGTCTCGCACCCTCGAGGACCCACGCCGCGCTCCAGCCGAAACCGAGGGCGAGCGCCGTCGCGCCGAGGAACATCGCCGAGCGGGTCGCCGAGCCGGTGACACCGATCGCGCCAACGGCCGCGAAGCCGGCACCGGCGACCGCGCCGACGACGACCGGAACGGCGACGTTGCGTCGGCGGTCGGTGTAGAGCCACGACCAGCGGACGACCACCGCGAACACGGCGAGGACGGCCGACGCCACGGTCACGGTCGCGAGCAGGCCGCGGACGACGGCGTTGCGGACGATCGCGTCGGTAACTCCCTCGAGCGACAGCACGAAATCGAAGAGAAACGCCAGTGCGAACAGCGCGGCGAGCGCGAGCCCAGTCGCGAACACGATTGCCACCACGAGTCCGTTGCGGCTCGAGACGTACGACTTGCGACCCCGCGGACCGGTGACGGCCGCCGGCGGGACGAGAACGAGCGCGGCGACGACGGCGACGCAGGCGACACCGATCGCGACGCACAGACCGACGAATCCGTCGCCGGTGGCCCAGACCACCGCGGAAAGCGCCGGGAGCGGGCCGCCGGCCGCGTCGACGCCCAGCGCGAGCAGCGCCGCGCCGCCCGCGACGAGTGCCCCGCTCAGCGCGGCCGAGCTGACCCGAACGAGCACGCCCGGTCGCGGCCAGCCCGCGACGACGACGCCGCCGGCGACGGCGATGACCGCGCCCGCGACCGCCACGACGGCGGCGATCGGCGCTCCCGAGCGGGCGACGGCGGCGACGATGCCCCCGGCGACGATCGGGACGAGCGCCGACGCGACCGCGACGCGGCGGTTCGAGTCGGCGAATAACTCGATCGCGACGGCGAGACCGGCACCGAGCACGACGCCAAGGAGGACCGTCGGGTCGAAGACGGCGAGCGCGAGCGTTCCGACGCCCGCGGCGAGGACGAGCGCCCGTCGCGTCGTCGACGGCGGTCGGTTCTCGAGGGCGCTCATCGGCTCCGCACCTCCCCGACGGCTTCGCGGAGCACAAGCCCGAGCGACCGCCCGGGCGCCCAGTCGACGACGCGTGCGCCGGCCGCCCGAACGCGGCCGAGCCGCGTCCGCCGATCGAGCGCCTGCAGCCGCGTCTCGAGATCGTCGGCCCCCGCCGTCACGTCCGGCGAGACGACCCGGACGGCGTAGCCTCGCGCGCGAAGCCGCTCGACGAGGTCGACCGGCGCGTCGTCGACGAACGAGGAGAACAGGTACACCTGGGCGTCGCCGGGAAGCCGGTCGGCGACGCTCGAGATCGGATCGCCCGTTCGCGACTGCCAGAACGACCAGTAGTCCGGCTTGGGCCCCTGGACCTCCGTGAGCAGGCGCGAAGCCTCCTGGCGCGTTTCGGGGTCGGACCCCGGCGAGACGGCCGCGAGCCGGCGGTCGTGGACGCTGAGGACGCCGGTCGGATGGCCCGCGTCGACCAGCGCCTCGAGCGTTCGCTCGACGGCGTCGGCCGACCGCTCGAGGGCGGAGGGACGTGCGGTGGACGCCGCGCGGAACTGGCTGGTGCGAGCATCGACGACACAGACGACTCGCGTCGCCCGCTCGGCGCGGTACTCGACGGTCGCCAGCTCCCGTGTGCTGGCGTAGCGCCGCCAGTCGATCGAGGCGACCGGATCGCCCGGCTCGTACTCGCGGACGGAGTAGAACTCGACGCCGCTGCCGCCCTCGTCGGTCGGCACCTCGCCAGCGTAGTCGTTCGTACCCTCGCCCAGCGGGGCCGACTCGACGACCGGCGAACACGTCACGGCGTCGTCGCCGCCGACGCTCACCGACAACGTCTCGGCGACCGTCCCTGTGAGGTCGCGGGCTCGCACCGTCGCGTCACCGAAGGCGTGCTCGCCGCGACGGAGTTCGAGGTCGTACTCGAGGGTCGTCTCCTCGAGCGACTCGAGGGTGACACACGCACGCGGGGAGCCGGCGACGACCGGCAGTTCCTCGGGGACGGCGTCGACGACGCGGAGATCGGAGATCGGCTCCGAACCGATGTTCCGGACGGTCGTGTAGACGGTGACGGTGTCGCTGGGATCGCCGGAGACGGGCGCGGCGACGCTCGCGGGGCGGCTGACGCAGGTCGTCGGCGAGAAACGCCGCGGCGACCGGGTCGTCGGTCCACGTTCCTTCGCGGACGGCCTCGCGGGCCGCCCCCGTCGAGAGCCCGCGGTTCGTCGTGAGGGCCCGAACGGCACCGTCGACGAGCCGCCGGCGCACGTCCGCGTCGGACTCGGTCGGCGAACAGGCGTACCAGCCGCCGGCGGCGTTCGTGAGCGTCCGCGCCGTCGGTTGGCCGACTCGCTCTGTCGTCTGCGCGCTCGCCGTCTCGGGCGGCGCCCCCTCGAGCAGCGGGGGCACGCTCGAGCGGTCGTCGTCCCAGAGCCACCAGCACACGCCGAGTACGAGCACTGCGCCAAGCGCCGGAAACAGCAGCGCCAGCGGATACAGCAGGTTGACGAGGGTGCGACTCGCCGGTGCGAACCCGCCGAACAACACCGCGCCGACCGCCAGAACGACGCCGGTGGCGACGGCGGCGGTGGCGACCCGTTCCGGATCGATCGACCGGAGTCGAGTCGCGAGTCTCCGGCCGGGCTCCGGGGGCGAGCGGCGGCTCACGACGATCCCTCCTCGTCGGGCTCCGTCTCGAGGAGTTCGTTCACCGTCTCCCAGACGGCGGCGACCCGCTCCGGGGAGGGGCTGTGGCCGCCGTACTCGATATCGCGGACGTGCGCGACGAGGCGGTCGACCCGATCGGCCGGGAAGCCAACGGCGAGCGCTCGACGCGCCACCTCGCCCGGCGTCGCCGTCTCCCGGTCGTCGAGCTCGAGTCGGTCGACGAACGCATGCCACGCCTCTCGGACGTCCGCACGCGGCCCGCGAGGGGCGAGCGGTTCGGCTTCCAGATCGGGAGTGTGCTCATCGTCGGGGGGCTCGTCCGATTCCTCGGCCGCGTCGTCGTCCGTCCCGAACCAGTCGCCGAACGACGGCCCGCGCTCGCGGTCGGACGATCGAACGAGCGAGCCCAGCGACGGCAGGGTTCCGAACGCGCGGCCGAACGAGGGGAGCGACCCCCCGAGCGACGGGAGGCCGCGCTCGACGCGCCCGAGATCGAGGCGGGGCAGCGACGGCCACGTGAACGAGAACCGCGGGACCGAGAGCGACAGCGAGTTGCGGCCGCCGCGCAACAGCGCCGCGACGGAGTCGCCGAGCACGGCGACGAGGTCCGCGAGCGCGAGGAACCAGCCGACGCCGCCGTCCGCGTTCCAGCGACGGCGCTCGCCGGCGGCGACCAACCGGAAGTAGGTCAGGACGCCACCGATACAGAAGCCGGGGAGGAACACCGCGACGGCCGTTAACCGCAGGTAGAGGTTCCCGACGGTCGCCGTCGCGGTCTCGTTGCCCACCTCGGCGGTCACGGTCGCCTCGTCGCTGACCGGGAGCCAGATTCGTGTGCGCCCGTCGACGCTGGTCCGGTCCGACCCGCCGCGCTCGAGGGAGACATTCGCGTCCGACACGCCGCGGCCGTCGGCCGACACCTGGACGGGGGCCGGTCCGCCGGGGAACAACAGCGGTGTGACGAACCTGACGGTCGGTTCGGCGACCTCGACGGTCCGGTTGCCTGTAACCGGGCTGCGTTCGACGCGCAGGTCTACCGGACCGGCCGTCGGTGGGAGTTGCACCTGCGCCTCGCCGTGCTCGTCGGTCGTCTCGACGGCCTGCCCGTCGAGGGAGACCGTCGCGTCAGTCACCGGAGTCGATTCGACGGTCGCCCGGATCTCGAGTCTGCGGGCCGGCGCCGCACCGCCAAAGGTCTCGATCGTCGCCACCGTCGGCACATCAACGGTCCGCGAGCGGTTGAGCGCCGGAATCGCGACGGTCATCGTCTCGTCGTAGGGGACGGTGACGTTGGCGCGGCCGAGCTCGTCGGTTTCGGTCACGTTCGCGCCGTTGACTTGGACCGTTTTGGTGTCGTACCAGCCGGCGTGACCGGTCGCGACCGTCACCTCATTGCCCGGTGCGATCTCGCCTTCGATCTCGAGCGTGTCGTCGTCCGGTTCGTCCGTGTCGTCGTCCGGTTCGTCCGCGTCGTCTCGATCGTCGTCGGTGTCGTTGGCCGCGGGCGGTGTGAAGTCGGGCGTCCCCTCCATCGTCTCCCAGTCGCCGGCGATCGGTTCTCCCCCGCGGTCGCCCGGCCTGTCGATCCGCGGATCGGCCGCGGGCAGCGCGCTCGCGACCGCGAGCAGGCAGCACAGACAGCCCGCGAGCACGAGGGCGCGGCGGATCTCCGTCACGACCCACCCTCCGTCTCGAGTTCGACCGCGATGTCGCTGAGCCGCCCGACGCGGGCCTCGACGGGGGGATGCGTGCCCGACGGGTCGGTGGCATCGAGGGGCGCCGACGGCGTCGTCCCCTCGAGCCAGGTCCGCACGCGTTCGCGACGGGTGGCGTCGTCCGCCGGTCGCCGGATCCGGGGCAGCGACGCGGTCTCGTCGCCGGCGATCGGCTCCGAGGAGACGATACACAGCGCGCGGATCTTGCCCGTCCGGAGATCCGTCGCCGGCGCGGGCGTCGCCTCGGCGACCGTCAGCAACGCGGTCGCGAGCGCCAGCGGCGAGCCCGTGATCTCGGCGGCCGCGGCGTCGGCGGCGAACTCGCGGGTCTGGGAGAGCGTGCGCGTCGCCCAGTCGGCGATCGCGGGGAACGCCCACAGGATCGGCGCGACGAAAACGTAGGTCAGCGCGACCAGCGGGAGGAACCAGTACAGCGCCACGCGACCGCCGGCGGAGAGCCCGTCGGGATCGGCCAGCGCGCGCCGGGCCAGTCCCGCCGCGCGATAGGCCCGGTCGGCGATCTCGAGAAACAGCGTCGCGATCGTCATCAGCGTCACGTCCCGGTTGGCGACGTGGGCGATCTCGTGGGCCAGCACCGCCTCGAGCTCGTCGGCGTCGAGGGTCGCGACCAGTCCCGTCGTGACGACGATCGTCGCGTCGGTGAGTCGGCCGACGGTGTAACAGCTCGGCGTCTCGTCGTCGACGACGCGGACGGCGGGTTCCGGAACGTCGGCGGTCATCGCCAGTCGACGGACGATCCGGGCGACGGCGTGATCGGCGTCGCCGGCGGCGCTGTGCGTCTCCGAGAGGAGGTACCGATAGCCGTAGTAGAGTTGCGCCGCGAGGAAGCCGGCGATCAGCAGCAGGGCCACCGGCCACGAAATCGGCAATCGCACGAAATCAAAGGCGACGGAGCCGTGCTGGAGGAAGACGAGCGTCCCGCCGACGACGCCCGGCAGGAGGACGCCGTAGGCCCAGCACACCGCGAGGACGAAGGCGGCGTTGACCGCGACGAACACCGCCAGGACCGCACACATTCGGAGGCGAAGGTTCATGGGAGGGCGTTGACACACGTTCTCCGCCAGGGATGCAAAAATTTTCGGATGACCTGACAGTCAGTATTCACGTTGGCGACGACCGGCCGGCGAACCGTCGACCGGCGCCGTCCGCAGCGCTCGAGTCCGACGCTCGACGCTGGGCCGGTCGCGACCGGGATCCGTCGGGCTTTTGGCCTCCCGCGCCCGAGGTGGGACACGACGAATGGCCCGGTACCACATCGAGACGTACGGCTGTACGTCCAACCGCGGGGAGAGCCGCGAGATCGAGCGGCGGCTCCGCGACGCGGGCCACTACCAGGTCGACGGGCCGGCGGAGGCCGACGTGGCCATCCTGAACACTTGCACCGTCGTCGAGAAGACCGAGCGCAACATGCTCCGGCGGGCCGAGGAACTCGCCGACGAGACGGCGGATCTCTTCATCACCGGCTGTATGGCTCTGGCTCAGGGCGAGGAGTTCGGGCAGGCCGGCGTCGACGGACAGGTTCTTCACTGGGACGAGGTCCCCGAAGCGGTCACCAACGGCGAGTGTCCGACGACGACCCCCGACGCCGAGCCGATCCTCGACGGCGTCGTCGGCATCCTGCCGATCGCGCGTGGCTGTATGTCCGACTGTTCGTACTGTATCACGAAGCAGGCCACGGGCAAGATCGACTCGCCGCCGATCGAAGAAAACGTCGAGAAGGCCCGCGCGCTGATCCACGCTGGCGCGAAAGAGATCCGCATCACGGGTCAGGACACCGGCGTCTACGGCTGGGACGACGGCGAGCGCACGCTCCACCGGCTGCTCGAGCGCATCTGCGAGATAGAGGGTGACTTCCGGGTGCGCGTGGGGATGGCCAACCCGAAGGGCGTCCACGGCATCCGCGAGAAACTCGCCGACGTCTTCGCCGAACGCGACGAACTCTACGACTTCCTGCACGCACCCGTTCAGTCGGGCTCGAACGACGTGCTCGGCGACATGCGCCGCCAACACCAGGTCGAGGAGTACCTCGAGGTCGTCGAGACCTTCGACGAGACGCTGGACTACTGGACGCTCTCGACGGACTTCATCGTCGGCTTCCCGACGGAAACGGACCACGACCACGAGCAGTCGATGGCCCTGCTGCGCGAGACTCGCCCGGAGAAGATCAACGTCACCCGGTTCTCGAAGCGGCCGGGTACCGACGCCGCCGACATGAAGGGGCTGGGCGGCACGGTCAAGAAGGAGCGCTCGACGGAGATGAGCGCGGCCAAGCGCGAGATCGTCGCCGACGCCTACGCGGGGATGGTCGGCGAGCGTCGTGAGGACTGTCTCGTCGTCGAGGAGGGCACCGCCGACTCCGTGAAGTGTCGCGACTCCGCCTACCGTCAGATCATCGTCCAGAACGCCGACGACTACGGCATAGAGCCCGGCGATTTCGTCGATCTCGAGGTGACGGCCCACGAGACGATGTACGCGTTCGGGACGCCGGTGTAGGGGTCGCGGACCGCCGTCGTCGCTCGATCGCCACGGCTGTTCTCGAGGGGCTTGAAACACGTGGTGGGTACCAGTGTTCGGGAATCGGCGCACGACTCTACCCCCGTTCGGGAAGAACCGTGGGATATGAGCAACGCAATCGAGGAGCCGACCCGCTGTCCGCGCGCCGAACGGGACGGAGAACTCGGGTGTGTACCGGCGCTCATCATCGAGCTACTCTCGGACGAGGACGCGCGAGCGGTGTATCTGTCCGTCGAAGAGCCGACGACGGTTCCCGAGATCGCCGAGGCGCTCGAACTCCCCCAGTCGACGGCCTACCGAAAGGTCGAGAACCTCCGGGAGGCCGGTCTGATCCGACAGCTCAACGAGCGCTCCCAGGGCGGACTGCCGGCCCACTACGTCCAGGCGATCGAGCACGTCACGGTGACCTACGACGAGCCGCTGCGGATCGAGTGTGCCCACCACGGCAAGACGCTCTACTGCGAGCCCTAAGGCGGCGTGGGCCGCACTGACCGACGGCACCTCAGAGCTCCGCCACGGCGGCTTCGATCTCCTCGCGGGGAAGCGGCGAGATCCAGTCGTCCGCGACGAAGGCGTACCGCACCTCGCGGTCGGGCTCGAGAACGAACGCGGAGCGCCACGGCGTCGAGACGCCGGCCATGTGCTCGCGATCGGCTAGCAACTCGAACGACTCGCTCACTGTGCCGTCGACGTCCGCGAAAAAGCGAAAGCCCGGTCGGTCCAGCCAGCGGAGGAACTCGTTTTGCGCGTACGGGCCGTCCCGGCTCACGCCGAGGACCGACACGTCGTCGAACTCGGCCCAGCCGGCGCGGACGAATCGCTTCCACCAGTTCTGTGCGATCGCGCTGAACGCGAAGCCCGTCGAGACGACGACGCCCCCGCGGGCGCCGAGCGCGTCCGAAAGCGCCGTCGATCGAAACGTCTCGCCGTCACAAAGCACCGCCTCGAAATCCGCGACGGTCTCGCCCTCGGTCGGTGGCATACGCGAGGATGCTCGCGCGAGCACTAAAATCTCGGCGTCGCGGCCGTCTCGTCACACCGGACCAGAAGTGGTCTCACCGGAACAGGACCGTCGGCCGCTGTGCGACCGCCTCGAGCGAGTCGTCAGGGCCGACTCCGGGCAGGCGGACGGTCGCGACGGTGCCATCGCCGTCGTCCGCCGCTCGAATCTGGAAGGAGCCCCCGTAGCGGGTGACGATCCAGTTGACCAGCCAGAGGCCCAGTCCGGAGCCGTGCTCGAGAGCCTCTTCCTCCCCCTTGGCGATGACCGCGGTCTCCATCTCGGCGATGCCGGGACCGTCGTCCGCGACGGTCAGGACGAGTCGGCCATCGTCGTCGTCGACCGACAGGCTCACCCACGGCTCGGGTTCGGGGTTGTGTTTCAGCGCGTTCTCGACGAGTTCGGCCACTGCCCGCTCGAGTTCGGGGCCGGCACAGAACTCGCGGTCGGTGCGGGCGGTCACGTCGACGGTCGCCGACGGGAACCGCTCTCGGTAGTCGTCCGCAACGGCAGCGAGCAGCGAGTCGGGCGCGAGACGCTGTGGATCGCGCTCGCGTCTGGTATAGCGCTCCAGATCGCGGGCCTGTTCGCTCAGTTCGATCAGTGTCGCGGCGGTCTCCGAGAGCTGCTCGCCCAGGGCCGCGGCGTCGTCGGCCGCGCCGGTCTCGAGCCGGTCGCCCAGCCCGAAGAGGACGTTCATGTCGTTGCGCAGGTTGTGGCGAAGCACCCGGTTGAGCAGTCGGACGAGCTGTTCGGTCCGCTTGCGCTCGGTGATGTCGGTCTGAAAGCCCAGATAGTGGGTCACACTGCCGTCGTCGTTCCCGACCGGACTGACCCGGACCTGATTCCAGAACGGAGTCCCGTCGGCCCGATAGTTGAGGATCTCGACCGAGACCGGCTCGTCGGCGTCGATACGTTCGCGGAGCGTAGCAACTGTCTCCGGATCCGTCGCTTCGCCCTGCAGGAATCGACAGTTTCGCCCGAGCGCGTCGGCCGCATCGTAACCCGTCACCCGCTCGAATCCGTCGTTGACGTAGACGAGCGGCTCGTCAGGTTGTCGGGCGTCCGAAATCGAGATGCCGATCCGCGCCTCGTCCATCGCCCGCGTCTTGATCCGGAGTTCCCGTTCGCGTTCTCTCCGCGCCGTCACGTCCCGGCCGACGCCCTGCACCCCACGAACGTCGCCGTCGTCGGTGATCGGCGTCCCGTTGACTTCGATCACGACGCGGTCGCCGTCCACGTCGACGAACTCGAGTTTGACGTTCTCGACCGGCGTGCCGTCGATCACCTGCGAGTAGCCCGTTATCGCCGCCTCGGCCGAGGACTCGGCGATGAACTCGGTGATCGGTCGCCCGATCAGCGCCTCGGGCTCGTAGCCCAGAACGCGTTCGACCGCCGAGGAAACGTAGGTAAACTCCGTCTCGAGCCCGATCCGGAACAGGATATCGAAGCTGGTCTCGGCGATCCCCTCGAAGCGCCGTTTCTCCCGCTCGAGTCGCTCGGTCCGCTCCCGGAGTTCGCGCTCGTGGGCGCGTCGCTCGATCGCCTGCTCGATCAGTTTCGTCAGTAGTTCGAGAAAGGTCTCTTTGGCCTCCGAAAAGGGAGCGCCGCGTTCGTCTTCGGCAGCGAAACAGACGGTGCCGTAGAGGTCGTCGTCAACCACGACCTTGCTGCCGATGTACGTCCCGAGATCGAACGTCTCGACCGCGGTCTCCGAAATCACTGGCGACGCCGAGGCGTGCTGGACGGCCAGCGGTGCGTCCATCTCGACGGTTCGCCGACAGTAGGCCTCCTCGAGCGGGCAGGACTCCCCCGGCTGGAGCAGGTCGTGCGAGCCCGTCGCGTGTACGATCGTCTGTGTCCCATCCTCGATGCGGGTGAGAAATCCGATCGGAAGATCGAAATACTCCGTGCCGATCTCGAGAGCGTGAGCAATCTGCGTCTCGACATCGTGGTCCGTCCCGACGAACACCTCATAAAGCGCTTCACGATACGAGCTCGCGTCCATCGGTATCGACTTAGGACGGCGAATCTTAGCTATTGTGGCAACACTCGTTGGCCCATCCAGCGCCGGCACCGTTGGCCGGCGGCGCTTGAGGCGTACCCTTTTGAGGAACTGTGCCGTACCGTCGGACATGCTCACGCTCTACCGACTGGAGGGCTGTCCGTTCTGCGAGCACGTCGTCGACCGGCTCGAGGAACTCGACATCGACTACGAGAGCGTCTGGGTCGAGGGACTGCACTCGAAACGCAACGAGGTCAAGCGCGTCTCGGGCCAGCGACAGGTGCCGATCGTCGTCGACGACGACCGCGGCGTGACGATGGCCGAATCGGAGCGTATCCTCGACTACCTCGAGACGACCTACGCCTGAGGGTGTACGCCTGGGGGTGGCGAACGGGTACCGACCGCTACGCGTCGTCGCTCTCGTCGAGCCCGTGAGGATCGACGCCTGGATCTTCGACTGCGGGCGCGCCGACCGCCAGAATCACGCCTTCTTCGTCGCCGACGTTGCGATGGCCGTGGCCGACCTCGGGTTTCGCGATCCAGAACGTTCCGGGGCCGGCGTCGACGTACTCTTCCTCGCCGGAACGACCGAGTTTCAGCGAGAACTCGCCCTCGAGGACGTAGTACAGTTCCTCCTGTTCGTTGTGCGCGTGATACCCGATCTCCTCGCCGGGTTCGAAGTACCAGAGTTTCACGTTGAGCGAATCGGTGTCGAAGACCTCGTCGATCGCCCGGATGTGTAGGTCGGGCGGGATCTCGTCGACGTCTGAGAGGTCGGTGAGCGGTACGTCGTCAGTGTGGACCACTTCGTACTCCATGCTATCGTGACACACGATAATGAGTGGGAAAAGTGTCCGGATGCCCGGCCCGGATTGCTGGCAGTGGCGACGCTGTCGCGTCGCCGTCCCACAAAGCGACGACCGACTGTCCGACTCAGCGATCGAACGCGACCGCGTCGGCCTCGTCGGAGACGGTCGCGCCGTCCTGGGCGGCGAAGGCGTCGTGAAGGTGGTCGTAGGTCGCCTCGAGCGCTTCGACGATTACCGTCGTGTCGCCGATGACGGGCATGAAGTTCGTATCGCCCTGCCACCGCGGGACGACGTGGGTGTGCAGGTGGTCGTCGATCGAGCCGCCGGCCCCGTCACCGAGGTTCAAGCCGGCATTGAAGCCGTCGGGATCGAAGGCAGCCTCGAGGGCGTCGAACGTTCGCTGTTTCAAGCGGGCGTGATCGAGCAGCGTCTCGTCGGTGAGTGCGGTGTACTCGCCCGTATGTGTGTGAGGGATGACCATCGCGTGGCCCGGGTTGTACGGATAGTTGTTCAGCATGACGAACGCGTGCTCGCTGCGCGCGACGATCCGGTTGTCGCGGTCGGCGTCCCGTTCGGGCAGTTCACAGAAGACGCACTCCTCGATGTCCGGGTTCTTCTCCTCGCGTCTGATCCACTCGATCCGCCACGGTGCGAACACCTGGTCCATATCGGGTACCACTCGAGGCGCGCCAAAAGGGTTTCAGTCCCCGCCACGCACGGCGATCAGGTCCGTGTTCGCCGGTCGAATTCGCGCGACGGTAGCGCACAAGGTCGGCTTGAATAGACGAGAGCGCGTTCTAAACGGTCTAAGGGCCTCTCGACGCCGCATTATGCCGATGTTAATGCCCTCTTGCGGTTTTTGCAACTCACGTTTCAAAATGAAGGATGGGTTTAAGAGGTGGCTACTGCAAGTAATCCAGTAATGGCAACGACCGACAACTCATTCAACGGGATGACCGAGCACTGCGAGGAATGCGATTTAGATACCCTCCACGAGGTCTCCGTGCAGATCCGGACCGAGAGCCTCAAGAAAGAAAACGCGCAGTTCTCCCGCGAACCGTACCGCGTGGCCGAGTGCCAGCGGTGTGGGAACCGGACGAGCCAGCGGATGAACAACGCCTGAAGACGATTCGAGTACAGTCGTCGCTGTAACCGCCCTCGTTGCCCGGTCTCCCGAATTCAGTATCTGCCGAGCGCGTCCCGGTCGGCCTCGATATTACCGATTCGAACTGCCGACGGACACTCACTCGGTCGTCACTTCGCAGCCGTCTTCGGTGACGATGATCGTGTGCTCTTTCTGACTGACGAGGAACCCGTCATCTTCCTTGAGCACCGGGTAGCTGTGGACGATGTCGTTGCGCTTGAGTCGGCGCAGCGCCATCTCCGGACGGTCGGTCTCGAGCCACCGCGTCGCGAAGGGCAGCGTGCGGAACTCCTCGGTGATCTGGTTCAAGGCCTCACGAGCCTGCCGGTTGCGGACGGTCCCCTCGCGCTCGAGCGAGAAGATCTCCTCGGTCGCGCCCTCGGTGACCTTGCCACCGCCGTCGGTCGCGAACGGTTCGATCGCGACCACGTCGCCGACCTCGAGCGTCGCGCCCTGCGAGACGGCGCGGTTGGGGATGTTCGGACTGGTGTGTTGCTCCCAGTGACCAAGCCCGTGGCCGGTGAGGTTGACGACCGGGTTGTAGCCGTAGCCGTCAATGATGTCCTCGATCTCGGTACCGATCTCGCCGGTGTCGACGCCCGGTTCGACGATCTCGAGGGCGGCTTCGAGGGCCTGCTCGGAGGCCTCGGCCAGTTCGGGGTTGCCCGAGAGGTCGACGGTGACGGCGGTGTCGGCCAGCCAGCCATCGACGTGGACGCCGATGTCCAAGTTGATCATCTCCTCGCCGAAGGTCGTCTCGTCGTCGATCGATGGCGTCGCGTGGGCCGCCTCCTCGTCGACGGAGATATTGACCGGGAACGCGGGCTGACCGCCGAGTTCCCGAATGCGATCTTCGGCCCACTCGGCGACCTCAAGGTGGCTCACGCCGACCTCGACGCGCTCGGCGGTCTCCTCGCGCACCTGCGCGAGTATCTCCCCGGCTTCGCGGTGTTTTTCGTACTGCTCGGACTCGAGGTCCACCTCGGATTCGGCCATGCATCCGGGTTACACCGATCGATAAAAAGAGGTTCCGTCTCTCCGCGGACCGATGCGCCTGGCCACCGCGACGGCAGTATGGGGGCGCGGCCCGGCCTCGAGTCGGCGTCTCGCCGATCTCGAGCGAGTCGAACAGGTTCCAGACCCGACCGTTTGCGAGAGAAATCGTCCGTATCGGCGTCGCCAGCCGTGAAACGGTCGCCACGGGTTATACCCCGCCGGCACTTCGAATCGATCGGCGTGAGAGACGCCAGCGAACCGAGCGGGGCGTCACTGGCACGCTGACGCCGGCTCGAAGGCGACCGCTGCCCGCGAGGCCGACGGCACGAACGAACACCCGGCGGGTGGATCCACCGGCCTCGAGGGGCGGTCGGCCGCGATTTTCCGCCACCGAGCGATCCGATGGGCGGTGAGTGGACGGACGGCTCCTCGCTCTCCGTCGCGAAGTGCCGATTTTGCGGCGATCTCCCCCTTCATTTAACGGACTTTGTATCGGTGTTGATGCGATAAAATAGCGGTCTCGGCCGTGTGGTCGGGCGATTGCAACGGTATTGTCGCGCCCGCGTCGACTGCGTATCGTTCAACTTTTGCCGGACCGCGATGGAAATGGTAGACCTTTTACCCCCGTCGAAGAACCGTGTAGACGAGATGAGTTACGACAAGATCGAGGTCCCCGACGAAGGGGAGCAGATCACGCTGAAAGAGGGTACCGAGGGCGAACTCGAGGTACCTGACAACCCGATTATTCCGATTATTTACGGTGACGGTGTGGGAAGCGACGTCGGCCCCGCCGCACAGAAGGTCCTCGAGGCCGCCGCGGACGCGACCGGCCGCGAGATCAACTGGATGCGCGTCTACGCCGGCGAATCCGCTCGCGAGAAGTACGACGAGAACCTGCCCGCCGAGACCGTCGAGGCCATCAAGGAACACCGCGTCGCGATCAAGGGTCCGCTGACGACGCCCGTCGGCGCCGGCTTCCGCTCGCTGAACGTCGCGCTGCGCAAGAAGCTCGACCTCTACGCGAACGTCCGCCCGACCTACCACTTAGACGGCGTCCCGTCCCCCGTCTCCGAGCCCGAGCAGATGGACATGGTCACCTTCCGTGAGAACACGGAAGACGTCTACGCCGGCATCGAGTGGGAGGAAGGCACCGACGAAGTCGAGCAGGTCAAGGAGTTCGTCGAGGACGAAATGGGCTTCGACAACACCATCCACGACGGCCCCGTCGGCATCGGCGTCAAGCCGATCACGGAGTTCGGCACGAAGCGACTCGTCCGCCGCGCCATCGACTACGCCCTCGAGCACGACCGCGACTCGGTCACGCTGGTCCACAAGGGTAACATCATGAAGTTCACCGAGGGCCAGTTCCGCGACTGGGGCTACGAGGTCGCAGAAGAGGAGTACGGCGACGAGGTCATCACCGAGGACACCCTCTGGGAGGAGCAAGACGGCGAGGCCGACGACGACGTGCTCGTCGTCAACGACCGCATCGCGGACAACATGCTCCAGCAGCTGCTGACCCGCACCGACAACTACGACGTCATCGCGACGATGAACCTGAACGGGGACTACATGTCCGACGCCGCCGGCGCACAGATCGGCGGCCTCGGCATCGCTCCCGGGTCCAACTTCGGCGACGGCCTCCTGCTGGCCGAACCCGTCCACGGCTCCGCGCCCAAGTACGAGGGGCAGGACAAGGTCAACCCGACCGCCATGATCCTCTCGGGTCGCATGATGCTCGATTACATCGGCTGGGACGACGCCGCCGACCTCGTCCGCGACGCCGTCGAGGAGACCATCTCCTCGGGCAAGGTCACCTACGACCTCGAACGCCAGCTCGAGGACGCCGAGAAGCTCGCCACCAGCGAGTTCGCCGAAGAAGTCGTCAACAACATCGAAAAGCTCTCGTAGAGCGCTGTTCGGACGGTCAGAACCGCAGGTTCTGACGCTTTCGAGGAGCCGTCTACGGGCGCCGCACTTCTATCTCGCTCGTATTTCGAAGCCGCCACCGGGTCGACCGCGCCGTAACGTTCTCACTTCCGGCGAGCGTACCGCCATCCGATGGCCGATCTCGAGGTTCACGTCGCCGAAACCGACCCCGAACGCGAGGACGCCTTCGCGGTCCGCCACGCGGTGTTCGTCGAGGAACAGGGCGTCGACGAGGACCTGGAGTACGACGGGCGCGACGACGCAGCCGTCCACGTCGTCGCGTACGACGGCGAGGAACCGATCGGCGCGGCGCGACTGCGCGAGTACGAGGACGGCATCGGGAAAGTCGAACGCGTCGCGGTCCTCGAGTCCCGCCGGGAGGAGGGCGTCGGACGCGCGCTGATGAAGACGCTCGAGGAACGCGCCGCCGCGCTCGGGTTTTCGGCGTTGAAACTCCACTCACAGACGCGGGCCGCCGGCTTCTATCGCGATCTCGGCTACGAACGGCGCGGCGAGGAGTTCGAGGAGGCGGGCATTCCTCACGTCGAGATGCGGAAATCGGTGGACTGAGTGAGATCTCGGCGGAAAATACTTACGGATTATCCGTTCGAACTGACACCAATGGTGAACCACGGTCCTCCGTCGCAACGGTCCGACTCCGTGCTGCCCGAGCACAGCATTCTCTCGCTCGAGGAGTCCCTCGCGATGCAACGCTCGATCGGCAACGAGACGCGCTTTCGCGTTCTGAACGCGCTCGTCGAGGACGATGCACAGAGCGCCAGCGAACTGCGCGACGGACTCGGGCTCGAGTCGAACGTGCTCCACTACCACCTCGACGAGCTCGTCGACGTCGGCCTCGTGGAAAATCGGAAACGCAAGGAGCCGGACAGCGACGGGCTCTACTCCTACTACCGGTCGACCTCCCTGGGCGAGGGGATTCTCGAGCACGGCGTCCGCGACCTGATGCGCCGCGAGTGGGACGCGCTCGAGGAGTACGGCGAGTGACTCGGGGTCGCCACTGACGATCGAACGGCCAGGTCACCGGAGGCGTCTGTCGAGCGTCTGACTGAGTTTCAAGGGTCGCACCGTTGGCGTCGGTAGTATGGCACAAGAGATTCACGCTCCCGTCAGCGCAATCACGTCTACGGCAGCGACGGTACGGGAACTCGGTCGGTTGTTCGTCCCGCTCGCGATCGCGGCCGCCGTCACCGGCGGCGGCTTACTCGGTTTCTTCGCAGTCGTCACTGCCGTCGTTCTGTGAGTTCTCCGTCCCGACGCTTCAGTTCGCGCCGACCCGATCGCGCACGTATTTCCCGGCCAGACCGACGAGCGCCAGCGCCATCGCCGCCGCGAAGAGGACGACGAACGCCGAGACGGGGTCGGTGACGGTCTCGAGTTCGCCGCGGACGAACTCGCCGGCGAGGACGACGGTCACGGCGAACAGTGCGAGCCCGCCGACGTTCGCCGGCAGGGAATTCGTCTCGGGGACGACGCCGGGATCGTTCAGCAGAACGAGGATCACGGCGATCGCGAAGGGAGTCCCGACGAGGCCGAACGCCAGCGTGAGCACGAGCAACTGGAAGAACGACCCGCCGAGGAACGCGCCAGCCGCGGAGACGAGCGCGACGGCGGCCACGGCGGCCCGGTAGCGGCCGTCGTCGGTGGAGCGGTCCCAGCCGAGTTTGTCGGCCAGCAGGTACGGCGGGACGATCGTGTTCCCACCGAGTGTGGAGACGGCCGCACCGAGGAGACCGGCGAGGAAGATCCAGGTCGCGTACCCGCCGGCGACCGGACCGAGCGTCTGGGCGGCGCCGACGCCGTCGATCGTCGCGGGATCGACGCCGGCCGCGGGGAGGACGCTCGCCGCAACGAGGAAGACGCCGAGACTGAAGACGCCGAACGCGACGAGCATCGAACTCACGACATCGACCGCCGCGACGTCCGCGTCGCGGGCAGTCCAGCCGCGGGCGCGCATCGTGTAGCTCTGCATCGTCAACAGTGTGATGTGGACTGCGCCACCGAGGATACCCGCAGCGACGAGCGCGCCGTCGACGCCGGCTGGAATCGCAGGCACCAGTCCGCGCGCTGCCGCGGCGGGATCGATCGGAACGACGAACGCGCTCGCGACGAACGCGGCGACGACGATCGAGACCAGCAGTTTGGCCCCGAGTTCCGCGACCCGGTAACCCCCGCCGGCCAGCCCCAGCGCGAGGATCACGGCCCACGTGATCCCCCAGAGGCGCGGGTCGGTCAGCGCGGCGCTCCCGACGCCCGCCTCGGCGACCATCGTCGCGCTCACCGACGCGAGCGTCTTCATGATGATCAGTTGGGCGAGCCCAGCGGCCAACACGGCGTCGACCACCAGCACCCACGCCCAGAACGAGCCGAGGTGCCGTTCCACGACCGAGACGATCCCCGCCTCGGTGAGTAGCCCCAGTCGCATCGCGAGGTACTGGCCGACGGTGCCAAGCACCGCCGACAGGACGACGACCCACAGCAGGGCGTACTCGAAGCTCGCGCCCGCGACCAGCAGGCTGCCCATCGTCGCCGGCCCCGCCGCGATCGCGCCGGCCAGCCACGCTGGCCCCAGTCGCTCGAGCGCCGTTCCGATCCGTCCGACTCCCACCGATTGGCGTTCGGTTGCCATCGGCCACTCTTTCGAACTGAACTATATAACTGCGTGGTATTCGTCGGTGCAGGCGGGTCGGGGAGTCGTCCTACTCGGTCTGCCAGGTCGGATCTTCGCGCGGCGGGCTGAAGATATCGACGCCCCGAACCGGTTCGTCGGCGCGGTTCTCGGCCGCGTGGGGCTCGCCACCGGGGATCGCGTAGGAGTCGCCCGGCCCGCAGACGATTTCGTCGCCCTCGACGAGGAAGGTCAGTTCGCCCGCGGCGATGAAGCCGGTCTGCTCGTGGGGGTGGCTGTGCTCGTCAACGGTCGCACCGGGTTCGATCTCGAAGTGCTGGACGTTCATCGAGTCGGTGCCGGCCAACAGGGCGAGGTGGACGCCGTCGGCGGCTTCGGACGGTTCGCGGTCGTCGATGGAGACGCGTTCCATACGCCTCGAGAGGGGACGAACCGTCAAATAGCTCCGCCGTCCGGGCGGCCGTTCACTTCCGCCGCGCTTGCCGAAGGTTGAACTGGCGGGACGCCCGACTGCGAGCCATGTACGCCGTCGTCGGCTGTAGCGACTGTTCGAACCTCTGGATCATCGAGGGGCAATCCGAGACGACCCAGTGTCCCCGCTGTGGCGCGCGCAAGGCCTACGAGAAGCGCAAGAAGTTCGTCGAGACCGACGACGCCGCCCACGCCCGCGACGTTCGGGCGTCGATGCTCGCGAACCGCCAGGGCGAGGGCGAGGCCTTCGCGAAACTCGACTCCTTCGCGGCTCTCGAGGACGACGTAGCCGACGGCGTCGTCGACGATGCGGAGTACCTCGCGGAATCGGGACTCGACGTGGAGGAAGTCGACGCGGCCGGCGACCGCGATCCGCGCGGACCGAGTCGGAGCGGCAGCAAGAAAGAGATCGTGAAGGGAGCGCTCGAGGCGCTCGACGAGCCGACCGAAGACGAGATCGTCGACTACACGGGCGAGCGCGGCGTGTCGGCCGAGTACGTGCGTGACGCGCTCGAGAAGCTGACGCGACGCGGGGTCGTCAGCGAGAGCCGCGGCCGGTATCGGTTGTTGTGACCGAGATGACGAGCGTCCGAGGAGAACAGATCACGGACCAACTCGCTCGAGGCCGAGCCTCGAGTCAGTCCTCGCGCTGGACGAGGGTCGGCAGAATCGTACAGCACGGTGTGACCAAGGCGGTCACGGTAGACGGCGATAAAAACCCGACTGGCGTGTCCCAGCGTGGGCAGTCCGGTAGCAGCGACTCCTCGGCGTGGCCGTGGTCGTTGTCTCCACACGGAGTAGATCATTAATACTCGTCACCGCATATTCGGCTAGAGATGGAGCAACGAAGGTGGCTCAATAACTCGCTCTATCCGTTCGAATCGAACTATTTCGATGCAGATGACGGACGGATACACTACGTCGAGAGCGGGACCGGTGACCCGATACTTCTCGTCCACGGAACGCCGACGTGGTCGTTTCTCTACCGGGATCTCATTACGCATCTCTCACGTGATCATCGAGTGATCGCCGTGGATCATCTCGGATTCGGGTTATCTGATAAACCGCAAGGTGCGGGGTATACACCGGAGGATCACGCTACAAGACTCACAAATCTCATCGACTATTTGGGGGTAGATGAGTTCACGCTCGTCGTACACGATTTTGGCGGGCCGATCGGTCTCCCCCTCGCAATTCGACGGCCGGAAACCGTGAGTCGTCTCGTTCTGTTCAACACGTGGCTGTGGTCGCTCAAGAACGATACGACAGTTAGATTGACAAATCTCGTGATGCGTGGACGACTTGCTAGACTTTTCTATTGCAGATACAACGGTTCTGCGCGGTTTCTACTGAAAGCAGCGTGGGGAGACGAAACCCCACTGACAGACGAGGTGCATCGTCACTATACGAATCCGTTTCCGACTGCTGCTGATCGCACCGCTCCCTTGGTGCTCGCACAGGAGCTCATCGGTTCTACCGAGTGGTACGAATCGCTATGGCAACAACGCTCTCAGATAACACAAAAACCGACTCTCGTCATGTGGGGACTCCAAGATCCTGCTTTCGACGACTCGTATCTCAAACGGTGGGAGGACACTCTTTCTAATGCGACCGTTCATCGACTTCCGAACGTTGGACATTTCGTTCCGGACGAGGCAGCAGATGAGGTGACCGAAGTTGTCAGTGAGTTTCTGGACAAGACATGACGACACGCTATACAGAGCCGGTCACGCCGACAGTCGCGCCTGCGGCGAGCAGATTCCGTCGGTTCAGTGTTCGAGTCGATCGCTTCCGGTCTTCACCATCGCGATCCAGTAGCGGCCACAAACCGGCTGGAGTACGAAAAGTCGGACGTGACGTCTCTCGTGTCAGGGCTCGGTGAGCGCGACGACACGGCCGTAGATGTCCGTGTCCATAGGCGAGGCGTCGGAGACGACGACGTAGAGTTCGCCGTCGGCGACGGCCGGCGTCCAGGCGGCCGTCCCGTTCGTATCGTAGGACCACTGTATCCCGCCACTGGCTGCATCAAGTGCCGAGATCGTTCCCCCGCTGCAGGCATAGACGGTCCCGTCCGCTACGACGGGCGGGGGTGACGGACCGAAAGAAGTCAGGTCCGGAGAGGAGTCTCCCTGCGTGGGGAATTCGCCCGGCGTCGACGCCGCACCAGGGAGTTCCGTCTGCCACAGAACGCTGCCGTCGGTGGTATCGATGGCGTGCAGTTTGTTGTGGTTCGCGTAGACAACGCCGTCTGCCACCGCCACCGGGTTGGGACTGCCGACGCGGGACTCCCACTCTTTCGACCCGTCGGTGGTCGAGCGAGCAACGATTTTCTCGCCCGCGGGGAGGTAGATCGTCCCGTCGACGACGGTTGGGACGCCTCCGGTCACGTCAGTCTGAACCCACTTCTGGCTGCCGTCGGAGGCCGTAAGTGCGTACAGATGGGTCGGCGAACTCGCGTAGACGGTATCGCCGGCGACGGCCGGCGCGTAGAACGTCCCCGTTTCGAGGCCGCTCTCGGGGTCGTCGGGCTGCTGGAACGACCACACCTCTTCGCCGTCCGCCTGGAATCCCTCCTCGTCCTCGCCGGGCGTCGTCAGCGCGTAGAGCTGCCCGCGTTCGTAGCCGAGGTACGCGACCCCGTCGACGACCGTCGGCGCCGACGGATTGGTGGTGAAGTAGTAGTTCCACTCGTTGAGCGTGTCGTCGAGGCTAACCGTATTCAGTTCGGTGAACGTTACCGAGTATCGCCGTCCATCGACAATCGCCGGCGAGCGCTCGTAGAAGTCGCCATCCCAGTTGACGGTCCCATCCGAGGCGGCCAGTTCCGGGCCGACGTGGACCGTTCCGTCGGCGACTGCTGGCGTAATGAAGCTTATCGTCGTTCTGGCTTCGTACCACTTCTCGACCGGCTGTTCCTGTGGCCCGCGCGCCTCGCTCAGGTGTCCGGAGTTGGCCGCGTCGACGCGGTACATCCGGCTGCCGGTGGCCGCCCCCTCTGCAGAACCACTATCGGTCCCCGCCGATTCGTGTTCGTCCGATCGGTCACTCATCCCAGTGTCGTCGCTGCCTGACTGACAGCCCGCGAGCGCGCCCATCGTGGTCGCACCGGCGGTCGCCAACACGCGACGGCGGCGCCATCCCCGCTGCCCTCCCTCTCCCGGTGCCCCGGGTGAACGTTTTCCCATCGTTCGTTGTGTAGAAGATTATCTATATAAAATGGGATGTTGGTATTCGACCTCACGTTTCAGAACAGTACCCCTATCGACCTAGATCCTCGTGGGCGCTGGCGAGATGTCGCGAGGACAGCGCGCCGAGTAAGGAGAGTTCGCCCGCCAGCGCGCCGACGGCGATGATCTCGGCGAGCGCGTCGGCGTTCGAGCCCGGCGGGTCGCCCCCGCCACGCAGTCCGAGCACGTCGAGCGCTTCGGACTGCGTGGGGAGTTTCGTCCCGCCGCCGACGGTGCCGACCTCGAGCGAGGCCAGCGAGACGCTGGCGTAGAGGTCGGTGGTACCGTCCTCGCGCTCGCGCGCGTCCATGGTCGTAATCGTGTTCGCGGCCTCGACGACCTGGGCCTCGTCCTGACCGGTCGCGAGGAAGGCCGCACCGACGACGTTGGCGGCGTGCGCGTTGAACCCCAAACTGCCGGCTTTGGCGCTGCCGATCAGGTTCTTGCGCGTGTTGGCCTCGGCGATTGCGTCGGCGGTCGTGTGGAGTCGGTCCTCGACGAGTTCGCCGGGGATCACGGCGTCGGCGGTCACCGACCGGCCCCGTCCCTCGACGGCGTTGATCGCGGCGGGTTTCTTGTCCGAGCACATGTTCCCCGAGAGCGCGACGAGCGATGCCGGGGTTTCGGCCTCGACGACCTCGCAGGCCTCGCCGGTCGCGATCGTGGCCATGTTCATCCCCATCGCGTCCTTGGTGTCGAAGGCAAAGCGCAGGAAGACGGAGTCGCCGACGACGTATGGCTCGATATCGAGCAGTTCGCCGTGGCTCGTCGTCGACTCGGCGGCCTCGCGAAGCGTCTCGAGGTTCGCTTCGACCCACTCGACGGTCTCGGCGGCCTCGGCGACGCCCTCGACCCGAAACACCGGGGCGCGGGTCATCCCGTTTTTCGTGACGCGAGCCTCGGCCCCGCCGGCCGACCGAAGCACGCCCAGCCCGCGGTTGACCGACGCCAACAGCGCGCCCTCGGTCGTCGCCAGCGGCAGGTAGTACTCGCCGTCTGCCGCGCCGCCGTCCGAGTCGGTCGCCGCTCCGTTGACCGGAACGGGGCCGACGACGCCCATCGGCACCTGCGCCGCGCCGATCATGTTCTCGATGTTCGGGTCCGCCCGCTCGGCGGGGAAGGTGTAGTCACCGATCGCCTCGAGTTCCGTGCCCGTCTCGCGCTCGACGAGCAGCCGCCGGGCTTCGGCCGCGGTGTCGTAGTCGGCGTGTGCCTCGAGTTCGTGAATGCGAAGCTCGCCCTCGCGCACCCGCTCGGCGAGGTCCTCGGGATCTGTCATGCGTGGGTCGAGACGGTGGGGCGTCCTAACAGTTGCTGATTCGCGTTCGGTCCACGAAGGGGGCCGACGTTCACCGAAGTCGGGTCGCGAGCTCTCTGGGCGAGGCGTGATACCCCGAGAGCGCCTCGTAACAGAGCAGGCTCAAGATTGCGCCGACGCCGATCGCGCCGATCAACAGCGAGCGCGCCCCGTCGGTTTCGGGGGCGAAGGTTGCCGCGAACGCCGCCGTCGCGATCGCGGCCACACGGAGCCTGCTGTGTGAGGTCGGCTCCACGTCGGTGACCGCGAGATAGAGCTGCGGCAGCGCGACGGCGACGCCGGCGACCAAGACCAGCGAGGGGATCGGTCGATCGCGCAGCGCGATCCCGAGCTGGGCCTCGAGGACGACCGAGCCGGTCCGGGCGAGGACGAACAGCAGAAACGATCCGAAGACGACGCGTCCCTCGCGATCGAGCATACGGATCGGCCAACGGGCAGGTAAGTCAAGCTTGCGCTCGCTCGCAGTACGCGACCCGAGCGGGTTCAACCTTCATTGCCGACGGGATAGGAGATCGAGTATGAGCGGCTCGAGAGCTATCGCGGAGATCACGCTCGTCCACCCCGAGCTGGTGCTCACGCCGACGATCGAGGCCGTCCCCGAGATGGAGAGCGAACTCGAGTACCAGACGATCGCCGGCCCGGGCGAGTACTATCTCTTTTTCAAGGTCACGGGGGGCCAGTTCGATCGCTTCGAGAACGCGCTGGCGACCGACCCGACGGTGTCCGAGCCGACGGTCATCATCGACGGCGGCGAGTTCCGGGTCTACCGAATGCGGTTGACCTCCACCGAGCGGCTCGTCCTGCCGAAGGCTGCCGAACTCGGGATGCGCGTCCTCCACGCCACGAGCGGCCGCGGCGGCTGGATAGCGACGCTCGAGATACCGGATGTGGCGGCGCTGCGGGCGTTTCGCGCCCACTGTCTCGCGAAGGACGTCGCGTTCGCCGTCGATCGGCTCTATCACCCCGGCGAGGACAAACTGGGGTCGGCGTACGGACTGACGCCGGTCCAGCGGGAGACGCTGCAGGTGGCCTACGAGCGCGGGTACTTCAGCGACCCGCGGGGGGCGTCCATCGAGGACCTGGCCGAGGTGCTCGGGGTCTCCTCGTCGGCGGTCAGCGGTCGGCTCCGGCGCGGGATGGAAGCTCTGGTCGGGAGCACCGTCGCGCGTTGATCGGCGCGGCCGTGAGAGGCGGTTGCGGGTACATAAAACCGGGAATATGCCGTCTCCGCATTCAATCGGACGAACCCCGTACGGAGTACAATGAGTAACCTCATCGCGCGCCACGGATCACCCGTCTGTCAAACGCAGTTCGATCAGAGCGGTACGCAGCGAGCCTCGAGCGCCGTCATCGACGCGCTCGCCGCCGTCGCGGACACGTCGCCCCTTGAGATGGAACCGCTGTGCGAGACGATCGAACTCGAGGCGCTCGACCGACTCATCGGTCACGCCGGAACCGCGGGCGCCGGGATCGCTCTCGAGTTCCGCGTCGACGAGTGGGATCTGATCGTCACCGGCGACGGACGCGTCATCGTCTTCGATTCCGAGGACGACGACGATTTCGACCTCGAGCTCGCGTAGTCCCCGCCGGGCGCAGCGGGACCGAACGCGATGGGACGAGGAGAGCGATTTTTGCCGCTGGGCGGATACTGCGTGGGCATGGACGTTGGACTCATGGTAGCGGGCTTCGGTAACGGAGACCTCGCGGAGACGGCCGTCCGCGCGGAAGATCGAGGATACGACGCCGTCTGGATCGGGGAGCTCTGGGGAGCCAGCGGCGTCGTCCAGGCGACCGAGGTGGCCTGTCGCACCGAGGAGATCGACATCGGTACCGCGATCCTGAACGTCTACTCGCGCTCGCCGGCCGTCCTCGCGATGACGGCGGCCTCGCTCGAGAACGTCTCTGACGGCCGGTTCACGCTCGGTCTCGGGACGAGCACGGCGACGGCGATCGAAGGCCTCCACGGCGCGTCGTTCGACCGGCCGGTGCGCCGGGCACACGAGACGATCGAGCTGATCCGCGCGTTTACCGCCGGCGACGGCGAGCCCGTCGACTACGAGGGCGAGTTACTCGAGGCGTCGTCGTTCCCCTCGCTCGAGGTGTCGGTGCCGATCTACCACGCCGGGCTCGGGCCGGCCAACCGTCGCGTCGTCGGCCGGCTCGCCGACGGCTGGATCCCGCACAACATCCCGTTCTCGCGGCTCGACGAGGCGTTCGAGGAGGTCGCGGCGGCCGCACGGGAACGCAACCGCGATCCCGGAGCGATCGAGATCGCGCCGTACGTCCCGTCGGCGGTCAGCGACGACCGCGACGAGGCGCGCGACACGCTCCGTCGGCACGTCGCCTACTACGTCGGCAGCGGCGAGGGCTACCGCCGGGCGGTCGCGACGGCGTTCCCGGATGCGGCGGACGAGGTCGCCGAGGCGTGGCGCGACGGCGAGAAACGGGCGGCGGCGAACGCGGTGACCGACGAGATGCTCGCCGACCTCGGGGTGGCGGGAACGCCCGACGAGGCCCGCGAGCAGCTTCGGACGCTCGTCGCCGAGACGGGGATCGACCACCCGATCGTCGTCATCCCGGAACCGGCCTCGAGCGAGATGGCCGAGACGACGATCGAGGCGCTCGCGCCCGAGGCCCTGTAGCGGGTAGGGACGCGTTGGGCCGGTTCTCACTCGAGGTCGACCCGCCGACCCGTCTCGGCCGACTCGTAGGCGGCCTCGATCGCGCGCAGATCGGCCAGCCCGTCTTCGCCGTCCGGTTCGGGATCGGTCCCGGTCAGCACGCAGTAGCCGAAGTAGTCGAACTCCTCGCAGACCTCGTCGATCCGCGGACCGGTGTACTCCATGCGCATGTCGCCGCTCTCGACCGTGATCTCCTGTGGGACGACGCCGCCGAACGGCGATTCGATGTCGATCATCCCCTCGGTGCCGACCAGTTCGAGGATGCTGCGGGAGTGGGCGTCGAAACTGGCCGTACACGAGGCCGTCGCGTCGGTCTCGTACTCGAGTTGGAATGCGACGTGTTCGTCGACGTTCGCGAAGGGGCCGCCGCTCGAGTGGGTCGTCGCGTAGACGTCCGTCGGCTCGCACTCGAGGATAAAACGGATCGTGTTGAGCGGGTAGACGCCGAGGTCGACCAGCGCGCCGCCGCCGGCGAGGTCGGGGTCGAGCCGCCACGTGTCGGGGTCGGCGTGTGCGAGCAGCGGGTGCGAGAAGCCGCCGTGGATCTGGACGACGTCGCCGATGACGCCGTCGCGGACGAGTTCCCGCGTGCGGCGAACCGTCGGCTCCGTCTGGAGCCGGTAGGCCGTCATCAGCGTCACGCCGGCGTCGGCGCAGGCGTCGACGACCGCGCGGGCGCGCTCGACGGTGGTCTCGAGCGGTTTCTCGCAGACGACGTGTTTCCCGAACTCGGCCGCCGCCGTCGCGTACCGGCCGTGGAAGGCGTTCGGCGTCGCGATATACACCGCGTCGTAGGCGCCGCGGGAGTCGCCCGCGAGGAAGGCGTCGTAGCCGACGACGGTTTCGACGCTGTGCTCCTCGGCGATGTCGGCCACGCCGTCGGGCGAACTCGTGACCAGCATCGTCGTCTCGCAGTAGTCGCCGTCCGCGATAGCGGGCAGCGCGCGCTGGCGGGCGAAGCCGCCGACGCCGACGACGGCGATTCGAACGGTTCCCTCGACCGATTCGCGTTCCCAGTCGCGCCGCGTGAAGTGTGAGAAGGCGTCTTCGAGTGCCATAGCCACGGTAGGTCCTGCGGCGAAAAGGACTCTATTGCCCGACATCGGGACGTTCGTCGATCGAAACCAGTTAGCACCAGTGACAAACGACCGATCCGTTTTCGATCGTTCAACCAGTCGATGGTATTCCCCCAGAAGTAGGTATCGAAGGAAAAAGTTATTCAATAACCAGCACCGATATGTGATCAACCACAGGTGACGTGAGATGGTCAAAATGGAAACGGCGGAGCTGGAGACCGACCTGAGTCTGTTCAAATACGACAACCTCGAGCAACTGCCGCCCCGGTATCGGGACCTCGAGGAGGCCGAACGGACCGAACGCATCGAGGCGGCGCTCGAGGAACTCGGCGACGATGTCGTCATCCTGGGACACAACTACCAGCGACGCGAGATCGTCGAGCACGCAGACTTCATCGGCGACTCCTATCAGCTCTCGAAGGAGGCCGCCGACGCGGACGCCGAGTACGTGATCTTCGGCGGCGTGACGTTCATGGCCGAGAGCGCGGACATCATCACGGACGACGATCAGTCCGTGATCCTCCCGAGCATGGAGGCTTCGTGTCCGATGGCCGGGATGGCCGAGGCCTTGCAGGTCGACAGCGCGTGGGCCGAGATCACCGCGGCCGCGCCGGACGCCGATATCATCCCGATCACCTACATGAACTCCTACGCGGATCTGAAGGCGTTCTGTGCGAGCCAGGGTGGGCTCGTCTGCACCTCCTCGAACGCACACAAGGCCTTCGAGTACGCATTCGACAAGGGTGACAAGGTGTTGTTCCTCCCTGATAAGCACCTCGGGGAGAACACCGCCTACCGGCTCGGCATGGAAGACGAGATCGCCGAGTGGGACCCCTGGGACCCCGAAGGCAAAGACGCCGAGGAGGTCGCGGAGAAAGATATCATCCTCTGGGACGGCTACTGCCAGGTCCACGAGCGCTTCCGCGAGGAGCACATCGAGCAGGTCCGCGCGGACAATCCCGACGCGAACGTGATTGTCCACCCCGAGTGTCGACGCGAGGTCGTCGAAGCGGCCGACGTGGCCGGCTCGACGGCGACCATTTGCCAGACGGTCGCCGAGGCCGACCCCGGCGAGACGTGGGCCATCGGCACCGAGATCCACCTCACGAACCACCTCCAGCGCTGGCACCCCGAGGTGAACGTCGTCCCCCTCTGTGGCGACGCCTGCATGGACTGCAACGCCATGCGCCAGATCGACCCCAACTACCTCACCTGGGTGTTAGAGGAACTCGCCGAGGGCCGAGAACACAACGTGATCGAGGTCGCGCCCGAGGAGAAGGAACTCGCAGGCGTCGCGCTCGATCGCATGCTCGAGATCTAACCATGACGGAAACCGACACCGGCACGGCGACGACGACCGAGGGCGAGACGACCGACGTGCTCGTCGTCGGTAGCGGCATCGCGGGCTGTGCGGCCGCGCTCGCCGCGGCCAGAGCGGGCGCGGAGGTCGTCCTCCTGACGAAGGCGACGAAACCCGACGACGCCAGCACCGACTGGGCGCAGGGCGGCATCTCGACGACCCGCGGGAATCCCGCCTCGCTCAAGCAGGACATCATCGACGCCAGCGACGGCACCGCCGATCTCGACGCCGTCGACACCCTCGTCGAACACGCCGACGAGGCCGTCGAGGACGTGCTCATCGACACGCTCGAGGTCGGCTTCGACGAGACCGACGGCGGCGATCTCGATTACACGCGCGAGGCCGCCCACTCCGAGTACCGCATCCTCCACGTCGACGCCGCGACGGGGACGCACATTCTCCGACCGTTCCTGAACTATATCGACGATCACGAGCGGATCGCGGTCCGACAGGACACGGCAGCGCTCGAGTTGATCACCGCTGAGGGACGCGTTCACGGCGTCGTGAGTGACGAAGAACCCGAAGGCAACCCGATCTACGCCGGCGCGACGGTGCTGGCGACCGGCGGCGTCGGCGCGCTCTACGGTCGGTCGACCAACCCCGACGACGCGACCGGCGACGGGATCGCCATGGCCGCGCTCGCGGGGGCCGACGTGAACGACCTCGAGTTCGTGCAGTTTCACCCGACCGCCTACGCAGGTGAGGATCCGTTCCTGCTCTCGGAGGCGCTTCGAGGCGAAGGGGCCGTCCTCCGCAACGGCGACGGCGAGCGGTTCATGGACGACTACCACCCGCAGGGCGACCTAGCGCCGCGGGACGTGGTCGCCCGCGCGGTCGAAACGGAACGCGAGGCGACCGGCGAGGTCGTGCTGGACGTGAGCCCCCTCGAGTTCGAGGCCGAGTATCCGGGCATCGCCGAGAAGTGCCGCGACCGCGGGATCGAGGGCGACGAGATTCCCGTCGCGCCCTGCGAGCACTTCCTCTGTGGCGGGATCGACGTCGACGACCGCGGGCGGACCTCGCTCGACCGGCTCTACGCCGTCGGCGAGTGCGCCCGGACCGGCGTCCACGGCGCGAACCGGCTGGCGAGCACGAGCCTGCTCGAAGGGCTCGTCTGGGGGCTGCGCGCAGGCGAGGACGCCACCGGGTTCGAGCCCGAGGTCGTCGAAGCGCCCGAACTGCTGAACCGCGATCCCGCACTGCCCGAGCGCTTCGCCGCCGAGAAGTTCACGCGTCTCCAGCGGACGATGGACGAGTACCTGGGCCTCGAGCGCGACCCCGACGAGATCGCCCGCGCGAGCGCCGTCCTCCGGCGGCTCAAAGGGGAGGTCGACGCCTACATCCGCACGCGGACGGCCCGAGAGCTCTACGAACTGCGCAACGCCAGCGTCACCGCGCTGTTGATCGCCCGCGCCGCCGGCGAGAACACCGAATCGGTGGGCTGTCACTACGTCGTCGACGAAGCACCCCTCCCGTAGCGGTCGTCGCCTGTGCGTTCTCAGTTTCCACCCCGTACTCACGGCGCTTACGCGCGCCGTTCCGCTGACGCGTCGTCCGCATCGCCGAGGATCTGTAGGGACGACTCCGGCTCGCCGTCGGTCGCGTCCGGCCTCGAGACGTGGATCTCACGCTGCGGAAACGGAATGTCGATCTCGGCTGCGGTCAGTGCCTTGTACATCGCCCGGTTGAGTTCGTGCGTGGCCCTGTTGACGCGAGTCGGCGCGGCCACCCAGCAGAGGAGTTCGTACTCGAGTGCCGAATCGCCGAAGGCACGAAATCGCATCCGCGGTTTCGGCGAGTCGAGAACGAGCGATTCCGCGTCGGCGAGCTCGAGGACGAGTTCCTCGAAGGCGTCGATGTCCGTCCCGTAGCCGACGCCGATGGGGACCTTGAGCCGCCTGCGACGTTGGGGTGCCGACTGGTTGATCACCTTCGCGGCGTTCAGGGCCGCGTTCGGCACCGTGATGAGGACTTCGTCACGCATCATCAGCGTCGTCGATCGGATGCCAACCTTGACGACGGTACCCGCCTCGCCGGAGTCCAGTTCGATGTAGTCGCCGATTTTGTAAGTGTCGTCGAAGTAGAGCGCGATCCCGCCGAAGAAGTTCGCGACGGTGTCTCGAGCGGCGAAGCCGACCGCGATACCGGCGACGCCGGCGGCTCCGAGCAGCGGCGAGATGCTGTACTCCCACAGCGTCAGCAGGACTCCAATCGTGCCGACGAAGACGATCAGTGTCCAGACGTTCGAGAAGACGGGCGCGAAGTCAAAGCGCGAGCCCTCGTCGTTCATCTCCTCGACGAACCGGTTGACGATCCGGTTCGAGGCGAACGCCCAGGCGACGACGATGACGGACAGCGAGGGCTTGCCGAAGAAGGTATCGAGCTGATCCGCCGTCACGAGGACGGTTTCGGTGACAGAGGGGAGTTGCGTGAGCAGATAGATACCGGCCAGCGCGGCCATGACGACGACCGGCAGCCGGAGTTCCTCGACGAGGATGTAGTCGTACTGCGTCTTCGTCCGACTGGTGTATCGAAGCAACGTCCGGAGGACGACGACCTCGAGCGCGACCGCGATACCGAGCGAGAGGCCGACCAGCAGGAGGGTCGCTTGCCAGCCGGGGACGCCGTCGAACAGCCGCGTAAGGACCTCGAGGAGAGCCGCGTTCATAGGAGGGACAGGCTGATCAGCAAGGTAACAGTTTCTGAAACGATACTGTCAACTTTTCCCGACCGTCATCCGTGCTGTCGTCGGAGCCATCGCTCGCGCGAGCGATCGACCGGTCGATCACTCGAGTAGTCGGTCGAGATCCGCTCAAACGGATTCTTTATTTCCGCGGGGACCGCACCCGCGGCCAAGACCGCATGATCACCGACGCACAAATCGAGCGCTGGCTTCGCGAGGACGTCGGCCACCACGACGTGACCAATCAGGTGCCCGGCGAGACGACCGGCCGACTCGTCGCCAAGGAAGCGGGCGTCGCCGCCGGCCTCGAGGCTGCGGCGGCCGTCTTCGACTACCTCGACGTGTCCGTGGTCGACCGGCTCGAGGACGGGACTGAACTCGAGTCGGGCGACGAACTGCTCCGGGTCGCGGGCTCGGCCCGCGAGGTGTTGCGCGGCGAGCGCGTCGCGGTCAACCTCGCGGGCCACGCCTCGGGGATCGCGACGCGGACCGGCGAGGCGGTCGAGCGAGCGCGGACGGAGTCCGACGACGTCGCGATCGCCGCGACCAGGAAGACGACGCCCGGTTTACGCGGGCTCGAGAAACGGGCCGTCGTCGCCGGCGGCGGCGACACCCACCGGCTCGACCTCTCACAGATGGTGATGGTGAAGGACAACCACATCGAAGAACTGGGGCTCGAGGAGGCGATCGCCCACTTCCGAGAGCGAACGTCGTTCGCGACGAAGATCGATGTGGAAGTCGAGTCGGTCGCGGACGCGCCGCGGGCCGCCGCGGCGGGGGCCGATATCGTCCTGCTGGACAACATGACGCCCGCGGAGACGCGGGCGGCGGTGGACGAACTCGCCGACTACGAGGGCGTGCTGGCCGAGGCCAGCGGTGGCATCGGGCTCGCGGACGTTCCGGCGTACGCCGCGACGGGCGTCGACGTGATCTCGATGGGGTCGCTAACCCACTCCGCGCCGTCGTTGGACCTGTCGTTCCGAACGGGCGAGTAGCGCCCCTCTCAGTCCGCGCTCCACTCCCTGACGTCCGACTCCTCGAGAAAGAGCGACGGATCGTCGTGGGAGAAGCTGACCCAGCCGCTCTCTGGATCGGCCAGCACGTGAATCAGCAACTCTTCCTCGACGAGCGCCGTCTCGAAGACGGACCGCGCATCGGAGATGTCGTAGGAGAGCGGGACGAAGATCGCCGTCTCGCTGTCCTCGTCGCGTTCGACCGCGAGCGCGACCCGTCGGTCGCTCCCGTCGTCGGCCAGCGGGCGGTAGTAGACGTCGGCCGCGGTGATCGTGACCGCTCCCTCCTCGATGAGTCCCGCGACGGCGTCGTACTCCTGGGCGGAGACCGACACGTCGAGCCCGAACCGATCGTCGGAGTCGACCGGCGAGACCGCCGCGGGCTCGACGACGACGGCATCCCAGCCGTCTTCGCGGTACTCCTCGGCGATGGCGCGCGCGTCCTCGAGGAGATCGACCCATAGCGAGTCTGCCGACTCGTCCGTCTCCTCGGATCGATCCGTCGTCATCGACTCGCCTCCGAGTTCGTTCGCGACAACATATTCGACTTGGACACCGCGGAGCCGAAAAAGCGTTACCTCACGTCGGTGACCGAGGACCGGGCGTCGCCGACCAGCGTATCCTCGAGCGCCGTCCGAACGATGTCCGGATCGGCTGGGCCGCCCGCGTCCGCGACGGTGCCGACCGTTCGCGGCTCGAACGGCACGCCGAGCGCGTCGTAGACCGGCTCGAGAACGCCGGCGAGCGCGTCGCGGTTCGCGACGAGAACGACACCGGCGACGAGCGCCGCGTCCTGGCGAACCCGCTGGGCGATGCCGACGAGTTTCCGTCGCCGTCCGTCCCGCCGCTCGGCGTCGGCCGCGTCCGTTACCGACAGCGAGTGCGTCCCCGGACAGAACGAGTCGTCGGGCTCGCCGCGAACCGGCTCGAGTCCGAGCGTCCGAAGCGCGCGCTCGAGGTCGGCCGTCGCACGCTCGTAGCGCTCGGCGGTGCCGGTCCGGAAGTCCGCGATGGGCTCGGCGCGGGCGAACGCCAGCGTCGTCTCGCCGTCGTAGGCCACCGCGCGGCCGCCCACGTCGCGTTCGATCGGCGGATAGCCGCGCTCGTCGGCGACCGCGCGGGCGCGGTCGTACCCCTCGAGGCGGGCGTCCCGGCGGCCGAAGGCGACCTGTCGGTGCGGAGCCCAGACGCGAACGGCGGGCTCACCGTCTGCCGCCGCCGAAAGGAGCCGCTCGCTCGCCTCGCGATCGGCGTCGATCGACGCCGCCTGCCCGCGGAACACGCGCATAGCCGATCGTCGGACCCGACGCACCTAAACGCTCCCGCCGCCCAGGTACCGGTACTCGATGGCCGTCACGCTCACCGAGGCCGCGCTGGCGAAGTACGCGCGCGTCTCGCTGTACAACTCGCCGTACCCTGCCCACGACGGCGGCTGCGCGATCGACCTCTATCCCGGGACGCTGATCGACGGCCGAACGACGGCCGCGCCGAGCCCGGTCGCCGGCACCGTCCGCGAGACCCGGACCGTCCGCGCGCCGCCGAAACCATACGCGCCCGAGCACGACCACTTGATCCTAGTCGACTGCGACGGCCCCACGCCGCTCGAGGGGCTGACCGCCAGAATCCTCCACGTCGACCCCGCCGTCGAGGCTGGCGACCGAGTCGAGCGGGGCGACTCGCTCGGCCGACTCGTCCGAGCGGGGTTTTTCGCACCGTGGGTCGACAACCACCTCCACGTCGGCTTCCGCCGGTCGGACCAGAACCCGTATCGGGCGTCGGGATCGCTCCCGATCGAGCTCGAGGTGCCGATCCGGCCGCTCGAGTGGGATGGCACAGGTCAAGTCGTCTCGACCGGCGAGACTTACGCCGCCCTCGATTCGCCCGCCCATCCAGCGCCCGGCACGGACTTCGTCGGCGTGGCCGCCGACGGCGGCGGCGTCCTCGATGGCGGGCTACCACACTACGATGGCGGTGGGTTGCTCGAGCGCGGGGATGGCAGCGGATCGCTCGAGGCCGACACGGAACCCGTCGTCTCGCTGAACGGCGACCGCCTCGGCGTCGCCGACGGCCGAACGATCGCGTGGGACGACGTGACCGTCACCGCGAACGGCGAGCCGATCACGGGGCTGTCGCTGTTCTGTGCGCGCGACGCCGACTTCGGCGCGAAACTGATCTGCCCCGAGCGAACGTTCGAGCGGGGAGAGCGAGTTCAGGTCCGCGTTCGCTCGAGCGAGCAGGTCTGAGCGGGCTTCAGCCGTCTTGCAACGACGGGCCGTCGACCACGCGGCCGACGAACAGCGGCGTCTCGGTGGGCCGGTCGCGGACGTAGAAGAGGAACGGGCGATCGACGGTCACCTCGACCGGGTCCGTCGCGGCGGTCTCGACCACGATGACCGCCGTCGCGGCCGCGGCCTCCGTTCCCTCCTCGTCGACCTCGACGAAGCTCTGGTGGACGATGTCGTCGACAGCGAGGTTGGACTGATCACCCTCGACCATGCCGCTGAAGTCCGCGGCCCCGGTGAACGCTCGCTCCATTCCCAGTCCCTGCATCGTCTCGACGAGGCTGAACTTCGACTCGATGCCGAACTTCGGGAGCGCGAGGTCGACCCGCGTCTCGCCCGCCGCCTCGAGCATCGTCGCGAGTCGGTCGACGGTGAGCGCGGCCTCGAACGCCTCGAACTCGCCCTCGGCAGGAAGGAGAACGACCATGCTGGTGTCGTCGTTCGCGTAGGGGAGTTCGACGAGTTGGTGGCCGTCGACCTCGGCGTAGGGAAACCGGCCGGTCTGGTGCATCAGTTCGACCTCGGTCTCGCTCCCATCGAGGCCAGTAAACGGCGCTGGTTCGGTGTCGGACGGGTCGAACTCTCGCTTCCAGGCCGCGCGGAAGGAGATCGCGTTCGTCAGGACGAGCCGGGTCGCGCTGTCGATCGAGCCCTCGGGGAGGAGGTCCTCGATACGATCGTTCGTCCGGTCCGCGACCCAGGCGTTGATCTCCCGGCGCGCCTCCTCGGGATTTCCGTCGAAGTCGACCAGCCGCTCGCCAGCCTCGTAGTAGGCCGCGAGCAACTCGAGGTAGTCCCCGTCGAACGGATAGCGCTGCTCGAGCCAGGCCGAGTTGGCGCTCGCGAGCCGGAAGGCGGGACCGTCGTCCGACGAGTCCGTCGACGTTTCGCCCGCGGGATCGTCGACGGCGTCGCCGTCCTCGTTGCGCCGCCGAAACTCCGCCTCGAGCGCGCGGAAGGCGGCGTGGAGGTCGTCGCCCTCGAGTTCGTACCGCAGGGCGTCGGCCATCTCGGTGGCCGTCTCGCCGCGGGCACCGGCGTAGGTCATCGCCAGCGCGACCGAGACGCTGTACGGCGAGTAAAACAGGTTCTCGCCGGGCCGCTGGGATCGAAGCTCTGCGAGGAGGTCGAGCGAGAACGCCACGTTTCCCCGGACCTGCGCGGCGAGCAGCGTCGACTCGATTTCGGGGTCGGTGGCGAGGTCGATCCTCGGGAAGTCGGGAACGACGTACTCGCCGGGCACCTCATCGCGGACCAGATGGATGGAAGCGGGATCGTCCGATCGGCCGTCGGTGGCGGGCGAGTCGCCACCGATTCCAGCACAGCCGGCCGCGCCAGCGAGGAGGGCACCGGTGAGGGCGAGAACGGTTCGCCTATCAGTTGGCATAGGCAAGCGGACATGGGGGAGTAAAAAGTGCTTTCTGTAGACTGAAACGCCGCTTTGAGCCTCCTGCTCGAGGTGGTGCTACTCGCCGCGATGGGCCGCTTTCGCCCGCTGATAGGCCTCGTCCTCGCGGACGCGCTCCCAGTACGCCTCGAAGACGAGCGCCGCGGCTCGTTTGTCCGGGTCGGCCCAGCGCTGGGGTTCACGCTCGTCACCGTCGTCGTACTTCTGACCGCCGGGATACTTCGCGTAGCGCATCGCGCGGGTGTACCCCATCTGGAGGTACTTGCGAGCCATGTCCATGCCGGGGAACTCGTCGTCCTCACGGTAGCGTTCGTATCGCTCGTAGATCGCCGCTGCGGACTCGCGAGCCGCGTCCTCGTCGGCGTACGACCACAGCGGGAGGAGTTCGCTCTTGTACGGTTCGACTTTGAAGACGCCCGCTTCGCCGCGACCGATCTCGTACCGTTCCGGGTGCTCGCGGAAATCGACATCGTACTCGGGACCGTCGTCACTCATCGGACTCACCACCGATACGGTCGATCACGAGGGGGCCGCCGTCGAACGCGCGGACCATAACCACCGAACGGGCCGGAGACGGATGAACCCTCGAGAACGGGAACGCCCGGAAACGTAGCGGTAAAGAACATCGGTGGGAGACGGAAGTACATGACCGACGATAGACAGGCGTTTTTCGAGGCGTTCGACGACATCGAGAGCGGGATTCAGCACCTCATCGACGAGAATCAGGAGTTCCTGTCGTGGCTCGGGACGACGGTCGAGAACGTCGACCGCGGGACGATGACGCTCGCGATTCCGTACGACGAGAAACTGACGAATACGCGGCCGGACGTGACCGACCGACGCGCGGACCTCCACGGCGGCGTCGCCGCGACCCTCATCGACACCGTCGGCGGCTTCGCGCTTCAGACGGCCCTCGAGGACGAGGATCCCTTCGAGGTCAGCATGGCGACGATCAATCTGAACATCAACTACCTCCGGCCGGCGACCGGCGACCTCGAGGCGACGGCGAACGTCGTCCGCCTCGGGGGGAGCGTCGGCGTCAGCGAGATCACCGTCGAGAGCACGACCCCCGACGGTGAGACGAAGGCGGTGGCCACCGGGCAGGGAGCCTACCGCGTCTTCCGCCCCGAGTAGGGCCGTCAGGCCGTTGGTCGCAGTTACCGCCCCCGTGGAGACACCGGTCCGACCGTCAAGAATCGGCGGTCAGCAGTCGGAGACGAGCCACGAAGAACACCGTCGCGAGCGCGAACGGGACGGCGTACAGGATCGAATCGAACGAGGTGAAGACGTACCAGAACACGTACGCGCTGGCCATGAGACCGACCACGTACACCGCTCGCAACCGGTCTTCGTTCATTCGGCGGTCCCCGCTCGGTTCGGTCCGGCGATCGGCCCCGCGAAACGAGATCGAGTGCGCTCCATATCCGCTCGTCGGAAAGACGACAGTAAAAGCTGTCCACTGACCGGCCGGCGCGGGGTCCGCGCTCGGCCGCTCGTACGGTGGATCGAACCCACGGCCTCGAAAGTGGTCGCCCGCCGCCCTAGGTATCGGCGGACAGCATCCGGAGCCGAACGACGAGGTAGACCGCCACGACGGCAAACGCGCCGGCGTAGAGCCAGGTTCCGTTCGTCACGGCGTAGCCGAACGCGACGACGTTGAGCGCGATCCCGATCAGGTACAGCGGTCGCAGGCGTCGTCGGTTCATTCTCGGTCACCGTCCGTGAGGGACTCGAGGCGCGAGTCCGTGGAGCCGCGGTCGATCACGCGAACTCGATCCCCGCGCTCGGTTCGACCTCGCCGAACAGCCACGCGGCGTGTTCGAGGGCGTACTCGTGGTGGTCGTCCTCGATCGCGCCGATGCAGTCCTCGACCAGGATCGGGCGGAAATCCCGCAGCCCGGCGCTGCCGGCGGTGTGGAGCACACAGACGTTCGCGAGGGTGCCACAGAGCACGAGGTCTTCGATCCCGCGGGCGTTCAGCCAGCCCTCGAGTTCGGTGTCGTAGAACGCGTCGTAGGTGTGTTTCTCGACGACGTGATCGTCCGCCTCGACGGGGAGTTCGTCGACGATCTCGGCCTCCCAGGACCCCTCGAGGACGTGTTCGCCCCACTGCTCGAACTCGTCGTAGTAGTGGGCGTCGTCGAACTGTTCCGGCGGGTGAACGTCGCGGGTGAAGATCACCTGCGTCCCGGCCGCGCGGGCTCGCTCGAGGAGGTCGGCGATCGGTCCGATCACGTCCTCGCTGCCCGGCGCGTACAGCGAGCCGTCCGGGTGACAGAAGCCGTTTTGCATGTCGACGACCACCACCGCCGTGCGATCTGGCTCGAGGCGCATGTCTGGTCGGGCGTACGGACGGGATCGTAAAAACGTTCGCGGGGCGCTCGAGCGCGGTCGCTGGCGCTCGGTCGACAGCGATCGCGGTGCGTGGCGGGCCAGACGACCGCCGACCAGAGCGTGCAATACGTTTATACGGCGGTCTCGTTTACGAGCGATAATGGATTCGTCTCCCGAGGGAGATGCCGAATTCCAGACGCAGATGCGTCAGCAGGAGGCCGTCGCCGACCTCGGACAGCAGGCACTCGAGACCGACGATCTCGATCGGTTGTTGTCCGACGCCTCGGCCGCGATCGCCGAGACGCTCGACGCCGAGTACGTCTCGGTGCTCGAGTTGTGCGCCGGCGGCGACGAGGCTCTGCTTCGACAGGGCGTCGGGTGGAGCGATGACCACGTGGACGAGACGACGGTGCCGGTGGATCCGGAATCCCGAGCTGGGCACGCGTTGCGGTCCGAGGATCCGGTGGTGGTCGACGATTTCCGTACCGAGGAGCGGTTTTCCGAACCGGAACTGGTGAGCCGCCACGATATCGTCAGCGGGATCAGCGTCGTCATCGGTCCGACGACAGAGCCGTGGGGCGTCTTGGAAACCGACACGACCGAGTGCCGTGATTTCACCGACCGCGACGCTGCCTTCGTCCAGAACGTCGCCACGGTTCTCGCGTCGGCGATCGAAAACAGGCGGACGCAGCGACGGTTCGAGGCGGTGTTCGAGGACCCGAACATCCTGGTCGGCCTGCTCGAGCCCGACGGGACGGTCGTCGACATCAACGGGACGGCGATGGAGTACATCGACGCGGAGTTAGCCGACGTGACCGGCGAACCGTTCTGGGAGACGCCGTGGTGGGGAGAAGGCGACGCGGTCCAGTCGGACGTCGAGGAGTGGACCGAACGCGCGGCGGCCGGCGAGTACGTGGATTTCGAGGCCGACCTCGTTCGGCCCCGCGGGGCCCACTATACGATCAGCGGCTATTTCAGACCCGTCACGGACGACGACGGCGAGGTCGTGTCGATCATCGTCTCCGATCGCGACGTGACCGAACGGAAAGAACGCGAGCGGGAACTCGAACTATTCCGGACGTTACTCGATCACAGCACGGAACTCGTCCTGGTAATCGATCCCGACACGGGACAGTTCCTCGACGCGAACGAGACGGCCTGCCGTCGCCTCGGTTACGATCGAGACGAACTACTCACGCTGTCGGTTCTCGACGTCGAACGGAAGTTTGACGAGACAGAGGACTGGCGATCCCACGCCGCGGACGCGAAGACGGAGAGCGCGGTGACTGTCGAAGGCGTCCACGAACGAAAAGACGGGACCACCTATCCGGCCGAAATCAACGTCACGTACGTCGAACTGGATCGAGAGTACATGCTCGCCGTCGCCCGCGACGTGACCGAGCGCCGGAAGCGGGAACGCCGGCTGTCGACGCTGATGGAGAACGTCCCCGGGATGGTCTATCGCTGCCGCAACGAGCGGGGGTGGCCGATGGAGTTCGTCAGCGACGCCTGCCGGGAGATCACCGGATACGAGCCGGCGGCACTGGAAGACGGGCGTATCAACTACGGCGCGGACGTCATGGTCGACGAGGACCGCGAGAAGGTCTGTGAAGCGGTCCAGCGGACGACCGACGAGCGGGATTCGTTCTCGGTGACCTACCGCATCGAGACCGCCGACGGCGAACGGCGGTGGGTCCGTTCCTACGGCCGCGTCCTCTCGGACGGCAACGGGGACGGCGAGATCCTCGAGGGGATCATCTCCGACATCACCGAGCGCAAGCGCCTGGAGAACGAGCTCAAGGCGTCGAACGAGCGGTTAGAGCAGTTCGCCTACGCGGCCTCCCACGACCTCCAAGAGCCGCTGCGGATGGTCACGAGCTACCTCCAGTTGCTCGAGGACCGATACGCCGACGCCTTCGACGAGGACGGCGAGGAGTTCCTAGCGTACGCGATCGACGGCGCCGAACGGATGCGCGAGATGATCGACGGTCTCCTCGAGTACTCGCGCGTCGATACGCAGGGCGATCCGTTCGAGCCGGTCGACCTGGAGGCGCTCTTAGAGGAGGTACTGGCGGATCTCCGAGTGCAGATCGAAGAGAGCGAGGCCGAGATCACGATTGGACGGTTGCCCCGCGTGAACGGCGACGACAGCCAGCTCCGACAGGTCTTGCAGAACCTCCTCTCGAACGCGATCACGTACAGCGGCGACGAGCCGCCACAGATCCACGTCGACGCCGATCGACGGGGTGAGATGTGGCGGCTCTCCGTTCGTGACGAGGGGATCGGCATCGATCCCGCCGATCAGAACCGCGTCTTCGAGGTGTTCCAGCGCCTTCACAGCCACGAGGAATACGCCGGGACGGGAATCGGACTGGCGCTCTGCCAGCGGATCGTCCAACGCCACGGCGGGGAGATCTGGGTCGACGGTAGATCCGGCGAGGGAGCGACGTTCTCGTTTACGCTGTCCGCAGTTCTCGCGCGCGACCGGTAAGCGCTCACCGCGGGTCGCCGACAGTCTCACGGACGATGGGTCCGTTCTCGAGCGGTGCAACCATCGTGCTTTTTACACTCCCATTCCAACGGATAGCTATCCGCTTCAGATGGAACCGACGCACCCCCGCTCGGCGGTCGCCCTCTTCTCGGTGTTGCTCGTCGCGGTGGTACTGACCGGCGGGGTCGCCGGCCCGGCACTGACGGCGACGGCAGCCGCGAGTCCGGACGGATCGGCGACCGCGTCCGCTGATTCGACAGTCCTGACTGCTGATTCGGCCGCAGCGACGACCCCGGCGGCCGTTCAGGCCCAGACCGAACGCCCCGACAACCCTACGACGGAGGGAACCGTCGGCTACGTCTCGGGCTACTGGTACGACGACTCGCTGGCGGTCGACGACCAGTCGAACGCGGTCGTCGAGGAGGACGAACTCGCGCCCGTCGTCTACCGATCGATGGCTCGCGTCGAACTGATCCGCAACATGACCTTCGACGAGGAGGTCACCGTCGATGTCGTCTCGCGCCAGGAGTACCGGCAGAACAACGACGGCCGCTTCGGGAACTTCACCGCCGCCGAGCGCTTGGAGCAGAACGTCGCCTACGAGGCGCTGTTCATGGTCGACCGCGAGACCGCGGCGGCCGACGCGACCGAGTCGCTGTACGGTGGCGCGGTCGACGGCTACTACGACCCCGAGACTGACGAGATCGTTATCGTCTCCGAAAACCCGGAGACGCCCGAGCTGGACGAACGCACGCTCGGCCACGAACTCGTCCACGCACTGCAGGATCAACACTACAACCTCTCGGCGCTCGAGGGGACGACCCAGGACCGCGAACTCGCGAAGAACGGGCTGGTCGAGGGCGACGCCAAGCGGGTCGAACTCGAGTACGAGAGCCGGTGTGGCTACCAGTGGGACTGCCTCGAGCCGAGCAGCGAGCGCCGCGGGCTGTCGTCGGACATCAACTGGGGCATCTACTTCACCATCTATCAGCCCTACAGCGACGGCCCCGACTACGTGAACCACCTCCGCTATCAGGGGCCGGGCTGGTCGGCCGTCAACGCAGCCTACGACGATCCGCCGACGACCACCTCGGCGGTGATCCACCCCGGTTCGGAGCGCGAGCCGGCGAACGTCTCGGTGCCGGACCGCTCGAGCGACGGCTGGCGACAGTTCACCGTCGACGGCGAGCCCGCGAGCGACACCGTCGGCGAGGCCGGCATGGTCGCGATGTTCACCGCCGACGCGTTCGGCTCGAGCCGCGAACCGGTGATCGACCAACGCGCGTTCCTCGCCGACGATCAGGGCTACCAGTACAACCACTCGGTCACGAACGGCTGGGCCGGCGACGAACTGGTCGTCTACGCGCAGGACGGCGCGGTCGAGGCAAGTACGCCGGCCGCGGCCGGCGAGGCCGGCTACGTCTGGCGCACGCGGTGGCAGTCGGCGGCCGACGCCGAGCAGTTCGTCGACGGCTACCTCCAGTTGCTCGAGAGCCACCGGGCCGAGCCGGTCGACGGACGGCAGAACGCCTTCCGAATCGACGACGGCGGCTACGCCGGCGCGTACGCCATCGAGCGCAACGGAACGACGGCGACGATCGTCCGCGCGCCGTCGGTCGACGAGCTGTCGAACGTCGAGGCCGGGGCCGCGCCCGAGGGCGAAGATACGCTCGAGTTTGCGGGGAGCAACGAGCCCGACGAGGTCCCCGGCTTCGGCCCGCTCGTCGCGGTCGGCGTGCTCGCGATCGCGCTGCTCGGCACGGGGGCGCGGATCGCCGTCGATCGTCGGCAATCCTGACCGACGGTGACTCCGCCAAAGCGAAACTGTCCACCGAGTCGAGCGACCGAGACGCCTTTCACGCTCTCGCCGAACAGTAGAGCAATGACGCGGGCCAGACTGTTCGCGGTCGTCGCGCTGGTCGTCCTCTCGGGGTGTACGCTCCCCGGCGACGCGACCGGGTTCGACACCGACCGCGAACTCGGGCGCGTCGGCGACTACGCCCACGACGACAGCTTCGCGTTCGACGCGAGCGACGGCCTCACCCGCGAGCAACTCGAGGCCGTCAAGTATCGCGCGATGGCCCGGATCGAGGTCGTCCGCGGGCTGAAGTTCAGCCGCGACGTGGATCTCGAGGTCGTGAGCCGCGCCGAGTATCGCGCCCAGCGAGCGGCCAGAACCGGGAACGCCGCCGCGTTCCGGAACGAGCTCTGGCGGGGCGCGTTCGTCGTCGACGGCCAGACGGACGTGAGTCGGGCGTTCGACGATCTCTACGGCGACTCGATTCAGGGCTACTACGTCAACGACCGGATCGTGATCATCACGAACGACACCGACGAGATCCGGATCGACCGCTGGACGCTAGTCCACGAACTGACCCACGCCCTGCAGGACCAGCAGTTCGGTATCGGCCGGGAGAGCGAGACCATCGACGGCCTGCGTGCCGAGAACGGCCTGCTCGAGGGGGAGGCCAACTACGTCCCGGAGCGCTACGATCGCCGCTGTGGCGACGAATGGCAGTGTCTGCCGGATCTCGAAACCGGGACGGCCTCGGGCGAGGCGCTCGCCGACCGGCCGTTCAACGTCGGCCTCTTCCTCTCGATCTACGTCCCGTACGCCGAAGGGGCGCCGTTCGTCGCGGACCGCTACGAGCGGGACGGCTGGGCGGCCGTCGATCGCGCCCACGACGACCCGCCGGCGAGCACCGCCCAACTGATCCATCCCGACCGCTACCCCGAGAGCGAGCCGGTCGCGGTGGCGATCCGGGATCGCTCGAGTGACGCCTGGCAGCCGATCGGGAGCGGCCCGAACGGGTCCGGCGAGCCCCGCACCGAGACGGTCGGCGAGGCGACCCTGTTCGCGACGTTGTGGGCCAACGCCGTGATCGACCGGCCGCTCACCGAGGGCGGCACCGCCCTCGGGCCGTACAACTACTCACACCCCGCGACGGCGGGGTGGGCCGGCGACAGCTTCCGGGTCTACCGGAGCGCGTCGGACGCGGATCGGCTCGGGCACGTCTGGCGGCTCGCCTGGGTGGACCCGGCCGACGCCCGGGAGTTCGCCGACGCCTACCGCGACCTCCTCGCGAACCGCGGGGCCGAACGGGTCGCGTCCGCGAGCGCCGACGAGACGGACGTCTACCGGATTTCCGACGGCGAGCCCTTCGCCGGCGCGTACCGCGTCTCGGTCGGCGGCGACACCGTCGAGATCGTCGGCGCGCCGACCGTCGACGGACTCGACGCGATCCACGCCGCGGGCGGCGAGTCGAACGCGATGGCTCCGGCGGCGCTCGAGTCCGGGCCCGCATCCGCGACGACGGTGCGGGCTGGAACCCCCGCAGCGCCGTCGACTGGGGGCTAATCGGCCGCACCGATTCGGATACCGGGCCGGTGGCAGACGAGTAGCTTTTTCCCTTCCCGCGGGCAACCGGCGATATGTCAAATCCGTTCGGAACCGTTCCCCCTGAGGCGATTCTCGCGGGGGACGCGACTGACGCCTACTTCGAGCGCACCCGGGCCACGCTCGAGCACGCGGGGAAGAACCCCCGCGTCGTCGCCGAAGTGACCGCCGATCAGTTCCCGACCGGCGAGTTCGATGTCTTCACCGGTGTGAAAGACATCGCGACGCTGTTCGAGGGCCGCGACGTCGACGTCGACGCCCTCCCCGACGGGACGCTGTTCGACGGCGGCCCCGTCTGCCGGATCGAAGGCCCATACCTCGAGTTCGCCGAACTCGAGACCTCGCTGCTGGGCTTTCTCTCCCAGCCCAGCGGCTTCGCGACGGCGGCGCTCGAGGCGCGGCTGGCGGCCCCGGACTCGCTGGTGCTCTCTTTCGGCGCGCGTCACGTCCACCCCTCGATCGCGGCGACCGTCGAGCGGGCCGCGTTGCTCGCCGGCCTCGACGGCTTTTCCCACGTGGCAGCGGGCGATATTCTGGGACGGGAGGCGGGCGGGACGATGCCCCACGCGCTCATGTTCTGCTTCGGCGAGGGCAATCAAGCCGACGCGTGGACGGCGTTCGACGAGGCCGTCGGCGCGGACGTGCCCCGAATCGCGCTGGTCGACACCTTCTGGGACGAGAAAAGCGAGAGCCTGCTGGCCGCCGAGACGCTTGGCGACGATCTGGACGGTGTCCGGATCGACACCACGGGCTCCCGACGCGGCGATTTCGAGCACATCATCCGCGAGGTCCGCTGGGAACTCGACGCCCGCGGCCGCGAGGACGTCGACATCTTCTGTAGCGGCGGGCTCACGCCCGAGACGATCCGTCCCCTGCGCGAGGTCGCCGACGGCTTCGGCGTCGGCAGTCACATCACCGGCGCGGACTCGGTGGACTTCAGCCTCGACATCGTAGAAATAGCGGACGAACCGATCTCCAAGCGGGGCAAGCTCTCCGGCGTCAAACAAGTCTACCGGACCGCCGACGGCGGTCACCACGTCGCGCTCGCCGACCGCGAGAGCCCCGAGGGCTGCGAGCCCCTGCTCGAGCCGCTGCTCCGCGACGGCGAGATCGTCCGCGAGTTCGACCTCGAGGCGGCGACAGAACGGTGTCTCGCGGACGCCGAAGCGGTCGGGTTCGGCGAGACTCGAGAGCGGGTTGACTGAGTCGGAGAACCTGCTCAAGGTGAAGCTCGCGGCCCTCGGCCGGCGGGCGCGCTCGGAGTAAGGGCGGCCGCGTCAGTGAACCGGTGGACAGGACAGGCTCTCGAGTCGGTAGCGAATCGGTTGGAGAAGCGGAATCGACCGTTAGACCTGCTCGATGCTGCCGTCGGCCTCGCGCTCGCGGAAAACCTGTCCCTCGAACAGCGTGACGATCACGTCGTCGTCCTGCCAGGCCTCCGGCGCGAGTTTGGCCTTCCGGCAGGTGCGATCGAGGTACTCGCGGGCGCTCCAGCCGTTTTCGACCGGTACCGTGGGATAGAGCCAACCGCCCTCGCCGCCGTCGATGGCGACGCCGTGGGTACCGACCTCGAGATCGGCCAGCGGATCGTCGGTCAGGAGTACGTTTCGGACGGTGCAGACGGAGACCGTGAGGTTCGGCAGTTCCGAGGGGCTCACTTCCGAGCCACAGGAGTCCTCGCTGGCGGCTTCGATCGCCGCGTCGACGATGACGTGTCCGAGCTGGTCGCCCGAGCGGTAGCCGCCCGCACAGCCCCGCAGGCTCCCCCGCCCGCGGGTCGACTCGAGGCGGACGAACGCGCCGGTCCGCTCGTAGAAGGCTTCGCGCATGCTGCCCGGTTGTTCTCGCTGCCCGTGTTGTACGTAGGATTCGACGGATTCACGCGCGAGTTCGACCGCGCGCGCACCGTCCTCGTAGGAAAGGTCGACGCCCTGTCCCTGGGACATACAGAAACACAAGGGAGTAGTCGTCCTAAAACGCTTCCATTCGCTGCGGGGCGCTTTTTGTACTCCGATCGGGGGACTTATTCGCCCGACGCGCCTAGGAGTGATGGGAGAGAGAGCCCGGCTGCCGCGATGGTCGCGTCGGCAACGGCGCGACCACCTCCCTCGCGTTGCCCGTCCCTTCGGGATGCGCAACGCTCTACCGTTGGCCAACCCTCCGGGTTGCCCAACGCTCGTAACGTGATCCATCCCTTCGGGATGCATCACGCTCATAACGTGGCCCATCTCTCCGAGATGCGCCACGCTCGCGAGGAAAGTCCCCCCACCCGTTCGGGCGGGTGACCGGACGCAAGTCCGGAGCGGGAGACCGCTGGCTCTGGAACAGAAACGACACGTCTCGGCCCGACCGATGATGCGCGCGAACCCGACCGAGAGGAAGGGGAGTTGACCCGCAGAGGGACTGCGTGGCCGCTTGGCGGCCACGATTCGTGAGGCGGTGCGAACCGCCGAACGGGCGACTCGAAGCGCCGCTGGCGCGAGAGTTGCCGACAGATGAGCGGCGGACGCCGCGAATCGCGTGCGGTCGTCAAAACGTGGTTCGAAACCGCGGATCGTGAGCGCGGTTCGGAGCGCCACCGGTGCGAGAACCGCGAACTGTGAGACGGTGCGAGCCGTCGAACGTCCCGTCACGATCGACCGCGCGCAGACGGCCGAGGATCGATGGAACGGCGAACCCTCACCGGTGCAAGTCCGCGCCGTGGTAGCCCGAACGCCCCGCGGCACCGCCGCGGACGGCGCGGACGCTCAGCCGAATGCCGGGCCGAACAGAAGGGGGCTTACTCCTCTCACCCATTTCCTCCGCGAGAGCGACGGCACCAATACCAGCGAGAGCGACCGGAACGCAGCCGGCCGTCACCGCCACCGATACAGGAGCTTCAGCCAGCTCGAGACGCGTCGTCGTCCCCGTCCGGGACGCGAGCCAGCGTTCGCTCGAGTCCCCTCCGCTGGGCGGTTCCACGCCCGACCGTGGGAGAACTGATCGTCGTGTCGCTGTCGCGGACGGCCGTCGCCTTGCCGGTCGTCCCCGTCACCAGCCCCATCATCGCCACTCTCGTCATCTGCGTCCTCGTCCCTGACGCCGTCGTCAGCGTCCTCGTCGTCGACGGTGTCATCGACATCCTCGTCGTCAACTCCGGAGCCCGCGCGGATCGCGGTCAGCCCGCCGTCGTCGATGTAGATCGTCTGATCGGCGACGACGCATCGGTCCCCGACGTGGGCGCTGTCCGTCCGCGATCGAACCCAACGCTCGCTGCCGTCGTCGATGTCGAACGCGACGAGGCAGTTCTCGTATCGGCCACCCTGCAGGCCCAGGCCGACGAAAACCGTATCACAGGCGATCACCGGATCGCCGATGGCGTGGGAGTAGTTCCCGACGGTCCACCGTTTCTCGCCACGTGCCATATCGACCGCGACGAGTTCGTAGCGCGTGACGAACACGAGCGTGTCGCCGCGCACGGCGAGCTTGCGGACTCCGCCGTGCCAGGTTCCCGTTCGCTCGCCGGTCGCCGAATCGTAGGCAGCGACGACTTCGGACTCCGTTCTGACGGCGACCCGGCCGCCGGTCGCGACGAGATCGTACAAGTAGTAGTAGTTCGTCCCGATCGTGAGCTCCGGCTCGCCGGAGAGCGGTGCGAGGCCGACGATCGTACCGTCCTCGGCAATCGCGAAGACGCAGTCGTCAGCTGCGACCACGTCGCGCTCGAGCGCTCGCTCGACCGTTCGCGGTTCCTCCCAGGGATCGCCGGTGGACACCTCGACGGCGTTGCGGGTCCACTCGATCGCGCCCGTCTCGCAGTCGATCGCGGTCAGGCTCCCCCCGGCGAAGACGTAGACCATCCCGAAGGCGACCGTGGGCGACTCGAGGGTGGTGTCGGCAACCGCGGTCTCCCACCGGACGGCCCCGGTCGCGGCGTCGAGAGCGGTCACGGTCCCGTTACAGCCGACGTAGACGGTCCCGTACGCGACCGTCGGCTGGCCGCCGGCACCGAGCCCCTCGCATCGCCACTCGAGCGTGCCGTCGGCGGCGTCAAGGGCGCGTACCGCCCCGTCGACCGACAGGTAAGCCGTCCCGTCGGCAACGACGGGCAACGCCTCGGCGTCGGCCGTCCAGGCGGTCTCGAGCGAGTCGAAATCGAATTCTTCCCCGAACCCGTCCTCGAAACCGACGGCACCCGTTCGGCTGGGGCCACCCCGTGCGGTCGACCAGTCGGTAGTCGCCTCGGGCGGCAGGGAGGGCGTCCCGGTCGATCCGCGTTCACGCTCGGTCGTCGCACCCACATCGGTGGCCCCTGCGAGCACCCCACCGGCCACGGCGGCCGTCATGCACCCTTTCAGGAACCGTCGTCTCGTATTCCGACGCATGACTCTCTCGAGTTATGTGATTCCCATTACTATCGCACGGCTAACGCGTTCCGAAATCGGGAATCGGCATCGTTCTATTTCTGCAACAGTTCGACAACCCGCGTGCGCTCGCGAACGCGGACCTTCTTTTGCTACTCGGCCGATTCCGTTGCGCTCGAGCGAAGCGTCGCCGGACGACCTCGAGCGCCCGTAGCGAATCCGGACCGCGTGCGAACCGCGAACGGAAAGTGGCCTCTTACGCCACGAACTCGAGCGTCCTGACGGAGTCTCACGCGAGCAGTAGCGAGCGTGAGGCACGTCAGGACCGAACGACGAAGCGAGTGCTGAGCAACGCGAAGCACTCGCAAGGAGTGAGCGTCCTGACGGAGATTTGAACTCCGGTCCCTGGCTCCGCAAGCCAAGAGGATAGTCCACTACCCTATCAGGACTCATCTCTTCATACCCGCGTCGCCATTAAAGCCCTTTCGAAAGGAACCGGCTGCCGCCCGGCGATTCCTGTCGGCCGTCAACACGGTTCAGACTCGAGGGGCTCACGTACTGACGTTTATATGCGAACGGGCGGCCAGACGGTGGTATGAGTTCCTGCACGAGCCCGGCCATCGCGTGGCACCAGCCCGACAAGTTCGCGGCAGCGAGATCGACCGAGCCGCCGGCCGTCGCGGCCGGCTCCGTCGAACGCGACCGATCGGTGAGACGCCGAATGGATAACGCTTATGCGCGACCTGCCCATGCCTGAGCATAGAATGAGCGACATCGAGGGCGTATACGAGGACCTCGAGGCCGACGTCTCCCTCGAGGAGTTTCGCGAGGCCGTCGAGGCGAAGGTCGAGCAGATGGGGGGGCTCGCGGACGAGGAGACGGCGGCGATGCTCGTCGCTCACGAGGTCGGCGAGAGCGAGGTCGGCGGGATCGCCGATATCGAACCGGGCATGGAGGAGGCGAAGTTCGTCGCCAAGGTGGTCTCGATCGGCGAGAAACGGACCTTCGAGCGCGACGGCGACGACGAGGACGGTCAGGTCGTCAACGTCGAAGTCGCGGACGAGACCGGCTCCGTGCGGGCGGCCTTCTGGGACGACCACGCCGAGGCTGCCATCGAGGAACTCGAGGAGGGACAGGTGCTGCGGATCAAGGGCCGACCGAAGGAGGGCTTTTCCGGCGTCGAGGTCAGCGTCGACGATGTCGAACCCGACGACGACACCGAGGTCGACGTACAGATCTCCGACGTCTACACCGTCGAGGACCTCTCGCTTGGCCTCTCGAACGTCAATCTCGTCGGGCTGATTCTGGATACCGACAGCGTACGAACCTTCGACCGTGACGACGGTTCCGAGGGGAAGGTCTCGAACCTCGTGCTCGGCGATTCGACCGGCCGCGTGCGCGTGACGCTGTGGGACGAACAGGCGGACCTCGCGACGGCGTTCGATCCGGGCGCAACCGTCGAGGTCGTCGACGGCTACGTCAAGGAACGCGACGGCAGTCTCGAGCTCCACGTCGGCAACCGCGGCGCGGTCGAGGAAGTCGACGCGGAGGTCGAGTACGTCCCCGAGAGCACGCCCATCGAGAACGTCGAGATCGGCCAGACGGTCGACCTCGCGGGCGTCGTCCGCTCGGCCGATCCCAAACGCACGTTCGACCGCGACGATGGGTCTGAGGGTCAGGTTCGCAACATCCGCGTTCAGGACGCGACCGACGACATCCGCGTCGCGCTGTGGGGCGAGAAAGCCGACATCGACGTGGGACCGGGCGACGAGGTCGCGCTGGGCGACGTCGAGATCCAAGACGGCTGGCAGGACGACCTCGAGGCGTCGGCGGGCTGGCAGTCGACGATCACCGTTCTCGAATCTGATTCGGCCGACACGAGCGCTGCCGGCGGCGACGACGGCTCGAGCGACGAGAACGCCGGGCTATCGGCCTTTGCCGGCGACGGCGCTGACGACGGGGGCGAGGACGACGAGACGGCAGGGGCGACCGCCGACTCGAGCGGCGACGACGGAGCCGCCAGCGCGGATGCCGGGTCCGACGACCCGTCCGACGGCGAGGAACTCGAGTTCACCGGCGTCGTGGTTCAGGCCGGCGATCCGCTCGTCTTAGACGACGGCGAGACGACGATGAGCGTCGCGACCGACGTCGATGTCGGCCTCGGCGAAGAGGTAACCGCCAGAGGGGTCGTCCGCGACGGCCGCCTCGAGGCGAACGACGTGTTCTGACGGCGCGAGCAACCTCATTGACCGCCTAGGAAAAGCGTTAAGGGAGTTAGCTTCGCCTATGATTATATGAACGTCGAACTCCCGTTCGCCCCGGTGGACACGATCATCCGGCGGAACGCGGGCGATCTTCGGGTGAGTGCCGACGCGTCGAAGGAACTCGCAACGCGGATTCAGGAACACGGGAGCGAACTCGCGATCGACGCCGCTGAAGAGGCCACGGCGGACGGCCGCAAGACGCTGATGGCCCAGGATTTCGGCGTCGAGCGCGTCGTCGACAAGGACGACCTCGAGTTGCCGGTCGCGCCGGTCGATCGGATCGCCAGACTGGAGATCGACAACCGCTATCGCGTCTCGATGGACGCCCGCGTCGCCCTGGCCGACATCCTCGAGGACTACGCGGACAACGTCGCCCGGGCGGCGACGATCCTCGCACACCACGCCGACCGGCGCACCATCACCGACGACGACATCGAGACGTACTTCTCGCTGTTCGAGTGAGCAAATGCAGTTCGGCTACAGCGAGACCTGTCTCGCACACGATCCCGGTTCGCGCCACCCCGAGTCGCCGGACCGGCTACGGGCGATTCGGGAGCGACTGAAGCGAAAACACGGCGTCGAGTACGTCGAAGCCGACCCCTGCGACATGGACGCGATGGCCGCCGTCCACGACCGGGAGTACCTCGAGTCCGTCCGAGAGTTCTGCGCGGAGGGCGGCGGTAGCTGGGACCCCGACACCACCGCCGTCGAGGCGACGTGGGACGCCGCATCCCAAAGTGCGGGACTGGCCTGTTGGGCAGCCGAGGAAGCGCTCGAGGGCGCGACGGGACGTGAAACGCCGTTTTCGATCGGTCGGCCGCCGGGCCACCACGCCGTCTACGACGACGCGATGGGGTTTTGCTTCGTCAACAACGTGACCGTCGCCGCCCAGCACGCCCTCGATCACGACGAGTACGATGTCGACCGGGTCGCGATCGTCGACTGGGACGTCCACCACGGCAACGGGACCCAGGACATCTTCTACGACCGGGGCGACGTCTTCTTTGTCTCGCTCCACGAGAAGGGGCTCTATCCCGGCACCGGTGCGGTCGACGAAATCGGTGAAGGAGACGGCGAGGGGACGACGATGAACGTGCCGATGCCAGCCGGGACCGACGACAACGAGTATCTGGCCGCCATCGAGGGACCGATCACCGCCGCGCTGACCGAGTACGATCCCGATCTCTTGCTCATTAGCGCCGGCTTCGATGCCCACCGCCACGACCCCATCTCGCGGATCCGCCTCTCGACGGAGGCGTACGCGCTGATGACTGACCGGATGCGAACGCTGGCCGACGACACCGACGCCGCGCTGGCGTTCATTCTCGAGGGGGGCTACGGGCTCGACGTCCTCGCCGACAGCGTGGCGATCGTCCACGAGACCTTCGACGGGCGGGAACCGATCGAACCCGACGACGAACCCGGCGAAAAGGCGGCATCGGCACTCGAGGACGTACTCGAGGCCCACGACCTCGACGCGGATCTCGGCGATACGTAGATCGACCGGCGAGCGGGCTCAGGGCCGCGGATCGAAGTAGGTCGCGAGTTCCGTCCCGAACTCATCGAGTAACGCCGCGATCTCCTCGCCGACCAGTACCTCGTAGCCGTCTTCGAGCGCCGTCTCGACGTGTGCGCCGAGGCCGACATCGAAGAGCCGGTCGCTCTCGAGGAACGCGCGCGCGGTGGTGAACTCGCGGTCGCGCTCGGTAACGTAGCGATCGCCCTCGATGAAGGGGCCGTAGGCGTCGGGATCGTCGGCGTACGCGCTGTAAAACCCGGTCGCGTGGTCGCGGACGGAGACCGGCGGCCCCTCGTGGCGTTCGACGGCGGGACGCTCGCTGACCGCCAGTTCCGCGAAGACGGCGGCCGTCTCGTCGGCGAACGTCGTCGCCCGGAAGACGTCGAACCCGCGGTCGTCCAGTCCCTGAGTGATCCCCGCGAGCGACTTTCGGAGCTGGGGGTAGAGCTGATCCTCGACGAGGTCGGGCGCATCGAACCGGACGGCGACGGGCGTGGTGGCTCGGCGCGCGAGGTGATTGCGGAGGTCCGCTTCCGTCAGCGGGTCGCACTCGACGGATTCGAAGCTGTCGGTGCGCGGGTCGTCGAGGAACGCGCGGGCGTAGTGCTGGAGACGAGCAACGTTGGCCGGCGAGCAGACCGCCGCGACGTTGCGCTCGGGGTCGGTTGGATCGATAACGACCAGCGGATCGCCAAAACTCGCGCGGCCGTGGTCCTCGGGATCGAGTTCGACCGGCGGCTGCCAGTCGGCCGCGGCCTCGAGCAGCGGCCGGAAGCCGCCGTACTCGCAGACGAGCAGTTCGGTGAGGTAGCCGCTGAAGCCCTGCGTTCGAAGGTCGCTGCCATAGACGCCGATTCCGGTGAGGAACTGCTTCGTCACGCGGACATCGCCAGCGAGGTCGTCGTCGAGTCTGGCCTGGAGATAGCGGGTGTGAAACGGCGTTCGATCGACCGCCGAGCGGATCTCGGTCGCCGACTCGAGGCGAAAGCAGGGGACGACGTCGACGTCGAACCCCTCGACCGTTCCCTTCACGTAGGGGTGTTCGGCGTACTCCTCGTGGCCCGCCGGCAGCGTCTCGTGGCCGACCTCGAGGCCGTACGCCTCGAGCGTTTCGCGGTCGAGGTCGGGCGGAAAGCGGACGAAGACGTCGATGTCTCGGTCGCCGCTGATCCACGTGTCGCGGGCCGTCGAGCCCACCTGTAGCACGTCGGCGTCGGCACACAGATCGGTCGCGGCGCGTTCGGCCCGGTCGATGAGCCGATCGGCGACCTCGCGGAGTCGAGCGCGTTCGTCCTCGTCGGGGGTGACCGCAGCGCGGATCTCGGCGACGACCCGCTCGAGGTCCGGCCGCCCTGACTCGTCGCTGTCAACGTCCTCCTCGCTCATCGCGTGGGATTACTCGAGCCCCGCGTGAAAGGGTGTCGAACCGCCGGCAGCGAAAACGAAAGCCCTATCAAATCGACCCGGCTACCAATGGATGAGCCGAAGTAGCTCAGATGGTAGAGCACCTCGCTGTTAACGAGGTTGTCCCAGGTTCGAGTCCTGGCTTCGGCGCTTTTGGGGAACGTCACTTCGCGAGAAGCGGTAGCTCCGAGCGAACCCCGATTCCGCAAGAGCGAGCCAGTCACGACTCGGACACGCGAGTCGCACGCGGCCGAACGCAGTGAGGTCGATCGTGGTCGAACACGGATCGCGGGATAGTCACACCCGTTGGGCAGGGATTAACGTCTTCCGGCCGTGACATAGCCGTATGACCAGCGACGGCGACGACCGACGGAGTACCGACCATCACGGCCACGATATCATCGATCCACTCCACGTCGGGATCGTGACCGTCTCGAGTTCACGTGCGGCCGAAGCAGATCCCGACGATCCGGGCGGAAACACGATTCAGGAAGCGTTCGAGGCCGAGGGCCACGAGGTACTCGAGCGACTGCTCGTTCGCGACGACTACTCGGCGATCCGGACCGCCGTCCGCGGGCTGGTCGCCCGGCGCGACATCGACGTAGTCTGTACCACCGGCGGCACGGGCGTCACCGCCGACGACGTCTCCCCGGAGGCGACCGCGTCGTTGTTCGAGCGCGAACTCCCCGGCTTCGGCGAACTGTTCCGCTCGCTCTCGTGGGACGAAGTCGGAACGCGTGCGATGGCCTCGCGCGCGACGGCGGGGATCGCCGTCGACACGCCGGTGTTCTGCCTGCCCGGCAGCAAGAGCGCCTGCGAGACCGCCTGCGAGGAACTGATCGTCCCCGAGACGCCCCACCTCGCCGGTCTGGCGACGCGCCACCGCGCCGGTGCGAACGACCAGACGCTCGCGGATTATCAGGAAGAGTAGGTCGGCAGGGCGCTCGATCGTTCCTCGAGCGAGCGGTCAGTACGCCTGAACCAGCCTTTATTGACAGCGCTCGCGTGCCTTCGAGTGCTATGTGCCACCACTTCGAAACCGTCACCGAACTCGACGCCGAGGAGCGCGAAGAGATCCTCGAGTCCCACAGCGAGGACGAGCTTGCGGCAGAGCTCAGTGACGACGAGCTCGAGGCGCTGACCGCGTAGGACCCCGTTTTTTCTTGTGAGCGGAACGGACAGCAAGTGTTAATTACTGCGCACGATTTCTCCCGATTGACGGGCCCTTAGCTCAGTCTGGTGAGAGCGCTCGGCTCATAACCGAGTGGTCGATGGTTCGAATCCGTCAGGGCCCATCCGCAAAAACCCGAACTGTGGCCGAATCCTCTTCGGCCGCTGAGCGGGCCCTGAACAGTACGACGATCGGTTTTTCCGTTTTCGCACGACACCCCTCTGAACCTGAACCGAACCAGTCGCTGGTTTCGGGTCGTCGCCGTCTTGCGAAATTAGTAGCCGAAACGGGATGGTCGGCGTGACGGTCACGCCTTGGTCCTCGGTCGACAACTCGACGTGTTGTCACTGCGGTGCCCACGTCACGGACCGGTTCCGTCGCGTCTTCGGTGACGACGACAATCGCGCCCACCGCTGTGGCGACTGCGATACCTACGCGCGACTGAGCCGTGGCTCTGCAGCTGGCGTCGACGTATCGATCCCCGATCCGGAAACGTCGCTCGGCCGCCACGGAGGTGAGGCCGATGCGTGACGAGTTCGTTCCGGCGAGTCGGCTGTACGATGTCGAGAGTCGGACGCCTATCGCCCATCCGGCCCATCAAGCGACCGACGCGGACGTTCGGCGTGCGCTCGAGGACCGGGAGGTTTGGGCCGACGGCGGACATCCCTTGAGCGATACAGCTCTACTGGCTGAGCTGGCCGAAATAGATGACTTCGATAAGGACGGCCCCAATCGCTCCGGCCCCCGCTACTTTCAACGCCAGTTGAATGGGGAAGTGGATGCTAATCCCAGCGATCAGGAGCATACCCACGGCTATCGCCACCAGCAGGAACTGGATAGCCCGCATGGCTGTATCGAGTGCAGTCTTGGCCAAACTCCCATTTCTATTGTCCACGGGCTCCCCCTCAGTGTGTTTCACCATGGCCTACTCATAGGAAAGTTGTTAGATAGGTCTTTCGTGAGTACTGGCCCGGGTGAGATCAAGAGTAGCGGCTTGAGCGGGATGTTCCGCTGGATTACCCGCGGTTTCGGTCTTTCAGCAGGTACTACGATTACCCCCACAGTGGCGTTGGTGGCTGTCGCTTCTGCCGATCCGGTCGTAACTGTGGGTGATTCGCGGTGAGCGTCGACACCGATCGGGACGGCCGAGACCTCGAGGCCGAGCTAGCGAACCCGGCGGCCGGGAAGTTCGGTATTCCCGTCGACGCTGTCTGCGTGGGCTGTGGGCGGACGCGCGTCAAACGCGCGAGCCTCGAGGAAATGGATCAACACCCTCGGGCCGATCCGACCGCCCTCAAGGCGAGTGATTGCACGTCGTTCAAGCACGTCTGCTACGGCTGTCAGAGCGCGACGTGGTGGAATCCCGTAACGGTACTCATCGGCTTGCTCGAGAGCGAGCGCGACCGAGGTGAGTAGCGGTGTCCCAAGTCGAGACGACACCGCACGAGATCGAGGGCCGCTGGAAGTGGCCCGACTGGGGCCGCGGGCCTTACGATGCGCTGTCGTCGGTGATGCTCGGGCCGCCCTTTGAGGGCTATCTCGAGATCGACACCGAAGTCGACGGCGAGCCGTGGCACCTGGAGGTGCGCTATAGTAAGTCGGGGTTCGCGCCGCGACTGTCGGATGGAATCAACGCTGAACGGCTCTACGAGTGGGATATCGTGGGCCGTGGGCGCGGCGAGCGAAAGGCGTCGTTCAATCTCTCGCCCCGGTTTCCGAACATGCGTCATTGGGAGACCGGCGAGCGGTTACAGCTCCCGTGGGAGAATCAGGTCGGTGAGATTGACGGCGTCGACGTCGAGTTCCACACGAGTAACATCGAGCCTGAGCGCGGCCTCGAGTTGCTGCCGGAGTTCTTCGCCGCGGTGTTCGAGCACGCGGGCGAGCGTGTTCACCCGGAGTACTTCCGGGCCGAGCCGCACGATGCGAGCCGAATGTGGGCGTACGAGCGCTACGTTCGGATTCGCCGTGAGTGGGCTGAAAAGCTCTCGTCGGCCGGTGTGCTCCAGAAGGTCGCGCACTATCTTTCCGACCTCGAGGGCGATGGTTGCGTTCGCCGAGTCGTTCTGATACTCAGTCGCGTTGTAAAACGTGACCGTCGCCGAGGTGTTGGCCGGGTCGGCGATCGATTCGTTCCAGTCGACCGAAACGGCGATCGGCTCGGTGTCGTTCGTGAGCGCGACCGTCTCGTTGGTCTCATAGTCCACCGTCTGCGCGGTGCCAGTCACGGTGAAGCCGATGAGTGCCACGAGCAGGAGCAACGCCATCAGAACCGTCGAAAAACGCGGTCTCATGTTCTATCCCTCCAGTTTACTTGTACGCGATGAGGTAGAAGCCGGCACCGTTCAGGAACACCATGAACCAACCCAGCGGCCACATGGTACTGACGGCATGCGAGACGGCCGGCACCAGCGCCGAGAGGATGTTCAGGATGAACATCAGCAAGAGCGTGACCGTCTCCATATCGGTGTAGTCGTCGATCGTCGTTTGGCCGTTCGTCACCCACGCGGTGACGACGGTGATCATCGAAATGATGAATCCGTAGGTGATCTCGGTGCCCTGCGAACTGAACAGGACGCCGCCGAAACCGGTGTTGAACGGCGCGCTCAGCGCGAACGTGCCCACCGACGCGACCGAGATCGTCGCCAGCACGAACAGCGGTGCGAGCACGCTGTCGATCAAGTCGATACCATCTTCCCGCCGTACTGCTGACGGGACTGCGTTCTCTGGCAAACTTAGTGCCATACGCCCGCGGCAACTGGCTTCCCCGAAAAGGTCAGCAAAACCTAGGTTCAGCAAAGCTTATACCAAGGCGGGTTGCCCGCCTCGTCGTATGGCACTGAACAAACTCCGGAAGCTAGACCAGAACTCGGCCGGTGTGACCCTGCCGAAAGATGATCTTCGCATTGAGGGACTGCTTGACGAAGATGGCGAGATCGACGGCGAACACCACATCCACATCCGCCACGTTGACGACGGCCAGTGGTCGCTCGAGCTCGTCGAGGGAATCGATACAGAATGAAATGTACTCTTTGTTCGAATTTTCAAAAGGGAGTTAGCCTGATCTGTATTGATCAGAATTCCGACTAGCTGTATTATGGGGCCAAATTTCGATTCTGAACAATATGTTCTTTGCAGTTGATTAGAGACCTCTGGTATGGGAGGGCAACGGCGAGAGTTCTTGGCTTCGTTAGGTGTAACTGGTATCTCGGTGCTGGCCGGTTGTAGTAGCTCAGGCGGAGATGACGGTCCAGGTGAAGGATCCCCACAAACGGACCTCGGAGAGGAAGGTCTCCGGACACAAACAACGAAAATAGCGGCCAGCGACGGTGACTCAAACGATGATTTCGGCGGATCTGTGTCGCTCTCAACTGATGGGTCTACCGCGCTCGTTGGCGCGACTTACGACGAGGATCCGAACGGGAAGGGAGCGGGTTCAGCCTATGTCTTCGAAGCAAGTGGCGACGAATGGAGTCAACAGGCTAAGCTCGCTCCTAATGATGGCGATTCGCGAGACTATTTCGGCGCATCAGTGTCGATATCAGCTGATGGCACCGTCGCGCTTGTCGGTGCGGTCGGTGACGAGGATCCGAATGGTGGTAGCGAGAGTGCGGGGTCAGCCTACGTATTCGAAGCAAGTGGCGACGGATGGAGCCAACAGGCAAAGCTGGCGCCTACAGATGGCGACCCGCGAGACGGATTCGGGTGGGAAGTATCGATATCGGCTGATGGATCCACGGCGCTCATTAGCGCAGTTGCGGATGAGGATCCGAACGGCTTGGAGGCGGGGTCGGCATATATATTTGAGTCGAACGGGGATACATGGAGCCAACGTACCAAACTCGCGGCTGAGGACGGTAGTCTCCGTGACGAGTTTGGTACTTCTACCTCAATATCGGCTGATGGCACAACCGCACTCGTCGGTGCGATCGGTGTCGACGAACCGAATGGTAGTTACTCAGGGGTAGCCTATATTTTCGTGGAGAATGGCGATGCATGGAGCCAGCAGGCTAAGCTCGCCGCAGACGACGGAAAAGACAATGATGAATTCGGAAGTTCAGTATCAATATCGGCTGACGGCATGGCTGCGCTCGTCGGTGCGGCCGGTAGTGACGGTCTGAACGGTAACATGGAAGGTTCTGCTTATTACTTCGAATCGGATAGCGGTGAATGGAGGCAACAGGCCAAACTCGCCGCTGACGACGGCCAAGAACACGACGAATTCGGCAGCTCAGTGTCAATGACTGGCGATGGTACCGCTCTTATCGGTGCTCGCTTCGAAGATATGGGTTCGAGCGGTGATAGCGAGGGATCGGCATACCTCTTCAAGGCGAGTGGTGATACATGGAATCAACAGGCTAAATTAGCGGCAGAGGACCGCGACTCTGAAGATATGTTCGGCGATTCAGTGTCGATATCGACTGATGGCACTGCTATTATCAGTGCACCAAGCGACGAGGATCCGAACGGAAAGGAATCAGGATCAGCCTATATCTTCGACTGAAAGGCGAATCCCTTCTACTCTCAATTACCAACGGTCCACGTTGATTGGTACTCTATCGATAGTTCATTGCTGTCCAGAATCTTCGCGATTTCCGCTGCAGTTAGTGATCCTTCCTGGTCAGCGCGGCGGATCAGTTCGGGCACCCGCCCGTTCGGCTGCGCAGTCGTGTCCCCACGCATCTTGAGGTAGTAGTCTGCAGCCACATCGAGCGCGCCTGAAACCGTATTCTCGCCCGTTGCTTCTTTCAGGTACTTCCACTTCCGTTCTCGAGCTTCGGTCTTCTGAATTCGCATCGTGATTTGCACAACCCCCTCGGAATCCTAGAGATTTGCGGTGACTCAATCTCGAGCCCATATAAAGAACAACCGAACGGGAGCCTGTTGCCAGCACAATCAGCGCATCGGGCAGCCCAGCTCGAGGTCCATTTTACATAACTCGACTCGGGCTCGATGTGCAAAATCGGAGATCGAATTCTGTCGACGTGCAACCCCCGGGTGTGGGGTCAAGCCAACACAGATCGAACTGCCATCGAGAATAAGTAGCAATAGTCGGACAGAGTATTTGCTACTTAGACCGTCTTTACTGGTCGACTTGGGGGAGCAAGAATCGGACGATGTTTCCCCGAGGATCGTTTTCTTCGAACAGAAGTTCGCCACCGAGAGCGTCGACACACCACTGCATTACCCAGAGACCGACGCCAGATCCGTGATATGTCGTACTTGTTGTAACGTCTTCTTTGAGAACGGCAGTCTCAACGGCCGGAATCGCTGGTCCAGTATCGATGACTCGAATCTCTCCTCGATCAGTCGTCTCTTTTACCACCGCCGTGATGGTGGGGGTCTCATGGTCGTTGTGGACGATCGCGTTATCGAGCGCGTGTTTCACAGCGTAGCGGAGACCTTTATCGGCATTCACTAACGTATTTGATCGGACATCGATGGTCAGTTCAACTTCTGGGTGCTGGGATCGGATCTCCGTGGCGGCTTCCGTAACTATATCTCCGAGATCCGTAGGTGATCGCTCTGTCGCGTCGGGTTCCGCAATCTCTTCGACCTGCCGAATGGAGTCACTCAACGTTCCAATTTCTGTGGCAATCTCCGAGATGGTCTCGACCTCTTCCTCGAGCGTTTCGCTTTCGATGGCGTTTTTGAGGCGCTCAGCGTAGCCGAGGAGTACGTTAGTCTCATTTCGAAGGTTGTGACGGACGACTCGGCTCAAGAGGCGAAGACGGCGTTCTCGTGCTTTGTATTCCGTAATATCTCTGACTTCAGCGAGAATATATGATATCCCATTAATCGTAGTGTGGTCAAGGCAAACACGAATCCAGACTAGTTCACCAGTTGCCCGTTCGATCTGCCATTCGAATACCTGCTCTTCTCCGTCGGCCGCTGCCTGAATACGATGAAGCGCCTCGTCTTGTGAGAACCGAGTGGAAGCCGCCGTGAAATCCCCCACTTCCATTTCGCGTAGTTCTGAACGAGAATAGCCGTATAGCTCTTCTAAACGTGTATTCACGTCGAGAATATCTCCTGTCTTCGGGTCGTGTAAAATGATACCAAGATTTAGATCATCGAAAATACGTGGCAGTCCCGTGGTAGTCGTATCGGCCATAGTAATTTCCAGAAATTACAATTATAAAAATCACGCAGCAGGGGAAGCAATTGCCTGTTGGTTAATACCCGCCATTTGAGAGATTTTCCGATGTCTCGAGCCACCATCTTTAACAGACGAAAAACCGTCCTGAGGACTATTGACGCTACATATGGAAAGCACACACCCACCACCAGATGGTCGCCAAGTGTTGATCGATAATTTTCCGAATGGAGTATTGGTGTTATTCGACGCTGACCTCTACTATCGTATCGTTGGTCCTGAGTCTCTCCCGTTTTCAGATCGAAAGGCGAGGGATATGGTCGACAAACAACTCTATGAGCTCTTTCCTGAAGAAACTGCGATCGAGCTCGAGCCGAGACTCAACGCGACAATCGATGGGGAGTCTCGATCGTTCGATATCGAATACGACGGTAGAGTCCACCATATTGAGACGAGACCAGCACGAATTGACGCGAATCCGTACGGGGTACTTGTGACCCAAGAGGTGACTGAGGTTCGCCAGACCTCGGAAGAACTCGAACGTCAGAATAAACGCTTAGATCAGTTCGCAAGCATGCTCTCCCACGATCTTCGAACTCCGCTCTCGGTCGCGCTTGGAGAGCTCGAACAGTATCGCGAAACCGGTGATAAGGCGTGCCTCGATGGAGTTGAGGATGCGTTAGAGCGAGTTGATGACCTAATTATGGATCTTACGACACTCGCCCGGCCCAGTATTTCGTCTCACGAGCACGAGCAAATCTCGCTGGCGGAAGTCGCTCGGAACGCTTGGGAGTTGATCGATACACGATCCGCGTCCCTCGAAACACAGGACTGCACAATCGTTGGTGATCGGAGTCAGTTACAGGCGCTCTTCGAGAATCTGTCCAGAAACGCCGTTGGCCATGGTGGAGAGGACGTGACTGTTAGAGTCGGCTCTGTAGACGACGGCTTCTACGTTGAAGATACAGGGAAAGGGATCTCACAGGAGGATCGAGATCGGGTGTTTGAGCATGGATTCACGACGGGCTATGGTGGAAACGGTGTCGGCTTGACGATTATTAGCCGAATAGCTGCCGAACACGATCTCGAGGTTTCTCTCGCAAAAAGTGCTGAGGGTGGTGCTCGCTTCGAGTTTCGAGGAAGTGTATAACGGTTAGTGGCCACTCAGCGTGGACGAGAAATCAAGCGGATAGCTCTGGATCGATTGAAATCGGGTATTCGATGGCGTTCAACGGATCTACTTTTTCGAGAAAACGCCGACAGGGGCCGGCGTTCACCTCCCATCCCTCAAGTGGTGTGTCAATTGGGGTGGGACCGAGATCGAGTATGACAATATGGCTATTGACCTGCGTTGGAACGATCTCGAAAGCGGCGAGGTATGTCTCGGAGCGGATCAGTAGGTAGTGGGTCTCCGACCAGATCCTTTCCCCTCGCCAAGTAGCCGTTTCCGTGATGGTTCAATAAGCGTGATGGCCAACTATGTGCCCCGAAAGAACTAATAGCTATTTCTGATAATTATAGATTGCCTCTCTGCCCTATCCAGAGGCGAGATCCTTTCCCCCCTCTTGTCCCCCTTCACCTTCGCTTCAGGCCTATCACTGTCAAGAGGTAATAGGAGATGAAACCGCAGAGACAGGCTATCAACTCAAGTCCCGTGGAGAGGCACGCAGATGTAGAAGTGAACCTACTGTCGGGATCTGTCATAGGTTCGACCCGCAAGATTCTGTTATCTTTCCGCCACTACTCCAATATAAGAAGATATATCTATGAGATATGAATAGAAAAATGACAATATGATAACTAACGCTCGGGCCCTTGAGACCACCTATGTCCCCCAGGACCTCGAGCACAGAGATGGGCAAATCAGCCAACTCGCCACAGCGCTAGAACCGCTGACGCAGGGAGTCGGGGGAGAACACAGTCTGATCTTTGGCCCATCAGGGTCAGGGAAAACGACCCTGGCGAAGTACGTCGTCCGGAAGCTTCGAGAGGAATCGTTCGGGGTGCGACGGGCGTACTGGAACTGTATGTCCGGCTCTTCGAAAACAGAGGTACTCCACGGACTCGCCCAAGACTCGGGTGATCGCCGAGACGCTCTCGACTCGAGCAGTGACGTTCGATGTTGATGACGAGATCGATATCACTACTGATTGACTATAGCGTTTCTTTTACATTCTTGTGAGTGAAATGGCCATTTGGTAGCTCTGCGTATTGATCAAGGATTTCCTGGACGGTCCTCTGGGTCCAGACAACCACCACGACCATAGACACCACGCTCGCTTTCCGCACTTCCAAGGATGGAGTCGGTACAGTAGGGCCATAGTGATACGACGAAGATTTCCTCTTCGTGACGAATATATATGCCAGAGGGGGAGTCCTCTTCCCGTTCATACCATGGCAACGGGGTGAGAGCAGTCGCGGTAGTATCAAACTCAGATTGACTCAACCGTAGATCGGCAGTTCCGTTCGCAGTTGCCCGGTCAAGTGCGGTTTGGATTGATTCTACAGAGTGGATCCGCTCATCGCTTGCTGGCGTAACTGTTGCCCCGGAAGGCTTCTGTGTTTCAAGAATTTCTAACAACCCACCATTCGTACCAGGTTCAGCAATACAACCAGACAACGACAGGAGAGCACAACCAGAGAAGGCAGCAAGGACTGAACGTCGCTTCATAAACTGACTAATAACCTATCTCAGATATGTATTTCGGATGAACATTTTCAAAGTGAACGCCCTGTACTTAGTATTACGAAGTCGAGAAATTAGGGGGGTTCAGATCCGACTTTTCTCTTGAATGCTAATTTCGAGAAACGCCGGCCAGAGGCCAGCGTTGAGCCCCCATTAGTGATGTGTCAATGGGTTCTGGGATCGGGTGACAATATGGCGATTGGCTTCTCGTTGGAACGATCCCAGGGTGGCGGGGTTCCGTATGTCTCGGGTCGGAAGGATTCTATCGAGTCGAATCTACGCCCCGCCATCACTCTCTTTGGACGGTGCTGAAATAACCTTGTTGCCCAACAAACATTACCCGAAACAACTAATGGATATATCTAATAATAACATGTTGCCTCCGGCATTCCCCTTCCCCATCCGGAGACCACCCACCACCATTCTGTCAAAAGATCTTATCGAACGAGATCGTCGCCTGCTCCGTCCCGCGGTGATCACCGCCACCGTGCCATCGGAGTAGTGGGAGATCGCTCGAGCGGCCGGAGGGGCTGACGCGTCTCGAGAAACGGGCCACGTGTCGGTATCGGTTCGACGAGAGTGGGATGGTCGACGGTTGCGTCTCTGGGAGGGCCGGCGTTTCGCCCGGAGACGGGACTGCCTCGGTCGGCCGTTCGCAGGGGCTGGCAGGGGACGCCGACGGACAGGTACAGGGGCCGATGCGTTACTCGTCGATGTACTGTTGTTCCCACTGCCGTCGTTCGTCGATGGCCTGTCGGCCGCTGTCGCTGATCTCGTAATAGTTGGTTCGGCGATCGAGTTCCCCTTTTTCGACGAGTTCCTTATTGACGAGGGTGTCGAGATTGGGGTACAATCGGCCGTGATTGATCTCGCTGTCGTAATACGTCTCGACCTCGTCTTTGACGTCCTGGCCGGACGGCTGATCGGCCCCTGCGATCACGTACAGAAGGTCTCGTTGAAACCCTGTCAGATCGTCCATTGTTGTATTCAGGCGGACGAACGGGAACACGACTATTTGTTATCGATTTCGTATCAACCGTTTCTCGTACGTTCAGTCGTACTAACTGAGCCATCAACGCCGCTGTCTCCGGTTTCATGTAGTAAGCAGAGATTACATCCGCCGCCTCAGCCCCTATTGACCCGGATTTTCGTGACAAGTCGGTAGCTATTGCATTGATGATACGAATCTGCTCAGAGGACGGCCCGCCCTTCGGGTTCGAGCGACGGCTGGCCGTCGCTCGTGACGTAGCGTCCGAAGAATGATAATCGAATGTGAAACCCGTTACCGAACGTAAAAAGCCGTCTTACAGGCGGGTGACGTTGGTGGCGCGGGGGCCCTTGGGGGCCTGTTCGATATCGAATTCGATGTCTGTGCCTTCTTCGAGGTCCGGACCGCCAACGTCTTCCATGTGGAAGAATACGTCATCGTCCGCGTCGTCCGTCGAAATGAAACCGTAGCCGCCAGTGTCGTTGAAGAAATCAACGTTTCCTTTCGCCATTGCAATTCAGACGAGACCGCCGACACGTATAACAGTTCTGTTATAGCTCGTATGTCGAAACAAAATAAGTCACGGGCGAAATCCGACAATCAACGGGTGAATAGGGTTTGTTCGACCATGTCGGACGTTCTACTTCTCGGAGATGTCCGTCGGGAGAGATACCCCTTATTACCCCCGTCGCGAGGGCATCAGGGCCGTTCCGGTCTCGAGTGCAGTTCGGTCTCGTGAATAGAAATGGGCGAGGGCGGTCCGGTGTCGTTGCCCTCGTCTCGAGTCGAACCGACCGTCCGTCCAGAATCGCCCGAGCCAGCGGTCCCGTCTCGGTGCCGACGGTCGCACAGTGACCCTGGTCGGCTTCTTCGTCGCGGTCGCGTTCGTCGTCGCGCTCGTTCGCTCACGCGGCCAGATTTCGGTTCGATCGCGGTCGACAGCGGCCGCGAGCGGTTGCCGCCCGGGAAACGGGGAGCGTTTAGTGGCCCGCTCGAGAGGAACGCGTATGGACGAACGCGTACGCGAACACGCCGACGTACTGGTCGACTGGAGCGCTCGCGTCGACGCGGGCGACGACGTCGTCGTCTCGGTCGGGCCGGACGCCCACGAGCTGGCGGTTGCAGTCGCAGAGAAACTCGGCGAGCGAGGCGCGAACCTGCTCGCGACCTACAGTTCGGGCGAGATCACGCGGGCGTATCTCCGGGCTCACGACGGCGACTTCGACGACGACCCGGCCCACGAGCGCGCGCTGCTCGAGAACGCAGACGTCTACCTCTCGCTGGGCGGTGGTCGGAACACGAGCGCGACGGCCGACGTGCCCGGCGAGCAGCGACGAGCGTACAATACTGCCAGGAGCGAACTCCGGGAACTGCGGCTGGGAACGTGCTGGGTCTCGACGGTCCACCCGACGCGGTCGCTCGCCCAGCAGGCGAACATGGCCTACGAGGAGTATCAGGACTTCGCCTACGAGGCGATCCTGCGGGACTGGGAGTCGCTGGCCGAGGAGATGGCTCAAGTGAAGGATCTGCTCGACGACGGCGACGAGGTTCGACTCGTCTCGGAAGGGACCGACCTTACGATGCAGATCGACGGCCGCACGGCGGTCAACAGCGCCGCCTCGGTCGCCTACGATTCGCACAACCTGCCTAGCGGCGAGGTCTTCACCGCGCCGTACGCGACCGAGGGTGAGGTGACCTTCGACGTGCCGATGACGATCCGGGGAGAGTCCATCCGCAACGTCCGCCTCGAGTTCGAGGGCGGTGAGGTCGTCGATTTCGACGCCGACCAGGGCGCAGACGTGCTCGAGGACGTACTCGAAACCGACGACGGCGCGCGCCGACTGGGCGAACTCGGGATCGGGATGAACCGCGGCATCGATCGCTACACGGATAACATCCTCTTCGACGAGAAGATGGGCGACACCGTCCACCTCGCGCTCGGCCGGGCCTACGACGCCTGTCTGCCCGACGGCGAGACGGGCAACGAGTCGGCCGTCCACGTCGACCTCATCACCGACGTGAGCGAAGACTCTCGCCTCGAGGTCGACGGCGAAGTCGTCCAGCGCGACGGCACGTTCTGGTTCGAAGACGGCTTCGGCGGATAGTCCAGCCGCCACATCAGTGGGAGCGACCGATCCGTAGGCACCGATTACGGCCGCGGACGCCCGCGCCCAGAACGCGGAAATTACTCCATACTAATACGTACGCGTCGCCTCACGTCGAGTACCGCCTCACCGGTGGCGGCCAATAACCGGTATCGGGGTTTCGTGTCCCCGAACGGCCCATCCATAGTTGTCTGCCCCGCCTCGCCGGAGGCGGTCTCTCCGTCGTCGGGCGTCCGGGACGGCGTCGCTTACTCCCGGAGCGACCCCGTCGCCGCGCCCGGCGGAGTATCCGGCGGTCACCGTTTTCGTCACGCTCTCGAGTCTCGAGCCCCAACGACGGCTATGCGCGATCGGCTCCGGGCGGGTGCGGCCGTCTTCAACGACGGCCATTACCACGCCGCCCACGACGCTTGGGAGGACCGCTGGCTCGAGCTCGCGGCCGACAGCGACGACGAGTTGCTGCTCCACGGCCTCATCCAGTACAGCGCCGCGGTCTACCACGCCCGCGAGCGCAACTGGGAGGGGGCCGTCGGGCTCGCCGAGAGCGCCGGCGAGTACCTTGCGGGACTGCCCGCCGACTATCGCGACCTTCGACTCGAGCCGATCCGCTCGTTTCTCGCCCGGCTCGCGGCCGATCCCGAAGTCGTCGAGCGGCGGCAAGCGGAGGAAATCGAACACGAGGGGACGACGCCAACGCTCGCGGACATCGGATTCGAGCCGACCGCGATCGCGGCGGTCGTCCTCGCCGAGGAGTTCGGCTACGACGAGGAACCGGTCGGACGGGCGCGAGCGTACGCGCGACAGGATCTCGAGGCCGGCGAGGACGACAGTCGGTTCATCACGCTGCTGTTCGATTTCGTCCGCGAGGACGACCACCGCGGGATCATCTATCGGCGGCTCACGGATCACGTCTCGCGTCGGCGGGCTCGAGAGGAAGACGTAGACGGGCTGTTCTGATCGACTGGTGGTGCTCGAGCCGTAAGCGACGACAGACGGACAGGAGACGATAGCCGAAGAGTTCGTGACTCGAGTATCGACACCGCAGTGGCGAACTCTGCTATCGTGGCAACACGGAAGTGCCACGCCCTCCCCAGCCGATTTCTACTCACAGGGATTCGCCCCGTTCGTATGGTTCGCGGGATCGACGGTCCCGCGCTAACGTTCGCGCCGGTCGGCGCTCACTCATCCCTCGCACGAAGTTGTCGGCCGACACTCACTCGCGTTCGGGCCGCCAACAGCGCGCGCCACTGACCGTCGACGGTTCGGAACGCCGATAGCCGCCGTCGCTCGCCGGCGACCAGAGTTTCAAGGGCGGCCCGGCCGAACGCGAGGGTATGGAAATCGGTACCGTGCTCCCGCAACTCGAGATCGGCCACGACCCGCAGACGCTCGCCGACTACGCGAAACGGGTCGAGCAGTCGGGGTACGAACACGTCGTCGCGTACGATCACGTGCTGGGCGTAAACCCCGACCGCGAGGGGTGGGACGGCCCCTACGACTACGAGAGCACGTTTCACGAGCCGCTGACCACGTACTCCTATCTGGCGGGCCAGACCGACGAGCTGGCCTTTATGACCGGCATTCTCGTCCTGCCGCAGCGCCAGACCGCGCTCGTCGCCAAGCAGGCCGCACAGCTGGATCGCTTCACCGACGGCCGGTTCCGCCTGGGCGTCGGCGTCGGCTGGAACGAACCCGAGTACGTCGCGCTGGGCGAGGACTTCTCGAAACGCGGCCGACGCATCGAAGAACAGGTCGAAGTGCTCCGGAACCTGTGGACCGACGAACTCGTCGAGTTCGAGGGCGAGTTCCACGAGATTCCCGACGCCGGCATTCGGCCGCTGCCGGTCCAGCAGCCGATCCCGCTCTGGATGGGCGGGATGGCCGAGCCGGTCAAACGCCGCGTCGCCCGCCTCGCGGATGGCTGGTTGCCCCAGTTCCAGCCCGGCGAGGAGGCCGAAGAACACCTCGCCGACCTCTACGAGTACGCCGAGGAGGCCGGCCGCGACCCCGACGAAATCGGCCTCGGCGGGCGGATGTACGCCGTCCCCGACGAGGAAGACGACTGGATCGACCGCGCGCAGGCCTGGCACGACCTCGGCGCGGACTACCTCTCGATCACGACGATGTACCAGGGCCTCGAGGGCGAGGAACACACGGAGCACCTCGAGCACGTCGCCGAAGTCCTGCGCGAAACGGATCTGTTGTAGGGACCGCGAACCGCAGCCCGGCTCGGTACTCGAGGCTCGCGGCCGTCACTCGTGGCCCGCCACCGGCAGCGGCTCGTAGGGTTCCTCTATGTACTCCATCTCGGAGTCGGAGAGGTCGATCTCGAGGGCTTCGACGGCGTCTTCCAGATGCTCGACGCTGGTCGTCCCGACGATGGGCGCGTCGACCCAGTCTTTGTGAAGCAGCCAGGCGAGCGAGATCTGGGCCATCGAGACGCCCTTGTCGTCGGCCATCTCCTGAATTCGCTCGTTGATCGCCTCGCCGCCACCCTGGAGGTAGGACATCTGCTCTAAGTACTGGTCGGTCTGTCCGCGCGTAGTGGCCTCGATCTCTTCGTGAGGCCGGGCCGCGACGCCGCGGGCGAGCGGCGACCACGGGATGACGCCGATGTTCTCCTTGTCGCAGAGCGGCAGCATCTCCCGCTCTTCCTCGCGGTAGAGAACGTTGTAGTGGTTCTGCATCGTCGCAAAGCGCTCGAGGTCGAGCGCGTCGCTGGTCTGCAAGGCCTCGGCGAACTGGTGGGCCCACATCGAGGAGGTCCCGACGTACCGGACCTGCCCGCGCCGGACCGCATCGTCGAGCGCTCGCAGGGTCTCGTCGATCGGCGTCTCGTAGTCCCAGCGGTGGGTCTGGTAGAGGTCGATCGTGTCCATCCCCAGCCGATCGAGACTGGCCGCGAGTTCCTGCTCGATGGCCTTCCGCGAGAGGCCGCTCGCGTTCGGGTTCTCGGGGTCCATCTCGGCGAAGACCTTCGTCGCGACCACCTGCGAATCGCGGTCGTACCCCTCGAGCGCGTCGCCCAGGATCTCCTCTGATTCGCCCGTCGAATAGACGTTCGCGGTGTCGAAGAAGTTGATCCCGAGATCGATCGCATGGTCGATGAGTTCCTTACTCTCCGCGGGCTCGAGCATCCACTCTCGCCCCGTGCCGAAGCTCATGCAGCCCAGACAGATGCGACTGACCGTCATCCCCGTCGATCCGAGGGTGGTGTACTCCATGCCGGTCGGTCCCACGCCGAGCGGCAAAAGGGCGCGGCTCTTCGGGGTGGGTTGCCGGCTCTCGAGAAGGGTGGCGGCCGACGGCCGGCGAAACGGCGCGTTCAGGCGTCGGGTTCGACGACCCGCTCTTCGCCGTCGTAGTACGCGGAGTTGTCCCGCGGCTCGTAGCCCAGCACGTCGCGGGCGCGCTCTATCGAGTAGTACTTGCGGTCGTTGTCGGAGATGCCGTAGACGATCTCGTACTCGTAGTCGGCGCGAATGCAGCGATCGAACAGGTGTGCACAGTCCCGGTAGGAGAGCCACATCGCCTGTCCGCGCTCGTAGTCGATCGGCGGGTGGCCCTGCGTGAGGTTGCCGATGCGAACACAGACGACCGAGAGGTCGTGCTCGTCGTGATAGTACCGTCCCAGCGTCTCACCGGCGGCCTTCGAGACGCCGTAGAGATTGCTCGGGCGGGGAAGTTCACTCCCATCGAGGCGGTACTCGTCGTGCGTGCGGTACATGTCGGGCGTGCGCGCGTCGGTCTCGTAGTTGCCGACGGCGTGGTTCGACGAGGCGAAGACGACCTTCTCGACGCCGGCATCGGCAGCGGCCTCGAAAACCGTCTGCGTGCCATCGATGTTGTTGGTCAGGACGCTGTTCCACGGCGCTTCCGGTCGCGGGTCGCCCGCGAGGTGGACGACGACGTCGATGCCGTCCATCGCCTCGCGGACGGCCTCTCCGTCGGTGATGTCCGCGACGACGAACTCGCCCGGTTGCTCTTCCGTCGGCGGGTCGCGATCCAGCAACCGCCACTCGTGGTCGTCCGCGAGGCCGCCGAGGATGGCCTCTCCGACCCGCCCCGCAGCCCCCGTGAGCAGGACTGACTGTGCCATTCGTTCGGTGTGTGGGAAAGCGGCGATAAGAACCATGCGGTTCGCCCGGAGCGCGAGCGGTGGTGGCACGCGGCTCTCGGAGAAGAGGGACGACTCGCGACCTGTTCCCGACCGACGATCTCACTGCGGTGGCGCGTACTGTCGGCTGACCGAACAACAGTGAGGGGAGCCGACGACAGTGCGCGAGGGATGAGCGAACGACCACTGGGAGTGAGCGAATCGGCTGGGGAGGATGAGGAAATCCCCTGTGCCCACGAGAACAGAACGCCTGCTCGAGATACGACACTGCGGTGCCCTCCGGAACGGGACGATGTCTCCGGCAGCCCCTTTCATCGCAATCCCCTTCCCGACCGCACTCGAGTCACCCAATATGTCTCCAGAGACCTCACCCACGGACGCCGAAGCAGCCTGTTTCGAGGCCGGCATCAAGTTCGGCTCGCTCTACCACCAGTTCGCCGGCACCCCGCTCTCGCCGGACAGCGCCGCGAGCCTCGAGACCGCCATGGAGGAGGCCATCGAGAACCAGCCCCACTGCACGGCCGTCACCGTCGCGGTCCAACGCGACGACCTCGAGGCCGCACTCGCCGAGTCGACGGCCGACTACACCGAACTGACGGGGCGCTTCCTCGAGGTCGAGATCGTCGTCGACTACGAGGGCTGCGAGGTCGTTACCCGCATGGAAATGGAAGACGGCTATCCGCTGATGCGCCTCGAGTCGGTCCGAGAGTGACGCGCCGACCGCGCTCCGAGCGGTCACCGGCTGGCAAAACTGGGATGTCGCGAAACCGAGACCAACGCGCCGCTCGGCGGTCGATAAACCGGTGGACAGAATCCGCGAGTACCCCTACCCGCTGTCCACCGTCCTACTGGGAGGGTGGACGGTGCATGGAATATGCTTTCTGGTCCCGGCTAATCGGTCCCACCCGAGGACCTCCCTTTCGAAACCTCGCCGCCGTTCGACCGATATCGATCCGCTCGCGACCGATTTCACTTTCACTTTCGGGCGACCTTTTAACCCCGGTGCCCGCAAAGGCGATGACATGAGCCAAGCCACGTTCGGCGACGACGACGAACTGTTCGGGGAAGCGGCAAACGAGATGCGCGAGGACGTCGAATCCTCGCTCGCAGCAGCCTGGGCGGCCCTGCCCGACGCCGACGACGTCTGGGAGGCCGACGCCGACAACGTGTTGGGCGTCCTCAACGGCTTAAACTCCGCGTTAAACGCCGGCGACGCCGAGGAGCACCTCCGCGACGCCAAGAAGTGGTTCACCATGGGCCAGCGCGCCGACGCCTTCGACGACGCCGACGACTTAGAGGATGAGATCGCCGACCTCGAGGACGCGATCACAGACATCTCCGAAGCCGGCGAACAGGTGAGCGAACTCACCTCGACGATTCCGGCGCTGCGTGGCACGCTCGAGGGTGCCGGGCCAGCGGACGCGGACGATGCCGACGACGCCACGGACGACGAAGAAGCCGAGGAGTGAGCGACACTGACCGCACAGCCAAACCGCTCCCGGACCCTATCGGCGCTCGGGTCGCGAGACGTTCCGCTCTGCGACCGCCTCGAGCAATCGCGCCAGCGCGTCGGCCGCTAACTCGAGCAGTTCGTCACCCCGATCGGCGTCGCCGTCGGTCGGATCGCCGACGACCCCGTTTTCCGTAAACTCCGCCGCGTCGTAGGCCAGATTGACGTAACTCGTCCAGTCGCCCCAGCCGTCGGCCGCGCCCGCGCGGGACTCTTCGATCCGATCTTCGCGGACCAGATCCGGCGCGCAGTGGCGCAAGAGGGCGGTCTCGAGGGGGCCGCCGTGACCCATGTCAGCGGTGTGTTCGCCGACGCCCTCGAACCAGGTGAACGGGACGACGTAGGCGTCGCCGTCCCGCGTGAGTCGCCCACCCATCTCCCGCAGCGCGTCGACGTTGCCGCCGTGGCCGTTGACGAGGACGACCCGGTCGAAGCCGTGGTGGGCGAGGCTCGCGACCGCCTCGCCGACGTAGTCCCGAAAGGTGTCCGCGGAGACCCACATCGTCCCGGGAAACTGGCGGTGTTCCTCGGCGATCCCGACCGGAATCGCCGGCGCGCGCACGACCTCGCGGTCGACGCGCTCGATCCCGGCGTCGGCGACCGCCTCGGCGGTCAGCACGTCCGTCCCGAGGGGCGCGTGAGGGCCGTGCTGTTCCGTGCTCCCGACGGGGACGACCGCGAGGTCCGTCTCGAGGTCGCGCACGTCGGTCCACGTCGCGTCGGAGAGATCCATGCGGGAGTATGCCGACCGCGCGGACATGAAACCCGCGGTAACCCCGTTGGACCGGCCGGTCCGGGACTCGTCTCGCCAGTCCGAGCCTCGTCTTACCGGTCCGACGCCCTCGTGGCGAGCGCAGGGCGAACCCGTTTCCGCAGCGTCACGAAGACCCGAGTATGCCAGACGACAGTCGCGAACGGGGCGTCGAACTCGGCGACCTGCAAGCGGACCTCGAGAACGAGGCGTACCCGATCGGCCACGACGAGTTACTCGAGAAATACGGCGACGAGGAGATCGAGATGAGCGGCGAGACGGCGACGCTCGAGGGCGTCATCGGCCCGCTGGGTGAAGACGAGTATCGGGACTACGGCGAGCTCGAGGGGGCGATCATGACCATGGTGAGCGACGAGGCGATCGGGCGGAAGAACTACAGCGACCGCACGCCGCCCGCGGCGGGCGAGGACAGACAGGACGAGGGCGCGCCGGAGCAGGACGACCAGCGCGAACAGGAGTCGTTCTGAGCGAAGCGCGCCGATGCCAGCGCTTCAGTCGTCGCCGACTTCCGTCCGCGCCTGCCGGCGCTGGGCGCGCTCGATGAACTCCTGAGGAAGTTCGTCGATCTCGCCGGCCTGGACGCCCCAGAGGTGCGAGTAGAGCCCGTCGTTTTCCAGTAGTTCCTCGTGGGTGCCGCGTTCGACGATCTCGCCGCCCTCGAGGACGAGGACCAGATCGGCGTCCTTGATCGTCGAGAGCCGGTGGGCGATGGCGAACGTGGTCCGGTCGGCGGCGAGGTCGTCGATCGAGCGCTGGATGAGCATCTCAGTCTCGGTGTCGACGTCGCTGGTGGCCTCGTCGAGGAGGAGGATATCGGGATCCCGCAGGATCGCGCGTGCGATCGAGAGCCGCTGGCGCTGGCCGCCCGAGAGCTTGACGCCGCGCTCGCCGACCTCGGTGTCGTAGCCGTCGGGCAGGTTGGTGATGAACTCGTGAGCCTCGGCCATCTTCGCAGCCTCGATCACGTCCTCGCGGTCGGCGTCGAAGGTCCCGTAGGTGATGTTCTCCGCGACGCTGCCGTAGAAGAGGAACGTGTCCTGACTGACGTAGCCGAGCGACTCGCGCAGGCTCCGAAGCGTGACGTGCTGGATGTCCTGCCCGTCGATTCGGATCGCCCCCTCGTCGACGTCGTACATCCGCAAGAGGAGCTTGAGGACCGTCGACTTGCCGGCCCCGGTGGGACCGACTAGCGCGACCGTCTCGCCGCCGTCGACGGAGAAGTCGACGTTCCGGATGATCGCCTCGTCTTCGTCGTAGCCGAAGGAGACGCGGTCGTACTCGACGCTTCCCTCGGTGACTTCGAGGTCGGGGGCGTCGGGGTCCTCGCCGACCCGGTTGGGCTGGTCCATCAGCCCGAAGATGCGGGCGCTCGAGGCGCGGGCGCGCTGGTACATGTTGATGATCTGCCCGAACTGGGCCATCGGCCAGATGAAGCGCTGGGTGTAGAGGATGAAGACGACGAACATCCCGGTGCTCAACTCGCCCGAGAACGGCCCCGGCGGACCGCCGATGACCCAGAGCCCGCCGACGAGGAACGTGATGACGAAGCCGATCCCCGCGAGGACGCGCAGGCCGGGGAAGAACTTGATCCGGGTGCGAATCGCGCTCCAGTTCGCGTCGAGGTACTCCTGAGAGACGTCTTCGACGCGGTTTGATTCGTAGGACTCGGTCGTACTCGATTTGATGACCTGGATGCCGCCGAGGTTGTTCTCGAGCCGGGAGTTGACCCTGCCGACGGTCGAGCGTACCTCGGCGTACTTGGGCTGGATCGTCTGGATGAACAGGTAGGTGAACACCGCGATCAGCGGTACCGGTAGCAAGGCGACCAGCGCCAACTGCCAGTTGATCGCGACCAGTAAGCCGCCGATGCCGAATACCATCACGACCAGCCGGAACATGGAGTTCATTCCGTCGTTCAAGAACTTCTCGAGGCGATTGACGTCGTTTGAGAGGATCGACATCATCTCGCCGGTCTGCTTGTCGGCGAAAAATCCCATGTTCAGCCGCTGCATCTCGTCGTAAGTGTCGGTTCTGACATCGTGCTGGACGTTCTGGGCGAAGGTGTTAAAGCCCCAGTTGCGAGTCCAGTGGAAGATAGCCGAGAGCAAGAACGCGCTCGCGATGATCCCGATCGTCAGCCAGAACTGGGCCATCCGAGCCTCCGGGACGTACGGCGCGATCAGCCCTCCGCCGATCGGGAACGCCTCGACGTAGCCGATCTCTTGGCGGATGACGGCGTCGATCGCGACCCCCAGCATCAGCGCCGGGAGCAGGTCGAGGACTCGGGCCGCGACGCTCGCGATCACACCCAGGGTCGCCGCGCCCAGATAGTTCGACCCGTACTCGAGGAACAGGCGCTTCATCGGATTCTCGACCGCCTCGCGCTCCTCCTCGAAGGGATCGTCCTCGTCCAGCTCGGCGCTACTCATTGACCGGGGCTCAGGGACCGCCGGCAAAAAGAGTTACCTACGAATCGAAATAGCTCGCGCGCTCGGCCGCTCGTCGTGCACTCGAGACACCGCTCGCGGCGATCGGCGCGACCGCGCCGGCACTCGCGCCTGCTTCGGAGACGATCGTCTGATTGGACTCGAGATCGATCTCGACGTAATCGCCGACGTCGATCCCCGTCTCGTTCGTGTAGCCGCGTGGCACCTCGAGGACCCACTTTCCGCGACCGGGGTACCGGATGTTGTTCCCGTCCTCGTTTGGGCCGGGTGCACGGGCGTGGTGGATCGACGTGATCTCGTGATCGGCACCGATGTAGATGATGTCGATGGGGAAGTCCATCTCCCGCATCACGAACGTTCGGTCCGCTTCCTGGTCAAAGACGAATAGCATGCCGTTGCCCGACTCGAGCGATTCGTGGTTGCTCAGTCCAGTACGCTTTTCCTGGTAGGAAGTTGCGACCTCCACATCGATGACGGCCTTGGGATCGTCGTCGGATTCGTTGTCGGTGACGCGGGCGGTCCCTTCGTCGGGTCCCCACGGGGGCGAGACGAATCCGGCCTGGACGAGGACGACGCTACCGAGGCCGACGATCCCGACGACGAGAAGCACCTTCCATACGCGCTCGAGTGCCATGCACGATAGCTGTGCCGCGAGAAGGTAAAGGTTATTCGGACGGGGGCACTCCACCCGAATGCGGGCTCGTGGTCTAGCTGGTCATGACGCGGCCTTTACAAGGCCGAGGTCGGTGGTTCGAACCCGCCCGAGCCCATATTTCTGCCGCAAACAATACGTGAGCGGCAGACATCTGTCGCGAGCGGCGGTTCGAACGAGAGAAGACGGAGCGAACGCAGTGAGCGAGTCTTCGCGTCGTTCGAACCCGCCCGAGTCCTTCGATCGGCCGATCGAGTACGAACCGCTCGAGCGGCCAAGAACCGACAGCAGGCGGGCGAACCCACCGACGCATCAGCCGATCCCTCGAGTCCGGACAGGCTAATCACTCACTATGCCGGGTCGTACGGGCGGGAATCGGAGTAGTCACTGCTTGAGGCGCGCTACGTTCTCCCGGATCTGACCGAGCAGGCCGTCGCCTGACTCGGTCTGTAAGGCGGCGTGGAGCGTCGAGTTCTCCGGCTCGTCTTTGACGACGACCCGGAGGTACGGCTCGAGCTGGTCGAAGTTGTCCGCGAGGATAACGGTGTGGTTGTCCTCGTCGTGGTCGACGACGCCGGCGTCGTCCAGTTTCGGGACGTGACACTGCACCGAGGAAACGTAGACGCTCTTGTACTCGTTTTTCGCGACTTCGTCCGGCGGCACGTCGTGTTCCCAGCCGGCGACCGTCTCGGCGAGCGTCGAAAGCTCGATCGGGGCCTCCTGTCCACGGAGCGCGTAGAGCAAGTAGCGTCGCCGTCGGTTCGCCAGTAGTTCGAGGATCGTGTCGGCAGACAGCTCTTCGGCCGCCCGGCTCGAGGTAAGGGCTTCCATAACATGATATTACCCCCCGGAGCGCAAAAGGGTGTCTTGAATATCCGATAATCTAACAGACGAGGAGGAATCGTGTGGAGGCGCCACTGTATCCGACCTGTAACATGTTGTTCGCGTACCTTACGTGAGAAGACGTGACGGTATTGTCGTTGTAACCGTCAGTGGGTGACCAGCTCGAACCGAGGACGAATTTCCTGTAAGGGGACCGGGGACGACGATTCCGATCCGAAATCCTTTTTTATACCATGGACGGAGAGAAGAGTGGGCCGCCTTAGCTCAGACTGGGAGAGCACTCGACTGAAGATCGAGCTGTCCCCGGTTCAAATCCGGGAGGCGGCATTTCTCTCCGACGTGGATATCTGTGGAAGAGCGTTGCAATCCACGGACGACGTACGGGTACCGGTTGGTCCGTGCGCGGTGTCGATGTCCGAAAACGCAACGCCGTGGGGTCGGCGGTCAGATCAGCCCCACACAGCATCGACAGTACCGAAACGCAGGATCGTTCTCCGCACCGCACTGTCGACAGGTCAGTTTCGATCCCTCCGCCGTGTCCTCCTCGAGCGAAGTCGTCGACGTTCGAACGGCCGTCTCGTCCGCAGCGTCGCGGCTGCTTGCTTCGGACTGACGGTCTCGCTGGCGCTCGAGGCCGTCCCGAAAGATGCCGCCGAGGACCGGGAGACAGATCCCTAACGCGGCGAGCAGGAGGCCAATGCAGACCGCGGCGTAAATCTGTCCGGGGGAGACCACAGCAGAGCTACGGTCGCCGGCAAGTTAGATCGTGTGCATTGGTGTCAGTCGGCAAGAACCAGAGGGGAGTCGCGATCGGCAGTTCGGCGGTCGCGATGCCCGTCTACGACGCTCCGATCCAGCCGCCGATCTCGAAGATGATGTTGCGGGCCGCATTCACCTGCTGTGTGCCGTCTCCTTCGCCCCGCTCGCGTTCCTCCTGTCGTACACGCTGTGGCTCTCGACGATCGTGAGCTACCCACCGGCACGGAACTCGTTTATCACCGACGGGTGAGCGACGACGGGAGGTATCGGACGAGGCAGCGACGCGAGGCCCGTCAGGAATCGGTCGAAACGACGACCGTCCGCGCGGCGAGATCGCCGAGGCGTTTCTGGTCGGCGGAGATGTAGGCGGTGACGATGCCGACGATGTAGAAAACCGGGAGGATATCGACGGTTCGGAGAAGGTTCCGAAGTCCGGCCGCCCCCCAGGTGCAGCGAGACCCGTCCTTTCTAACGACGACGATTCCCCGCGCCCGTTTGCCGACCGCCTGTCCGTAGTACCCTTCGAAGGCTGCCTGATACACCACGAGTGCGACCGGTGCGCCGAACTGGACGGCGAGCAAGAAGCCGCCGAATCCGCCGAGCGAGCCGCCGATTGCGACCAGTCCCAAGACGTAGCCGAGCATACCGACTGCGATCGCGACGAGCAAGCCGTCGATGATGAGTGCTTCGGCGCGTCGGTCGAGAACGCCGGCAATTTCGTTCGTGTTCGGTGTTGGATACCGTTGCATGAAGCTACATGATAATAAATAATGTTTTAATATTACAGTCTGTTGGCCAAATTCCGAACGGATCGATCCGCTCGAGCAGAGGAACAGCCCCAGAGGCTCGATCCGAACCGCTCTCCAGCAGCGGTTCCGGCAAGGCACTCGCAACGGCTAACGATTTTCCCTCCGCGGCCCGGTACCGAAACCGTGAGCAGCAACTCGATCACCAACGAGAGCGACACGTTCGAGATCGGCGACAGGACCGTCCACCGCCTCGGCTTCGGTGCGATGCGGCTCTGTGGCGAGGACATCATCGGCGCGCCCGACGACGAGGAGACTGCACGCGAGGTCGTCGAACACGCCGTCGACTGCGGCGTCGATTTCGTCGACACGGCCGACTCCTACGGCCCCGCCGTCAGCGAGCGGCTCATCGGGGAGGCGATCGGCGACCCCGACGACGTGCTGGTCGCGACCAAGGCCGGCCTGCTGCGCAACCGCTCCGGCGACTGGATCGCCCACGGCGACCCCGACTACATCCGCAATCAGGCCCTCACCTCGCTCGACCGGCTGCGGACCGACACCATCGACCTCTACCAGTTTCACCGACCTGACGACGAGGACACGCCGTTCGAAGACTCCGTACAGGCCTTCGCCGACCTTCAGGACGACGGGCTCGTCGATCAGGTCGGCCTCAGCAACGTCTCGGTCGACCTCATCGAGCGCGCCCGCGAACACGTCGAGGTCGCGACCGTCCAGAACCGGTACAACCTGAACGACCGCGGCAGCCGCGAGGCCCTCGAGTACTGCGACGAACACGACATCGGCTTCATCCCGTGGGCGCCGATCAACGGCGACGACCTGGACGCACACGGCGATCTGCTCGACGAGATCGCCGGCGAGCACGACGCGACCCGGCGACAGGTCGGGCTGGCGTGGCTGCTCGAGCGCTCCGACGTGATCCTCCCGATTCCGGGCACGTCCGACCCCGACCACCTCGAGTCGAACGTCGCCGCCTCGCGGCTGTCGCTGTCCGACGACGAGGTACAGCGGCTGACCGACGCGGCGGAGTAAGTCGAAACGGTCGACTTCGAGCCGGGTCCGCGAGCGAGAAGCGCGCCCGGTACGACCGGTCGTCCCCGCCGAATCACGGAAGACTGATAGATCACCGCCCCGACACTGAGGTATGGTCGCAAGTGACGATTTCGAGCACGGACGGGCCCGCGTCAACGGCGTCGAACTGCACTACGTCACCGCCGGCGACGGACCGCCGGTGGTCTTGCTCCACGGCTGGCCGCAGACGTGGTACGAGTGGCGGGAGGTAATTCCGGAGTTAGCCGAGGAGTACACCGTCATCGCGCCCGACCTCCGGGGATTGGGCGACTCCGAGACCCCCGTTTCGGGCTACGATAAAGACACCGTCGCGACCGACGTGCGAGAGCTGGTTCACGAACTCGGCTTCGGAGACGAACCGATCGGGCTCGTCGGTCACGACTGGGGGATGCCGACGGCCTACGCGTACGCCGCCCAGTACCGCGACGAAGTTCGCGCGCTCGTCGTTCTCGAGGCCGGACTGCCGGGCGTCAACGAGGACGAGAAACGCCACCTCTGGCACACTCGCTTTCACGGCGTCCGCGACCTGCCGGAGCGGCTGGTCGCCGGACGCGAGCGGCTCTATCTCGACTGGTTCTACAAGGAGGGCGCGTACGACCCGGCAGCGATCGACGACGACGCCCGCGACGAGTACGTCCGCTGTTACTCGCAAGCCGGCGGACTGCGAGGCGGCTTCGAGTACTATCGCGCCTACGAGGCCGACGCCGAGAACAACCGAGAGCACGCCGAGGACCCGCTCGAGATCCCCGTCCTCGCGCTCGGCGGCGAGGCCTCCTTTCGCGAGCTCCCCATCAGAGACATGAACGCGGTCGCCACCGACGTCGACGGCGAGGTCGTCGACCGCGCCGGCCACTGGCTCCCCGAGGAGCGGCCGGCGTACTTCGTCGATCGGGTGACAACGTTTTTCGAGGACGCGGCCTAACGGGTCGCTCGAGCGGACGCTGAAACGGCGCGTTGACGAGCGGTCCGATTCAGGCGTTTTGAAGCGCGTCGTCCGAGAACGTCGCCGACGCGGAGACGAAGGTGCCGTCGAAGTTCACGGACACGTCGGAGCTGGTTTTGCCGAGCGCCGACTCGAGGTCGGATCGTGCCGTCTCGTCGAGTTCGTCGAAAGACAGCGCCGTCTCTCCAGTCACGTCCGACGACCCGGAGAACGACAGCGACGAGACGGCCCCGTTGAGGGCGGTGAACGCGTCGATCTGGAACCCGGAGGACGACCCGCTCGAGGACCCCCCCGAACCGGCTCCGTCGAATCCGTCGGGGCTGTAGCCACCGAACACCATCTCCCCGTGCCCGCCGGTCGCCAGCAGCCGCCGGAACGTCTCGTGTTCATCGACGGCGCGGGAGCGCTCTCCCTGCTTCGTCTCGATGGCCCGTTCGACGGCCGTGAGGCTCGACCCTTGCACGATCGCCTCGCCAGCGACGGCCAGCGTCGTCGTCGTCCCCTGGTCGCCCGCGGGCTCGTAGACCGCGTACTCGCCGATGTCGGACGTGTGTTCGAACTCGATCTCGGCGAACGAGTTCTCCGCAACGGTCGTCAACTCGCCGTCGATCTCGTCGGTCACCACGTCGCCCGACAGCACGATCGTCTCGTTGGTCATGAGCAAGGCATCGATCGCGGTCTCGAAGCTCGTATCGCTCGTCTGCTGATCGCTGATGAGACCGCTGAGACCCGACCCCGACAGGCCAAAGCCCGCGGCGAACATGGCGGAAAACGCACCCGCCAGCGGCAGCCGAAGCATCGGATCCTCGATGTCCTCGAGGCCGCTCGAGCCGCCGCTCGAGTCCTCGTCGTCGCTCTCGAGTTCGTTCAGCGCCGCCAGATCGAGATAGCTGAGCGAGACCTCGTCCTCGACCGTCGTCACCCACTGTGCGTACGCCGGCGTGTCGGACGTCCCCGCGCCGCCGTTCCCCGACCCCGAGCCGCTTCCGTTCCCCGAACCGCCACCGAGACAGCCGGCTGCACCGGCAGCTAGTGTCGCACCGCAGACTTGTAACAATCGCCGCCGTCGAATGTCTTCCGAGACCATACATTCATGGAAGAAATAACCTGTTATGAAGGTTTTGGCTTTTTGATATGTGTCCGGACAGACTATTATTTACCGCCAAGGTCGCGGGAGACAAGTCGCGGATAGTCGCCCCAAGCGTAACGTCCGTTTCGCCCACTCGAATCCGACGGGGTCCTGATACCGAGTGCCCGTAGCTCGACTCAGCGGCGCCGGATTCCAGTCACTCCCCCGAACTCGTCAGAGAAAATAGGTTTCAGTCCGGTCTCAGGCTCGAGTACCGGTCATTTCTCTCGCGGCCCGGCGGTGCTTCGCCCACGATCCGACCGCGCCACCAACGGCGCCGGGGATGGCGTAGAACGCGAGCAGGAGTACGCCGACGGTGAACACCCCGAACGATGCGACGAGGCCCCCGAAGAGCAGGGTGGTAAAGGACGTGATGACCAGCAAGATCAGCGACCCGAAGACGGTCGCCATACCGCCGTGGATCATGCCAGAGCTCATCGCTCCGCCTGCGAGGTATCCGGCGGTGAGCCCACCGAACAGGCCGATTCCTCCCCAGTACAGAAGCGCGACCGAGGCTCCTGATCCAACGTAGATGAGGCCGCTGATGAACCCTAACGCGAGGGTTACGACAAATCCGACGACGACAGCTGTCCAGTTGATTGTCATGGTCAATTATTACTACGCTGTCACCTATTATAAACCCCACTTCATAGAATCCAGATCATACGACTATTCTGAATAATGTTCCATATTCCGCCAGTTATACATAGTAATATATCCACCTCCCAAACTATACGCGACATAGTACCGAAGAGACGACACTCCATATTCGGCGCGCACTGAAAGAGACCGTATAGCAGAGAACTCTTCTGGAGGCAGTGTACCCGAAGAACCGGTCTTCCGCCGACCGTCGAGTGACGTCAACGCGCTCGCTGGGTGCGATCAACACCGAAGTAACCGCGAGCGACCACGACACTTCTAAGAAAAATGGAAAATAGTCTTTTTGATGATCTGGGAACATTAATTGCCGCCGCCGGCTTACGACGTTCCGAGAGAAACGCACGATAATGCTACGAAGGATTCACGTTCCCGAAAACGGAGGCTCCGGTCGACAGACCGAACCGAAGAAAAACGAGTTCGAGCCATGAGCCTCATACAGGTGCTTCCGTTGGCGATCGTGATGATCGCCGGCCCACAGATACTTTCACCCATCTTCCTCGCCACGAGCGAAAAGTGGCGAGCGAACTCGGCGGCGTACGTCCTCGGTGCGCTCCTCTCTATCAGTCTCGTCGTCGTCGTGGCGTACTTCCTCGGGAGCAGTCTCGGTGGTGGTGGGAGCCTGCTCGGTGCAAGCGCAAAACAACTGCTCTATGTCGTCGTTCTCGTCCTCCTCCTCTACGCGGCAGTGAACACCTACCGGACGCGGAACGTCTCGGAGCCGCCGGCGTGGATGGGGAAATTGACCGCCGCGACGCCGCGGTTCTCGTTTCGACTGGGATTCCTCCTGCTGGGCTTTTTTCCGACCGATATCGTCACCTCGATGAGCGTCGGCACCTACCTCGCGGCAAACGGCGATTCGGTCGCGGACGCGGCCGGGTTCGTCCTGCTTACGCTCTTTATTTTGGCGCTCCCCTCACTCGGCGTGCTTGCACTCGGCGAGCGGGCGGAGTCCGCACTCCCGGAGATTCGCGATTGGATGAGCGATAACTCGTGGATCATCTCTGAGGCGGTGATCGCACTCTTCGTCGTCCTGACGCTCCAGAACCTCCTCGGATGACAACGACCGATGCTGGCACTGTGCCGTGGCGGGTAATCGTTCCGCCCAGCGTGCGTGCTCGATATTGTCAACCGGAAAACAACCCTGACCGTCTCGCTACTCAGGACATATGTTTATAATCTTACACACTCTATTCTCAGTATGCGTCTCGTGCAGGTGTTAATCCCGGAGGGGAAGCAGGAGGGAGTTCTCGAGGCTCTCGATGAGGAAGGTATCGACTACGCTGTCTTCGAGGAAGTCGGGCGAGGCGATTTCGAGGCGATGGTCCAGTTTCCCGTCCCTCCGAGCGGTGTCGAACCGATACTGGAGCGATTGACGTCGGCAGGAGTTCGGGAAGACGCCTACACGATCGTCATGGCGACGGAGACCGTCGTCTCACAACGACTCTCCGCGTTGATCGAACGGTTTCCGGGACTTCGCATCTCGCGCGAGGAATTGTACGCGCGAGCGGAAGATCTCGCGCCGGCGAACTCGACGTTTTTCGCGTTCCTCGTCCTGAGTACGATCATCGCGACCACGGGACTGTTACTCGACTCCGCCGCCACCATCATCGGCGCGATGGTGGTCGCGCCGCTCATGGGACCCGCCATCTCCGCGAGCGTCGGAACGATTCTCGACGACCAGCGCATGGCCACTCGCGGCGTCTTCCTCCAGGTGACGGGCCTCGTCTCCGCCATTGCGATCGGTGCGATCATGGGCTGGGTGCTCCAAGGGACGATCCTCATTCCCCCCGACCTCGACATTCTGACCATCCCGCAGGTCACAGAACGGACGAATCCGAACTTCCTGGCGCTCTTTCTCGCCCTTGGTTCGGGCCTTGCGGGGGCGATCAGTATCATGCGGGGAAGCGGTTCGACGCTCGTGGGCGTCGCCATCGCCGTGGCCCTCATTCCACCCGCGGCGACCGCCGGTCTCGGAATCGCGTTCGGCCCCCCTGGAGTCGCTATCGGGGCGGGCGTCCTCGTCCTCGTGAACCTCCTCGCGATCAACCTCTCGGCGCTCGTTCTCTTCTACGCAGCCGGCTTCAGACCGCTCGAGCCCGAACAGTCCCCCGATGTGCGAGAGTCAGTGGTCTCTCGCATCGCGGTTATCGTCGTCGGGATCGCGGTCCTCTCGGTCGTCCTCGGTGCCGTCACGTGGACCACGTTTCAGACCCAGTCCTACGAAGCAAACGCGCAGGACGAAATCCAGCGACAGTTCAACGAAGCCGATATCGACGATGTCGAACTTGTCAGGGTGACCGTCGACTACGAACCCATCGACTTACTGCTCGGGAACGAACCGGAGGTCAACGTCCTCATCGGCATTCCGCGCGACCGCGCGGCACCACCCGACCTCGCTCAGCAACTCGACGACCTCCTGACCGAGCAACTAGGGGAAGACGTCTTCGTTCGAGTCGGGTTCGTCGAAGCGGAGGTGTCGGAGACGGAACCCCCGGACCCGCCGCTCGGATGGCCTCCCGCTACGGTCACGGCTGCAGATAACGCCTCGCACGCTCGACCGAGCAGTACGTGATTGGCCGTCAACCGGTGTCGGAAGGAACGCCGTGGCGTGTGTGGTGAACGCACGGGCACACTCGCGCTGCGAACTCGAGAGGCGGCCGCTTTCTCTGCCGTGTCACGGTTTCGATCGCCTTTTTCGCCCCCCAGAACGTCAGTCCCGACGGACATACTAGTCAAACGAACTACACATTGATATCACTCAGGAGCGTCCATCGCGTATGGGACGACGAGCGAACCGCCAGAAACGGCGCCAAAACCGACGAGCAAGGCGACAGGAACGACTTCAAAATAACCGCACAGGGCAGAGCTACGGGGCAACCGATGGCGAACGTGGCTGGGAACGATACAAGATGACGCAACGACTCGTCTCCATCGGAGACGATTACTACGTCGAAGACGAGGCCGGGCAACAAGCGTTCATCGTCGACGGGAAGGCGCTTCGCGTTCGAAACACGCTGCAGATGCGGGACCTCGCGACCGGAGACGAGTATTCGATTCAGGAGAAAATCGCTCGCGTCACGGACACGATGGTCATCGAGAAAAACGGAGAGCGCGCAGCGACGGTAAAGAGAGCGCTCGTTACGCCCATCCGTGACCGGTTCATCATCCTCATGCCGGAAGGACCACCGATCCAGTCCGTCGGAAACATCCTCAACCACGAGTACCGCATGATCCGAAACGGGAATCGTATCGCTGGGGTTTCGAAGAAATGGTTCCGCCTCCGCGATACGTACGGCGTCGAAGTCTCACCGGAGATGGACGCGGGACTCGCCATCGCCTGCACCGTCGCGCTCGACGTACTGGCGAGTCAGAACCGCAACAGAAATCGACGCTGATCGACCGAGATCTTCGAAACCGGACAGTCGATTTCGAGAGGTGGACGGCCGGTACGGCAACAGTCGCGAATCACAGAGAGAGGACCCGTTCTCGGCCACAGTCTGGTTTGCTGATTCACTCATCGATGGACATTCTCTCCCACCACCGGAAAGGTACTTTTCAGTCCTCGGTGGAAATTTCTCCGGAGTTCGAAATGAAGAAACTCATCGTACTCGCGTTCGATACCGAAACCGGCGCACTCGAGGTGCGGGACAAGCTCTTCGAGTTGCAAAAACAGGAGTTGATCACGATGGAAGACGCCGCCGTCGTGGTTCGAAACGAGGACGGCAAAACGGATGTCAAACAAGCCAAGAGCCTCGTCGGAGCGGGTGCGCTCGGCGGGGCGTTCTGGGGGCTGCTCATCGGGCTCATCTTTCTCGCACCGGTCTTGGGAATGGCGGTTGGCGCGGTAACCGGTGCATTGGGCGGAAAGTTCTCCGATATCGGAATCGACGATTCGTTCATCAAGGAGGTCGGCACAACGATCGGTCCCGGCCAGTCCGCACTGTTCTTGCTCGTGAGTGACGTAGAGGGCGAACGCGTTACCGAGGAACTCGAACCGTACGATCCCGAGGTTCTAGAGACGAACCTCTCGCCGGAAGACGAAGAGAAACTCCGCGAGCACTTCGCCGCAGACGAAGTGGCCGCGTAAGCGCTCGAGCGTAGAACTCGGTCGGGTATGACTACCCAGTCAGTCCCGCGCTGACTGTCTCAGCAACGGGATTCAAAACAGGGGAACACCGGCGTGAGAACCGACCGGAACCGGACGTGCTCGCTCCACAGTTCGACCGCTGTGACTGGCGGGTTCGATTCTCCGACTATTTCCGTGGCTCACGGGTTTGTTCGCCGGAAAGGCTGCTCCGAGCCATCGCTCACTCCGTTCGCGATGACGCCACAGAACGTCCGGGTGCGAGAATCGAACCCGACTGCGAGACTCGCTCTCGCTCGTCTCGCGTGGTACGATCTCGCCTTCCGGCTCTATCGCTCCTTACGCCGTTCGTCGCGAAAAAGTCCGGGTGCGAGAATCGAACCCGCGTCTCAGCCTCCACAAGGCTGAAGGATAACCACTACCCCAACCCGGACACGCTTGCACGTTATCCTACACGCGGTCGGCCTGAAATACGTTACGACTCCGTGATCGGGGTGTGCGACTCCGTACCGCGCGATTTCGGGCGGCAGGGGCGAGGCGCAGTTGCCACCGCGAATCGGCCGGACGCGACCGAGACGTTTTTCGGCCCACGGGCGCTACAACCGCCAACGCGTGGCCATCACCGACAAGATCTACGTCAAGAATCACCGCCAGCTTAGCTCCCAACTCGAGACGAACATCCCCAAGGGGGCGTTCAAGGGCGCGACGCTGGACGTGCTCTTCCAGGGCGAAGGCCTCGAGAAGTTAGACGAGGCGACCCGCGATCGCGTCCTCGACTTCGCACAGGACTTCCTCGATTGCGACTGCGACAACAACCCCTACTGTGGCTGCCCGGAGCGGAAGTTCATGCGCTACCTGCTCGAGTTGCGCGCTCAGGGGCTCGGTCCGGACGCCATCGTGGACGTGATGACCGACGACTACATGGTCTATGCCTACTCCGGCGACGTGCTCTCCTTTCTCGACAACGCCGTTCGCACCCTCGAGGCGGCCGAAGGTCTCGCTCGCGTCGACGGTGCAGACGAGAAGTACGACGAGATTCGGCAGGCAAAGCAAGATCTCGCGCGGTAGCGCGAGGACTGAGCGTCCCGCTTTCCACGACCCAGGCGGAAGGGACGACCGCCTTGTCACTTACCGCAGCTGGTACGACTCGTCTTCTTCGTCCAGTTCGTCGAGCAACAGCACCTCGTCTTCCTCATCCTCGAGTCGGTCCTGCAGGTCGTTGACGTAGCCCTTGTACTCGTCTAACTGTTCCCGGAGGTGTTCGGCCTCGAGCTCGAGCCGTTCGTGCTCGCGGATGAACCGCTTTGGAACCTCGACGGTCGGCGGGAACGAGACCTCTTCACCGCCCTCATCGGTGCTCGTCCGGGCCTCGAGTTCGTCGTCGGGAACGACCTCGACCTGACCGTCGTGTTCGACGAGCTGGTCGACGTAGTCACGGAAGACGGCCGACAGCGAGATATCGCGCTCCTCGGCGATCTCCTGTAGCGCCGCGAACGCGTCCTCGTTGACCCGAAACGAGATAGTCTTGTTCTTGTTCCCCATCGATACCCCTAGTCGTCGTTCACGACACTTAACCATTCGTCAGACAAGCGGGTGCGAGCGGCAGCGACTGGCGGTCGGACTCGAGCGATCGACAGCCAGGTAGTCGCCGACCCGGGAGGCTATCCCGCTGGCGACCCAACTGGGCGGTAATGCCGTCCGACACGCCCGGACTCCACCACGTGACTGGGATCGTCGGGGACGCCCAGGCGGCGATCGAGTTCTACAGCGGCGTGCTCGGTCTCCGGCTCGTCACCCAGACCGTCAACTTCGAGGACATCCTCCAGCACCACCTCTACTTCGGCGACGCCGCCGGCACACCGGGGACGGTTCTGACCCACTTCCCCAATCCCCACGGCGATCCGGGCCGCGTCGGGAAACCGCAGGTCGAGTCGGTCGCGTTCGTCGTCCCCGCCGACGCGCTCGCGTACTGGACCGAGCGGCTCGCAGCTCACGATATCGCGGTCGAGGGGCCGCTCGGGCGGTTCGACGAGCGCGTCCTGCGGTTCGAAGACCCGGCGGGGACGCGGGTCGAACTCGTCGCAGGCCCGCCGCTCCCCGACGGGATCGAGCCCTGGGTCGACGGCCCGGTGCCGACGGACCGCGCAATCTGTGGCCTCCACGGCGTCGCGACGCTGTCGGTCAACCCCTACGCAACCGCGGGGACGCTCGAGACGCTCGGATTCGAGTATGAGGCGGAGCGGGACGGTCGGGTCCGCTACCGGGCACCGGGCGACCGCGCTACCATCGTGGACGTCCTCGACCGAGACGCGCCGTTCGGCCGCGAAGGGACGGGGACCCTCCACCACGTCGCGGTCCGCGTCGAGACGGAAGCGGACCTCCACGAGTGGCGAGCGCTCTTCGACGACCGTGACTACGACGTGTCGCGGGTCAAGGATCGGCACTTCTTTCACTCGCTGTACGTCCGCGAGCCGGGCGGGATCCTCTTCGAGCTGGCGACCGAGACCGACGGCGTCGCGGCGAGCGGCGAGACGGACCGGCCCGGCGAGTCGCTGTACCTGCCTGACTGGTTCGAGCGGGACCGAGACCTGATCGAGAGTCAACTCCCGGCGCTGACGATGCCGACGAACGAGACCGACGAGAGACCCGACGGATGACCGGATCGGACTCGAATCGGACGATGGACGCCGTCTCCGGCCCCCACACCGGCCAGCCACTGCTCGCAGCCGGCGCGCCCGCGCTGGCCGCCGAAGCCGCTGTGATCGCCTGTCACGGCAGAGGCGCGACCGCGCAGGGTATCGTCAATCTGCTCGAGCCAACTTATCGCCACGGCGTCGCCTTCCTCGCCCCACAGGCCGAGCGCAGTCGCTGGTATCCGAATCCGGCGGCCGCGCCCCGAGCCGACAACGAGCCGTGGCTCTCCTCGAGCGTCGAAGCGGTCGCTGCGGCGCTCGCGGACGCGGCCGACATCGGGATCCCGCCGGAGCGAACACTGATTGGCGGCTTCTCGCAGGGAGCGACCGTCGCCGCGGAGTTCGTCCGCCGGACTTCGGCACAGTACGGCGGCGTCTTCCTCCTCTCGGGGACGCTACCGGGCTCGAGCGACGAGCTTCGATCGGCGTCGGTCGACGGCTCGCTCGCGGGGACGCCGGTGCTCGTCGGCTACGGCGCGGACGATCACCACGTCGACCGCGAGCGCGTCGCCGAGACGATCCGTGTGCTCGAGCGGGCCGACGCCGCGGTCGACGAGCGGCGCTATCCTGACGCGGGCCACGCGGTCACCGACGACGAGTTCGACGCGATCGGCGCGTTGCTCGAAGCCGTGCTCGCCGACGCAACGTAGCGGCCGCTCTCGGGTCGAAAACCGGAGAACAGAGATCGAGCGACCGCTCAGACGGACGCTTCCGCGTCCTCCGCATCGACGGTCTCGAGGCTCTCTAAGGCCTGGATTACGTCGTTACGGTAGTTGACGACGGGCGAGTCGTACTGCTCGCGGGCCATCTGGGCGTACTCGTTGGTGGGCGCGGTCGAGGCGCTTTCCGGCGCCTCCTGCTCTCGTTCCCACTCCTCGAAGGCCTCGATGCGGTCGAGGGTACGCTCGGCGGTCTCGACGACCCAGCGGTCGCGGGTGGCGTCGTCGACGACCGAGATGGTCTCGGGTCGCAGGGAGACGTTGACGGTGCCGTCATCGGTCTCGTAGGTTCGCGGTTTGCCCACGATGGAGACGTACGCCGGCGGCTCGGTGTCGCGAAGGACCGACGCGGCCTCGGGCTGATACTGGCCGGCGTAGACGAAAAACGTCCCCGTCGGGCCGACGACGCGGCCGCGCCAGTACTCGCTTTCCTCGCCGACGTCTTCGGTCTCGGTCAGGGTACCGGCGACGAACACGCGGTTCGCGCGGTCGCCGGTCGGGAGCAGCGCGTAGTTGGGCGCGCGCTCGTCGTCGCTCTCTTTGAACGCGTACGTCGCATCGTTGAATTCCGAGGCGAAGACGCGACGGGCGACTTCGCGGGTGAGTTCTGCCTGGCTCATGTTACATCGACCTCGCTTTGATCAGCAGTTCCTCCGCATCGATCGGCCCGTCGAGTTCCTCGACCTCGTCGGCCAGCACGTACCGGCCGAAGGTCGGTCCCTCGATGCGGTAGTAGATGCCGACGATGTCCTCGCGGATCTCGTCGGCGACGATGGTCGTGTCCAGCGCGTCCATCGCCATCTCCTTGGCTTCCTCGAGAGAGAGTCCCGTCAGCTCCTCCGTGGCGTCCTTGTCGAAGATGACCTCGTGGGCGTCGATGCCGTCGTCGACGACGGCCTTGATCCGGAGGTCGAACTCGCCTTCGACCTCGCCGTGTTCGTTACAGCGGCCGTTCTGGAGGACGCGCGTGCAGTCGTCTTTCGGGCAGCGCTTGATGAGCCCGCTGCCGCTTTGCATGTCGACTAACGCGCCCTCGATCTCGCTGGTGTCGTCGCCGACTTCCATCTCCTCGTCGAGTTCCTCGATCACGGTCGTCGAGTTGAGTTTGACCGAGTATCGACCCTGGTACTCGTCGGTGACGACGTTGCGAAGCTCGTAGACCTTCCCCTCCTCGAGGGCGGGGAGGTCTGATTTCGCCCACTTGGTGAACTTGATCGTCCCCGTCGGATCGCCCAGCAGGCCGACCTGCGCGACCGAGTCGCTGCGGGGATCCCAGAGTTCGATGACCTTGGCGGTGAGGTCGATCCACTGCTCGGGTTCGTCGACATCCTCGACGGTGGCCGACTCGCTGTCGCCGCCCGCGAGGTCCTCGCGCTCCAAGCCGGCCTCCTCGAGGTAGTGATTCGTGACGCTCCGGCGCGCCTCGTCGATCGGTACTTTGTATTCGTCGACGAGCGTGGTCAAGCGCCCTTCGACATCCTCGACGCTCACGTCGAGGTGGTCCGAAAACTGCTCGTGGATATCGTCCGCGTGCTGTCGTACGTCGCTCATAGTGTCTCGCCTCCTCTTTGGTTTCACTGGGAGGCATACGTCCGTTCGCGCCCGATAGTATTTAAAGTACCGCCACCGGAGCGGAAGTGAACGGCGGCGAAAGAAACCGCCAGCGGGCGCCGATGTGGCACGTCCGATCAGGCGACCGGTGCTGGCGTAGTCGACTACATCGAGTTCACTGAAGTGTGTCAGGCGGTACTCTTACCAGGGTATCACAGGATTCGTCGCACACCTCTCTTCATATGGAGACAGAGAATCTTTCAGAGGGAAAGAAACTCCATCGGTCCAGAACTGGCGAATATATTCGTGTAGATACTGTCTGGTCAAAAGTGTCTATCGTCATAAGCCGTAACCACCCCTGCCCTCCATTTTTCTCGTTTTGGTAGTTAACGGACATCTGCGTGGTGACTGTACCATTGTCGGTTTTATCTTCCCGATACCCAGTGTTTTCAGGGAGTTGATGAGAGATGAAACACCAGAAGACACTTACTATGTTAGTGACGATTTATTTTTATTTATGAGAAAACAGTTTTGGTCCGCTGGTTGTGCGATAATCGGGGGGACTATCTGGCTAATCGCTCCGCTCGTACTCAATACCTATCGGTTGAGCTGGACAATCCAGTATGACTACCTCGTCCTGATCACGCCGCTGTTTCTTGTCATCGGTCTCGTTGGCTATTATCGAGAGTACACGCCAGCGTATTCTGTCGGTGGTCGGGCCGGTGTGTGGCTTCTCGGCGTCGGAGTTCTCAGTTTCATTCCGATAGCGACCCACAGGACACTAATCTCATACACACTGCCAACCGGAGTGGTCCTGTTAGTGATCGCGTTTTTCGGTGCAGTACTCGCACAAGTAGGAACGATCGCAATTGCGATTGACGCGTGGCAGACCGGAATCCCATCCAGATGGATCGCAGTGTGGTTGCCGTCGGCGCTCCCTGTAACAGCAGCCAGTAATTACATCGGGGCTACGACACTCGGGCTTTACTCGGTCGGTATGAACTACTACACGGGAATCTTCGGGCTCGCATGGATCGGTCTCGGCTATCACCTCTGGCGATCGAATGAGACTGGCAAATAGCGTCGCTCGTTACGCAGACCTCGTTTTCTGCCAGTTCATCGTAGAAGCGGCGTAATCAACCGTGGGAAGACTGCTACGACGCCCTCGCTGTTGCTACCGCTCGCCGACCGCGATTGCGGCCTCGAGCGCGTCGCCGATCGCCTCGGCTCCCGCGTCGTCGACCGGAACGAGCGGCGGGCGGACCTCGTCGGAGGGAACGACGCCGCGGTGGGCCAGCGCCGCCTTCGTCGCCGGGGCGAAGTCGTGGGTCGTACACGCTTCGAACAAGGGCGCAATCGCGTCGTTCTGTAGTTCTCGCCCGCGGTCGTCCTCGGCTCGCTCGAGCGCCTCGCACAGTACCTCGGGTACGACGTTCGACAGCGCGTTGATCCCGCCGTCGGCACCCATCCGCAGCGCGGGGACCAGCAAGGCGTCGTACCCCTGCAGACAGCGGAAATCGTCGGGAGTCTCACGAAGGACCGACAGGAAATACTCGAGGTCGCCGCTCGAGTCCTTGATCCCCACGACCCCATCGCGCTCCGCGACGGCGGCGACGGTCTCGGGCTCGATGCGCTGGCCCGTACACTGCGGGATGTTGTACAGCAAAAGGGGGAGCGAGGCGTCATCGAGGACTGCCTCGAAGAACCGCCGGTCGCCCGCGGGCGCGTTGGCGGTGGTGAAGTAGGGCGCGACGATCGCGGCGGCGTCGGCCCCGGCATCGGCGGCGCGGTCGATGGCCGCGACCGTCTCGCCGACGCTCGTCGCGGCGGCGCCGGCGATAACGGGCACCTCGGCGCGCTCGATGGTCGCCTCGACGACGCGGCGCTGCTCGTCGGGCGTCAGGCTCGGGAACTCGCCGGTCGTCCCGCAGGGGAAGACCGCGTCGATCCCGCCGGCCTGTACGTGCTCGAGCAGGTCGGCGAGCGCCGGTTCGTCGATCGATCCGTCGTCGAACGGAGTCACCAGCGGACAGGTGATGCCCCGAAGTGCGTTTCGAACGTCCATGCTCGAGAGTCCGTTCGATTCCCCAAAGTCGTTGCCGTCGGCCGGGCGGGTCGACCGCCGACGGCCAACAGTATATGTGCCCGGCGGCCCAACGACGGGTAATGGCGGACCGGCGTCGACTCGAGCGGCTCCTGCGCACGACGCTGCAGGGCGCGGGCGAGCAATTCGAAGAGTGGCGCAGATCGACCGACGAGCAACTCGAGGAGGCCCGCGACTCCTACGAAGTGGCGAGAAACGCCCGTGGGCTGCCCACTGACGAGGCCGGCCGGGCGAAGATCGTCTGCCGGCGCTACGCCGAGCAGCGCGCGGCGAAGCTAGACGAGGAGTACCGGCCGGCCTGTTACGAGGCCGGCCACCCCGACTGCGAGGGGTGTGCCGAAGACGTCCGCAAGGGCCGGATCGAGACCTGGTGAAGATGGATCGGCCCATCGTCGCCTGCGTGCTCGCCGGCGGTATCGGCAGCCGACTCTATCCCGCGAGCCGAAGCGACCGCCCCAAGCAGTTCCTCGCGTTCGGCGGCGAGCGCTCGCTGCTCTCGAGGACGCTCGATCGGACGGCCGTCGCCGACGAGCGCTACGTGCTGACCCGCGAGGCCTTCGCCGACGAGGTCCGCGACCACGCGCCCGAGGCGGGCGTGCTCGTCGAGCCCGCCGGCAAGGACACCGGCCCGGCGCTGGTCTACGCCGCCTGGCGGCTCCGCGAGCAGTTCGACGCGGAGCCGGTGTTACTCTGCCTCCCTAGCGACCACCACGTCGCCGACGACGCCGCGTTCGCCACGCGCCTCGAGCGCGCCGCGGAGATCGCCGTCGAGACGGACGGGCTCGTCACGCTCGGCGTCGAGCCGACGCGGCCGGCGACGGGCTACGGCTATATCGTCCCCGAGAGCGCCGGCGAGGGTCGGCTCGAGGGTAACGGCGACGGAACCGGAGCCGACGACTACGCCGCGGTCGAGCGCTTCACGGAGAAACCCGCCCGCGAGAGAGCGACGCGGCTCATCGAGGCCAGCGCGTACTGGAACGCCGGGATATTCGCCTGGACGCCGAGTGCGCTCCTACGCGAGGCTCGCGACTCGCCGCTCGCGCCTCTCGTCGCGGCGCTCGAGGACGGCGATCCCGACCGGGGATTCGACGCGGTCGAACCCGTCAGCGTGGATTACGCGATCATGGAGCGGGCGAGCGACGTCGTCGTGACGCCGCTGCCGGTCGAGTGGGACGATCTCGGAACGTGGGACGCCGTCGGGCGCGTCCTCGCAGGCGACGATGATGGCAGGGAAGACGGCGACGGCGCGAACGCGACCGTCGCCGGCGACGTCCTCTCGATCGACGCCGAAAACAACGTCGTCGCCGCGCCCGACGCGCACGTCGCGCTGCTCGAGGTCGACGACCTGATCATCGCGGCGTTCGACGATCGAATTCTCGTCGCACCCCGCGAGGCGTCCCAGCGGGTGCGGACGATCGTCGAACGGCTGCGCGAGCGCGACGCGTTCTGAGAAACCGGGGAGTACGAGTGCGAGTCAGCTGGGCCGTGACGACTCCCCGTTGGTGTCGTCGTCCAGCGGCCACACCGCCCACGCGAGGACCGCGAGCACGGTCGCCGAGCCGAGCACGGCCGTCTCGAGGAGCGTCAGTTCGATGCCGAACCACGAGAGCGCCGTCCGGAGTTCGACGATGAAGGGGACGAGCATGGCCAGGACGACGAGGAGTGCCCCGCCGGAGATGCGCATCTACCGAATCACCTCGCTGAGGGACTCGAGGGCGAGCGCGGGATCGGTCCCGAGGGTGAGCTGGAAGCCCTCGATGCCCTCGCCGAACAGGCCGCCGGAGTCGATGATGGCCGCGAACGGGAGCGTGTACGCGAAGATCACGAGGACGATCGCGATCGCGGTCCAGACTTTGAGGTTATCGAGGATCGCCGGCGAGTCCTCGGGTCCGGAGAGCGCGTCGGCGTAGGTGTTGTCCGGAATGTCGTCGCTGGTGCCGTTGAGCGAGGTCATGATCATGACCAAGAGGAAGACGGCCAGCGAGAGGGTTAGCAACACCGCGCCGAGGGCGACCTGGGCGTTGATCTCGCCGACGGTACCGACGGCGGGCTCGAAGTCGAAGCCCTGGTACTGGGGCTCGGCGGTCCGGCGGGGCATGCCGAACAGGCCGGAGCGGTGCATCGCGTTCGACATGAACGTCATGCCGATGAACCAGAGCAGGACCTGTGCCAGCGCGACCGAGCGGTTCCAGAGCGGCTTGCCGGTCACTTGCGGGATGAACCAGTACGACACCGCCATGAAGGTCAGCGCGACGGCGGTGCCGACGGTGAGGTGGAAGTGACCGACGACCCACCAGGTGTTGTGGACGAGGTAGTTGATGTTCATCCCCGCGTTGATCATGCCGGAGAAGCCGGCCGCGGCGAACATCAGGCCCGCCAGTGCCATGCCGGTAAAGACCGGGTCGCGCCACGGGAGCGCCTTGAGCCAGCCGAGGTAGCCCTCGCCGCCGCGCTGGCGAGCGCCGTGTTCCATGCTCGCGACGACGGTGAAAGCCGTCAACAGGCTCGGCAGCAGGAGGAACATCGTGTTCGTCATCGCGATGAACTTGAACCCTTCCGCGATGCCGGGGTCAAGATACTGGTGGTGAATCCCCAGCGGCGTCGAGAGCAACAGGAACAGCACGAAGACGACGCGTGCGAGCGGATCGCTGAACAGTTTCCCGCCGGCGAACTTCGGCAGCATGAGATACCACATCAGGTACGTCGGCATCAGCCAGAAGTAGACGACGGCGTGACCGAAGTACCAGAACAGCGTCCGGGTCAACAGCGGGTTGACCGAATCGACGATCCCCAGCGACCACGGCAACAGGAAGGCGAGGATCGCTATCGCGACGCCGAGCGTACAGATGTACCAGAACAGCGTCGTCGCCAGAACCATAAACGCCGGCAGCGGGATGCGCTCGTCGGCGTTCTCTTTGCGCCAGGCCCACCAGGTCCGGAACCAGTCGACGCCGGCGAGCCAGGAGCCGACGACGAACAGCACCAGCCCCAGGTAGAACAGGGGATGGGCCTGCAGCGGCGCGTAGAACGTGAAGAGCACGTCCGCGTACAGCTCCGAGCCGAGCACCGTCGGCGCTTGCTCGAGGAGGCCGGCGAAGATCGTGACGGTGGCCAGCAGCGCGCCGACGACCATCAGCGCGTACCAGGCCCAGGTAAAGCGGATGTCCACGACCCCGCGGTCCAAGCCGGTGGTTATCGCCCAGGTGAAGATGCCCACGAGGAAGAAGATCGTGAACGTGACCGCCAGCAACACACCGTGTGCGGTGAGGATGGTGTAGTAGTCCGCCGACTGGATGAACCGGAACACGTCCGTCCGGTGGAGCGCCTGGATGAGCCCGAGCGTCCCGCCGATCGCCAGCACAATGAAGGAACTCCAGAACGCCGCCTTGATCACGGCTGCCTCGTCGGGGAATTGGTCGACGTAGGCGTTACGCACTGTCATCACCTCCGTCGGTCGAGTCGACGACCGAGAGCGTCCCGCTCTCCTCGTGGCCGTCGGCGGTCACCGTCCAGTCGTGCTCGCCCGTGCCGAGCTCCGCGGTATCGACCGCGAACTCGACGGTCTCGCTGCCCTCACCCGAGATCGTGACATCGCGCTCGAGGGTCTGCTCGCCGAGCTCGAGGGTGACGGTCGTCTCGAGGTCGCTCTGCATGCCGTCGCTCACGGTCGCGGTGATGGTCGTTTCGTTGCCCGCCTGGACCTCGTCGGGTGCCTCGACGGACAGTTCGGTCAGGTCGAACTCATCTTCGGGGACGACGTTCAGTTTGCCTTCCATGGTGTGGTGATACTCGCCGCAGTACTCGTTACAGAGGATGCCGTACTCGCCGGGTTCGTCGAACTTGACGGTCATCTGTGACACCTGACCGGGGATGACCATCGTGTTCATGTTCGTCCCGACGACGGTGAAGCTGTGCGTCACGTCACGGCTCGTGATGTAAAACGTCACTTCGCTATTTGCGGGCACCTCGATCTGACTCGGGCTGTACGACCACGCCTGCGCGACGACGGCGACCTCGTACTCGTTGCCGCCGACGTGGGTGACACCGGGTTCCGCGAACCGTTCGTGGTCGTTGATCTCGTCCGGATTGATCGACCCACCGTCGTCGTCGATCATCGCGATGCCGGGGCCGACGGCGCCGTACGTGATCGTCGCGATGAAGCCGACGATCAACACCATCGAGGCGACCAGCCACGCCTTCTCGTAGGTGTGGATGTTCATGCCAGTCCCACCACCGGGAGGAGCAGGTCGACGACGGTCGGTCCGTTGCCGAGGAACTCGACGAAGTACATGAATATCCACAGCAACACCAGTATCAGGAAGTAAATCCCGATCAGGATCGCCGTTCCGATGGGATCGTACTCCTCGTGCCCGAGTTCACGAACCTGCTCGGGCTCTCGTTGTTCAGTCCTGGGACTCATACGGTTGAGTAGGAAATGGGGAAGACTTACCATCAGCCGTAGTTCCCGATCGGTGGGAAGAGGTTAGGGTATTAAGCGCTGGCCGGACCCATTCTACGGTATGAACCTCGAGACAGTCGCACCGCGGCTGGCGGCGACCGCGGGGCTTCTTGCGATCGTCCCAGTACTCGTTTACGGAACGACCAACTCAGTCGCTGCCGGCGTCGTTAGCGCGGTCAACGTCGCGATCATCATCGGCTCGCTGTACCTCGCGATGTCGCCAGTCGAGGGAGGGCACGGCGACGACCACCACGACGGAAGCGGCGCCGCCGGCTGACTCCGGCCGTCGACATGTCCCCAGTTTCACTCGTAGCGTCGCTCGTTCCCGCGTCAGCGGTATCTGGGGCGCCTCCGCCCTCCGTCGCCCCGCTGATGGCGATGGGTCCGGGCACTGTCCCCGAGCACGTGAACCTGCTCGTCCTCCTCGTCGTCGGCCTGCTGGCCGGCGCGCACTGTCTGGGGATGTGCGGTCCGCTGGTGACGACCTACGCCGACCGGATCGGCGCCGCGAGCGAGAAGCGTCGCGACGACACGCTCACCGGCTACGAAGTGCGCCAGCACGCGCTGTTCAATCTCGGTCGGACGGTCAGCTATGCGGCCATCGGCGGCCTGTTCGGTCTGCTCGGCGCGGTCACGATCGCCTCGAGCGAGGCCGTCGCCGAGCTCGGGAACGGCGTCCGCGGCGCGACGGGGATCCTCGTCGGGATCGCGATCGTCGCGAGCGGGGTCTACTATGTCCGCGGGCGGACTGCAGTCCCCGGCCACAACCTGCCCGTCGTCGGCGCGCTGTTCCGCCGTCTCACGACGTTGCTCTCGAGTCGGGTCGACCGGCTCGCGACCTCGCCGGGGATCGTCGCGCTCGGCGCAGTCCACGGGTTCATGCCGTGTCCGATCATCTACCCGGCCTACCTCTACGCGTTCGCGCTGGGATCGCCGACGCAGGGCGCGCTCTCGCTGGCCGTCCTCGGCCTCGGGACGATCCCGACGCTGTTCGCCTACGGCACGGTCTTGAACACGATCGAACCCGAGACGCGAGTCAGGCTCCACCGCGGGCTGGGCGCGGCGTTCATCGTCCTCGGCTACATCCCGCTCTCGCACGGCCTGATGCTGTACGGCATCCATCTACCGCACGTCCCGCTGCCGTTCGAACCCCTGTTCTAACGATGGGAGATAACTCACGCCCGACCGCACGACCGCACGCATCGCCGTCGAAAGCGGGCGCGCCGACCGCGGAATCGAACGTCCACACCGCGGCCGGAGACGGCTCCGCAGTCGACACCGGTACCTGTGACCTCTGCGAGCTACCGACACCCCCCGAGCCGATCACCGCAGCCGATGTCGACGGCACGTTCTGCTGTCGGGGCTGTCTCGAGGTCTCACGTGCGCTCGAGGGTGCCAACGCGCCCGACGAGTCGGCAGTCCAGTCGCGACTCGACCGACGGAGCGAGGACACCGATCTCGACGCCCTCGAGGGCGAAGACGCCTACCTCGCGGTCGACGGCATGCATTGCTCGACCTGCGAGGCCTTCCTCGAGACGACGGCCGAACGCGAGGATGGCATCCTCGGCGCGACGGCGAGCTACGCGACGGACACGATCCGGCTCGTCTACGATCCCGACCGGCTCGCGGCCGAGGATCTCCCCGACCTCGTCTCTGGCTACGGCTATACCGCGGCCGATCGAGCGGCCGCCGACGGCGACGCGGGCGCCGACGACAGCCTCGCTCGGCTCTTGCTGGGCGGCTTCTTCGGCATGATGGTCATGGTGTGGTACGTTCTCTTTCTCTACCCGACCTACTTCGGCCTCGAGCCTGTCGTCGAGTTCGGCGGCTACGAACTTACCTTCCTGTCGGCGAACATCTGGGCGTTCACCTCGTTCATCCTCTTTTACACCGGGTACCCGATCCTCCGGGGCGCGTCCGTCAGCCTCCGGGCTGGACGGCCGAACATGGACCTACTCGTCGCGACGGCCGCGCTCGGCTCGTATGGCTACAGCGCCGTCGCGCTCGCCCTCGGGGAGAGCCACCTCTACTTCGACGTGACCGTCGCGATCATCCTCGTCGTCACCGCAGGGACCCGCTACGAGAGCTCGGTCAAGCGCCGCGCGACCGGGCTGCTCTCCGAGCTGACCGAGGGGCAGGTCGACGAGGCCCGCCTCGAGCGCGGCGAGACGGTCCCGCTCGAGGCCGTCGATCCCGGCGACCGCCTGCTCGTGCGACCCGGCGAGCGGGTCCCGCTGGACGGCGAAGTCATCGAGGGCACGGCAGCGGTCGACGAGTCGCTCGTGACCGGCGAATCGCTGCCCGTCGGGAAGGGGCCGGGCGACCCGGTCCGGGGTGGCACCGTCGTCACCGACGCGCCGATCGTCCTCGCGGTCGGCGAGGACGCCGAGAGCACCCACGACCGGCTCGTCTCGCTGCTCTGGTCGATCCAGAGCGCCCGCCCCGGCGTCCAGCGCCTCGCGGACAAGCTCGCGACGATCTTCGTCCCGCTGGTGGTCGTCCTCGCCGTCGCGACGGCCGCCGTCACGTTCGCGACCGGCTCGAGCGCGTCGACCGCGCTCTTGCTCGGGCTGACGGTCGTCATCGTCTCCTGTCCGTGCGCACTCGGGCTCGCGACGCCGCTGGCCATCGCCGCGGGCGTCCAGAACGCCGCCGAGCGGGGGATCGTTGTCGCCGCCGAGACGATCTTCGAGGACGCTCGAGACATCGACGTCGTCGTCCTCGACAAGACCGGGACGCTCACGACCGGTCGGATGGCCGTCGAAGCGACACACACCGTCGAGGGCACCGACGCAGACGACCTGCTCCGGCGGGCCGGCGCGGTCGAAGCGCTCACCGAGCACCCGATCGCGGCCGCCGTCGCGGACGCAGCACCCGACGACGCCACCGCCGAGGCCGCGAGCGCCGTCGAGGGCTTCGAACGCGCAGATCGCGGCGTCAGCGGCCTCGTCGACGGCGAGCGCGTCGTCGTCGGCCACCCCGACTACCTTCGCGTGCGCGGGCTCGCGGTTCCGAGCGCCCTCGAGTCGACGATCGACGATGCACGTGCGGCGGGCGACGTCCCGGTCGTCGTCGGCTGGGACGGACGGGCCCGCGGAACGATCGTGGTGGGCGATTCGGCGCGCGAGGATCTCGACGCGGCGCTCGCAACGCTCTCGAGCGGACGGGAGATCGTCGTCCTCACCGGCGACGAGGGGCCGGCCGCCGAGGAGTTCCGCGCGCTCGAGGGCGTCGACGAGGTCTTCGCCGGCGTTCCGCCGGAAGCGAAGGCCGAAACCGTCGACCGGCTCCGCTCGCGGGGAACGGTTGCGATGGTCGGCGACGGGAGCAACGACGCGCCAGCGCTGGCCGCCGCCGACGTGGGCATCGCGATGGGAAGCGGGACGAAACTCGCGACCGACGCTGCCGACGCGGTGATCGTCGGCGACGACCTCGCGGCCGTGGCTGAGACGTTCGATATCGCGTCGAGCACGCGCCGTCGGATCCGCCAGAACCTCGGCTGGGCGTTCGCCTACAACGCGGTCGCGATCCCGCTCGCGGTCGCCGGTCTCCTGAACCCGCTCTTCGCGGCCGTCGCGATGGCGGCGAGCAGCGCGCTGGTCGTCTGTAACTCCGCGCGCTCGATGTGAAGCACAGTCGTCCCCATTCGCGGCCGGCCGGGACCTACTCGTCGCCGTCGTCGGCCGTCACGACCCGCTCGACTTCCCGCCGGTGTCCGTCCTCGTAGACGTAGGTCGTCCCCTCGTCCTCGTCGCGCGTCCGTCGGTGGCTCCCGTCACAGAAAGGAAACGACTCCGAGAGCCCGCACCGACAGACCGCGATATCGCCCTTCTCGTCGTCGATATCCGAGGGGTCGAGCTTCCGCGGTCCCTGTTCCTCGAGTTCGACCAGTCGCGTCATGCTCGCGTCTCCGATCGCCGGCTCCAAAACGCTTCGCTCACAGCGTTCGGGGGGCGCTGCCGAGAGAATAGCTGGCATACCCCACTCGTTACGGGAACGGCAAGGTTCTTGGTACAGGTCTCGGATATCCGAACACAGCTATGTCGCCCGCCGCCGCAACGCCGACTGCGATCGCGCTCGCGGTCGTCAAAACGCTCGTCCTCATCGTCGGCGGCGTCATCTCCTATTTCGCGTACAAGGCCTACCGGCGAACCCGTCAGCCGGCGCTTGGCTATCTCTCGCTCGGCTTCGGCCTCGTCACTCTCGGCCTGGTGCTCGCCGGGATGCTGACCGAAGTGCTCGGCGTGCCGTTGATGACCGGCATCCTGCTCGAGAGCCTGCTCGTGCTGGCCGGCTTCCTCGTGATCGCCCGCTCGCTGTACGTGACCTGATCGCGTCTCGCCGCGCGTTTCGGCCCCCCTCACGTTCCTCTCGGGCACACGGCCGCGTGTTCGAAGCCGACCGCATAGCGGTACCAAATATGTTTGGAGATACCGGTATCCGAGCCCATGATATACGTAGCGATACGGCAGGGACATACGGCACTGAACCACGGCGTTCCGTCCGCCCTGCCGTCGTACCCCCCATTCCTTCCATCCGGTCACGACCAGTGGCCGCGACTCGGCTCGCGTACCGGAGACGAGAGTCGGCCGAACCACACAGACGTAAGTGGGTTCCGGCCCCAGTGGCCCGCATGAACGCCGACCCCGAAAGCGCGACCGCTCGTCGACACCCCGTTTCGAGCCGTACCTGTTCGCCTGCACCGGCGAGTGAACGCCCATGAGCGGAGCCGACGACCCTGATCTGGCCGTCGGTGTAGATGCCTTCACGGAGGAGGGTGCGGGTCTCGAGGTGGCGGTCGTCGGCGCGGGTGCCGTCGGCGCGACCGCGGCTTACGACCTCGCCCGCGAGGGCGCGGACGTGACACTCTACGACCGCGGGAGCGTCGCGAGCGGTTCCACCGGACGCGCGGCGGGGATCTGCTACGACGCGTTTGCGGACGGGCTCGACGCCGAAATCGCGAGCGACGCGATCGAACGCTTCCGCGCGCTGTCGGGCGACGACACCTTCCCGTTCGTCGAGTGCCCCTACGTCTGGCTCGCCCGCGAGGGCGACGACGAACGGGCCGACGCCGTCCGCGAGGAAGTCGCGCGGATGCAGGACAACGGCGTCGTCGCCTTCGAAATGGACGCCGACGCGCTCGCGGACCGGTTTCCGGTCCTGCGAACCGACGACGTTGCGGTCGCGGGGATCGCCGGCGCGGCGGGGTACGCCGATCCGGCCGAGTACGCGGCCTGCCTCGCGGCCGCGGCCACCGGTGCGGGGGCCACCCTCGAGACCGAGACGCCCGTCGAGATCCGATCCGACCCGACGGGGGTGGTCCGTCCGAACGGCGAACTGCACGAGGTCGACGCGGTGCTGGTAGCTGCGGGCGCACACACGAAAGCGCTGCTCGCGGACGCCGGCATCGACCTCGCGATGAAACCCTACCGCGTGCAGGCGCTGGTCTCGAGTGGCGACTTCGCGGAGCCGATGTGTTACGACGCGACCGGCGACTTCTACGTGCGGCCCCACGCTGACGGCCTCCTCGCGGGCGACGGGACCGAGACCCGCGAGGCCGATCCCGACGGCTACGACCGCGATGCGGATGACGGGTTCGCCGACGGTCTTCGAGAGCGGGTCGCACATCGCGTTCCGGCCATCGCGGAGACGGACGCGAGTCTCGAGCGAGCGTGGGCCGGCCTCTGTACCGCGACGCCGGATCGAGATCCGCTGGTCGGAGCGCTCGAGGACGGACTCTACGTCGCGACCGGCTTCCAGGGCCACGGCTTCATGCGCGCGCCGGCGATCGGGGAGCGAATCACAACGGAGATACTGGGCGGGGAAGGGATCGACGCGTTCGATCCGACGCGGTTCGACGGCGACGAGGCGTTCGAGATCGGGGCAGGAATGGCGCTCGAGCCGAACTGAGTCAGTCGTCGAGGGCGACGGGTTCCGTCTCGGTGCTCGCGTCCGACGACGGTTCGTCGGGCGAGTCGACCTCGACCGCGGCGTCGGTCGTCTCGGTTCCCCTCACCGCCGAATCCTTCGGGATCTCGACCGCCAACGTTCCCGTTTCGGAGAGTTTCGCGGTGCCGGCGTCCGGATCGACGACGGCGTCGGCCGGCAGTTCGGCCTCACCGCTCAGGGCCATCCCGCGGCCGGGAAAGCGCATCTCGTGTCCCTCGTGGAACTGGCGGAACCGGTCGATCCGAATCCTGACGGTTCCCTCGAGGTAGCGGACCTGTACGTCGTCGGGTTCGGCACCGGGCGCGTCGAAGACGACGCGGTAGGTGTTGTCGTCCTCGAGGATGTCGACGGGGAGCGAGCGGTAGCTCTGGACGCGGCTGTTCGCGCGGCCGACCTGACGGTACAACGCGTTGCCGACCGACCTGCCGAGATCTTTGAGGGTCACGGGCGGTCACCCCGGGCGGTGCGTGGGAGGCTGACAGCGGTCTCGGGGACCGAGAGAGGGGCGTGGCGATCCATGGAAGAGACGACTCTATCGAGGGCTACGACAGCCGCGTTCATATCCCTTTTGGCAGGTTCAAAAGAAACGTCAGACGAAATCGACTGCGAGGCGGTCGGTCTCGTCGTCCGAGCCGGTCGCATTCGCTCGGTTAGAGCTCCACCCGCTCGAGGCAGTCGGTGCCGCCACAGACCGGACACGACAGCTGCGAGACCTCGAGGTCGTCGGGTACGTCGTAGGTGTAGTGGTTCTCGAAGATGTCGAGAAAGCAGTCATCGTCGGTGCACACGACCTCTTCCGTTGGGGGCATACCCGGTAGTAGCGTCACGACGACCATCAACGTCGGGGTTGCGGCACCCGACGGTGCTCGGTTCGCCTCCACGGGTACCGTCGCGTTCGCACTCGGTTTGCAGGCCACCCCTGTCTGCCGGCCGGTCGAATCACCGCCGGGTGGGACAGCAATGGACGACTCGGCGGGCTCGAGAACTCGCCGAGTCGAGACGGTCGTGTAGTCACCGTTTTAGCCCTCGAGGCGCTATCGGGCGCTATGACCGACCCCGAGACGCTGTCCGTGACGATCGTCGACGGTTACGTCGACGAGCCGGCACACTTCGGGGTGCCGCCGTACATCTCGACGTACCCGCGGTACACGGCCGGGGCGCTCGTCGACGCGGGCGTTCCACGCGAGCGTATCACCTATCACACCATCGACGGTCTCCGCGACGAACCCGACCGGTGGCGGGCCGTCGACGAGGCCGATCTCCTGATCTACCTCGGCGGGATGACCGTCCCCGGCAAGTACGTCGGCGGCACGCCCGCCGAACCCGACGAAGTCCGCAAACTCGCCTGGACCGCCAACGGGACGAGCCTGATGGGCGGCCCCGTCAAGTTCGGCGTCGGCGAGGAAAACGCCGGCGCGACCGAGACCGAACGCCAGGATCTGGACTTCGATTTCGTCGCGAAAGGCGACGTCGAGGCCGCCGTCTTCAACCTCGTCGAGAGCGGCCTCGAGGGCTTCAACAACCGGATGCGCGACATCGAGGAGGTCTCACGGTGGGCACAGGCGGGCGCCTTCATCGTCGAGCAGCATCCGAATCATCCGGACCACCTCATCGCGGAACTCGAGACCTCGCGGGGCTGTGCCTACCGGTGTTCGTTCTGTACGGAGCCGCTGTACGGCAACCCCGAGTTTCGCCCGCCGCCGACCGTCGTCGGCGAGGTCGACGCGCTCTCCGATTACGGCGTGAAACACTTCCGGCTCGGCCGGCAGGCCGACATCCTCGCCTACGGCGGCGACGGCGAAGCGCCGAATCCGGACGCCTTGCGCCAACTCTACGGCGGCATCCGCGAGGTCGCGCCCGACCTCGAAACGCTGCACCTCGACAACATGAACCCCATCACGATCGTCGAGTGGCCCGAAGCCAGCCGCGAGGGGATCCGGATCATTGCCGAGCACAACACGCCGGGCGACACGGCCGCGTTCGGCCTCGAGTCCGCCGATCCGGTCGTCCAGGAGGAGAACAACCTCAACGTCACCGCCGAAGAGTGTTTCGAGGCGGTCCGGATCGTCAACGAGGAAGCAGGGTGGCGTCCCGGGGAGGATCCCGAGGACGCCCCGACCTTCGGCGACGACGCCCCGCGCCGGCTCCCCAAACTCCTGCCTGGCATCAACCTCCTGCACGGGCTCAAGGGCGAGCGCGAGGAGACCTACGAGCGCAACCGGCAGTTCCTCGAGCGGGTCTACGACGAGGGCTACATGCTCCGCCGCATCAACATCCGGCAGGTGATGGCCTTCGACGGCACCGACATGAGCGATACGGGAGCGGAGATCGCAAACGAGCACAAGAAGCTGTTCAAACGCTACAAGCAACGGGTCCGCGAGGAGATCGACAACCCGATGCTCGAGCGAGTCGCACCCCCCGGAACCGTCCTACCGAACGTCCACCTCGAGTACCACCAGGACGGCAAGACCTTCGGCCGCCAACTCGGCACCTACCCGCTGCTGGTCGGCATCCCGGGCGAGCGCGAACTCGGGGAGACGATCGACGCGGCGGTCGTCGACCACGGCTACCGCTCGGTCACCGGCGTCCCCTACCCGCTCGATCTCAACGCGGCTTCGATGGACGAACTCACCGCCATCCCGGGTATCGGCGACCGCACCGCGGGCGACATCGTCATCAACCGCCCCTACGAGTCCGTCGGCGACGCCGACCTCGAGACGGGGTTCGACCTCTCGCAGTTCGTCACGACGCGGCCGCTCGAGCGCGCAGACTGAGTTATCGCCCCTCGCGGCTCGTGAACATCTAACAGTATATCTCCGGGGCGCTCGAGGGCGCAGCGCACACGCCGATTCGCCCGTCAGCCGGCGGCTCGGTGTCGGTAGTTCTATTATGGATGGGGATCTGCACTGAAATAGAGGGTCTACCTGTGGAAATCTCTGACAAACTGCTGTGTCTGTTCAGTACGGACGTTTCGGAGGAGGAGGATCGGTACGTCATCGAAGTCCCGCGTCAGGAAGTCGAGACCGGCGACATCGACCCGGGGGAGGTCTACCGCGTCGCGCTCATCTCGCGCGATGAGACCGCCAGCGACGACGAGACCGCGGCGGCCAGCCAGCCGGCGACCGCGCCGTCGGAGCCCCAGCCGCCGGTCGACGTGGGCGAAACGCGGTACGTCGAGATCGAGGACATCGGCAAACAGGGCGACGGCATCGCCCGCGTCGAGCGCGGCTACGTCATCATCGTCCCCGGTGCCGACGTCGGCGAGCGCGTCAAGATCGAAGTCACCGAAGTCAAATCGAACTTCGCCGTCGGCGAGATCATCGAGGATACCTTTTAAGAACGACCTTTTTTACCGGGGTTGAGGCCGGCGTCGAAGACGCCGGCCGATGCCCCCGGTAAAAATCTCGACCAAAAAGGCCGAGCGCGCCGGTGGCGCGCTCGGTGAAACGGCGCGCGAAGCGCGCCGTACAATAGCTGCTCTCGTAGTTAAGCCGCCAGCTATCGTTCGATCTCGTTACAGAAAGTGGGGCGATCGGACTCGACCATCGGTTAACAAGTGAACGATCAGCCGCAGGTTCGTCTCACTCCTCGAGCGGCGTTCCGTCGACCCGTTTCGCGCCTTCGGAGTCGTGGACGACGACCTCGCCGGGATCGGGATCGGCGGGCTCGTACTCGTCGCGGACCGCGATCGCTTCCTCGAGTTCCCGCACCGCTCGCGCTTTGAGCGCTCGAGCCAGCTCCTCGGCGTCGTCTCTGGAGATGTCGCGGCCGAGGCCCTCGCATTCGTGGGCGCGGACCACGCCGGCTTCATCGACGGCTTCGCCCATCGGCTGGCTGGTGCCCGCGAGCGCGACGCTGAACGGGTAGGTCCGACAGATCAGCGGACGGTCGTCGTGGACGGTACACGCACCGGTGCCCGACTCGTCTTCTTCGTAGAAGGTACAGTCGCCACAATCGTCGGTCTGGAGCGCCCACTCGAAGGTCTCGCCCTCGAGCCCGCCGTTGGCGGTCTCCGAGAGTCCGTAGGGCATGGGACGAGCGATATCGCGCCAGTCGTAGTCGCCGTCGTATTCGTCGCTCGCCTCCAGCGTGCGCACTTCGTCCGGAAACACCGTCGCCGTGTGGTCGTCCTCGGCGTCGGCCTTGCAACAGGCCCCACAGCGGGTACAGTCGAAGCCGATCGACTCGATCGCGTCCGCGAGGTCGTCGATCGCGAGCTGGCGGGCGGTTTCCAGTTCGGCCTCGAGCGATTGCACACCCGAACGTGGGCGCCGAGGCGGAAAAGTCAGTCGTCCGCGGGCGGCGTCGCGCGCTCGCCGTCCCACGCGACCCGTCCCTCGACGGCGAGTTTCTCGAGGTGAGCCACCACCGTCGCCCGCGCAAGGTCGCGCACGCCCGAGAGATCCTTCTTGTATGCCGCGTCGAGGACCCCGTCGAGCGTTTCCGCACCGTCGCGGACGGCCGCGACCACCCGCTCTTCGCGCTCGTCGCGGTGGGCGAGCAGTCGCTCAAGGGCCTCGCGGGGAGCGTCGATCTCCGGGCCGTGACCCGGATGGAGCGCCGGCGGATTCCGCGCCCAGAGCCGGCGCAGCGTCGTCACGTACGCGCGCATGTCACCTTCGGGCGCGCCGACGACGACGCTGCCCTCGCGGACCGCACAGTCGCCACAGACGATCGGGCCGCCGCGACCGACCTCGAGGGCCACGTGGTCCGGGGCGTGGCCGGGCGCGTCGAGGACGCGAACGCGGTCGTCACCGAGCGGAACGGTCGTTCCGGGCGCGAACGTGCGGTCGGGCTCGCGGCCCGTCGCGTCGCGGAAGCGGTCGGTTCGGCCGTACCGGGCCCAGACCGTGGCGTCGGTCTCGTCGGCGTAGGCGTCGACGGCACCGACGTGATCGGGATGCGTGTGGGTGACGAGGACGTGCTCGACGGCGTGGTCGGCGACGAGTCGATCGAGGTCGTCGGTTCGGGCCGCCGGGTCGACGAGGATCGCGGGACCGGTCTCGGACTCGCTGCGTCGCCGCTCGTCGGTCGGAGACGACCCCGATGTCGCTCGGAGCAGATAGGCGTTGGTATCGCCGCTGGGCGCGCGCGTCGCGACCGGGACGACACACCGGCTCACGTGCATACGTCGACAATACGATCGGATGGAAAAGGATGTATCGCCAGAGGCAACGCCGGTCGATCCACCCCCGTTCCCCCGAGCAGTGGACCACAGGTCGGCCGCGGACGAACCGGTCAGTGCTTGAGGAAGTACACCTGTTTCCGGGCGTCACGGAAACTGTATCGCGAGCCGACGAGGCCGACATCCTCGAGCCGGTTGAGCGCGTAGCGAACGGTCCGGTCGGGAAGCAGCGATTCTTCGGCGAGCTGTCCCTGTGAGAGCGGCGAATCGGTCTCCAGCACTTTCGCGACGAGCTTCGCGCTCGGTGGCAGATCGCGGAGGCGGTCGCGGTATTCGTCCTCGGAAAGTGTTTCTTCGGCGGCAGCACCACGGTCCTCGGCTGTACTCGTGCTCATACCTACCTGAGCGGAATCGGTGATGGTAAAGCTTCCCTATATTCAGATACGAATACTGTAGTTTGTATAAGGCGTATGAATGAGGTATTAACACAGAACCTCAGGACCTCGTTTCGGCCCCGTTCACCGCGAGAGCGAGCGGAATTCGAACGCGGACCTGACGGTCGGTCGCGGACGGAGTCCAGTATCGTTTTATCCCATCGGGACAGTAGGTTCGCTCAGTGTGAAAGGACAGGAGTGGTACCAAGCCGACGACGTCGCCGAGGAATACGATGATAAGCGGTTCTCTCGGGGCGGACAGCTGATCGACCGCCGGGAGAAAGAGGCCGTCCTCGAGGCGATCATGCCCGTCGAGGACCGGTCGATCCTCGAGATCGCCTGTGGTACCGGGCGGTTTACCCTCATGCTCGCCCACCAGGGGGCCGACGTCGTCGGGCTGGACATCTCGGCGGCGATGTTACAGCAGGGACGGCGGAAGGCGCGAAACGCCGAGACGGAGGGGACACTCGAGTTCCTCCGCGGCGACGCGGGTCGACTCCCGTTTCCGGACGATCACTTCGATACCGTCGTCGCGATGCGGTTTTTCCACCTCGCGGACGATCCGGAGGCGTTCCTGCGGGAGATGCGACGCGTCTCGCGGGAGCAGATCGTCTTCGACACGTTCAATCGCTTCTCGTCGCGCAGCGTCTACAACTGGGCGCTCCCGATGGGGTCGCGACTGTATTCGAAGAGCGAAGTGGCCGTTTTGCTCGCGAAGACGGAGCTGCGACTCGAGGACGTCGAAGACGACTTCCTCCTGCCGTACGGCCTCTACCGATCGATCCCCAACGGGCTGGCGTCCCCGCTACGGCGGCTCGACGAATCGGTCGGGGAACTCCCGGTCACCGACCACTTCGCGTCGGTGTCGTACTGGAACGCGCGCGTCCGCTGATCGATCCGGGAAAATCCCATCTATTTACTATCAGGAGCCCCTAACGGGCGGTATGGAGCTCTCGGTAGTCGTGTCGACGCTCAACAACCGGGAGCAGTTGCTGTCGTGTCTCGACGCCCTCGCGGAACGAACGCCGCCGTCGACGGAGATCATCGTCGTCAACGGTCCCTCCTCTGACGGGACGACCGGAGTGGTGCGCGAACGCGACGACGTCGACGTCCTCATCGAGATCTCCGAGCGAAACGCCGGCGTCTCCCGAAACGCCGGCCTCGAGCAGGCCACGGGCGAGGTCGTCGCCTTCCTCGATGGCGAGTACACGATCGACCACAGCTGGTATGGGGCCATCGACGAGGAGATCGGCGATGGGACGAACATCGTCACCGGCCCCGTCACCGGCGGCCCCGGCGGGACCGACCTGCGGTCGCCCGAACGGGTCAGCGGCCGAACGGTAACGCGGTTTCACGGCGACAACGTCGCCTTCGAGCGACCGGTCCTCGAGACCTTAGACGGGTTCGACGAGTACCTCGAGGGAGCCGGCGAGCGCGACTGTGCCCACCGTGCGGCTCATCTCGGCTACGAGGTGTCGTGGGACGCGGCGATGGCCGCCCGGTGTGAGGTCGGAACCGACGGCGGCCGGGCGGATCCCGACTGGGGAGAGACCTATCGGTCGATGGCGTACCGGCTCGCGAAAAACTACGGGCCGCGACCGAGCATTGTCGTCCGGACCGGGAACAGCGCCGTCCGAGACGGTGTCGCCGCCGCTCGCCGGCTCGTCTCGGGCGAAGCGACGCCGACTGACTGGTTCTCCGACGGCACCGACGTGAGCAAAAACGTCGCACGCGGGTTGTGGGACGGGATTCGCGCCAGATACGCCGACCGCTCGAAACGACGCAACCCGAACGGGCTCTCGGCGCGCCACGATCGGGCGGTCCAGATCTACGACCGTCGGTGAGCGGCCACAGACGGGAAACTCACTCGCCGCGGAACTCCGGCTCCCTGTCCTCGAGTCGCGCCTCGAACCCTTCTCGGTAGTCGTGGGTGTCGTCGAGTTCGTGACCGAGTTGGCGTTCGTACTCCAGACCCTGCTCTAACGGCATGTCGAGGGCGGCGTTGAGCGCCTGTTTCCCGTTGCGAAGGCCGAGCGGCGCGTTCTCACAGAGATTGTCGGCGAACGCTTTCGTCCGCTCGTCGACCGCGTCGGCGTCGACGACCTCGTGGACCAGCCCCATGTCGGCGGCGTCTTCGGGATCGACCCAGTCGCCGGTCAGGACGATCTCTTTGGCCTTCGAGAGCCCGACCAGACGGGGCAGGCGCTGGGTGCCACCGCCGTGGGGGAAGGTGCCGAGTTTGATCTCGAGCAGGCCGTACGTCGCGTCGCGGCCGATCACGCGGAAGTCACAGGGGAGCGTGAGTTCGAACGCGCCCGCGGGCGCGGCCCGCTTGATACCGGCGACGACCGGCTGGCGGAGGTCCTCGATCGTGTTCAGAACCTCGGGGAAGACGTCGCGGTCGGTCTCGGAGTCGGGTTCGACGCGGCCGCGCATCATGTTCAGGTCCATCCCGGCGGAGAAGACGGGGCCTTCGCCCAGCAAGGTCGCCGCGCGGACGTCGTCGTTCGCGTCGACTCGCTCGAAGGCCTCGATCAGATCCCGCATGAGCGGGACGGTCATCGCGTTGCGCTTGTCCGGTCTCGAGAGGTAGACATCGGCGCGGTGATCGTGCCACTCGATCGCTGCGAGTCCACTACCAACGGATTCCATGGGGGAGAGATCACAAGCGACGTTCTTAGTTATCGGTGAGGGGGAACGTGCTGCCGATATCCGGTCGTCGGTCGATCAGAACAGGCCGATGATAAAGCCGATGCCCATGACGACGAGGACCGCGGCGGAGAAGACGGGAAGGTACGGCGCGTACTGCTCAACCGTCTCCTCGGAGCGCTGATAGCCCGCGATCAGGAGCATCGTCAGCCCGACGATACCGACGATGACCGTGAGCGCGTAGGCGCTCATCAGTTCGAGGCAGTGCGTCGAGCCGGCACAGAGTGCGATGATCTCGAACTCCTCTTCGTGGGCGAATCCGAGGACGAACGCGAACCAGGCGATGCCGAGCAAGCCGCGGTCGGCGTCGCGCTCGTGGCCGCCGTGCGAGTGGCTGTGGTCGTGAGAGTGCTCGAGGTCGCCGTGCGAGTGGCCGTGATCGTGGGAATGGCCGTGATCGTGCGAGTGCTCGGAGTGAGCGCCATCGTGGACGTGCCCGTCGTCGCTGCTCCCGTGCGTGTGGCCGTGGCGGTACTCGCGAACGCCGAGCGCGATGAGCAAGACGCCGGCCACCAGACTCACCGGCCCGCCGATCTGCACGCCGCCGAGGACCGTGATCGGCTCGTTGAGCTGCGTGAGGCCGAAATACCCCTTCGCGTAGAAGAACACCGCCACCATCGCGATGCTGCTCACGAGGTGGCCGACACCGATGATGAGACTCGCCGCGAGACCGTACGCCCACTCGTTGCCCTTGTCGAGCGCGTACGACGCCGCGATCGGCCAGCCGTGACCCGGTTCGATACCGTGGACGGCACCGAGCGCGACGGCGCCCGCGAACAGTCCGAGCGCGTCGCCGGGAATCATCGTGTGTCGGAGCAACCGTGACGGCACGGTTAACGGTTGTTACTACCGAAACGGGGGTTCGATCATACGGGGGACTCTTGTGGAACCGCGACGGTACCAGCGATATGCGAACGTCGCTCAACGTTCCGGACGAGGTCCTCGAGGAGTTCGACCGGATCTGGCGCGAGCAGGGCATCGACAACCGCTCTCGAGCGGTCAGGGAGGCGATGCAGGAGTACATCGAGGCCCACTCACGCCTCGAGGAGACGACCGGCGAGATCGTCGCGCTCGTCGGCTTCGATTACCGTCACCACGACGTGATCGGGGAACTCCACGCCGTCCAGCACGAATATCAGGGCGTGATCCTCAACACGAGCCACACCCATCAGGGCGAGTGGTGTCTCGAGTCGCTGTTCTGTCGCGGGCCGGCCGAACGGGTCCGGGACCTCACCAATAGACTTCGCGACTTCGACGGCGTCCGCCGCGTGAAGGTCATGGTCATCCGCGACGAAGGGGTCTGAGGCCGCCGGTCGCGGCGTCGCGGGAGCCCGCAGTCGGCCCACCGCGCTACTCGAACTCGTAGAGGTCGGTCGAGAGGTAGCGCTCACCGGTGTCGGGGAGGACGACGACGACCAGTTCGTCCGGGTGCTCGGTCGCGTACTCGGCACCGGCGGCCAGCGCCGCACCCGAGGAAATGCCGACCAGCAGCCCCTCGCTGCGGCCCAGCTTCCGGGCCGCGTCTTTGGCTTCGCTCGCCTCGACGGCGCGAACCTCGTCGACGAGTTCGGTCCGGAGGATATCGGGAACGAACCCGGGGCCGATGCCCTGAATGTCGTGGCCCTCGGAACTGCGTTCCGAGAGGGTCGGCGACTCGGCGGGCTCGACCGCGACGGACGTGAGGTCGGTCTTTCCCTGCTCCTCTTTGACGTACTCCGAGACGCCGGTGATCGTCCCGCCGGTGCCGACGCCCGCGACGACCGCGTCGACCGCGCCGTCGGTGGCCGCCCAGATCTCCGGGCCCGTCGTCTCCCGATGGGCCGCCGGGTTTGCCTCGTTCTCGAACTGGCTGGCCAGGATCGCGTCCTCGCGCTCGGCGGCGAGTTCGGCGGCACGCTCGTTGGCCCCGCCCATCCCGTCCTCGGCAGGGGTGAGCTCGAGGTCGGCCCCCAGCGCCCGCAGGAGCTTCCGGCGCTCGACGGACATGGATGCCGGCATCGTCAGCACGCAGTCGTACCCCCGCGCGGCGGACACCGCTGCGAGCCCGATCCCCGTGTTGCCGCTGGTCGATTCGACGACGGTGCCGCCGGGTTCGAGCGCGCCCGCGCGCTCGGCGGCGTCGACGATCGAGCGGGCGATCCGGTCTTTGACCGAGTAGGGGTTCGCCGCCTCGACCTTCCCGAAGCAGTTGTCGGCGAAGGCGTCCAGTCGCAGCAAGGGCGTCTCGCCGATCAGTTCGTCGACGCGCTCGGCGGCGTCGATGTCGGCCGCGGATTCGAGACTCGAGTCCATGGGGCAAGACATTCGGGAGAACCGCGGTACGGTTTGCCCCGAACCGGTTCGGTCGACAGCGTACCCGTGCAGGGTCAAAGGGCCGTTTGAGCTTGGGTCGTGCTTTTCCCCGTTCCCCCTGACGTGTGAGTATGGATCGACGACAGTTCCTCGCGGCATCGACGGTCGGACTCGCGGCCGCGGTGGCGGGCTGTGCGGGAAGCCCGCTCAGTACTGACGGTGGCGATTCGGACGGGAACGGCACTCAGAGCGCCGATCGAGGCGAGATCACGGTCAGCGCCGACGGCGCAGTCGAAGCGCAACCGGATCGGGCGATCGTCAGCGTCGGCGTCGAGGCCGGCGGCGAGAGCGCCGAGGCCGTCACCGACGAACTGGCGACGGGAGCCGAACGGCTCCGCGCGGCGTTCGACGAACTGGGGATTGCCGACGAAAACGTCGAGGAGGGCCAGTACCGGATCTCCCCGGTCCGCAGGCGAACCGGCGAGTCGGCGGGGTTCGAAGGAACCCACTCGTTCGAGGTGACGCTGACCGACGTGGACCGCGTCGGCGAGGTCATCGACGCGGCGGTCGCCGCGGGCGCGGACGACGTGGGCTACGTGAACTTCACCCTCCAGCAGGAGACGCGCGCCGAACTCCGAAAGGACGCGATCGACGCGGCGCTGGCAAACGCCGACGCGGAGGCAGCCCACATCGCCGACAACCGCGGCGTCAGCCTCGCGGGGACGACGGCCGTCACGACCGGCGGCGTGCAGGTCCACCCGGTCCGACAGGAGGCCGTGACGAGCGGCGACGCGGCCGGCGGCGCGCCGCCGACGGAGATCGACGCCGACCCCGTCAGCGTCAGCGCCAGCGTGACCGTCACGTACGCGTTCGCCGAGTGATCGCGCTGGCCGCGAGAACGGTGCTGGCGGGCCCCCTCCCGTCCCCTCGCCATCGCTTTCGGCCGGCCTAAAATCGAACGACTTTTGGATTATTAGGCGAGCCTAAACCGCATGGATACGACACGGCAGTTCGGCTCGAGTCGGCGAACGTTCGTGACGGCAGGGATCGCAGCCGGAGGAGCGGCGCTGGCCGGCTGTATCGGCGACACCGGCTCGGAGAACGGAAACGGGAGTGGAGACGGCTCGTACACGGTGTCGATGGCACCGATGGGGGAGATGGAGTTCGACGCCGTCCCCGAGGACGCCTTCGTCACGTTCACGCAGTACGCGGACATGGCGGTCGCGCTCGGTCACGGTGACGCGGTGAGCACGCTCTTCGCCCCCGAGATGTCGGGGACGACGATGAACAAGTTTTACGAGCGGCTCCCGGGCGTCTCCTTCGACTGGGAGGGACTCGAGAACCCGCTCGAGAACGGCGTGACCAAGGAGCAACTCTACGGCGCGGAGAGCGACGTGCACTTCCTCGACCCGTCGTACGTGCTGACGACCCAGAACGACTGGGACGCCTCGGACATCGAAGAGATCGCCGACACGGTCGCGCCGTGGGTCGGCAGCTATCACAGCGGCGTCCACAGCGAGCCCGCCGACGCGTACGCCGACAGCTACGAGTACTACACGCTCTGGGAGCTCTTCGAAAAGGTCGCGGCCGTCTTCCAGGAGCGGGAGCGCTACGAGGCGCTCCGGGGGGTCTACGAGGACACCCTGTCCCGGATCGAGTCGGACCTGCCGCCCGAAGACGAGCGGCCGACGGTCGCCCGCGTCACGCTGGGCGACGGCGTATTCTACTCCTATCACCTCAACACGCCGGGCTTCTGGCAGGCCGAGACGCGACCGCTCGGCGCACGCGACGCGCTCGCCGACGTGGAGTGGTCGGGCGACTGGGGCACCGTCAGCTACGAGACGATGCTCGAGGCCGACCCGGACGTCGTCCTCCACCTCTGGGGGATCACCTCGAGCTACGCCATCGGGGACATCCGCCAGCGTCTCGAGTCCCACGCCGCCGGCAGCGAACTCGCGGCGGTACAAAACGATCGCGTCGTCGCCAGCGGGATGCGCTACCAGGGACCGATCATGAACCTGTTCCAGCTCGAGATGACCGCCAAGCAGCTCTACCCCGAGCAGTTCGGCACGTGGCCGGGCTACGAATCCGGCCAGCCCTATCCGGAGATTCCGGAAGACGAACGCCTGTTCGACCGCGAGCGGGTCGCGAACGTCGTCAGCGGAGCAGCTACCGATGGGCAGTGAGAACGCCGCGTTCGACGCCGACACGGACCGCGACGCCGCGGTCGCCGTCGTCGGCGGCGGCCCCGCCGGCTGTTCGGCCGGCGTCTACACCGCCCGCGCGGGCCTCGAGACCGTCCTCTTCGATCGCGGGCCGTCCTCGCTGCGTCGGTGTGCCTCCCTCGAGAACTACCTCGGCTTCCCCGCGATCGACCCCGAGACCTTCCTCGCGTTGGCGCGAGACCACGCCGACACCGCGGGCTGTCGGATCGAGGACGATCTGATCGAGTCGGTAACGGCGCTCGAGGGCGGGGGCTTTCGGCTCGAGCCACAGGAAAGCGATCCCGTCACGGCCCGGTTCGTGATCGCCGCGACGAAGTACGACGGCTCGTATCTCCGCGGGCTCGACGAGGACGCGATGTTCGTCGCCGAGGGGGCCGACGACGCCGACGAGCGGTTCGACCGCGACTATCCCGACGCCGACGGTCGCACGCCCGTCGACGGGCTCTACGTCGCCGGGCCGCTCGCGGGCTGTGGCGATCAGGCGATCATCGCGGCCGGCCACGGTGCGTCGGTTGCCCGCACGCTGCTCCGGGAGTTGCGCGAGGACGAGGGCTACTGGGGCCGCTTTGCCACCCACTACGACTGGCGGCGCAAAGCCGAAAACCGTCGAGACGAGTGGGCCGATCCCGAACGATGGGTCGAGCTGTTCGAGGGAGCAGCAGCCGACGATCGCGAGCCCGAGACGGTCCGCCGCCTGGCCGAAACCTACGCCGCGGACCGCGACGCGGCCTACGTCGATTCGGCGACCGCGACCGAGCGCGCCGAACGGGGACAACGGCGGCTCGCGGCCGCGCTCGACGACGACGTGCTGCTCGAGGCCGTCGACGACGAGGCGATCCGGGAACGGGCTGTGGCACTCGAGCGGTCCGGATCCGCGGCTGACCGGTAAGCGTTCGAGACGGAGATCGGTCAGTGCCGGTCACCGTTCGGTGAGGGCTCGATCAGTTCTTTCATATCCCGTGGATTGATGTATTCATTCATGAATAAGTCAGTAATCATGATTGTAGTCGTCGTGGTCATAGCGATGACTGCGGGATGTGCAGGGGTCCTCGACGGCGGTACCACGAGCGAGGATGATGACGGAGAGGGCGAAACGGGAGTGGCGACGAAAGACGAAGCAAGTGAGGCCATCGACTACCCGGACGGTACCGGGAAATCCGGACTCGATGCTAGCAAACTCGAGTCTCGACAGGAGACCGTTCTCGAAAACAGGTCGTACACGGTTGAGACGCACGAAACGATCGAATACGACACGGAGACGTACGAGGAGTCGATCACGCTCACCGTCGACGGCGAGCAGAAGATGCAGAAAACGAAATACGACTTCACCCCCTTGACGGAGGACAGCATGTTCGTGTCGTCGACGGAGAAAACCTGGCTGTTCACGGAGACGGGGAACGAGACGCTCATTCGCCGGACCGTCGATTCGAACGAACGATACCGGGTCGAAAGCGGACCGGGGATGCGCACGACGGCCGAGCAGAATATCCGCGACGAACTTGAAGCCGTGCTGGGAGTTTCGGGGTACGAACTGATCGATGTCGAGGAAACCGACGGTTCGACGGCCGTCACCTACGAAGGGACGGAGATGGGCGACGACCTCGAGCAACTGTATCCGTTGGTGGACGAGTACGGCGAGTTCGCCGCGACGGTCACCGTTTCCGACGACGGCATCGAACGCTACGCGTACGAATTCGAGGGGGAGACGAGGAACGGCAACACCGAATCGGTCGCGGTGGAAACGACGTTCTCGGGCGTCGGCGAGAGCGAACTCGGGAGACCGGGGTGGGTCGACGAAGGGTTCGAGCGGGCTCCCGAAGCGTCGATTTCGATCGATGACGGAGACCCCATCGCACTCGCGCTGGAATCGGGCGAGCCGATACCCGAAAACGCGACGGTCTCGTTGTCTTCGATCGGTGCGAACTATTACGGGGCGAGCGTGGACGAGGCGTTCGAACCGGGAGAGACGCTGTATCTCACCGTCAGAGACGATCAGTTACTGGCGACCGTCGACGTTGAACCCGATGGGGCTGCCACCATCGATACGGAGTGGGTCATGATCACCGTCAGAACCGAAAGTGGACTCGTGGCGTACGAGGGAGTCTACGAGAAGTAGCGCCGCGGGAGAGGTGACCTCGAGGGTTGGATGCCGATCGCGTTGCGGATTCCGCACTCGTCGCATATCCAACGGTCGACAAAGAGAGCGATCGGGTGCGACTGATACCCACCGAGGCGAGCTCGGACCGCTCAGTCGTCGGCGGGAACCGCCTGCGTGTCCGCTCGCCCGGAAGCCATGGCGAGCACGTCGTCGAAGAAGTCGAGGGTGTCTTCGGGGCCAGGGTTCGCTTCGGGGTGGTACTGACGGGTGATGACATCGTACTCGACGCCGTCGATCCCCTCGGGCGTGTCGTCGTTGACGTTGATCTGGGTGACCTCGAGGTGGTCGCCGGGGTCGGCGACCGTGTAACCGTGGTTCTGCGTGGTCATGACGACCTGTCCGGACTCCAGATCGAGGACGGGCTGGTTGACGCCGCGGTGGCCGAAGGTCATCTTCTCGGTGGAGCCGCCCAGCGCCTCGGCGACGATCTGCTGGCCGAGACAGATGCCGGCGACGGGCGTGTCCTCGACGAACGCCTCGACGAGCGAGATCGCCTGGCCGAAGTTGACCGGGTCGCCGGGGCCGTTCGAGATGAACAGCAGGTCGGGGTCGACGGCCTCGACGTCCTCGATGGCGGCGTCGTAGGGCAGGACGTGGACCGTCGCGTCGCGCTCGAGCAGCGAACTGATGATCGAGCCCTTCGCGCCGCAGTCGACGAGGGCGACCGTCTCGCCGTCGTTGTCTGCGCCGTGGACCTCGGGGTCGTCGACGCTGACCTGCGCGCCGATATCGGTGTGGTCGCTCATTGCCTTACAGGCCTCGAGTTGCGCTATGGCGTCTTCCTCGGTGACGTCCTCGCCGACGGCGATGCCGCATTTCATCGCGCCGCCGTCGCGGATGTCAATGACGACCTCTCGGGTGTCAAGATGGTCGACCGCCGGGACGCCCTCGCTTGCGAGCCACTCGGCGACGTCGTCGGTGAACTCCTTGGCGAGCGCGGCGCGGGGGTGGACGCGGTCGTCCTCGAATCGCTCCTCGCGGACGCCGTAGTTGCCGATCAGCGGGTACGAGAAAGTCAGGACCTGTTCCTCGTAGGAGGGGTCGGTCAGACTCTCCTCGTAGCCCGTATACGCTGTCGTGAAAACGAGTTCCCCGCGAGCCGTTCCCGGAGCACGACCACGTCCCTCGATCACGTGGCCGCCTTCCAGTGCGACGTAGGCTTCCGTCATTACGATCTACGTATCGGATGGACGCTCATAAGTGTTGTCTTCGAAGCTCAGTTACGATTTTCGTAATCGGTAAGTGCGGGTCGGTCGTAGCCACGCATCTCCATGGACGATCTAGACCGACGGATCCTCGATATCCTCCGGCGGGACGCCCGGACGCCGTACACCGAGATCGCCGACGAGGTGGGGACCAGCGAGGGGACCGTTCGCAACCGCGTCGAGCGCATGATGGACGACGACGTCATCGAGCGCTTTACCATCTCGACCCGCACGGGCAACGTCCAGGCGATGCTCGAGATCGGCGTCGCGGTCGACGTCGACACCAAGGCGGTCTCCGAGCGGATGGCCGAGTGGGCGGAGGTCGACTTCGTCTGGATGGTCTCGGGCGAACAGGACATCGTCCTCGTCGTCGACGCCGCAGACACCCGCGGGGTCAACGATCTGATCACGAAGGCCCGCGATCAGGAGGAGGTCGTGAGCACGAAGACGCGCCTGATTCTCGACGAAGAACTCGGGTAGGTCGACGGTCGGACTCCCCGCTGGAAGTCCTGCTACTCCTCGAAACGACGATCGGAACGTACTGTACGCTTCCGGGTGAAAACCATCCTTATCCGTCTGACACACGTGTGGCCTCACACGGAGAACAGACAGTATGTGTCCACTTTACGCACAGTAAGCACCCCAGTGGCAGTAACGTATCGTCCATTTCGTGGATCAACACATGGACACGTACGCAGTACCCCAGCGAGGGCACCACAGCAATCACGACCATGGGCTGCCAAGACACACTTCCACCCGAGAGGAAAGACGAACTCCTAACCGTGCTCGCTGACCACCGCCGCCGCGCTGTCCTGGCCTACTTCCGGAACTCGCCGGACGACATCGCGTCAGTACGGGACCTCGCGAACGAACTCGAGGGCGACGATCACCGCGAAGACCGGGTCGCACTTCGCCACTCGGTGCTCCCCCGGCTGTCGGACGCGAACGTCATCGAATACGACGAACGGAGCGAGACGATCCGGTATCAGGGTCACGCCTCGCTGGAGTGTCTAGCCGATCTCATCGCAGAGTTCTAAGCTGGCGGAAAGCGACTCGAGCGCCGGCGTCGACCGATCGCACCGCGGCGGTGGATCCGCGGCATCGAGCGGTCGGCCGGCCGTCGAGGCTAGCCCTCATCCGTCGCCGGGCGCGGCCGCGCGACTACCACTTCCGACGGTGTCCACCCCAACCGCCCGTCGCGTCCACAGCACCGCGTTCGCGACCGCCAGCTGTGAGTTACTCTTCGCCCGGCGGCATCCCCACACCCGGCGTCGGCTGTTCTATCGCGTCGGTCACCTGCTTGCGATCGTGGATGACCCGATAGCCCCGGCGCAGGAGGCTGTCGACCCACGAGTGCGAGACGCGCGCGCTCACCCGGCCGTCGCGGATGGCATCGACGACAGCCTCGGGCGTGAGGCAGTCGGCCTCGACGACGGTGTAGGCCCGGCCCACCTCGAACGGGTAGTGGGCGTCGCTGCCGCCGACCAGCGGCAGGTCGCGCTCGCGGGCTAGTTCCTCGACCAGTGGGCGCGACCGGGGGTGTTTGCCGTTGACCTCGATGGCGTCGAAGGGGATGTCCTCGAGTTTCCGGACGGAGCTATTGCGGAACGGATGGGCGACGATCGCGGCGCAGTCGCGATCGTGGGCCAGCGCGACCGCCTCGCGGGGCGAGAGCGCGCCGGGTTTCGTCGCCGCCGGCGGGTCGGGGCCGACGACGAGGACGTGGCCCCTGTCCGTCGTGATCTCGATCCCCGGCAGCGTGGTGGCGCCGCCGTCGGGCTCGAGCGGCGTGTAGTAGTCGTGGTTGGTCGTCGCGACCCCCTCCAGACCCCGTCGCTCGGCCGCTTCGGCGAGGAGTCGGACGCCGAGCGGGTCGAAACGGTCCCCGAGGTCGCGACGACCGTGGAAGAATCGCGTGTGCGCGTGCAGGTCGACGGAGTACACGGCAACGCATACGCCGGCCAGACCCTTTTGCGCTCGGCCGGCGTTTCCAGTGGTATGCGATCGGAGGGGCCGAACGGACGGCGAGCCGACGAGGATCGCGTTCTCGTTCTCAATCCCGTCAGCGGGAGCGGTGATCACGTCGACGATGTCCAGCGACTCGCAGCGGAACACGGGTTCGAAGTTCGAAAGACCGAGGAAGAAGGCGACGCGAAACGCCTGGCACGCGACGCGGCATCCCACGCCGACCTCGTGGCTGCCGTCGGTGGCGACGGCACGCTCAACGCGGTCGTCAACGGCATCGCCGCCGCGGACGAGTTCGCAACGACGACCGTCGCCGTCGTCCCGGCGGGGACGGGAAACAACTTCGCGGCGAACGTCGGGATCGAGGGTATCGAACACGCGTTTACGGTGGTCGAGGAGGGACGACGCCGCTCGATCGACGTCGGAATCGCGAACGAGCGCGTCTTCGTCAACTCCTGCGTCGGCGGCGTCACCGCCGAGGCGAGCAGCAATACGACGCCGGAGAGCAAATCGAATCTGGGCGTCCTCGCGTACGTGAAAAACACACTCGAGACCGTGGGGTCGTTCGACTCGTTGCCGCTCCGAGTGGAGACGGCGCCGGGACCGGACGGGAAACGAACGCGGGCCTGGGAAGGGCGGGCCATGTTCGTCCTCATCGGGAACTGTCGACGGTTCACCGGCGCGCGAACGGCACAGGCCAACGCTGAGGACGGCCTGTTCGAGGTGACGATCGTCGAGGACGCTGCGGCCGTGAACCTGCTCGGCGGTGCGGCCATGCAAAAGCTGTTCGGACGCGATAGCACCCACATCGTCCGGCGACGAACGCCGTCGCTCGCGATCGAGAGCCGGCGGGACTCCGTTGAGTACAGCCTCGACGGCGAGATGCTCGAGACCGAAACTCTCAGGCTCGAAACGGAGGCCGAAACGCTCACCATCGCCGTCGGCGAGCGGTATCAACCCGATCCGGACGGCGGAGAACTGTAGTCGTTCGATCGACCGCAATAGTCCCCGTGTATCGATTCGAAACCCCCGCGACGAGACGATACTGGTTTCAAGAGTCGACGTAATTGTGCGGGTATGAGCACCCCGGACGAGGAGCTGGAACACAAGAACGCGGGACAGGACGTGATCGCCGTCGACGGCGACGACAACGAACTCGAGTTGGTCAACCGACTCGACGCACACACCGGCGACGGCATCCGCCACCGCGCGTTCACCTCGCTGGTCTTCGACGGCGAGGGCAACGTACTGCTCGCCCAGCGAGCGCCCGACAAGCGCCTCTGGGGGACCTACTGGGACGGCACCGTCGCCTCCCACCCCGTCGAGGGCCAGAGCCAAGAGGAGGCGACCCGCGAGCGTCTCGAGGAGGAACTGGGGATCACGCCCGACCAGTACGACGACCTGCGGCTGACCGACCGCTTCGAGTACAAGCGCTACTTCGAGAACGAGGGCGTCGAACACGAGGTCTGTGCCGTCCTCAAGTTGACGCTGTCGGACCGCAGTCTCGATCCCAACGAGGAGGAGGTCGCCGGGCTGATGTGGGTTCCCTACGAGCGACTCCACACCCATCCGGAGTGGTACCGCCAGCTCCGGCTCTGTCCGTGGTTCGAGATCGCCATGCGGCGGGACACCCGATAACCCGATCGCGGCGTCGGCGGTCAGCGGTCGGCACGGAAGATGTCGGCCGGCGAACAGCCGAGCGGACCACCCAGTGTGGCGACCGGTCGCCCGCGCCGCGACACCTCGAGTCGAGACGGCGCGTTCCGCCCGCTCGAGGACACAACTATCCGATCGCGTGCCCGCCGGCCGACCCACTCTCGAGGCGCGTTTCGAGACTGCACACTGTCAAGAAACAGTACACGAGCGGGAGGTTTATGAGGGAGTGCCCACACATGCAGGATAGACTGCGATGGTCATTGGTACGTTCAGACGTCTTCTCCGGGGGAGCGTTATTACCTCGTCCGCGTCGGCAGGTGGGGCGACCGCCGCGGGTGCGACGGCGGAGTCGGAACCGTCGCTCGAGGCGGCCGAACCCGACGCGCCGCTCGATATCTGTCTGTTGAGCTACCGGTCGAACCCGTATTCGGGGGGCCAGGGCGTCTACGTGAAGTATCTGAGCCGGGCGCTGACCGACCTCGGCCACTCCGTCGACGTGATCTCGGGCAAGCCCTATCCGGAACTGGACGACGACGTCGGGCTGGTGAAACTGCCCGGCGAGAACATCGTCGACGAACTCGACCGACTGGGCCAGTTCGAGCCCGCCTATCTCCGCGATCCGCTCGCGCTCTACGAGTGGCTGAGCGCGCTCACCGGCGGCTTCCCCGACCCCTACGCCTTCGGCCGTCGCGTCGTCGACTACTTCGACGAACACGAGCCCGAGTACGACGTGATCCACGACAACCAGTCGCTCTGTCACGGGCTCCACGCGCTGCGCGAGCGGGGCCACCCCGTCGTGGCGACGGTTCACCACCCGATCACCGTCGACCGCGACGCCGCCCTCGGCGCGGCCGACGACTGGACGGAGCGACTGCTGATCCGGCGGTGGTACCGCTTCCTCGAGATGCAACGCGAGGTCGTTCAGGACCTCCCCCACGTTCTGACCGTCTCCGAGTCGGCCAAGCGCCACACCGTCTCCGATTTCGATGCCGACCCCGACGCGATCCGCGTCGTCCACAACGGCATCGACACGGAGCTGTTCGAGCCCCGCGAGCGGCCCCGCGACCGCCCGCGGATCATGACGACCGTCAGCGCCGACGTACCGCTGAAGGGGGCGCGCTACCTGCTCTCCGCCTTCGCCGAGGTGCGCGAGACCATCGACGCCGAACTCGTCGTCGTCGGCGAGTTCGACGAGGGCGGCGACTGCGACCGGCTGATCGCGCAGTTGGGAATCGAGGACGCGATCGAGACCCACAGCGAGATCAGCTACGATCGGATGGTCGACCTCTATGGCACCGCCGACCTCGCCGTCGTCCCGTCGATCTACGAGGGCTTTGGCCTTCCCGCCGGCGAGGCGCTGGCCTGCGGCGTTCCGGTCGTCGCGACCACCGGTGGGGGGCTGCCCGAAGTGGTCGGCGACGCCGGCGTGCTGGTCGAGCCGGCCGATTCGGACGCGCTCGCGGCGGCGATCCGCGAGTTGCTGGCCGACGACGAGCGCCGCCGACGGCTCGGCGAGCGAGGTCGCGAGCGCATCGTCGAAGAGTTCGACTGGGAACGGGCCGCCCGCGAGACCGTCCGAACGTACCGCGACGCGATCGAAACGCGGGTGAGCTGAGATGGAGACGATCGACTTCGATCGGCTGCCGCTGACGCCGAGTACGCGCCTTCTCGACGTGGGCTGTGGCGAGGGCCGGCACGTCCACGCCGCGGCCCTCGAGAACGTCGGGGAGGTCGTCGGCCTCGACCTCGAGCCGGCGAGCCTGGCGGCCGCCCGCGAGGACTACGAGGAGTACATCACCGGCGAGACCGACGTACCGGTCACCTTCCTGTCCGGGGACGCGCTCCGGCTCCCCTTCGCGGACGGCGCGTTCGACGTCGTCTGCTGTACCGAAGTTTTGGAGCACATTCCGGACTACGAGGCGGCGATAGACGAACTCCGGCGGGTCTGTGCGCCCGGCGGGACGCTCGCGGTGAGCGTGCCCCGAGCGGGGCCCGAGCGGGTCTGCTGGGCGCTGTCGGACGAGTACCACCAGGTCGAGGGCGGCCACGTCCGCATCTTCGACCGCGAGGAGCTCCGGGCCGCGGTCGAGCGCCGGGGCTTCCGAAAAGTCGGCGGCCACTTCGCCCACGCCCTGCACGCGCCCTACTGGTGGCTGAAGTGTCTCTGGTGGGACCGCGATCAGGCGGGCGACGCGCCGCTGCCGCTGCGGGCCTACGACCGCTTTCTGGAGTGGGACATCCTCGAGTCGCCCCGTCCGGTACGGCTGCTCGAGCGGGCGCTCGACCCCGTGGTCGGCAAGAGCGTCGTCTACTACTTCCGGCTGGAGGGACAGGCGTGAGCGACGCCACCGGCCGGCAGTCGCTGTCGGCGTGGGGCCTCGAGCCCGCGGTCGACTACATCGAGCGCGCCCAGCGCGCGGACGGCCTCGTCCTCTGGTACCCCGACGGCCCGGCCGACCCCTGGGATCACGTCGAGAGCGCGATGGGGCTGTCGGTCGCCGGTCGCCGTGACGCGGCCGAGCGCGCCTATCGGTGGGTGGCCGACGCCCAGCACGATGACGGCGCGCTCTGGGCGACCTACGGCGACCCCGAAGACGGGGACGGCGCCCACGCGGGTGACGAGCCGCGCAAGGAGACCCACCGCAGCGCCTACGTCGCCGTCGGCGTCTGGCACCACTACCTGTGTACCGGCGACCGCGGGTTTCTCGCAGACCTGTGGCCGACCGTCCGCGACGCGCTCGCGTTCGCGTGCGCCCAGCAGGCCGACAGCGGCGAGATCTACTGGTCGGTCAGCCCGGACGGCGAGCCCTACGAGGACGCGCTGATTTCGGGCTGCGCCTCGCTGTACAAGAGCCTGGCCTGCGGCGCGGCGATCGCGGGCGAACTCGGCTTCACCGACGCCCGCGAGCGCTGGCTCGAGGCCCGCACCCGCCTCGGCGAGGCGATCCGCACCCGACCCGACCGCTTCGACCGCACGTGGGAGAGCAAGTCCCGGTACGCGATGGACTGGTTCTACCCCGTCCTCTGTGGCGTCCTGACCGGCGACCCGGCGCGCAATCGGCTCGAGGCCGGACTGGACCGGTTTCTCGAGGAAGGCCTGGGATGTCGGTGCGTCGACGACGAGCCGTGGGTGACCGTCGCCGAGTCCTGCGAACTGGTGATTTCGCTGGCTGCGGTGGGGCGACAAGAGCGCGCCCGCGAGATCTACGAGTGGCTGTTCCAGTGGACCGACGACGAGGGGATATTCTGGACGGGCTACCAGTTCGAAGACGAGGAGTTCTGGCCGGGCGAGCGGCCGACGTGGACCTGCGGGGCGGCGGTGCTGGCCGCGGATGCGTTGTCAGGGGTCTCGGGGGCTGCGGATCTGTTTACTGATCCGCTATTTGAATGACCTGATACAAATCGGTACGTTCGTGCCCCTAAGGGGCCACGATACCAGCGAACGCATTCAGCGATCAACTTTCAGTTGGCCCGAGATCATCGGCATCAAGTTCCCCAGCGAGGTACTTTCGACCCCGCTTACTGATCTGATATAGACCCCGATCCTCGTCGTAGTACTCCACGAGCCCACCGTCTTGCAGTGCCCGTAGTCTGCGCCGCACGTGCGAGATTTTGTAATCGATGTTGGCCTCGACCGTGGACGGATTCGCGATCAGGGGTCGATTGCCCTCGTTGAGAAGAAACTCGAGGATCGCGTCGTCGGCCCGCGTCATCCAGTCCACCCGTGGCCGTCGCATTCGACCGTGAACACACGAAACACCGTGTTAGAACGCTCGATTCGATAGTATTTGTACGCTGTTTGGCGCTCCCTAGTACTGTATTCGATGCACTAGTTTGAAGTACTGTCCACTCGTCAACTGGACTACCGGAAGCTAGACGGACCCAGAACTACCCGAATCGGTCCTCGAGAGAATGCAGACCGGTGCGCCCACACCGGTCCGCGCGGCTTCCGTGTAACCCACTGAAAGCCATGTCAGACCACGATTCGCGGGGCCTTCAAGCCCCCGCTCGAGCAGCCGCATCGCCCGCCAGCTACCCGACCACGGACGGCCGGCGCGCGTGGATCGAACTCACCGGCTTCCAACGGGACTGCCTTGAGGCCGTCGCCCGGCGCGAACGCGACGGGGTGGCCACCACCCGGTCGGGGATCGGGGAGAGCCTCGAGCGCCGGTATCCCCGCGTGAGTCCGACTCGCCTCGGGCCCAACCTGCGTGCGCTCGTCGGTCGCGAGCTGCTGGCGAGACGCGAGCCCGACGAGCGCGCAGTCACCTATCGCCTCACGGGTGCCGGGCGCGCGCTGTTGCTCCAGCGGGCCGAACGCCTCGCCGTCCTCTGTGATCTCCGGGGCAGCGCAGGTGTCGGAGTGGCGGCCGCTCGAGGTGATGGGGATCGAGACGAGTGATCGGGCTCGAGCCGCGGCGGAGACCGGGATTCGGGGAGGTTCCGATTCGAGGTCGTCGCTGGCTGGTCGCTCGCGGCCGGAGAGAGCGGCGGCTACGGCGGACGAGTGTCAAAGAACGGAATCGCGCCTATCGCTGTGAACGACGGGCGAAATCCGGCTTACTGACGAACGACGTTCGTCGCGCGGGGTCCCTTCGGGGATGATTCGATGTCGAACTCGACGTCCGTGCCTTCCTCGAGGTCGGGGCCGCCGACGTCTTCCATGTGGAAGAACACGTCCTCGTCGTCGTCTACTTCGTCGCTGTCAGTCGAAATGAAACCGTAGCCGCCCGTGTCGTTGAAGAAGTCAACCGTACCGTTTGCCATTACGAACGAACGGAGTCGCCGTACCCGGATAACGCTTCCGAGGGTTGCGGTACCACGACCCCTGCTGGAAGTGAGCCGCTGAGATGGCGGGGCGGTCGATCTACAGCGGCGCACCGATCGCGCGTTTACTCGCCGTAGGTCTGACAGTTCCGAGAGGCAGATATTTAGGTATGAGTTCACATGGTACACACGCATCGCCATGAAACCGTGTCACAGCTGTCAGTCGGTCATCGACGAGTACGAACTGGACAAACAACTCGAACCGCTGCGCGATCTCACGGTTGACGACTTCAACGTCTGCGCGGACTGCGTAACTATCGTTGCGGACGCGTGCGTGGAGTGCGACGGCGCGGTGTACGTCCCTCGAGGCGAATCGACGACTCCCGACTACTGCCCGGCGTGTCGGTCCGATCGCATCGACCGCACCGGTCACGACCCCGGCTGGAACTGCACCCCGACCACGTCCTGACCGACGCCGCCCTTACCCACTCTTTCGGCTCACGAAACCGATCGCGAGATGTGCCCCGGCAGCCGCGAGCGCGGCGATCGGTTCATCGCCCTCGAGGGCTCGATCCGGTCATCGTCGCGGTCGCCGCGCGATCCCGGTATCGCAGACCACGCACGACCGCAGCCCGTTTTCCGCGGTGAATCGATCGAACAACTTCGAGAGCCGCACGTCGTGGCTCGCCAGCACTCCGCCCGGCGCGAGCCGATCCACCGCGGTCTCGTACTCGAAGCGCATGTGGGGCAGTCGGTGGTCCGAGTCGTGCAAGAACAGATCGACGGGGCCGACGCGCTCGAGCAGGTCGGGCACCACCTCGCGGGCGTCGCCCTCGTGAAGCTCCCAGCGGTCGCGACACCGATCGGGAATCAGGTGGCCGTACTCGAACGGCCCTGGCGGGCCGCCGGGCAGATCGACGGAGTGTAGCGTCCCGCCGCCGTTTTCTTCCATCGCCGCCAGAACATGGGCGTCGAACGAGCCGAACAGCACCCCGGTCTCGACGGCGGTCTCGACCTCGAGCGCGCGGCAGACGACGTAGATCGTCGCCCCGTCGCGCCAGTGGGTCGTGTCGGTCGCGACGCCGGCGTCGTGGATCTCGGCGACGCTGTCGGCGTAACTGTCGTGGAACCACTCGAGGTCCTCGTACTCGCGCTCGTACTCGCGGAGGTCGGCTGCCGACGCCGGCAACACGTCGGCAAGCCGGTCGGCCCGTTCGCGGGTCTCCCGGCCGTAGTCGAGGCGTCGGCGCTCTACGTCGAGTCTGGCCTTGCGAACGGCGTAGATCGCGTCGCGGAGGAGCCCCACCATCACTTGTATCCCAGCGCCTCGAGGCGCGAGTCGATCGCGTCGTCGTCAGGAGCGCTCTCGTCGCGTCCGGTCGTCCCCTCGCCGATCGCGTCGGGGAGGCCGGGCTCGCAGGTCCGCCGATCCCGCCCCTCGCGGACGACCCAGGGGACCCGCCGGATGGCGGGGACCGGCGTCCCAGGCGGGTGCGACCAGACGCCGAACTCGCCGATGCCGTTGCCGTGATCGCTGGTCATCGCGACGCGGCCGTCGCAGTTTGCGAGCAGTCGCGTCAGGTCGTCGAGCACCCACTCGAGGTTGTCCCGGTAGGCCGCCCAGACCGCCTCGAACTCGAGGTCGCCGTCGCGGACGCGCAGCCAGGGGTCGTTCATCGAGTCCCCGCTGTCGTCCGCCGCTTCTGCCTCGGCAAGCGCCTCGAGGGCCTCGCGTTCCTCGGGCGAGAGGTCGGCCAGCGCGAGGTCCTCGTCCTCGCCGTCGGTGACCTGTCCCCAGTGTTCGATGTCGGCCGAGCCGAAGAACCAGTCCGGCTGCGACCGGAAGGGCGCGTGGGGCTGCATGTAGTGGACGAGGACGCGATCGATCCCGAGGGCCTCGCGCTCGCGCCAGACGGCGATGGCGGCCTCGGTCAGCGACGCGGGCGGGATCGTCGAGATCTCGTCGTCGACCCACTCCTCGCGCCAGGCCTCGTGGAAGACACCGAAATCGTCGGCCGAGAGCGGCAACACCTCGTCGGAGGTGACGAGGATGTGCTCGCAGGGCTGGGAGGAAAAGGGGTTGCCGGTCACGTAGGCGGTCCGGGCCATCTCCGCGCGGTGTGCCGGCTCGAAGGTCCGGTCCATCCACTCGGCCGACTGCGAGCCGACTGACCACAGCGAGTCGACCCCCTCGGGGCCGGGGAGTGCGTCGTGGCCGGCCGCCGCGACCTCGCGCATGAGATCGAGCCGACAGCCGTCGAGAATACAGCAGACGTCCCACTCGCGTTCCCAGACGGGCGTCGCGGGGAGGAGCCGCGAGAGCGCGCCGCCGAGACGGCCGGTCGCGAGCTTCTCGGATACCGTCGCGAAGTCCATCGGCGTCGTTCTGTCTCCTCTCAGGGGCCGATTCTGTTAGAAGCTTTTGATCGATCGCCGAACCGTCTTGATTCCCGGACAGCGCCGACTCGAGGGCGCGGGGGACGGCGACCGGACGTCACCGACTCGCAGCAACTATGCCACACGGTAACAAGGCTTATTACATCCCTGTTCGTAGCGTTTGCTGAGGACCAGAAAACAGGTCCGTGTGACGAAATGAGCTCCTCACCACCGGAAACCGAGACGTACGAAGTCACGCTCTCCAGAGACGAGCAGTGGGTCGTTCACCACGTTCTCTCGAACCGCCTCGACGAGGCCTTAGACGCCCAGGACACCCCACCCGAGTGGGTCCTCGAGGTACTCGAGGCGATCGAGACCGAGGAGAACACGGAACGACTCACCGGCCACCAAGCCGACCACGTCTATGACGCGCTCGCCGCGTACGTCGACCGTGAGGAGACTCCCGACCGAGACATCGACCCTGGCTCGGCCGTCCTCGACCGCCTCGAGAACGCTCTCGAGGCACGAGCATAGCTGACCGGACGATTTTTCGAACGACAAACACGGTTCGATAGCCGGCCGCTTGTCGGTGCTCTCAGGGTCGCGTCGTCGCCCAGACAGCCGTCACCGCGAGCACGACGGCGGGGGCGAGGGGCAGAATCAACAACGCGAAGCGATACCCCTCCGCGCCGGGCGGGACGAGATAGATCGCGGTCGGGGCCACGAGGAAGGCGAAGGCGATAACGCCGACGAGCGCCCAGCCGCGCCAGTCGAACTCGCGATCGGCCGCCTCGGGGTGGACGGGGTCGTCCGCCGAGCCGGCAGCCTCCCCGTCGCCATCGGCGTCGAACGCCGCTGGATCGTGGACGTAGCCACCGTCGTCGTTCGAGCTCACTACCGACGGTAACGAGCGCGGCGTAAAAGCCCTCACGGTTCCGCGAGCGGCCCGTCCGAACCGACCGGACGCGGCCGACTGGATCGGCCGCCTACAGTTCGCTGTCCGGGCGGACGACGACCTTCCCGAAGCCCTCCCGGTTCTCGATGATCTCGTGAGCGCGGTCGATCTCGCTCATCGGCAGTTCCTCGCGGATCGCGGGCTCGAAGGTGCCGTCCCAGACGAGCCCCATCACGTCGTCGACCTGCTCCGGCGTGGCCATCGTCGAGCCGATGATCTCGAGTTGGTTCCAGAAGATCCGCGGGATGTCGGTTTCGGGCGCGCCGCCGCCGGTGCCACCACAGGTGACCAGCCGGCCGCCCTTGGTGAGGCTCGCCAGCGAGTCCTGCCAGGTCGGTTCGCCGACGTGTTCGACGACGACATCGACGCCGCGGCCATCCGTCTCCGAGCGGACCCAGTCCGCGAAGTTCTCCTCCTCGTAGTTGCAGACGTGGTCGGCTCCGTGCTCGCGGGCGTACTCGAGTTTCTCCTCCGTGCTGCCGGTCGCGTAGACCTCCGCGCCCGCGTAGTCGGCGATCTGGAGGGCCGCGTGGCCGACCCCGCCGCTCGCCCCCAGGACGAGCACCGACTCGCCGGCCTCGAGGTCGGCGCGCTCGATCAGCATCCGCCAGGCGGTCTGGAAGACCAGACTGCTCGAGCCGGCGACCGCCCAGTCGACGCCCTCCGGGACGGGGATCAGGTTGTCCTCGGAGATCGCGGCGTACTCGGAGTGGATCCCGGGAACGTGTTCGCCGATGATGTGAAAGTGCGGATCGAGCGTCGGGTCGTCCATCCGCAGGTCGCCGACGCCGGCGGAAAGCGCGACGCGGTCGCCCTCCTCGAAGCGGGTGACGTTCTCGCCGACCTCCTCGACGACGCCGGCCCCGTCGCTGCCGGGGATGTGGGGCATCTCGAGGTCGAGTCCCGGCATGCCTCGACGCGTCCAGATGTCGAGGTGATTGAGCGCGGCCGCCTTGATGTCGACCAGCACCTCGTCCGAGCCGACCTCGGGGTCGGGATACTCGCCGTATTCGAGGACGTCGATGTCGCCGTGTTCGGTGACTTTGACTGCTTGCATACGGGAGCAAACGGAAACTGCGTCCATAACAGTTTGGCAACCCCGTCGGCTGTGCCCCTTTTCGGCCAGTACTTTACTCGCCGGCGCTCGAAGACGCAGTATGAACGAGACGGACGCGGACGGGACTGTCGACGGGGCGGACGAGCGTCGGGACACCCTCCGTACCGGCATTGTCACGATCTCGTCCGACCGGTCGCTCGAAGACGATCCGGCCGGGGACATGATCGTCACGGTGCTCGAGGACGCGGGGAACGAGATCGCGGTGCGGGATCACGTGGGGTGTGAGTACGACAAGACGCAGTCGATCGTCTCGCGCCAGATCGACCGCGACGACGTCGACATCGTGATCACCGCCGGCGGGACGGGCGTCGAGCCCGACGACGTGACCCTTGAGGCCGTCGACCCGCTGCTGGCGAAGGAGCTCACGTCCTTCGACGAGCTGTTCACCGCGCTGGCCTACGAACGAGTCGGGACGCGCGTCCTCACCGCGCGGACGCTCGCGGGCGTCGCCAAGGGGAAGGGGACACCGGTCTTCTGTCTCCCCGGTGACGCCGAGCTGGCGCGCATCGGACTCGAGGAGATCGTCCTGCCGGAGGCCGTCACGATAGCCGACCTCTCGCGGGCGGACGACACCGAGGATACCGAAGACGTGACGAAAGCCGACGCGACGAACGGGGGTGTCTAACGTGGACGGCGACAGTGGGGGTGGCGGGCCCGATCGCATCGACAAGGAGTCCGTCCGCGAGCGGATCTGGGACGATCTCGAGGAGAGCGGCGAGGCCCGATTCCCGTTCCCGCCCCACGGCCGGATTCCGAACTTCGCCGGCGCGGACGCGGCCGCCGACCGGCTGGCCGACCAGCCCGAGTGGGAGGCGGCGACGGCGATCAAGGCCAACCCCGACGCGCCGCAACTGCCCGTCCGGCGGGCGGCGTTACGCGAGGGCAAGACCGTCTACATGGCCGTGCCGCGGCTCCGCGACGAGGAGTGTTTCCTGAAACTCGACCCCGACGACCTCGAGGACTACGACGCGGCGACGACCGTCTCGGGGTCGTCGACACACGGCGAACAGGTGGGACCAGACGAGGTCGATCGCGTCGATCTGATCGTCTCGGGCAGCGTCGGGGTTACGGAAGACGGCGGCCGAATCGGGAAAGGGGAGGGCTACAGCGACCTCGAGTACGCCGTCCTCCGAGACCTCGGTCTCGTCGACGACGCGACGCCGGTCGCGACGACGATCCACGAGCGGCAACTGCTCGACGAGCCAGTCGCGATCGGCGCACACGACGTAGCGATGGATCTCGTCGTCACGCCCGAGCGGGTGTGCCGACCCGACGAGAGCGCCCAGCCGGCCGGCATCGACTGGACCCTGCTCGACGAGGAGCGACTCGAGGAGATTCCGGTGCTGAAACGGCTCGCGGAGCGGAATCGGTCGCAAAGCGAGGACTGACGGTCGATCGATGACGCGACGAGAGAATCGGGTGTCGATCCATCCCCGGGACACGGCGGAGTCGCCGCGTCCCGAATGCCAGAATTCCAGGGTGTGACGCGGGCCGGTGGGGCGGGCCCACGTCAGCGAGAATCGGTTGGCAGTGGTGGGGAAAGGGTGCTGTGGTGGGGTTGCTGGAAGTCGCGGGAACAGGTGGTGGGTGCCATCGGTGGGGTCTGCCCGTCGACCTCCATCCCAGGCTACAGTCGATTAGTACTTGAACCGGGGTGATGGTATACCGGTCTTACGCCGAATTCTGCCGAATTCACCACGGATTTACGCCGGCGATATCGGCCGCGAGAAAGTTTATGCACCGGCCACGACCCACGATCCCGGACACGTTGGTATCGAAGCTGCAAACGGAAGAAGTAATATGATATTGCGGCGGGCGGTGTCCGGCCGCCGTCCCGCGACATCAGTCGACGAGTTCGTCGGCGACGACGCTCGCGTCCATCAACTGCGGATCGATCGCGAGATCGAGTTGCCCCTTGACGAACTCGGGAACGGTCTGGCGGGCGTAGACGACGGTCCGAACGCCGTCGTTCAGATCGCAGACGATGGGGATCGTCGTCGACTGACCGATGTCGGTCAGCACGTACAGATCGGCCGCGACGACGCCGGCTTCCTCGAGTTGCGGTCGAGAGATGACGCCGTCGACGCGCGTCACGTCAACGCCCTCGGCCTCGAGCGCCGCCGCGATCCCGTCCTCGTCGGGGCCGGCGACGACTGCGGTCGTCGTACTCATTCGTACTCGATGGTCGCGGGCGGTTTGTGGGTTACGTCGTAGACGACGCGGGCGACGTTGTCGTTCTGGCCGGTGATCCGCGACTGGATGCGCTGGAGAGTGTCCCAGTCGATCTCTTGGGCACGGGCGGTCATCCCGTCGCGGGAGTCGACCGAGCGCACGGAGACGACCCAGCCGTGGACCCGGTTGTCGCCTTTGACACCAGTGGCCTTGCCGATCACGGCCGCGAGCGCCTGCCAGGGCTCGTACTCCTCGAGTTCCTCCTCGACGACGTGGCAGGCGTGACGAGCGACCGCGAGTTTCTCCTCGGTGACCTCGCCGATCACGCGCACCGCGAGACCGGGACCGGGGAACGGCATCCGCTCGGCGACGATCTCGTCGAGCCCGAGGTGGCGGGCGACTTCGCGGACCTCGTCTTTGTAGAGGTCCCGGACGGGTTCGACGATGCCGTCGAAGTCGACCACGTCGGGCAGGCCGCCGACGTTGTGGTGGGACTTGATCCCGCCCTCGCTCTCGATGCGGTCGGGGTAGATCGTCCCCTGGACGAGATAGTCCGCGTCGGCGTCTGTGGCCTCGCGCTCGAACTCGCGGATGAACTGCTCGCCGATGATCTCGCGCTTTTCCTCGGGGTCGGTCACTCCGGAGAGGGCCTCGAGGAAGCGGTCTTTCGCGTCGACGATCCGCAGCGACTCCATGTAGTCGAACGTCTCGCGGATCTGGTCGGTCTCGCCTTTCCGCATCAGGCCGGTGTCGACGTAGACCGGCGTCAGGCGGTCGCCGATGGCCTCGTAGGCCAGCGCCGCGGCGACCGAAGAGTCAACGCCGCCCGAGAGGGCGATGACCGCGTTGGCGTCGTCGATGTCTTCCTCGATCTCTGCGACTGCGTCGGGGACGAACGTCTCGGTGTCTACCATCAGTGGGTTACCTCCGTTTCCGCATCGGTGTCGGCGTCGTCGGTTTCGGCTCCGTCTCCCCCGGCGGTCCGCTCGAGGACGGCCTCGACCAGCCCCAGGAACGGCGGGCTCGGCTGGCCGGGGCGGGACGTGTACTCGGGGTGGAACTGCGTCCCGAAGAAGAACGGGTGATCGTCGAGCTCGAGGATCTCCATCCGGTTGCCGGCCGTGCCCGAAAACTCCAGGGGCTCGTCTTCGAACTGGTCGAAGTACTCGGGGTTGACCTCGTAGCGGTGGCGGTGACGTTCCGTACAGGACGTATCGTCGTAGAGCTCGTAGGCCAGCGTCCGGGGCTCGATGACAGTCGTGTGCTCGCCCAGGCGCATCGTCCCGCCCATGTCTTCGACCTCGTACTGTTCGGGCAGGATGTCGATGATCGGGTGCGGGGTGTCCTCGTCCATCTCGGCCGAGTGTGCGCCCTCCAGTCCCAGCACGTTCCGAGCGTACTCGACGACGGCCATCTGGAAGCCCAGACAGAGCCCGAGGAACGGGACCTCGTTCTCGCGGGCGTACTGGACCGCGCGGATCTTCCCTTCGGAGCCGCGCATCCCGAAGCCGCCGGGGACGATGATCCCGTCCATCCCCTCGAGTTGGCCGTCGTGGCCGGCGCTCAGTTCGTCGGCGGCGACCCAGTGGACGGTCACGTCGACGCCGACCTCGAAGCCGGCGTGTTTCAGCGACTCGTGGATCGACATGTAGGCGTCCTCCAAGTCGTACTTGCCGACCAGGGCGATGTCGACCTCGCCGTCCTTCTCCGTGGTGACGATCTCGCGCCAATCGTTGGCGCGCTCGCCTTCGGGCAGCGCCTCGTCTGCCAGCCCGAAGTGCTCTAGGACGTACTGATCGAGTCCCTCCTCTTCGACCATCAGCGGGACGTGGTAGACGTCCTCGACGTCGGGGTTCGAGAACACCGCCTCGGTCGGGATGTCACAAAAGAGCGCGATCTTCTCCTTGGTCTCGGGCTCGAGTCGGTCCTCGCAGCGGCCGACGATCACGTCGGGCTGGAGCCCGATCGAGCGGACCTCCTTGACCGAGTGCTGGGTCGGCTTCGTCTTCTGCTCGCCGTTTTTCGAGTACGGGACGAGCGTGACGTGGGTGAAGAGGACGTTCTCCTCGGGTTCCTCGTGGGCGAACTGGCGCAGCGCCTCGAGGTAGGGCATCCCCTCGATGTCGCCGACGGTGCCGCCGACTTCGATGATACAGACGTCGGTGCCTTCGGCGGCCTCGCGGATGCGCCGCTTGATGTCGTCGGTGATGTGGGGGATAATCTGGACCGTCTTCCCCAGGTAGTCCCCCGCGCGTTCCTTCTCGATGACGTGCTGGTAGGTCTTGCCCGTCGTGATGTTGTGGTCCGAGGTCATGTCGATATCGAGGAACCGCTCGTAGTTCCCCAGATCGAGGTCGACCTCGCCCCCGTCCTCCAGAACGTAGACTTCCCCGTGCTGGTAGGGGTTCATCGTGCCCGCGTCGACGTTCAGATACGGGTCGATCTTCACCGCGGTGACGTCGAACCCGGCGTTTTTGAGGAGCCGGCCGGTGCTCGCGGCCGTGATCCCCTTGCCGAGCCCCGACATGACGCCGCCGGTGACGAAGATGAACTTGTTCCCCAGCGAGGGGTCATAATGAGTGTCCGATTCCGTCGGCATACCGAGTGTGTGCGCGACCGCTTGAAAACGATTTCGGGACCGCACTGCCTCCGACAGAGGTTGTCACCCCTCCTTGGGGCGACCATCGCCGCCGTCTCGCAGTCTAGGTCGACGTTCGTCCAAAACGAGGGGAGAACCGAGACCGATCGTCCGACTATCCGGCGCGGCGAGGACATCGAACGGTGGTGACCGGGCACGACTCGTGACCATCACTCGCCGTGAAATCGGTCGCTCGAGCTACGTCCCCTCGGGAGCCTCGTCTTGCACCTCGACGATTTCGGCCTGCTCGAGCGTCTCCATGCCGCCGCCCGTCCGAATCTGGATCGTGTGCCCCGGGAGGCCGGGATCGGTTTCGTCGGTCGCGTCCTCGGGGACGGAGACGGCCGCGACCCCGTCGATGGTAATCGACCGGCGCTCGATCGGGTCGTCCTCGTACTCGACGGTGTCCCACGTCTCCACGTCGAGGTCCTCCATCTCCACGCCGAAGTAGTCCTCCGCCTCCGGGTTCACCGCGTCCTCTGTCTGTGATTCGCCGGTCGTTCGGTTGTCGTCGAACTGGACCTCCTCGTGCTTGTACTGACGGAGCTGTACGAGCATGGTGAACGGACCACGAACAGCGTGGTAATCCTTACAGGGGACATCGCAAGGTCGGTACGGAAAAGAGGCCCGCGCTCGTGGCCTCGAGCATGACCGATCTCCGCGTGACCGTCGGCGAGCGCGACCTCGAGGCGACCTGGACCGACGACGCACCCGAAACGAAGGCGGCGCTCGCGGACGCGCTGCCGGTCTCGGGCGCGGCGACCCGCTGGGGTGACGAACTCTACTTCGACGTGCCGATCGAAAACGCCCGCGAGGTCGTTCCCGAGGGAGCGATCGCGTACTGGCCAACTGGGAACGTGTGCTGTCTGTTCTGGGGGCCGACGCCGGCGAGTCAGGACGGGGAACCGCGGGCCGCTTCGCCGGTCACCGTGGTTGCGCAGGTAGACGATACCGGGCCGCTCGAGGACCTCGCGGGCGGGGCGCGGGTTCGGCTCGAGCGAATCGGCGACTGAAACGGGAAAGAGTACGAACGAACCGCTGCTCGAGAAGCATCGACGGAAAACGAGGTGCTGCTCGGGAGACATCGACGGAACACGAGGCGTCCGCTATCGTGGCAACGGGGATTCTCCACGCCCTCCCCAGCCGATTCACTCACTCCCGAGGTCGTTCGCTCATCCCTCGCACGGCGTTGGGCCCCGGTTCACTGACGTTCACCGCGGCCCAGCGTGCGCCACCGCCTACCGCCTACGGCTGACCGGTCTGCAGCGATCGGTCGCACTGCCCTCGAGCGGCTCACTTCCCCCAGAAGGGGTCCCGGTTGCGCTGTTTGTCGAGGTACATGTTCAGCGCCTCGAGTTCGTCGCCGGGGATCTCGCTCGCGAGTTCCTGCTCGAGAATCTTCGCGTGTTTCTCGGGGATCTCGGCCCAGAGTTCGTCGTCTTCCTCGATCTGGCGGCCGACCGTCGGGCCGTCGATCGCGACGGAGACGCGGTTGCCCGCGCGGGCCTCGTCGACATCTTCGCCCTGCTCTTGGATGCCTTTGACCTGGCCGACGCGTTCGGGTTCGTTGCCCTCGAATTTGACGACGTTCGTGTTGTTCTGGACCGTCCCGGAGTTCACCTCGACGCCGACGACGGCGGGGTCGTTCTGACGGAAGGTGTGATCCGGCAGGATGCGAAACCGAGCGGGCCGGGTGATGTTCTCGAGGATGGTGTCCTGCTGGGCTTTTTCGATGCCTTCGACGTACTCCTCGTACTCCTCGATTAGCTGGTAGATGACCTCGTCGGTGAAGATCGTCACGTCCTCGATCTCCGCGCGGTCTTCCGCGTCGTCTAAGACGTCGACGTTGAACCCGAGGATGACTTTCTGCTTGCCGTCGTCGGCCGTCGAAGCGACCGAGACGTCCCGCGGCGCGACATCGCCGACCTCCGCGCGGACGATCGGTACCTCGGCGTCGCCCAAGGCGTCGGCCATCGCCTCGAGGCTACCGAGCGTGTCGGCTTTGACGACGACGCCCTCCTCGGCGGTGTCGACGGCGATGTCCGCGAGTTCGGCCTGCACTTCTTCGATGACTTCGTCCAGATCGCGGTCGCGGACGACCCGAACCGGCGCGCCGGCCATCGCGTCGGCGAGTTCCGGCGCGGCGACTTTGATCCCGGACGCGGCCGAGACCTCGTCGACTTTCTCGAAGCGGCTCTCGGTGCGGATCTCGGCGAGCGGCCGGGGCTGGAGCAACGCACGAACCTCGGTGACGATCGGCGCGTTCATTCCGCCGACGACGAGCTGGTCGTCGGCCTTGATCGTGCCGTCGTAGAGGACGGTGTCGATCGTCGTCCCGAAGCCTTTCTCCTCTTTGACCTCGAGGACGGTGCCGACGCCGGGGCCGGCGACATCGATCTCCATCTCCTCTTTCATGTAGCGCTGGGAGAGTCCCATCATGACGGTCAGGAGGTCGGGGACCCCCTCGCCGGTCATCGCCGAGACGGGGACGACGCCGACGTTGCGCTGGAAGTTCTGGACCCGCCAGTAGAGGTCGGCGGAGAAGCCCTCGTCCGAGAGGTTGCCGATGATCTCGTAGAGGCTCTCATCCAAGCGCTGACGTACGCGATCCGACTGGGACTCGTAGGTGTCGTTGATCGGCGAGTCCTCGTGGGCGTTCCAGCCCGGCACGGTGTCGATCTTGTTCGCCGCGACGATGAACGGGGTCTGGGAGCGCCGGAGGATGTCCAGCGCCTCGAGCGTCTGGGGCTGGAACCCGTCGTTGACATCGACGACGAGGATGGCGATGTCGGCCAGCGCGCCCCCGCGCGAGCGAAGCGTCGTAAAGGAGTGGTGGCCCGGCGTGTCGATGAAGAGGAGGCCCGGCAGGTCGAAGTCGTCGGGATCGACGAGATCGCCCGCGATCGTAGAGATGATGTCCAGCGGGACGGCGGTCGCGCCGATGTGCTGGGTGATCGCGCCTGCTTCGCCCTCGATGACCGCGGAGCCGCGGATCTTATCGAGGAGACTTGTCTTGCCGTGATCGACGTGTCCGAGGACGGCGACGATCGGCGTTCTGAGGGATGTGGGGTCGCGTGTGTCCGTGTCCGACATGGTAAACCACCCGAGAAGGTCTTAGCTAAATCGTCCGTAGCGCCGTAGTTAAACCCATCGTCATCAGCGTTCGGCGCCGCGGTGTGGCGACGTACCGATCCGTCGACGCGGGGTCGCGGAGCCGGGACACGCGCCGACGGCGATTTCCGGACGGACCGTCCGGTCGAAATCGAGTACGGCCGCCCGGCGTGAGCGCGGACGCGCCTCGCTACGCGTGTTGTTCGATCAGCCCCTCGAGGCTGGCCCGATCCTGGACGCCGACCATTCGCTCGACCGGCTGCCCGTCCGCGTAGAGGACCAGCGTCGGGACCCCGCGAGCGCCCAACTGCTGGGCGAGGCGCTGGTGGGCGTCGACATCGACCTTCGCGACGGCGGCGTCGGTCTCCGCGGCGAGGGCCTCGATCGTCGGCTCGAGCATCTGACAGGGGCCACACCAGTCGGCATAACAGTCCACGAGGACGACGTCGTACTCCCCGACGACCTCGTCGAGGTGGCCCTGTCCCGTGATCGGGATCGGCTCGGCGGGCGTGTCGCCCCCCTCGTCGGCATCGGCCGCCTCGAGACTCCCGCCGTTCTCGAGGCGTTCCTGTAGCTCTCGTTTCTTCCGTTCGCGAATCCGCTGGCGTTCGTCGTCGGCGGTGTCGCTCATCGTACGATCGTACGGCTTCCACCGCCATAATAGTTTTGTGTGACACAGACAATATGCTTCCCGAGATTTGGCTGCCGTGAGTCGCCGAAGCCAACTCGGGCGCACCGTTGCCCACCGAAATAGCCCGTACATCCTCTTTCGTATATGTGCTTCGGCTTTTCCCGCCCCCATATGTTTTGCAGAAGTCCCTTTACTACACAATATCACTTCCCAAGTGTGATCGATCGATGACCGACTCGCACGACACGCTCGGACGGGCCGAAGCGAGAGACGGTACTCGGTGCCGTCCGCTTCGCTGCCGCGAGCGCGACACCCCCGGCAACCCGCTCGAAAGGAGAGTTCGACCGACGGCGACCGAAACCCCATACCCAGACCCATGACAGCTGTAACCGAACCGGACGTGACGATCGACTCGCGCGGTGCGACGTGTCCCGGCCCGCTGATGGACCTCATCGGGAAGGTGAAGAGCCTCGACCCCGGCACCGTGGTCGAGTTACAGACCAGCGAGCGCAACTCCACGACCGACGTTCCGGAGTGGCTCGAGAAAGCCGGCCACGACCTGCTCGAGATCGAAGAGCGCGACGACCACTGGAACATCTATCTGGAGGTCGACTGAGATGCACCGAATCGCGATCGTCGGCGGCGGAACGGGCGGGACGGTCCTCGCGAATCGGCTCGCGAGCGAACTCCGGCGCGAACTCGAGGCCGGCGAGGTCGAGGTCCGACTGATCACGGCCGATCCGAACCACGTCTACAAGCCGACGTTCCTGTACGTGCCGTTCGGGGAGAAGACGGTCGACGACGCGACGCGGCCGATCGAGGAGTTGGTCGACCGCCGCGTCACCCTGACGGTCGACGAAGTGACCGGCGTCGATACCGAGCGCAATCGCCTGTCGTTCGCGGACAGGACGACCTCGCTGCACTACGATCAGCTCGTGCTGGCGACGGGCGCGACCCTCGCCCCCGAGACCGTCCCGGGACTGGCCGAGGGCGGTCACCACTTCTACGGTCCCGACGGTGCAGAGCGGCTCCGCGACGAGCTGGCCGATTTCACCGAGGGGCACCTCGTGCTGAGCGTCGTCGGCGTCCCGCACATGTGTCCGGCCGCGCCCGTCGAGTTCACCCTGATGGTCGACGACTGGCTCCGCGAGCGCGGCCGCCGCGAAGCCGTCGACATCACCTACACGTATCCGATCAACCGCGCCCACGGCCTCGAGTCGATCGCCGACTGGGCGACCGACCTGTTCGCGGAGCGCGACATCAACCTCGAGACGTTCTTCAACGTCGACGAGGTCGACCCCGACGCGGAACTGATCGAGACCGTCGAGGGCGACGAACTCGGATACGACCTGCTCGTGGCGATTCCGCCCCACCGGGGCAGCGACCTCGTGACCGACGCGGGGCTCGGCGAGGACGGCTGGGTCGACGTCGACAGGCACACGCTCGAGGCGACCGCGGCCGACGACGTCTACGCGATCGGCGACGTGGCGGACGTGCCGACGAGCAAGGCCGGCAGCGTCGCCCACTACGAGGCCGGCGTCGTGGCGGATCGGCTCGCCAGCCGCGCCCGCGGGGAGACGCCGACGGCGACCTACGACGGGAAGACCGTCTGCTTCCTCGAGGCGGGGATGGACGAGGCCACGTTCATCGAGTTTGCGTACGGCGAGGAGCCGTACGTCCGCGAGCCGTCGAAACCGCTCCACTGGGCGAAGCTCGGTTACAACGAGTCCTACTGGCTCACCGCGCGGGGGTTGCTCTAGATGTCCGAATCCGAACCCGAGACCGAGGCCGAGAGCGAACCCGAAGCCGCGAACGAGAGCGCCGACGCCGGGGAGCCGGCCCTCGAGGAACTCGTCGCCGACAACCCCGCCGAAGTCGCGCGGTTCGTAGAGCGCCTCGGTGCCGTCAACGAGTTGCTCGATACGGCGGACCTCGCGACCGCCGCGATGGACGACCGGATGGTCGAGGAACTGGCCGGGTCGGCGACGAACCTCGGCGCCGCGGCCGACGGGCTGGCGACGCCCGAGACCGCACGGCTGGGCGAGGCGACCGGCGAGAACGCTGCGGACCTGGCCGACGCGGTCGAGACGCTCGCCCGCCTGCAGCGGTCGGGGACGCTCGACGACCTGCTGGCGATGGCGGACCTCGTCGGACTGGCCTCGTCGGCGATGGACGACGAGATGGTGACCGAGCTGGCGGCGACCGGGACGCGACTCGGCGAAGTCGCCGACACGGCGACCGATGACGACGTGGCCCGGACCCTCGAGTCGCTGCTCGAGGCCGTCGGGAAGGCCGGGTCGGAGCCGGCGGAACCCGTCGGTGCGATCGGCGCCGCGAAGGCGCTACGCGATCCGGAGGTGAAGGCGGGGATGGGCTTTCTCCTCTCGCTCGCGAAGGCGCTGGGACGGACGACTCGGTGAGAGGCGTTCGTCACACGCGTCGCGGATTCCGGCCAGCGGGTCCGCTTTCGCGGCCGATATCGGTGACGATCGGGTCGATTCCCGTGGACCCACCGACGAGTTTAAGAATCGGTATAGTATACGGTTGGACCGAATGCCCAATACCGATTTCTCCCCGGCGGAAGTCGCACGACGGATCGAGGAAGACGATGCGGCGGACCTCTTCGTCCTCGATGTCAGGAACGAGGACGCTTACGAGGAGTGGCAGATCGACGATAGTACGAACATCCCGATCTACGACGAGCTGCTCGAGTACGACTACTCGTCGCTCGAGGAACACCTCGACGAGCTCCCGGAGGATACGGAGATCGCGGTCGTCTGCGTCGCCGGCATCACCTCGGCGCGGGCCGCGGCGTTCCTCCGCGAGCACGGGTTCGACGCGAAATCGGTCGACGACGGGATGAACGGCTGGGGGCGCGTCCACCGCCAGTACGACCTCGACGCGGCCGACGGCGTCGTCCAGATCGTTCGGCCCGGAACGGGCTGCGTCTCGTATCTCGCCCACGACGGCGAGGAAGCCGTCGTCGTCGATCCGAGCCAGTACGTCGATCGGTACCTGAACGCGGCCGACGAGCGCGACCTCGAGATCGTCGGCGTCGCGGACACTCACGCCCACGCCGACCACGTCTCGGGCGCTCGCCGACTCGCCGGCGAACTCGACGTCCCCTACTACCTCCACGGGGACGATGCCGGGGAGCTCGACAACGTCACGACCCTGACCGACGGCGAGACGGTCCCCGTCGGCGAGCGCGAATTCGAGGTGCTCCACACGCCGGGACACACGCCCGGGAGCGTCTCGTTCCGGTTCGGCGACGCGCTCCTCGCCGGCGACACGCTGTTCCTCCGCAGCGTCGGCCGGCCGGATCTCGAGGACGGCGCGGAAGACGCCGTCCGCGAGGCCGCCAGTCGGCTGTTCGACAGCCTCGAGCGGCTGACCGATCTCGACGACGGGACCGTCGTCCTCCCCGGCCACTTCAGCGACGAGTCGGGGCGCCCGCTCGCGACCGCACTCGGCGATCTCCGGGCGGAGACGACAAACGAGCTCCTGAGTGACGTCGAGGACGGCGACGAATCGGCGTTCGTCGAGACCATCGTGGAGAGCCTCGCGGACGAACCGGCCAACTACAACGAGATCAAGCAGATCAACTGGGGGAAAGCGCAGCCAGGTGGGAACGTCGAAGCGCTCGAGCTCGGACCGAACAACTGCGCCGCGAACTGACACACCGCCCGCGTCGGCCAACGTCGCTCGAGTCGAAAACGAGGGACGGTTCGCGCTGTCGTCAGCGCGTCGCGTGCGTCTCGAGCAGGTCGACGAGCGTCTCGGCGCTCTGAAAGCCGTCGTCGAGGCGGGCGACTTCCGCACCGTCTCTCAGGACGACCAGCGTCGGAACGCTCCGGACGTCGAACTCCGCGGCGAGGTCCGGAACGAGACCGGCGTTTACCGTCGCCACGACGCCCGGTGCGCTGCGTGCGACCGAGCCGAGCACCGGTTCCATCGACGCACAGATGCCACAGCCGGACGTGACGAACTCGAGCAAGACGAGGTCGTGGGTCTCGATCAGGTCGTCGTAATCGGCTGCGTCGTCTACCCCGACGGGCTTTCGCGTCGTCCGGCCGTCGTCGGTCGGCTCCGAGGCTTTGGTTCGCGTCATTACCGCCGTTAGGGACCGAGACCATTTCAGTGTTTTGTGTCTATTGGACAATATTGTTCCAGCTCGGTGGATCGGGCCAGGGCCGACAACCGATCGGCATACCGGCGGCTCGAGGCCGACGCGCCGAAGCGCTAAATGAATTGTATAATATTGGGAATTGCTAGAAATACTTTAGCCGTCGCCGCTTCAACCGTCACGTATGACCGAGACGTTCGTCGTCATCGGCGGTGACGCAGCGGGAATGAGCGCCGCGAGCAAGGCGAAACGCGCGGATCCCGAGCGAGACGTGATCGTCTTCGAGAAGGGCGAGTGGGTCTCGTACGCGGCCTGCGGGATGCCGTACTACGTGAAGGGGACGGTCGAGGAACTGGACGATCTCGTCACCGTGACGCCCGCGGAGTTCAGGGACGAACGGGACGTCGATCTGCGGACCGGCGAGGAGGTCGTCGATATCGACCGCGAGGCACGGACGGTGACGGTAGCGGCCGGTGACGAGACGTACGAACAGCCCTACGGTGACCTCCTCGTCGCGACCGGTGCGAACGCGATCGAGCCGCCCTTCGACGGACTCGGCCTCGAGGGCGCCTTCACGATCCACGACATGGACGAGGCCGACGCCATCGAGGAGTACGTCACCGAGCGGACCCCGGAGACCGCCGCGATCGTCGGCGGCGGCTACGTCGGGATCGAGATGGCCGAGGCGCTGGCGGCACGCGGCCTCGAGGTTCACCTCTACGAGATGCTGCCCCACGTCCTCCAGCCGTTCGGCGAACCGGTCGCCGCGGTCGTCGAAGACCACCTGCGCGAGCAGGGAGTCGATCTCCACCTCGAGACGGCCGTCTCGGGCTTCATCGGCGACGAGCGGGTCGAGGGAGTCGCCCTCGAGGACGAGACCGTAGCCGCCGATATCGCGATCGTCGGCGTCGGCGTGACGCCCAACACGGACCTCGCCGAAGCGGCTGGGATCGACCTCGGGCCGACCGGTGCGATCGCGACCGACGAGTTCGGCCGGACGAACGACGAGAACGTCTACGCGGCGGGGGACAACGCCGAGGCGACTCACGTCGTGACCGGCGAGCCGGATCACGTCCCGCTGGCGCTGACCGCCAACCGGGCGGGTCGAGCGATCGGCCAGACGGTCACCGGCGACCCCACGCCGGTCGGCGAGATCGCGGGCACGGCCATCGTGAAGGCGTTCGACCTCGGCGCCGCTCGGACGGGAATCGTCGACGAGGAACGGGCCCGCGAGGCCGGCTTCGATCCGGTCTCGGTCACGATCTCGGCGTCGTCGCGCGCCCACTACTACCCCGACGGCGCGGAGCTCACCGTCACCCTGCTGGCCGACCGCGAGAGCGGCCGGCTGCTCGGCGGCAGCGTCGTCGGTCGCGAGGGCGCGAAGCGAATCGATACGGTCGCGACGGCGCTGAACGCCGGCATGACAGTACCCGAACTGCAGACCGCCGACCTGGCGTACGCGCCGCCGTTCAGTCCGGTCTGGGACCCGATCCTCACGGCGGCGAAAGTCCTCGCCGGCAAGCTCGAGTGACGATGGCCGATCTCACCCCCGCCGAGTACGTCGCCGACCACCGGGCGGACCTGCTCGACCTCACGCTTGAGCTACTGGCGATCGACACGTCGAACCCGCCGGGCGACACGCGCGAGATCGTCGCCATCCTCGAGGAGTACCTGTCGGAGCTGCCCGTCGACGTCGAGCGGTTCGCGGTCGATCCGGCGAAACCGAACCTCCTCGCGACGCTTCCGGGCACGAGCGACCGAACCCTGCTGTACAACGGCCACCTCGATACGGTGCCGTTCGATGCGGACGCGTGGTCGGTCGATCCGCTGGGAGAGCGCATCGACGACCGGCTCTACGGCCGCGGCGCGACCGACATGAAGGGGGCCGTCGCGGCGATGCTGCTGGTCATCCGCGCGTTCGTCGAGACCGGCACCGAGCCGCCGGTCGACCTCGCGTTCGCGTTCGTCAGCGACGAGGAGGTCGGTGGCGACGCCGGCCTGCCGGCGCTGCTCGAGACCGGTCGCCTCGAGGCAGACGCCTGCGTCATCGGCGAACCGACCTGCGAACGCGACCGCCACTCCGTGACGGTCGCCGATCGAGGGAGCATCTGGCTGACCCTCGAGGCGACCGGCGAGGCCGCACACGGCTCGCGCCCGATGCTGGGAGAGAACGCCATCGACCGGCTCTACGATGCCGTCACGACGCTCCGAGAACGCTTCGGGACGCGGCGACTGGAGATCGATCCCGCGATCGAACCGATCATCGACGAATCGGTCGCATTCTACGAGCCGACGATGAGCGCCGACACCGCCCACGACCTGTTCGAGACCCCGACGATCAACCTCGGCGTCCTCGAGGGCGGGGAGGCGATCAATAGCGTTCCCGGGTCGGCCCGCGCGAAACTCGACGTTCGGTTGACGGCCGGCGTCCGGACGCCCGAGGTGCTCTCGGAGATCCGGGAGTGCGCCGCCGACTGCGACGGCATCACGATCGCCGACGTCTCTTGGAGCGTCGGGACCGCCGAGTCGATCGGGAGTCCGCTCGTCGAGGCCGTCGCGTCGACCGCCGAAGCGGCGACCGGCGAGCGGGTGTACCGACGGAGCGCGACAGGCGGCGGTGACGCGAAGAAGCTGCGAAACGCCGGCGTTCCGACGGTCGAGTTCGCGCTCGGGACGGACACCGTCCACGCGGTCGACGAGTACACGACCGTCGACGCGGTCGTCGGAAACGCGACGATCTACGCGACCCTCCCCGCGGCGTGGGACGCCGCGGCGGCCGATCGGTGACGGACCGGCCGCCACCGCGGATCGGGAACGAGGGTAACGCTTACTTCACAGCAGTTCGTAATTGTGGGCATGGAAAGCAATATTGGTTCGACGGATCGGCTCGCACGGCTCGTCGGTGGGGCGGTGTTGCTCGCTCTCGGCGTCGCGACGCTCGCAGGCGTCCTCGAGTTCGGCCCGGCGGCGGGTGCCGTCGCGACCGTGGTCGGCATCGTCTTCGTCGGGACGGCGCTGACGCGGTTTTGCCTGCTGTACCGAGTGCTCGGCGTCGACACGTGTACCGTCTCGTGAGGGCTCGATGAACCGCTTCCAGAACACGGGACAACCGGACTGGGACTGGTGGGGGAGACTGTGGCCGACGCCGGGCGCGACGCTCCGGCGGCTCGGCGTCGCTGACGGGGATACGGTCGCGGAAGTCGCCTGCGGAAACGGATACTTCGCGCTTCCGGCCGCTCGGATCACCGATCCCGAACCGGTCTACGCGCTCGACATCGACGAATCCCTGCTCGAGGAGTGCGCTCGTATCGCCGACCGGCAGGGCATCGAAAACGTCGTTCGAGTCCACGGCGACGCGCGACGGCTGGCGGATCACCTCCCCGCCGCCGTCGACGTCGTCCTGGTCGCGAACACGTTCCACGGGATCGACGACAGGGCGGCCTTCGTCCGGCAGGCGTTCGACGCGCTCGGACCGGGCGGCCGGTTCGTCGTCGTCAACTGGCACGACCGGCCGCGTGAAACCACGACCGTCGCGGGAGAGCCGCGAGGGCCACCGACCGACTTGCGGCTGTCCCCGGACGAGACCGCAGACAGCGTGCTGGACGCGGGGGCGTTCGACCTCGAGCGGCGAGTCGAACTGCCGCCGTACCACTACGGGCTCGCGTTCGAGCGCGCCGACTCCGGATCGGCCGACGTTGATCGCGAGTGACCGCCCGGCTCGAGTCCGGCGACCGGACCGGGTTCGATCGCCGGTGTTCTGCGGTCCGACCGATCGGGTGGCAACTCAAGGACTCGCGACGCTCGATCGGACTTTCGTGCCGCCCACAGAATTTCATGATATTCCCAAGACTATTATCTATAGGGTGCGTATCCACCGCCGATGGACCCGAACGAGTCAGCGCCGATCGAGACGAAGCCACCCGCCAGCGCCGAATCGTGCAGTGAACGTTCCGGACGAAACAGCGATCCATGCACGCGAACGTAACGATGACGCCGGAAGAGCTCCGAGCCGACGTTCCCGCCCTCCAGGACGGCGCCTACTTCAACTTCGGCGCCCACGGCCCGAGTCCGTCGTACGTCGTCGACGCCGCCGACGAGTTCGTCCGCGAACACGAGTACGACGCGCCGATCGCGGACGACCCCTACGGAACGGCGTTTCGCGCGTTCGACCGCACGCGAGAGCGGGTCGCGTCGTTCGTCGGCGCCGAGCCGGACGAGATCGCGCTCACCGAGAGCACGACCGCGGGCATCAACGCGATCGCCGGCGCGATCGACTGGCGGCCCGGCGACGTCGTCGTCCGAACGGACCTCGAACACCCCGCCGGCATCCTCCCCTGGCAGCGCCTCGAGCGGGAGGGCGTCGAGGTCCGCGTCGTCGAAACCGACGCCGGCCGCGTCGATCCGGACCGGTTCGCCGAGGCCGTCTCCGACGCCCGACTCGCCTGTTTCAGCGCGGTCACGTGGACCCACGGGACGCGACTCCCGGTGACGGAGCTGGTCGATATCGCTCACGACGCCGGCGCGCTCGCGCTCGTCGACGCCGTCCAGGTCCCCGGTCAGCTCTCGCTTGATGTCGGCGAGTGGGGTGCCGACGCGGTCGCCGCCGCCGGCCACAAGTGGCTGTTGGGCCTGTGGGGCGGCGGGTTCCTCTACGTCGATCGAGACGTGGCTTCGGGCCTCGAGCCGCGGGCGGTCGGCTACCGGAGCGTCGAGACGCCGACCGCGGACCGCTACGAGTACGCGACCGGTGCGCGCCGGTTCGAGGTCGGGTCGGCGAATCCGGGGCCCCACGTCGCGCTTCGGGAGGCGATCGACGCGATCGACGAGGTCGGGGTCGACCGGATCGAAGAGCGCGTCCACCGTCTCGCCGGACGACTGGCCGACGGCGTCCCCGACGACCGGCTGCACAGTCCGTCCGCGCCCGAATCGGGCCTGGTCACGATCGGCGTCGACGAACCGGCGGCGACCGTCGAACGGCTGGCAGACGACGGCATCGTCCTCCGCGAGCTCCCCTCGCCGAACGCGGTTCGGGCGTCCGTCCACGCCGTCAACACCGCGAACGAGGTCGACCGGCTGCTCGAGCGACTGGAACGGGAGTGGTGACGGGAGCGCGGTGGTCGTCGCTGTGATCTCGCTTCGTAAAATGAGGGGCAGTTGCGGTCTCGAACAGTCGACGCGAGCGGCTCAGACGAGGAGCTGGATGTCGGACTCGGCCATGTGCTGGATGGCGGTCGCCGCGCCGACGCCGGTGGTGACGCCATCGTAGAAGTCGTCCTCGTCGTAGTCCATCAGCTCGATGGTCATCTGGCAGGCCTGCAGGTCGACGCCGCTCTCGAGCGAGAGGTCGATCAGCTCCTCGATGGTCGCAGTGCCGTTCTCGTCGATTTTCTTCTCCATCATCCACGTCGCCATCCGGTCCATCCCGGGCAGCGCCGCGATCGAGTTCGGCATCGGCATGCTCGGGTTACCGACCGCCGATAGCTGCAGTTCCGTCGACTTCTCCTCGTGGAGGATGTCGAGCCCCCAGAACGTGTGGAAGACGACGACATCCCAGCCGAAGGCGGCGGCTGTGCTCGCGAGGATCAGCGGCGGGTACGCCATGTCGAAGCTGCCCTTGGTGGCGACGATCGTCATCTTCTTCTCGTCGTCGTCGAGTTCGGCCTCGAGCGAGGCGACTTTCTCCTCCAGTTCTTCGACCTGCGCGCGCAGTTCCGCTTCGCTCATCGGCTCACCGTCCGCCGTCGCCGAGGGTGTGTCCGTACTCATTTTACGCGGTCTTCTGCACGTAGTGTTTGTAGACGTCGCCGTCCTCGACCTGCTCGAGGAGTTCGACGCCGTCGGTTCCGCTCGCCCAGCCGTCGATGTCGCTCATACTGCCCGAGTCCGTCGCGACGACCTCGAGCACGTCGCCGGCCTCGAGGCCGTCGGCGGCGGACTTGGTCTTGACGACCGGCATTGGACACGATGCACCTTTCACGTCGAGCGTCTCCGTGATATCGAATTCGTCTGTCATGGTCAGATACTCCGCGATCTGTATTGGAGCTACCACACAATATCGACTTCGAGGGTAAAAGGATATCGATTATTGTGCCATACACAAACATCTGTCTGGCAGAGAGAACGCGCTAACACGTTTTGGGAGGGGCAGGTCGCCAGATTGCATATCATATCGTCGATGGAGCCAGCAATAGTATTGTGCGTTAATGGAACTTCTATGGAAACGTTTATCTGCGACCAGTCGGTACAGACGGGTGTACGACAATGAACGCAGACGACTTTCCCACGCCGGACGCCGACGTCGAGTCGGTCACGCCTGACACGCTAAAGAGCAGTATCGACGCGGGCGAGGACGTGACGATCCTCGACGCGCGCATGGCGTCGGAGTACGACGAGTGGCACGTCGACGGCGACACCGTCGAATCGATCAACGTCCCCTACTTCGAGTTCCTCGAGGAGGAGATCGACGAGGACGTGCTTGCACGAATTCCCGACGACCGTGAAATCACCGTCCTCTGTGCGAAAGGCGGCGCCAGCGAGTACGTCGCCGGCGCGCTCAAAGAGCGCGGCTACGACGCCGTCCACCTAGAGAACGGCATGAACGGCTGGGCGCGCATCTACGAGGCCGTCGAAGTCGAGCGCTACGACGGCGCGGGGACGCTGCGCCAGTATCAGCGCCCCTCCTCGGGCTGTCTCGGCTACCTCGTCTACGACGACGGCGAGGCCGCCGTGATCGACCCGCTGCGCGCGTTCACCGACCGCTATCTCGCCGACGCCGACGACCTGGGCGTCGACCTGAAATATGCGATCGACACCCACATCCACGCCGACCACATCTCGGGCGTCCGCGCGCTCGACGCGGTCGGCGTCGAGGGCGTCATCCCCGCGGCCGCGGTCGATCGCGGCGTTACTTACGCTAACGAGCTGACGACTGCCGCCGACGGCGACGAGTTCGAGGTCGGCGACGCCGTCATCGAAACGGTGTCCACGCCCGGACACACCTCCGGGATGACCTCGTACCTGATCGACGGCTCGCTGCTGGCAACCGGTGACGGCCTGTTCGTCGAGAGCGTCGCCCGCCCCGACCTGGAGGAAGGCGACGACGGCGCGCCAGAGGCCGCCGCGATGCTCTACGAGTCGCTGCAGGAGCGCGTCCTCTCGCTGCCCGACGACACACTCGTCGGCGGCGCACACTTCAGCGACGCGGCCGAACCGGCCGAAGACGGAACCTATACGGCGCCGATCGGCCAACTCGAGGAGGAGATGGACGCACTGACGATGGACGAAGAGGCGTTCGTGGAGTTGATCCTCTCGGACATGCCGCCCCGGCCGGCTAACTACGAGGACATCATCGCGACGAACCTCGGCCAACAGGAGGCCGACGACGACGAAGCGTTCGAACTCGAGCTCGGGCCGAACAACTGCGCGGCGAGCCAGGAATCGCTCGCGGGTGACTGACTCGGCCGATGGTCGCTGATCCGGTAGCGCTTCAGCTAGCCGCCGAGTTGTTCCCCAACGGGATCAGTCGCTACGCCGTCGGCGGATTGCTCGTCGGCCTCGGCGCGGTCGTCATCTACGTCGGCACCGGCATCCCCGCCGGCGCCAGCACCTTCCTCGAGTCGACGCTCTCGTACGTCTCCGAGCAGTCGCGCTTCCAGCAGTACGTCGCCTCGCGGGACTGGCGCGTGGTGTTCACGCTCGGCATCGTCCTGGGCGCGCTGGCGTTCGCCGCGACCGTCCAGTCCGGCGTAGTCACGACCTCGCTGTACGAACCGGGGACGACCGGCGAACTGTACGAGATCGGCGGCGTGACGCTGTGGACGACCGACGTGCAGGCCTGGCGGCTGCTGGTCGGCGGCGTCTTCGTCGGCATCGGCACCCGTATCGGGAAGGGCTGTACGTCCGGCCACGGCGTCTGCGGCGTCGGCTCGGCCTCGAAAACGTCGCTCGTCGGCGTGCTGACGTTCCTGACCGTCGCGATCGTCACCGCACAACTCGTCGCCGCACTGGGGGTGTCACCATGAGCGAGACGCCTCCGTCTCGAGGCGGCGACCGGGGAGGTGAGGACCCGTGAGCGAGGATCGTCATCCGCTGTTCATGCCGCTGATCCTCGTCGGCGGCCTGATCTTCGGCTTCGGCCTCGGATTCAGTCAGATGGCGCGCCCGGAAGTGGTGCTGCACTTCCTGCAGTTCGAGGATTTCGGGCTGCTGTTCGTCATGTTCGGCGCGGCGATCGTCTCCGGGATCGCCTTCGCCGTCATGCCCCGCGTCCGCGATAGCGCGCCACTGACCGGCGATCGGTACGAACGCCGGCTCAAACCGTTCGATCGGAACGTCCTGATCGGCGGCGCGATCTTCGGCGTCGGCTGGGGCCTCTCCGGGATCTGCCCCGGCGCGGCCTACGCCAGCCTCGGCGTCGGTAACGTCGCCATCCTCTGGGCCATCAGCGGCATGTTCCTCGGCGCGTACCTGCAAGGCCGGTGGCGGAGCCGCGTATCGAACCCCGATTCCGTGACGGCGGGCGCGGACTGACGCGCTTTTTCTTCTTACCGATAGATCCGACGCTTATCGGTCCGTTCGACACCGCCGGGTTCGCGAGCCAGCACACGGCCTGGGTTACATTCGGTCGTTCAGGTGCCGGAGCGAACGCGTCTCCCGATACGTCCCCGCGAGCCTCGTCGCGAGCGGCCGGCGAAGTCCTCGAGCGAAGCGAGTTCCGAGCCCGACGGACGACGGACCCGAGTGACAACCTACCGTTCTGATCAGTTCCGTTCGACTGGCTCTCCACGCAGCGTTCGGCCGACGTTTCGCGCGCGGTCGGATTCGACGCGCGACCGAAGCGATCTCGAGGGCGGACGACGAAGGTCCGTATCTCTATAACGTATGCAGATATTTGGGTGGGATAGCCGTGTAATCCGCCGCACCAATATTGTATGGTGGATCCAAAACCATTAATACCGTCTCCGGATTACGGCCTGCCGAAGAGGACATCATCATGCACCCACGATTATACACACCCGGTAGTGAGATCCGATGATCGGGGCAGAAAATATTGCCGCTATCGCTGACGCGGTCGGGCTCGTCGGAACGGTGTTCGTCGAAGCTATCGCACTGTACGTCGGGTACGGCGCGCTCGAGCAGTCGGTCGGGCACCGAATGGTCGACAGAATCAAACACGAGTAAGATGGAGGTACTCGGACTCAGCCTCGTACTGGTCGTGCTGTTCGTCGGGTTCGGTCTGCTCATCGGCATCCTGTTTGGATTCTTCGGAATGGGCGGCTCGTTCCTCGTCACACCCGCACTGCTCGTCATTGGGTACCCGTCCAGAGTCGCCGTCGGGAGCGGGTTAGCGTTCGTGTTCGGAACGAGCGTTATCGGAGCACTCCGCCACCGCGAACACGGACAGGTGGACTACAAACTCGCGGCGATCATGACGGCGGCCATGACCGTCGGTATCGAGGGCGGGAAGCGTGTCGTCTTCTTCCTCGACGCGACCGGACGGGCCGACCTCATTATCAGCGTCGCCTACGTCGGCCTCCTCGGCGTCGTCGGCCTGTTTACCCTGCGTGACGCGTGGACGAGCGGCGACACCGCCGACGCGAACGGCATGGACCTCGCAGAACGGGTCCAATCGCTTCGGATCCCCCCAATGGTCACGCTGCGCGGTGACGTCCGCGTGTCCGCGACCGTCATCTTCGCCATCGGGTTCGTCGTCGGCGTCCTATCCGGATTCCTCGGCGTCGGTGGCGGGTTCCTGTTGATGCCCGCGATGATGTACGGCCTCGGCGTTCCCGCCGCCATCGCCGTCGGTACGGACATCCTCCAGATCACTATCTCCGGAGCGTTCGGCGCGTTCGTCTACGCGCGGTCCGGCGCGGTCGCACTGCCCGTCGTCGGGTCGCTCCTCTTCGGGAGCGCACTCGGTGCCCGGATCGGTGCCGGCGCGACACAGATCGTCGACGAGGACGATATCAAGGGCTACTTCGCGACGATGCTTCTCGCGGGGAGCGTCGCGGTCGCGACGAAGGAACTCGGAAACGCGTACGGGATGGACGCGCTCAGTACGGTGAGTATCGCACTCATCATCGGTGCAACGGTACTCGTCAGTGGTGCCATCGTTCTCGCTGCCTTCTGTCAACTTCGGTCCGACGGGACTGGGCCACTCTGCCGGTTGACTACGACGTAATCCTCGAGGAGCCCGTCGAGTCTCGTCTTCCGTTTCTGCCCGTGAATGGAATCTTCGTATCGCCGGGATCGGGAAATGGCGAGTAGAATTGTGCAATATCTACACAAGTCTTTTACCGTCTCAGCCCCTATCTAACGTTGATTCCAATGCCGGATTCGATGTCCGAACAACTCCAGCAAGACATGCAGTGCGAAAGCCTCCTCAACTGCTTCCACGGTCTCAAACAGCTCGACGAGGAGTGTTTTCGAGCCCTCGTCGACGCAGAAGAACCGGTAACCGTCGACGAGATCGCCGAAACCGTCGATCGAGAGCGCTCGACCGCGTACCGATCCGTCCAGCGGCTCCTGCAGACCGGCTTCATTCAGAAAGACCAGATCAACTACGATCAGGGCGGCTACTACCACGTTTACTACCCGACCGACCCGTCCCAGATCGCAAAGGACATGCAGCGGATGCTAAACGACTGGTACGCGAAGATGGGCCAACTCATCCAGGAGTTCGAAACCAAATACGAACAGGCCGAGACGACGCCGGTCGAAGGCTAATTTCTCACGGTACGACGCTGCTCTCTTGTCTCCTCCCGTAGCGAAGCCGCTTTCATCATGGCCTCCTCGCAGATAGCAGAGAATGTTTCCTCAATCTGTGACAGAATCGGTGTATATCGACGCAGCCCCGGTGATGTAATCGACTGTGATTCCGTCCTTTTACCCTCGAGAACGATGCGATCGCCCTCACAGATATGGTGGCGACCACAGTAAGAGCAGTATTTATATTGCTCTATAGCGGGAATATTATACAATATCATGGCAGATTCGTCGATCGAGATCGCAGACGAACTCGAGTGCGAGAGCCGACCATCGCCGGTCGATCGCGTCGTCAGCCGAGGCGAGAGTCGGTCTGCTCGAGACATCGACACCCCGGCACGGCGGTGGGGGTCGCTGGTGACCGAGATGGCTGCGCCGGTGAGGGAGACCGTCCTCGAGTGACTCGGTCGCAGCCGGCCGCAAGTCGAGCACCGCCTATCGCCGCCGCTGGCGGCCGCGGTGCATCCGTTCGGTTCTCCCGCTCGTGTGCGGATCGCGGTATTCGGTTCGATCGGCGACTCGGCGGCGAGGGACGGATTCCGTCGGGTTTCGGCCGGTCCCCGTGGTCTTTAATACCGATTAGTAAGTACGGGCATACATGAGCGATATACTCGCTGAAAACCTCTCGGGGAAGTCCGTCATGGGGTCTGACGGCACCGAGCTCGGACTGCTCTACAACATCACGATGGATCTCAAATCCGGCGCGCTCCACGATCTCGTCATCGAACCCGACGAAGAACTCTCTCGGCGCGCCGTCGACTTCGACAGCGACGACGCGGGCCGCTTTCTCGTTCCCGTCAACCGCGTCCAAGCGGTGAAAGACTACATCGTCGTCCAGCGCTAACGGTATGTACGTTCTCGACTCCTCGGCTTTTATCCACGACTTCCACACGACAGAACAGACAGCGACTATCCCGCTCGTCCGCGAAGAACTCGAGGACGAGAGCGCCTATCGCTACGACGCGATGGAGGGCTCCGGGATGCACATCCACATTCCGAACGAGGATACCACCGAGAAGGTACAGCGCGCCGCCAAGGAATCCGGCGACCTCGAGGTGCTCTCGAACACCGACGTTCGTCTCGTGGCTGCGAGTTTCGAACTCGACGGTGTCCTCGTGACCGACGACTACGCGATGCAAAACGTCGCGGAGAAACTGAACGTCGAGGTCGAAGTGATCGCCCGCGACGGGATCGACGAACAGCGCCACTGGCTGTTCCAGTGTCAGGGCTGTGGCCGCGAGTTCGACGAGGAGAAAGATCGGTGTCCGATCTGCGGGTCGGCGCTGGCCCGGAAGAACCCCTCGTAGCGGCAATCTGACGACTGGTTTTCGCGGGCGAGACGGGTCAGCTGTAGATGAAATAGAGGTTCGCGAACGTCAACGCGTTGTAGACGCCGTGGACTAGCGCCGGAATGACCAGATTGTCCGTGCGCTCGTAGATCACACCGAGAACGATCGAGAGCCCGAAGACGGTGCCGAGACTGGCGATCACCGCGCCGAGGCCGGCGGTCGCGTACGCGAGCGCGTGGACCCCCGCGAAAATGACACTCGAGACGGCGACGGCACCGAACCGCGAGAACGTCTCGTATAGCGATTTCTGGATCACGTTCCGATACAGCAACTCCTCGAACGGGCCGATAACCAAGATAGCGATCGGAGCAAGCAGCAACATCAGTTCGGGGGTCTCTGCAGCGTCCTGAGTCGTCGCGTGCTCCGCGCTCTCGACGCCAGTCGACTGCATGAGCAGCGAGATCGCATAAAGGGTGCCGAAGAGAACGATCACCCCGCCGACGATCCAGCCGAGTTCTCGGAGCGTCGGCCACCGAACGTCGATGTAGGACAGATCGCGGTCCGTCGTCCGGAGGAAGGCACCGACGACCAGCGCCGTACCGACGATGACGCCCACCTGGTTGATGAGTTGTTCGGCGACGACCCGCTCGATCTCCGGGAGCGTCTCGATGAACGGAAGGGCGAGCAAGTAGAGGATTGCGCCCACGAACAGGGGCGCGAGAAGTCCTGCGAGCCCAACGATCGACAGGCTGAGCGTCTGGTTGCTCCGGCGTTTGAGGCCGGCGAGCCCGATATCGTAGTAGTCCGCGACGCTAATACCGGCGGTGAGTCCCGCCGTCAGGAACGCGACGAAGACGATCGGTATCGACACCGGAACCGCCGGGAGAGCGGTCGACGCCATGACGCCCTGATTCAGGGCGTAGCCGGCGAGCAAGACGACTGCGACGCTCGAGACGGCGGCGATCGGTGCGATGACGCGGCGCCCGACGTCGGCGTGACGACGGGCCAGAAAGGCGAGGACGGCCGCGACGGCGAAGGCGGCCCCCGCCCAGACGATCGGGTCGTCGACGCCGCGGCGTACGGGAACGAGCATCGCGACCATCGTGATGCCCGCGAGGGCGGTCCCGATCCCGGGAATCACATCGGCCGCGATAGAGCCGGCGTCGTCGGCCCGTGCAGTCTCGGTCATACGTGCGTGTTCGTGCGAGGACCCATAGGCGCACCGCAACCGGACGACGCCGAACGGACCCGGCCCGACGACGCGAGCGGAGCGCGGCGGTCGGCTCGAGTGCTAGCGTTCGACCCGAAGCTCGGTCTTCTCGGCGACCGCCTCGGCCTCCTCGAACTCGCCGCCGCCCAGCAGCCCACGGGTCGCCTTCTTCGCCCACTCGACGGCCGGCTGCTCGAAGGTGTTCACGCCGTAGAGTTCGCCCGCGAGCACGCAGGCGGCTTCCATCCCGTACAACAGCCCGCCGAGTTCGTACTCGTCGACGCGCGCTATCTCGACGCGGACGTTCGGCCGCCCGGCGGCGGCGAGGCTGGCCTCCGTCGCCTCGAACTCGGCCTCGAGCAGTGTCCCCAGCGACGAATCGCCGAGGTACGCCAGTTCCTCGACGTCGGTGGCCGGAATGTCCCGATCGCCACCGCCTCGCGGCGTGACGAAGGTGACGAGCTTGTCCCGCGGGCCGGCCCGGTAGAGCTGCAGTTGCGAGTGCTGATCGGTGACGCCCAGCGCCCGCACCGGCGTCTGGCCGAGGTCGTCCTTGCCGAGGCTCTCGGCCCACAGCTGGGCGAACCACTCCGCCGAGGTCTCGAGCGACTCCGCGTAGGGCATCATCGCGTTGACCCCCGCACCCCGCTGGTCTAACGCGTAGGTCGTCGCGCCGTAGGCGTAGGCCGGACAGTCGAACAGCGAACCCGACAGGGTCTCGGCTTCGGCGGCCGCGCCCTCGAGCAGCGCCTCGAGATCGTGCCCGCAGACCGCGGCGGCGACCATGCCGACCGCCGACAGCGCCGAGAAGCGGCCCGGCACTCCGTCGGGCACCTTGAGCGAGGGCAGGTCGTGGCGGTCAGCCAGTTCGCGCAGCGGACCCGATTCGCCGGTCGTGACGATCGTCCGCTCGGTCCAGTCGACGCCGGCCGACTCGAACGCCTCGCGGACGACGAGGAAGTTCGCCAGCGTCTCCGCCGTCGTCCCCGACCGCGAGACGACGTTGATCGCCGCGTTTTCCAGGGGGAGACGCTCGAGGTGGCGCGTGACCCACTCGGGGTCGACGTTGTCCAGAAAGACGGTCTCCGTGTCGGACTCGAGCGCCTCGACGATCGTCGCCGCGCCGAGCGAACTACCGCCGATCCCGATCGTAATGAGCGCGTCGGCGTCTTCGACCGGCTCGACCGTTTCCCGGATCGCGTCCGGATCGGTGCGCTCGGGGAGGTTCAACGCCTCGTAGCCGTGTTCTCCGTTCGCCATGCCGCGCTCGATGCGCTCGTGGGCGTCGGCTACCTGCGCGTCCAAGCGCTCGAGTGACTCCCTCGAGACACCCGGCGAGGCGACCGAAGCTAGCGCGTTTCCGATGTCAACGTTCATACCTCAGCACGCGCCCGCCTGGGCTAAAGGCGTTCCTGACTGTATCGGCCGAACCTGAATCCGACAGCGCCGTCAAACCGCCGCGTATCGGCACCCCAACTGCCCAGCGCCGGGGTGGGACTGAAAGGGGCTTCCGCTGTCGGCGAACCCGGACGACGCAAGGACCGCAGCCGAACGAAGTGAGGCGAGGACCACAGCGAGTCCCGGGAGTCGACAGCGGAAGGGGCTTTCGCCGTGTTCGTAGTAGTGCGACGATCGGCGGCTCCGGCAGCAACCGGTCGCACGGCAATCGAAAGCCGAAACCCGGAAACCGGTCCCCCGCCTACGAGCGCCCATGACCGACAAGACGGGCACGTTCGTCGTCACGCACGCCGAAGACGAATCGGCCGTCGTCCGCGACGTCGAGACCGCACAGGTCCACACCCTCGCGTCGAACCCCGGCCTCGAGGTCCACGACGTCCTCGAGGCGACCGTCGCGCCGGAACCGCCCCTGGAAGTCGCCTGGGAGGTGATCGACGTCGAGGAGCGGCGCTCGATCGAACTGGTCGATAGCGACCTCGAGCCGACCCAACAGGAACGGGAACTGGCGGCCGACGCCGAGGTCGGCGACCTCGTTCGGGAAGAACGGGCTGGCACCGGCGAGATTCACGTCTTTCGCGTCCCCGACGGAGAGGTGGAACCCGCAGCGCAAGACGTTCTCGAGGACGAGGAAACGATCGCGCGGGCGGCCCGGCTCGAGGCGGTCCGCGTGGAGGTCCGGCGCTCGGCCAACGACGGCGTGTTGAGCGTCCGCTATCTGCCGGACTGAGGCGTCATCCCCGCCGCGGGTCGAACCGATCCGCCAGGGAGACTCGCGATTCTGACGGGCCGGCGAGCGGGCTCGAGAGGCGGTCGAAATGGAGAAGGCTTACTTCGGGCGGCTACAAGTGTCCGGTATATGGCGTATTTCAACGTACCGGAGATCGATTACACCCGGTACAGTAACCGCCAGCTGGCGGCGGTTCCGCTCGCGGTTCTCGCGGTGGCGCTGCTCGTCCTGAGCGGTTCGTTTCTCGCGTATGGGACGCCGGTTCCGCTGGGGATGGACTTCGCCGGGGGGACCGAGTTGACCGTGCAGACGACGACGCCGCAGTCGGAGATTTCGGCGGCGTTCGACGAACAGCCCGAGTCGGTGACCGGAGCGGGCGGTAACGAGTACATCGTCCGGTTCTCCTCGACCGACGCGCAGGATCTGCGAGAGCAGGCCGAACAGAACCTCGCGCAGGACGGGAACGCCGATATCGTCCAACTGACGTCGTCGACGTCAGCGAGTTTCGGCCAGCAGAGCCAGCAGACGGCCCTGATCGGCCTCGTCGTCGCGTTCGTCGGGATGAGCGCCGTCGCATTCCTGCTCTTCCGGACGTTCGTCCCGTCGATCGCGATCGTCATCTCGGCGTTTTCAGACCTGATGATCCCGCTCGCGTTCATGCGGCTGGTCGGCATTCCGCTCTCGCTGGGGACGGTCGCCGGGCTGTTGATGCTGATCGGGTACTCCGTCGACTCGGACATCCTGCTGAACAACCACGTCCTACGACGCAGCGGTGACTTCTACGAGAGCACCCACCGCGCGATGCGCACCGGTGTCACGATGACGGTCACGTCGATGGCCGCCATGCTCGTCATGGGCGTCACGGCGTTTCTCTTCGGCATCGATCTGCTGGCGTCGATCGGGATCATCCTCTTCGTCGGCCTCGCGGCCGACCTGATGAACACCTACATGTTGAACCTGAGCCTGCTTCGCTGGTACAAGTTCGAGGGGATCCGCTCATGAGCCCGATCGAGGCGATCAAAGGCAACTGGCGGGTCCTCCTACTCGCCCTGTTCGTCGCCTTTTCCGCCGTCGCGCTGTTCGTCCCCGGCGGGATCATGGCCGACGACAGCCTCGCCGCCGACAGCGTCGAGCGCGGCCCGACCAACCTCGAGTTCGGCCTCAGCCTCGACGGCGGCACCCGGATCAGGGTCCCCGTCACCGGCATGACCGCCGAAAACATCGCGCCGGGAATCACCGAGGACAACCAGATCAGCCAACAAGAACAACAGCGCCTCGACGAGATCGAGTCGACGCTGTACCAAGAACTCGGCCTCGAGACGGGCAACGCCAGCGTCGACGTGCAAGACGACGGCACCGTCACCGCGGAGGTGTTCACGGGCGACGTGAGCAAAGCCGAGTTCGCCGCGGCGCTGCAAGCCGCGGATGTCGATGCTTCAGAGGACGACATCCGCCCCGGCGTCACCCAGGCAACGCGCGATCAGATGATCGAGACGATCCAGACGAAGATCAACGCGGCCGGACTCTCCGGCGGCACGGTCTACGAGGCCTCGACGGTGAACGACGACCACTACATCGTCGTCGAGGTTCCGAACATGGGTGCCGACGAACTCCGCAATCTGCTCTCCGAGCGCGGGGTCGTCGAGGTCGTCGCTTACTACCCCAACGAGAGCGGGAATCAGACGAACACGACTGTGCTGACCGGCGAGGACATCGCTACGGTGGATCCGCCGGAACAGCCCGAACGAGGAACGGGGTACGTGGTTCCCGTTCAGGTCAACGACCAGGCTGCGCCGCAGTTCCAGCAGCAGATGAACGACCTCGGATTCACCGGCGACGGGATCGGTCGGTGTAACCTCCGCGGCGACGGCGAGACGATCAGCTTCGACCACGAGGGACAACAGTACTGTCTGCTGACGGTCGTCGACGGCGAGGTCGTCGACGCCCACAGCATGGGGCAGACGCTGGCCAATCCGATGCGAAGCGGCGATTGGGCCGAAGATCCGACGTTCCAGATGGGCGCACAGAGCCAGCAGGACGCCCAGTCGCTCTCGGTCAACCTCCGGGCCGGCAGCCTGCGCGCGCCGCTGGACTTCGAGGAGAGCCAGATCTACTCGATCGAGGCCTCCCACGCCGAGCAGTTCAAGCAGTACTCGCTGCTGATCGGCCTGCTCTCCGTTGTCACCGTCAGCGGCGTCGTCTACACCCGCTATACGGACACCCGCGTCGCCCTGCCGATGATCCTCACCGCGATGGCCGAGGTGGTGATCCTGCTCGGCTTCGCCGCGGTGATACGCATGCCGCTGGATCTCTCCCACGTCGCCGGGTTCATCGCCGTCGTCGGGACCGGGGTCGACGACCTCGTGATCATCGCCGACGAGGTGATGGACGAGGGTGACGTCAGCTCCGTCCGCGTCTTCCAGTCGCGATTCCGCAAGGCGTTCTGGGTCATCGGCGGCGCCGCCGCGACGACCGTCGTCGCCCTCTCGCCGCTGGCCGTGTTGAGCCTCGGCGATCTCCGCGGGTTCGCCATCATCACCATCCTCGGCGTTTTCATCGGGGTCCTCGTCACCCGACCCGCCTACGGCGACATCCTGCGGCGGCTGCTGACCGACCGCTAACGTCGTTCGACCGCTTCACTTCCCGTTTCGACAGCGCGGACACCAGTCGACGCGCTCGCCGTCGCCGTGGGCGTCTGCGAAATCGTACGACACGTGGTTCTCACAGGACGTGCAGACCGGCATCGCAATCACTCGCATACGTATCATTCAAATCGACAAGAACGATCGCCCTGCGATCGCAGCCCCCCGGGGACTCGAGCGAGACCGACCGACGAGACGGCGGCGCTCAGTGCCCACCGTGGTCGCCGTGCCCGTCGCTGTCGCCGGCCCGATCGCCGCCGTCATCGCTCCCAGTGTCGCCGCCGAGCGCGCTCGTGACGCGGTCGTTCAATGACGTTAGCTTCTGCCGGACGGCGTCCGGCTTATCCGACGGCGGGTCCGCCAGCGCGGGCTGCCCGTTCGGATCGGGCTCGCCGACGATGACGCTGCCGATCATCCCCGACGTCTCGTGGGGCGTACAGTAGTAGTGGTACACGCCCTCGGTGTCGAACGTGTGCTCGAACGTGCCACCCTGTTCCGAGAGCACGCCGCTGTCCCACGCCGTCGCCCCGTCGGGAGCGAGGTGCGGTTCGCCGTTGTCGGCGTGGTAAGCAGTCGTCGAGTGACTGCCGCTCTCGTTGGTCCACGTGACGGACCCGCCCGTCTCGACCCAGACGACGTGCGGGTCGAAGTGCTGGCCCGAGTCGGTCGACGCCATCGCCACCTCGGCCGTTTCCGACGGCCCCTCGAGTGTCGCGTCGTGACCGTGGCTCTCGTTGCCGCCGTGGGACTCGTTCTGGCTCGATTCGGTGGGGGCGTCGTCCGCATCGTGGCTGTGGCTGCCGGTATCGTCGTGCTCGTCGTCCTCGCTTTGGCCACCCACACAGCCCGCGAGTCCGACTGCGATCGCACCGCTTGCGATTCCGAGCATCGTTCGTCGAGACGGTTGGTCGTTCGTCATCCTCACTCGAGCGATGCCGACCGGCCGATTTTCTTATCCGCCGTTTAGAACAGTACGGCCTCGAGAACCGTCTTAGCTAGCGCATAAGACCCGTCCTCGGGAGTCGGGGCGGGGCGGGTCGAGCCCGCACGGGCAGACGGCCCCCGGGACGACGGTGCTACTCGGACTCGAGGAACGGCGTATTTGCGCCGAGGAAGAGAACGGACGCGATCACGTATCCAGGGTCATGGAGGAGCTGTCTGCTCCTCGGTCGGACCGTCGGCGGCCGTCCCAGCGAATCCGACCGGTCGGTCACTCGAACCGCGCCCTATATTTCGCCGTACACTTCGCCCGTCTTCCCGTCGCCGAGTACGTACACGGTGAACGAACCGGACTTCGTTCCACCCATTCCCGGCGACCCGGCCGGCATCCCGGGCAACGCGATACCGTCGATCGCCGGCTCTTCCTCGAGCATCGTCGCGATCACCCCCACGGGGACGTGTCCTTCGACGACGTACTCGTCGAGAACGAGCGTGTGACAGCTCCGTAGTTCCGCGGGAATGTCGTGTCGATGCTTGAGGGCAGTCACGTCCTCGACCTCCGTTTCCCTGTGCGTCGTGTCGAGGTACTCCCGCAGGTACGACGCGTACTGACTGCAGCAGCTACAGCCCGGCGAACTGAATTGCTGGGCACTCGTCACTGACAGCGTCCCATCGACGGGCCTCTGGTCTTCGCTCGGTGATCCCAGGCAGCCGGCGATCCCGAGCGTGGCTGTCGCCCCGCCGGCCCGGAGGAGTCCTCGTCGCGTCACGTCCCGTGTCATATACCCCTCACTTCGCCAGCAGGGATCTACCGTACGTCGACTATTCCTGCGTATTGGGAACGGACTCGAGCACGGCGGTGAACGCCGGTTTACAAGTACATTATCATTAGAAATTATAAGTTAGAGCATATCCACCGGTGGAGAATCGAGTACACCGTAGCCTTTTGCGCGTACACACCGTACTCGAAGCGACGATGGTAGGCGTCTCTCAACGGTTCTATCGTAGACTTCCGCGTGCTTGCGAAACCCGGTCAGGAATCCCTCCTCGAATTACGAGGAGGATCAGTGACGAACGATGACTCCCATGATAGAGGCACTGTTCTTCGTGGGTTTCGGGTTCCTGGTGGGCATTCTCTTCGGGTTCTTCGGACTGGGCGGGAGCTTCTTCGTTACGCCGGCGCTCCTCGTACTCGGTCATCCTGCCGAAGCTGCTGTGGGCTCTGGTCTCGTGTTCGTCTTCGGGACATCCATCGCCGCGGCTGTCACCCACCGGTCTGCCGGACACATCGATTACACACTCGGGACGCTCCTCATTCTCGGGATGGCAACCGGTATTGAGGCCGGGAGGCGAGCGCTCTTCTGGCTCGCCGCTGAAGGCCTCGCGGACATCGTCATCAGCATCACCTACGTCGTCCTGCTGGCGGTGGGCGGCGTACTCATCCTCCGTCGAGTTCGTCGAGACCGAGCCGTCGATGCCGTCGAACGACGCGCTGTCCCTGTGTTCAAACGATACGCCCTCGGTCGATTGCCTCCTCGAATCAGCCTCCGGTCGGACGTGCGCGTCTCAGTCTGGCTCGTCTTGGGCGTCGGTGTCGGCATCGGTATGCTCTCCGGCTTTCTCGGGGTGGGCGGTGGATTTCTGATGGTTCCGAGCCTCATCTACGGGATCGGTATCTCGAAATCGGTCGCAGTCGGCACCGATATCTTCCAGATCGCCGGGTCAAGCGCGTTCGGATCCGCTCGCTATTTTCAACGAGACGCCGTCCATTTCTCGGTCGTACTCCCGCTACTCGGTGGAAGCGTCTTCGGATCCTACGTTGGCTCGCGTCTCACCGACCTCGTTGACGAGCAGGCACTGATGGGGTACTTCGCGATAGTGTTACTCCTAGACAGCGTCGCGGTAGCGAGCAAGACGATCAGTCACGCCTACGGGATTCAGGTCCTCCACGACCTCAGCATTACGCTCCTCTTCGGGACCGCACTCGTCGTGGCTACGCTCGTCGTCTACCGGGGAGGACGCACCATCTACCGCGATTCAGCTGGATGATCGACCCCTTGCCAGTCATCGGCTCTTTCGGTAGCTCGTGTGACGGGAATGTTCACAGCCGCCGTGGGCCGAGAGTTGCCGTGTGGTGGTATCAGGTTGCGTCCCCCGGCTCGCCCTCGAATTCGAACTCGGCGTGTTGCCACCCGTCGCCACGCCTTGATCCGACTGTCGCACGCGAAGACCGGATCGTGACCGTACTCGCCGAAGAGGAAGTGAGCCGCGAATTCGTGGGGTGCGGTCTCGACCAATCGCGTCCGCGCTCACCTCCCGACAGACCGCCACTATCGCAGATGAGCCGAGAGATAGAGACGGTGCTGCCGGTATCGTTCTTTGTAAGCCTACGATGGAACCGAAACGCAGAAAGCCTAGGCCGGGATTTGAACCCGGGCTCTCGTCCTTACCAAGGACGCGCTTTACCGCTAAGCTACCCAGGCGCGCACTCGTTCGTTGACCGGAGTCGTCTTTATGGGTTTCGATTCGGTCGGGCCGTGCGCCGAGTTGTCTCGGTCCCGTCCCGCGGTCGAACCGTCGGTCAGGGATCGGTCGCCGACGTCGCTCGATCGGTCGGCCCCTCCTCGAGCGAGCGGTCGCGGGCCCGCGCGTCGAGGTCGCCGAGACACTCCGCCGCCGGGGGAAACGAGGCGCCGACGAGATCGGCCAGGTCCTCGGCGACGGCGAGCAGGCGCGGCGAGGGCGTTTCGCCGACGGCGACGGCACCGGTGAGGACGGCGAGTTCGAGCACGTCGCGCTCGAGGTTGGCATCGAGCGCCGCGGGGTCGGCGTCGTCGGCGAGGGCGGTGGATTCGCGGTCGGTCCGGCGGGTCTGGTCGCGGCCGAACGACTGGACGGTTCGGACGGCTTTGCCGGCAGCGTCCGTGCGAGCGAGCAGGTAGAACCCCCGGGCGACGAGGATATCGGCGGCGAGAATCGCGAGGTCGCCGTCGCTGGCGTCGGCCTCGCTGCCCAGCCAGGGTTCGTCGTGTGCGAGCGAGCGGGTGAGCCGCAGTCCTTCGTAGATGAGTTGGACGCCGGCCGCGTGGGTGACGACGCTGTCGGGCTCGGAACCGTGGGGGTCGTCGCCGGAGACGGACTCGCGATCGTCCTCGACGGCGTCGGTCGGCCGTGAGACGTTCTCGAGGTGTCCGTCGGCCGCCATCGCCGCGGCGCTCTCGATGGCGAGCGTGCCGGGGACCATCGACGCCCGGTCGAGAACGGATTCGATGTAATCGTGTAGCTGCGGTGGTTCGACGTCCGCGACGGCCTCGGCGGCGGCGCGCCGACAACTGTCGGCCTTCTCCATTAGCGGGGGGTTACGACGGGGGAGCCAAAGACCTTTGGAAACGCCCGGTCGACTGCTGCCATGATCGACGTTGACACGAACGGCACGGTTCGCACCGTCACGATAGACCGCCCCGAGGCGCGCAACGCGCTCACCGTCGACGGGCTCGAGGCCCTCGAGGCGGCCATCGACGACGCCGACGAGCCCGTGATCTACCTCCGCGGACGCGGGCCGGCCTTCTGTGCAGGCGCGGATCTCAACGAGGTGGCGGCGCTCGAGGGGGACCGCGACCGCGCCGCGGAGTTCGCGCGCCTGGGCCAGCGCGTCGCCCGAACGATCGAGGACTCACCCGCGGTCGTCGTCGCGGGGATCGACGGCCCGGCCCGCGGCGGCGGCCTCGAGCTCGCGTTGGCCTGTGACGTTCGCGTCGGGACGCCCGGATCGACCTACGGCGAGCCGGGGGTCAGCTTCGGCCTGTTCGGTGCTTGGGGCGGCACGGTCCGCCTGCCCCGCGTACTGGGCGAGGGCGACGCCCTCGAGTTCGCCCTCTCGGGGCGGTCGATCGACGCCGAGGAGGCGCTGCGGATGGGACTCATTTCGCGACTCGAAGACGAGCCGCGGGCGGTCGCCGAGGAGATTGCGGACAACGCCGACGACGCGCTCGCAGCCCTCAAGCGCCGAATCAGGGACGACGGCGAACGCGTGACTAAGGAGCGACGCGAGGCCGAAGCCTTCGCCGATCTGGTGGCGGCCCACGTCGACGATATCGACGCGCTGCTCGAGTGAGCGGCGAGACGGCGGCGATCGAACGGCGGGGGAAACGCTTTATTCGATGACACGTACTGAGCGAGTATGCCCGGACCGGTGTTTCTCGATGGCGACCGCGTTACGCTGCGGCCGATCGAGGAGGAAGACATCGAATTCCTCCAGGAGCAGGTCAACGACCCGCAGATCTGGCGAGCGATCGGCCGCTCGAGGCCGATGAACCGCGAACAGGAACGCGAGTTCTTCGAGAACGATGTCTGTGGCGACGACACTGTCGTCCTCATGATCGTCGCCGATTCGACGCCGGTGGGGACGGTGGGGCTCCACTCGTTCGACTGGGAGGCGGGGCGTAGCGAACTCGGGTACTGGATCGCACCCGACCACCAGCGACGGGGCTACGGTACCGACGCGGTCGAACGGATCCTCGAGTACGGCTTCGACCAGCTCGGACTCCACCGGATCGAGGCCCGCGTGTTCGAACTCAACGAGCCCTCGCGAGGGCTGCTCGAGTCAGTCGGGTTCACGCAGGAGGGCGTCCACCGCGATGTCGAGTTCATCGACGGCGCGTATCAGGACGCGTACTGGTACGGACTGCTCGAAGACGAGTGACGAAACGAGCGCCGCGACGCCGATTAGTCCAGCGGCTCCGGTGCCGGCGGCGCGTTCCGTTTGTGTTCGCTGTGCTCGTAGAGGCCGCGGACTTCCTCGACGGTGGCTTCGTCGACCTCGAGCAGGCGAGCGGTCGCGGTGACCGACAGCGGACCGTCGATGTGGGTCGCGAGGATGGAGTCGAGGGTCTCGTAGTCGAGTCCGAGTTCGCCTTCGTCGGTCTGGTCGGCCCACAGCTCTGCGGTGGCGGTCTTGTCGACCAGATCGTCGGGAACGCCCATGTGACGGGCGAGCTGGCGGACCTGTCCCTTGTAGAGGTTGCCGATCGGGTGACAGTCGACGGCGCCGTCGCCGTACTTCGTGAAGTAGCCGACGGCAGCCTCGCTGCGGTTGCCCGTCCCCAGCACCACCCGACCCTCGTGGTTGGCGACCAGATAGTTCATGACCGCCCGAACGCGGGCGCGTGCGTTCCCGACGGCCTCGTGGTCGCCCTCTGCTTCGGGATAGGCCGACAGCAGCGAGTCGATGATCGGCTTGATTTCGATCACGTCGTAGGTGATCCCGAGGTCCTGTGCGACCCGCTCGGCGTCGCTCATGTTGTCCTCGCTGCTGACCGTCGCCGGCAGGACGAGCCCGTGAACGTCATCGGAGCCGAGCGCCTCGACGGCGAGATTGCCGGTCAGCGTGCTGTCGATCCCGCCCGAGAGACCGAGGACAACGCCGTCGGCCCCGGCAGCATCGACCTGCTCGCGAACGAACTGCGTGATGTGGTCGCGCTGGCGCTTCAGTTCTCGCTCCGAAAAACGAAGGTCGATCATGTGATCGTCTAGAGGCGGCCCGACCTAATAGGCATCCCCCAACGGAAAAAGCTGACCGAATGATCGATTTTCGACCGCTCGAGGATCGCTATAGCGTCGCTCGGCCGGGGAAGATCGAGAGAAGGGAGGTCCGGGTGCGAGAATCGAACTGCGCGTCTCAACCTGCACAGGTTGAAGGATAGCCACTACCCCAACCCGGACACTGTCTGTCTCGCCGCAGCTATCGGTACCACGGACGACCCATAATAAGCACTGAGAGTCTGCAGGAATTGCAACTCGAGGCCGGATTTACGGTCGCCGTCGGGACGGGATCGCTCGAGAGCGCTACGTTGAAGTGTGCCGGACGGATACGCTCGAGTGTCGACGTGAGCGCAGTGCGCCGGTGGTGAGCAGTTCCGAAGGAACTGCGATCCTCGGCGCGCGAGGAACGAAGTGACGAAGTGCGCCGATGGTGAGCAAATCCGATGGATTTGCGAACGACGGTGCGAACGAACGCGGTGAGTGCGCGCCGGTGGTCCAGTGGTAGGACTCGAGCTTCCCAAGCTCGCGGCCCGGGTTCAATTCCCGGCCGGCGCATTGCGACGAGAGATAAGTTTCGAGAGCGACGCCGCTGGGAGTCGGTGAAAACGCAACGAAGTGAAAGAGAGCGCGAGCGAAGCTAGTAGATGCCCATCGCTTCGATCTGCTCCTGATAGCGGTTCCGGATGGTGACCTCGGTCACCTGCGCGACGTCGGAGACCTCGCGCTGGGTCTTCTTCTCGTTACAGAGCAGCGAAGCGGCGTAGATCGCGGCGGCGGCGTAGCCCGTGGGCGACTTGCCCGACAGCAGCCCCTGTTCGGTCGTCGTGTCGATGATTTCGTTGGCTTTCGCCTGGACTTCCTCGGAGAGTTCGAGTTCGGAGCAAAAGCGAGGGACGTACTTCTTGGGGTTGACGGGTTCCATCTCGAGGCCGAGTTCCTGGGCGACGTACCGATACGTGCGGCCGATCTCCTTGCGCTCGACGCGGGAGACGGCGGCGACCTCCTCGAGCGAGCGCGGGATGCCCTCCATCCGGCAGGCGGCATAGAGGGTGCTGGTTGCGACGCCCTCGATCGAGCGCCCGCGGATGAGGTCCTCGTCTAACGCGCGCCGGTAGATGACGCAGGCGACCTCGCGGACGGAGCGAGGGATGCCCAGCGAGGAGGCCATCCGGTCGGTCTCGGAGAGGGCGAACTGCAGGTTTCGCTCGCCGGCGTCTTTGGTGCGGATGCGCTCTTGCCACTTGCGCAGGCGGCGCATCTGACTGCGCTTGTCCGAGGAGATCGAGCGGCCGTAGGCGTCCTGATTCTTCCAGTCGATCGATGTCGTCAACCCCTTGTCGTGCATCGTCTGGGTCGTCGGCGCGCCGACGCGGGACTTGTTCTGTCGCTCGGAGTGATTGAACGCGCGCCACTCCGGCCCGTGGTCGATGTTCGTTCCCTCGACGATCAGCCCACACTCGTCGCAGACGAGTTCGCCCTGATCTTCGCTCTTGACGAGCGTCCCGCTCTCACACTCGTCACACGCCCGCTCGCGCGGTTGTTCCTGGGTTTCGTCGGTCGTTTCAGGGGTACGTTCGCGCTGACGGGGTGGGCTTGCCATATCGTGTAGACTACGACGGTGCAAGGACTTAAGGGCTCGCCACAATGGCGGGGGCCTTGAAGCGAGCGAAGGACGCGGCCGAGACCACTGAAACGAGGGGGAAGCGCGTCAGAAATAGCCGAAGAGCGTCCCGGCGAGTACCAGCACCCACATCGCGGTGCCGACGACCAGCATATCGTTGAGCCTCGAGTCACGGGCCGCGCGTTTGGCCGCGCCGCCGGCGATCAGGCCGAGCGCGACGACGACGAGCATCCGCTGGACGACGACCTCGACGGGGAGCGCGTCCACGCCGAGGGTACCGTAATCGATCCAGATGGCGACCGCAAGCGAGCCCGCGGCGACCACAGCGGCGTCGAGCCGTCGCGTGAGCCCGCGCGCGATCAGGTAGGTCGCCGTCGGGATACCGAGGCCGATCACCGGATAGAGCACGGCGGCGATCTGGTGGGGCGTGAGGAACGACGCCTGCCGTTCGAGGAAGATCCCGCCCGCTCGGACGCCGAGCAACAGCGAGACGATGACGGCCGCGAGCAGGAAGTGGCCGGCCTCGAGGCGATCGACGGCGGCGGCGATTCGGCGGCGATCGACATCGGTCAGGTGGTCGTCGATGGCGGCGGCCGTCCGCTGGGAGAACTGGTCGGGATGCTCGGCTTCGCTCGAGGCGCTGGCATCGCGTCTTCGGGCTCGAACACCGACGAGGGTAGGAAGAATAACCATGCCGGCGAGTTCGACGACGGTCGCCCAGCCGTCGGCGTCGGCGGAGTTGCTGTTGTCGAGGTAGATGCGGCTGACATCGTCTTGAACGTCGACCCCCGGATGGGCCATGAAGTCGGACTCGACCTTCCGCTGGGCGGCCTGAGAGCCGTGGACGCGGTGGCGCAGAGTGAACCAGTCGAAGTGTTCCGAGTGGGTCTGCATAGCGACCCAGTCGTCGTCCGCGTTGGGGCTCTCGTAGAGCCGGATGTGGTAGCGCTGGCCGTAGTAGGTGCCGTCCTCGAGCTGGAGCGTCTCGGTCGTCCAGTAGCCGCTCTCGTTGGGACCGGGGTCGACGTAGGCGTAGCGGACGCCGCCGTCGGCTTCACCCCAGTCGAGGTCGGGAAGGCGGCCCCTCGCGGGCTCCGATTCGGTCCGATTGTCGTCGGAAGCGTTGCTGGGTGATCCGTTCGTCGCGTTCGTCGCGTTCGGCAGTGAGTCGTTGTCGGCCGTTCCGTTGTCTGGCCCCGTCTCGTTGCCGGACGCGTTCCCCCCGAAGATAGCGTACGTATCTGGACCCGCGGCTTCCTCGGACTCGTTGAGTTCGGACCAGTCGCCGCCGTCGGCCTCGGTCAGAACCCGCTCGATGTCCGCGACATCGCCACGGACGACGACGTTGATCGGACTCCGCTTTCGGAACTCCTTGCTCGGGCTTAGATACTGCCAGAAGCCGCTCTCGGAGTCCTCGAACGTGACGAGGTCGGGGGCCGGCCTGTCTGTCGTCGCGGAAGTCGGCGCAGCTGATCCCTCGCTCGCGGTCTGCCCGGTCGACAGCGACAGCAACATCGACGGACCGCCGACGAGCACGAACGCGAGGGCGAGCAACACGGCCGCGACGACGAGCGAGCGACGCATCTGCCGGAGGTAGTGATGGGAGACACATCAAACCGTGTGTAACGAATTCGACAGGGCGGCTCGAGGCGGGAGCTACAGCCAAGACAGGCCGAGTGAGCAGTCGGCGCGGCGAACGCGGTCAGACGCTCGGGCCGACGGTGGTGACGGGGACGGGTGCCTCGCGGACGACGCGCTGGGAGACGCTACCGACGACGTTGCGCTCGTACTCGTCGCCGCTGGTGCCCATGACGATCAGGTCGACATCGCCCGTCGCGGCGTAGTCGACGATGCACTCCGCCGGGTGGCCGGTGTCGACCGCGGTCGTCGTCTCGACGCCGCGCTCGGCCGCACGAGTCGCCGCCGCGTCGACCGCCTCGCGGGCGGTCGCCTCGAGGTCGTCGCGGACGCGCTCGACGCGGTCCTCGTCGAGCACGAGGAAGGCGCGGTCGTCGACGACGGAGAGGACGTGGAGGGTCGCGTCTCTGGTGGCCGCGACATCGATGGCGTGCTCGGCGACGGTCGCCGCGTGGTCGCTGCCGTCCGTTGGGAACAGGATCGTCTCGTACATCGCTGTCTAGGTGAGACTCTCGAGCGAACGCAAAAGGGTGTTTGCTCCGTTCTTCACCGATGGGAATTCGGTGGGGCTCGTGCTGGGAGGGGCGGTGCGGCCTAGACGCCAGGAATGCCGAGTACGTCGAGTGTGACGATGCCAACGACTGCGAACAGGTAGATGATCGCGACTGCGACGATCCAAGCGACGAAGCCGATGGCAACGGCCGAGCCCCAGCCGCCAGGGTAGCGCCAGTTGATGATGCCGACCCAGATGACCAGCATGAGCAAGACGCCCAGAATCGGGATCCAGCCGACGAAGTAGCTCGTGACACCCCAGGCGACCGAGCCGATCAACGCGGTCAGCGCCGCGTTTCCGAACCCGGCGTCCTTGTCCAGTACCAACCGCGCACCCGCGAGGATGGCGATCGTCCCCACGAGCAGGCTCAGGACGAAGATCAGGACGGAGTCAGCGACGGCCATGTTAGGGTTTCCAGCTCAGATCTATTTCGATCGTTTCGCGATTCCCCCGTAGCATCGAAGAGCGTTCGACGGTCTCGACCGAGACATCGATGTTGTGGGGCGGGTTGAGCGATACGTTTTTGTTCCCGACACTGACCGAGACCGCCTCACTCTCGGCTTCGAACTCCGCCGCGAGCTCCCGGAGATACGCGGCGACCTCCTCTCGTGGCAGTGTTTCGTCGGCCGTCGTCCGTTGCGCCATGCGGTGGTATGACAGACCTGCCCGCAAAAGTATGGGCAGCGAACGCCCCCACAACTCGCTGTTACCCGATCGAACAGCGCTGTAACGTTCAACTGACCGAGACTACAACGGAAACCGATCTAAAAGAGGTTCGCCTGCTGATAGACCGAGATCCCCTCGCCGGTGATCTCGTAGGGCTTTTTCTCCCGGGAATGGTTCGCGTCGCGGATCTTCTGGATCTCGATCGCCAGTCGGGTCTCCCGGAAGTCGTCCGGCCGGACGTACTGCAGGACGAAGACGGCGTCCGTGAGGTACTCGACGATCCCGTACCGCGAGGCGTAGGGCGTCTCCGGCGAGACCTCGCTCGTCAACAGGGCGGTGACACCGGCCTCTTTTAAGCTCCGGGCGAAGTCGTAGATCTCGTTGCGCCGGCTCGCCCGGTCCTCGTACATCATCTCGAGCAGGGAGACCGAGTCCAGCACGAGCCGAGACGCGCCGAACTCCTCGACGAGCGCGGGGAGTTCGTTGCGGATCGACGCGAGACTGTTCGCCATCTCGATGGGATCGACGTCGACGACCGCGAGCCGGCCGTCGGCGACGTACTCGTCGAAGGCGTAGCCCTTCTCGGTCGCGCTGTTGATCACCCGCTCGCGGCTCTCCTCTAAGGTGATGCAGACGCCGCGTTCGCCCTGCTCGAGGCCGCGGTTGAGAAACTGCAGCCCGAAGGTGGTCTTGCCGGTCCCGGCACTGCCCATCGCGACGATCAGCGAGCGTTCGGGAACGCCGCCCTGGATCATCCGATCGAGCCCGTCGATTCCGAGATCGAGCCGGGGGAGCTCCGAATCGATCTCCTCGTCGAAGTCCGGTTCGTCGCTCCCCAGCACGAAGTCGAGGTCGTCGAACCCCTCCGGATCGGCGGTCGAGACGGCATCGTCACCGCCGGCGTCGACCGCCGGCACGTCGACGTCCTGGAGCGCCGAGCCGAAGTCGTCCTCGAACAGCGACTCGTCGTCGCCGCCGGCCCCGCTGTCGGCGTGTTCACCCTCGTCGTACTCGCCGCCATCGTCGTATTCGTTGTCGTCCCCGTCGATCGAGCCGGTGTCCGTCGGTCCGTCCTCTGCCGCGTCGTCCCCCTCTCCGTCGAGCGCGCGCTCGAACCAGTCCTCGGCGTCGTCACTCACGGCGATCACCCGCGAGCCGCGGTCGACTTTCGCCCTGGGCTCGAGTCCGAGCCGAGCGGCGCCGAGTGCCGCGGCTGTCGACACCGGGGCGACGCGACGAGGGAGTACTCGAGTGGGCGGACGCCATACTGGCTCCCGCGACGGGGCCGTCGCGGAAGTTCACGTGTCCGGAGTCGTTCCAGCCCGATTAACTTTGTTGCCGCCGGCCGGACAAGCGTGGCTTTTTGACGACGGGGCGGGTAACCGCCGACGATGGACGTCGCCGTCGGTATCGTCGCCCAGCGCGACAACGAGCGTGCACAGGACCTCGCCGCGAACCTCGTCGACGCCCTCGAGCGAGCGGGCGCGACCGTCGTCGTCGACGAGGCGACCGGGGCGGCGATCGGGACGGCGGCCGTCCCGGTCGACGCGATGGACGGCCGCGATCTCGTCGTGAGCATCGGCGGCGATGGCACGCTGTTGTTCGTCGCCCGCGAGGTCAGCCCCGCGCCGATCATCGGGGTCAACCTCGGCGAGGTCGGCTTTCTCAACGCCGTTTCCCCCGACGACGCGCTCGGCGTCGTCACCGAGGTCGTCGCGGAACTCGCGGAGACCGGGACCATCGAGGAGCGAGAACTGGCCCGCCTGCAGGCGACGAGCGCCGAGGACGACTGGCGGCTCGAGCCGGCGCTCAACGAAGTCCTCGTCCACGGGCCGCGGCGGGGCCACGGCGGCGGCGCGACGATCGAGGTCCGCGTCGACGGCGAGGAGTACGTCGAGAGCCACGCCGACGGCGTCCTCGTGGCCACGCCGACGGGCTCGACCGCCTACAATCTGAGCGAGGGCGGGCCGCTAGTCCATCCGTCGGCCGACGCTCTCATCGTCACGCAGATGGCCGCATCAGAGGCGATGCCGCCGCTGGTCGTCGAACCCGACGACGAGATCACCCTCTCCGTCTCCGGGACCGACACCGGCTACGCGATCAGCGACGGGCGCAACCGGCGGCGCCTCGAGCCGCCAGCGACGGTGTCGGTCTCGCTCGCGACCGACCCCGTCACGCTCGTCGGCCCGCAGGCGAACTTCTTCGACGGCCTCGACAAACTCGAGTGAGCGTTACGAGTCGCCCTCGACGAGCCGCTCGAGGTGCGCCGGCGGCACCGCGCCGCGGGCAACGTGGCCGTCCGAGACAAACGTGGGAACGCCGGTGACGCCCGTCTGCTGTGCCTCGGCGAAGCGGTCCTCGAGCTCTGCCCGGAGCCCGTCGTCGGCGACCGCGTCGCGGATCTCGTCGGTCGGAAGGCCGACCTCGTCGGCGAGATCGGAGAGCACGTCGACGTCACCGATGTCGCGGCCGTCCTGCCAGAGCGCGGTGTAGATCGCCTCGTCGAACTCCGCCCACTGCTCGGGGTACTCCTGTTTGACGTACCACGAGGCGACCTGCGCGTCGAACGAGTCGACCTCGGTCGCCATTATCTGGGACATCTCGACGCCGTACTCTTCCTGCAGCCGGCGGACGTTCTGCCTGGCCTGTTCGTAGTATCCCTCGTCTTTCCCGTCGTCGACATCGTGATCGATCGAGCCGTCCGAGTTTCGCTTCCCGCGGCGGAGATCGAACGGGTGCCAGTCGATCTCTAGGGGAGCGTCGCGGCTCTCACGGTACTGCTCGAGCGAGCGCGTCCCCAGATAACAGAACGGACAGACGTAGTCGGCGTAGATCGTGATCCGATCGCCGGTCGTCGGCGCGTCGTCGGGGTTGGTGTCAGCGTCGGCCATGACAGCGCTAGGGATCTGCAACGGAAAAGTCGCCGCCAACCGGCAGTCGGATCGGGGAGAGACTCGAGTTGGGATGCGCTGGCGCCTGGGCGGGCCAAGGGTGGGTGTGCAGACGGCCCGAAGACGCGTCGCTAGCTCTCCGAACCGGTGGCCGCCGCGTCGGCACCGTCGTCCGGTTCCGTCACGTCCGGCAGGTTCGGATCCCGGTAGGGGTTGCGGCCGTAGGCCGGCAGGTCGTCCTCGAGTTGCGCTTTCAGGACGCGGCGCAGCCGGTTCAGGCTCGTCGTATCGAGGCCGTAATCGACCGCGAGCCGCTTGAACGTCTCTTCCTCGGTGATGTCGTGGGCCCGATACTGGGCGAACAGCTCCTCCATCCGGTCGGCCGACAGCGCCTGGGCGTCGATGTCGTCGAGTCCGAAGTACTGCTGGCGGTCGACGTCGACGACGTGGCGGATCGCCACCAGCGCTACCTTCTCGATCGCGCGCTGGCTGCCGAACTCGGTCAAGTCGATCTCGTCCATGACGCCCAGCGCCAGATCACGCTGCCACGGCGTCACCTCGAGGGCGTTACACAGCGCCTGCGTCGTTCGCAGCCGGTCTAAGTGGTGAGCGCGCTCGCTGTAGCCCGGCGTCGCCGCGTGCTGTTCGTCGTGGAGGCGGCGCACGCTCTCGGAGAGGTCCGCGTCGGGCGACGCCGCGCGGCCGATGACCGTCGCGCTCGGCGTGACGACGCCCCAGCGACGGACGGTCGAATCGCGCTGGACGTCCGCCCGCGAGAGCGAGCCGGAACCGGGCCGCGTCTCGAGGCGTCGCTCGGGTTCGGGGTCGTACTCGACGCCGTCCGCGGGGGTCGCATCCGCCATCGAGGAGCGACCGGGGTCGGCACCGTCGTCTTGCATCGTCTGTCGCTCGGAGAGGGAGCGTGAAAAAGGCTCGCTCCATACACGACACGTTTCACTCGGTCTGACAAGCTTTCTAACAGGTATCGGAGTGCGCTCGAGCGACGGTCGAAGCGGTAGCTCTCCAGTTGGAGATCGGTCCGCGAAAAGCCCTTCGTAGCTTCACCTTGTGACCAGAAGCACTTAAACGACCACGGGTGCTCGAGCGCGAGCGGCTATCGGACGGCCGCAATCAGGTCGTCGACGAACGCGTCCAGCCGCGCCGTGTCGGGACCGGCGCGGGCGTGGACGGAGGGATCGATCGCTCGGGGTGGCTGTGCGAACTCGCGGCCGACGGCATCGCCGATCTCGACCGCCCCGTCGCCCGCTCGTTTGCGCTCGAGCAGGGCTCGAGCCGCGTCGATCCGCTCGGCGTCGAACACGGCGGGGGCCTGCTCGCGCAGGAACCGGTCGAACGCGAGCGCGGGCAGGTCGTGGTCGCCGCGGTCCCCGGTCGCTTTGAGGTAGCGCGCGGACATGGCCGCGCGGTAGATCGTGAGATTCCGTTTGACGGTCGGCTTCGTCTGCGTTTCCGCGAACCGCTCGTCGTCGGCCGCGACCGTCGTCGTGCCGTCGTCGGTCTCGACGACGTACGAATCGTCGTCCGTCTCGAGGATCGGGAAAGTCTCGTCGTCGTTCCGGACTAGGTGGTGGGAGATGTACTTCCGATAGTTGCTCGTCGCGATCCCGCGCCACGCGTGATAGAGGTCGATGGGGTTGTACGTCCGTTCGACGTACGTTGCGAGATCGGCGGGATCGTACGCGGCACGGTATCTGATCGGGCTGCGCAGCAGGTCGATCGCACCGTCGTTCGAGTCGGCGAGCAGGCCCGCGAACGTCCGCACGTCCCAGCCCTGATACTCGAACTCGCCGCGGTCCGCGACGATGGTCTCGGGCGGCTCCTCGAGGTGGGCGTACCGGCGCAGGTCAGTCGGCACGAAGACGAACCCCACGTCGTAGTCGCTGTCGGGGCTCGCCGCGCCCCAGGCGCGGCTGCCGCGGGCGACCGCCAGGGCGACTGCCACGTCGTGCTCGCGCTCGAGGTCCGTCAGGTGATCGTCGACGGTCTCACGCACGGAGTTCGACACGGCGGTCATAGCTGAGGCTCGAGGAATTGAGCGAAACCCGAGAAGGCCGGGTGACGAATGCCCTTCGTAGCTTCACCTTGTGACCAGAGGCACTTAAAGGACGCCGGGTACCGAGTTCGGGCCGGGCTCGAGTCGTTCGCGTGAGTGGCGGCGATCGATCGCGGCGCAGTCGCTCGCCATCTGGTCGCTCGAGACAGTAGAGATCGACGAGTTCCCGTCATAGCTTCGGCTTGTGACCAGAGACACTTAAAGAAACGACGGCTCGAGCGGGGCCGCGGTCGGGGAGACCGAGTCACTGCAAGCGACTCCCGGTTCCGAAAGGTTGAATCGCCCGCTACCCTGAATGCGGCCAATGAGTCATCAGCTGCCGGACGTGCAGGCGACGTCGCCCGACGTCACCGTGGGTCTGAGCCAGGTCGGCGTCACCGGCGTCGACAAACTCGTCAAGCTCGCCCGCGAGGGGAAGCGACCGATCGTCCTCACCGCCGAGTTCGAGGTCTTCGTCGATCTGCCCGCCTGGCGCAAGGGCGCGGACATGAGCCGCAACATGGAGGTCATCGACGAGATCCTGGAGGACGCGACCCGAGAGGAGGCCTACAGCGTCGAGGAGGTCTGCGGGGAGGCCGCCGAACGCCTGCTCGAGAAACACGACTACACCTCCAAGGCGGAAGTCTCGATGGAGGCGGAGTTCATGCGCCGCGAGCAGACGCCCGCCAGCGACCGCGAGACCCAACACATGGTCGACATCGTCGCGTCGGCAACGGCGACCGAAGAGGGCACCCGCGAGGAGATCGGCGCGCAGGTCACCGGCATGACCGTCTGTCCCTGCTCGCAGGGGATGTCAACCGCCCGCGCGAAGCAGACCCTCGAGGATCTGGGCGTCGAGGAGGAGACGATCACGGAGTTCTTAGAGGAGGTCCCACAGCCGGGTCACTCCCAGCGCGGCCACGCGACGCTGACCGTCGAAGCCAACGGCGATCCGTCGGTCGATCTGAACGACATCATCGACATCGCGCGGGACTCGATGAGCGCGCGGATCTACAACCTCGCGAAGCGACCCGACGAGGACCACATGACCTACGAGGCCCACGCCGACGCGAAGTTCGTCGAGGACTGCGTGCGCGCGTTAGCCGAGGGCGTCGTCGACGAGTTCGACCACCTGGCCGACGACGCGGTGATCACGATGAGCCAGTCTAACGACGAGTCGATCCACCAGCACAACGCCCACGCCGAGCGCGTCGTCGAGATGGGGACGCTCCGCGAGGAGATCGAGCCTTAGAACTCGAGCGGGCTGGCTTCCTCCCAGCGCGGGGCGAACTCCTCGTGGACGTTCGCGGTGAACTCCGGGTCCTTGAGATCGATCATCCCGAAGGCGTCGCCCGACGAGAGCGGGTTGGGCACCTGAATGCAGATCTCGACGCCGTCGATGATGTTGAACGATCCGGTGATGTCGTCGTTCGTCCGCACGTTGAAGTCGTCGCGCTGCTGCAGGACCTCTCGGTAGCGCTTCCCCACGTCCTCGGACATCGAGGCGACCATCTCGCGAGTCATCAGGAGGTCGACCGAGACGCCCCGGTCGAGGGCGCTCTCGAGTTGCGTGTTGACCTCCTCGCTGACGGACTCCATATCCCACTGGTAGGACGGATCGGCCGAAACCATCACGATGTCGCGGTCGGCGGCCGCGAGCCGCTCTAAGAGGAGGTCGATCGTCTCCTCGGGGCCGACGGCGGCAGTCCAGAACTGCTCTTCGACCGGTTCTGCCGCGTCGAGTTCGTCGGCCAGATCGTCGACGATCGACTCGTACTGGTCGGCTTTTTCCTCGAGTTCGCGTTTCTTGTCCTCGAGCAACCGATCCAGAGCCGTCGAGGGCTCGACGGCGACGTACTTCTTCGGCCGGCTCGCGGTCTGGCTCCGGACGAGGTTGTACTGTTCGATGCTGTTTAGCACGTCGTAGATCCGCCCCATCGGTACGTCGCTCGCCCGTGACAACTCTTTGGCCGTTGTGGGGCCGGTGTTGAGGAGCGAACGGTAGGCTCGAGCTTCGTACTCGGAGAGCCCGAGATCCCTGAGACTGGCCATGTTGGGAACACACCCACTGAAGAAACATAAACGCTGTGGTAGTTTGGGCCGATATCGTCGTCGGCCGGTTCGGGCCCGAACGTCAGTCGAGAACGGTCCGGACGCGCTCGCTCAACTCGTTCGGAGTTTCGGCACTCGCTGACACGCGATCGCCGCGTTCGACCTGTGCCGTGCCTGTCTCGAGGGCGGCGTCGGGGACGACGACCTTCTCGTGGTCGGCCATCCGGAGCGCCGCGCGGTGAAGATCCGAGCCGGGGTCGGCGGCAACCCGGATCACCAGCGGCCCCTCGAGCAGCCGGGAGACCACCGTCGCGTAGCGAGCGATCTGGACGCCGAAACGGTCGCTCGCGCCGGCGAAGGCCTCGAGCGTCTCGCGCGCGAACTCCCGATAGCGGTCCTCGCCTGTGAGCACCGCCAGCTCGAGCAGCCCGTCGGCGAACGCCACGTTCGAGTCCAGCGGCCGCAGCGGCCGGTCACAGAGGCCGACGCCCGCGGCGGGGCCGTCGAGAAACGAATCCTCGTCGTGGAGTCGGTCGATCGTCGCGTCGGCGACTGCGGTCGCGTCCGCGAGAACGTCCGTCTCGAGCGTGCTCGCGGCCGTCGTCAGCGCCGCCAGCGCGCGCGCCTGGTTCGCGAGAAGGGGCGCGGCGTCGCCGTCGGCCGCGAGCCCGTGGGCGACGACGCCGTCGTCGAGCAGGTCCCCGCGGAGGGTCTCGAGTGCGCGTTCGGCGTACTGGCGGGCGCGCTCGTCGTCGGTGTAAGCGTAGTAGGTCAGCAAGCCCTCGATCGCGAGCGCGTTCGGGCCGGCGAAGACGCCACCGTCGACCGGTGGCTCGTCGGCGGTCGCTCGGTCGGTTGCGTCGAGGCCGTGGGCGTCGTCCTCGCCGGGGGCCTGGCTGTTCGCGAACGCCTCGGCCTCGTCGTTCCACAGCGTCGTCGTCAGGTACTCGACCGTGCGCTCGGCCGGTTCGCGGTACTCGTCTTTCCCGGTCAGGAGGTAGGCGTTCGCGAAGGCGCGTACGAGCGCACCGTTCGAGTCGAGGAGCTTCTCGCGCTGGAGCCCCGACCAGTCGCGCTCGGTCGCGAAGCGGTAGAAGCCGCCGTCGTACTCGTCTAACAGGTTCGCGCCGACCGCGTCGTAGGAGGGCAGCGCCATCTGCCGGTCGCGCTTGAGCGCGAACTCGAGGGCGTCGGGTAAGGGGAACTTCGGGCTCTCGCCCCAGCCACCGGCGGTCTCGTCGTAAGTGTCGGTGAGGTGACCGATCATCCCCTGTTCGATCTCGGCGGTCAACTCGCCCGCGGGCGGGTTGTCCTCGCGGAGCGGGCGGGGGACCCGGGCCGCGCCGTCGCCTTTCGTCTGCCACATGGTCCGAACGCTGTCCAGAACCTGGCGCATCCCGTCGGGGCCCAGATAGCCCGCGCCGGTCAGCACCTCGCCGTTCGGCGCGAGAAAGACCGTCGACGGGAAGCCGCCCATGTTGTACCGATCGCGGACGCGCGGGTGGCGGTCCACGTCGACCCGGACGGGCACGAAGCTGTCGTTGACGTTGGCCGCGATGCGCGGTTCCGCGTACGTTTCGGCGTCCATCTCGTGGCAGTGGTCACACCACGTCGCGGTCAGCGAAAGCAAGACGGGCACATCCTCGGCCGACGCCTCGTCGAAGGCGTCCTGCCCCCACTCGCGCCACTCGACGCGGGTCGTCTCGTTCATATCGGAGCGACGGGAGTCGCCGGCGTAAGCCCTTCGTTCGCCTGCGGAGCCCCGACGGTCACGGCCGGCCTCGAGTCACGGGCCTCGCCGCGAACGGCCGCGATTCCGTCGCTGGAACGAGAGTAAAGGATTTTCACCCTTCGGGCGCTAGATCGAGGTATGCTCCGGTGGATCTTCGCGCTGTTGCTCATCCCGTTTCTCGACGCCGTGTTGCTCGCGGTCGTCGTCAGCCAGACGAGCTACGTCGGCTGGGTCGGGATGGTCCTGCTCGTCGTCCTGACGGGCCTGATCGGCATGCTCCTCGTCCGCGCGGAAGGCCGGCGAACGATCGGGAAGATGCAGCGGTCGCTGGCCGCGGGGAAGCCACCGACCAACGAACTGCTCGACGGGGGCCTGCTGATCGCCGCCGGAGCGTTCCTGCTGACTCCCGGGCTGGTGACCGACGCCATCGGGTTCCTGCTCGCGATCCCGGTGACGCGAGTCCCGATCCGCGCCGCACTCAAGCGCTTCGTGATCATCCCCTATGCGGACAAGAAGACGAGCGGGCTCGCCAGCGGTACCGTCTGGACGTTCGGCTTCCCCGATCAGGGCGGGGCCGGCGGAGCAGACTCGAGCGACGGCGGGACCTACGATCTCGGCGACGACGACTACAGCGTCGACGACGAGGATTCCTATACGATCAACTTCGGCGACGATCGGACGGACGACGCGAGCGACGATCGGGACGACGATCCCCTCGCCCGGTAGCGGTTCGCACGGCCCCAGCAGAAAGAAACGCTTAAACGTCCCACCGAGCAACTACTGAGTGCGACCCGGGCCAATAGCTCAATCAGGTTGAGCGCCACTCTGATAAGGTGGAGGCTCTCGGTTCAAATCCGAGTTGGCCCACTATTCTCGGCGAACAACGTCGTGAGCCGAGACTATGTGCTGCCGCGAGGATTTGAGCCCTGGAAGTCGCACGCCCGGGAGCGAACGAAGTGAGCGACCCGGAACGTCTTCCTTCGGTTCAAATCCGAGTTGGCCCACTCAGTTTCTGAGCGGTTCTTAGATGTCCGACAACGCTAGTTTTAGCGTTCAACAGTTCCGTTCACGACGATCGAGTGAATCGGTCCCCTGGAATTCGCCGTGTAGTTACTTCGCTTCGAACGCGGGTCGTCGACAGCCCTATTGATCAGACTATAACCAATATAGGAGCCTGGTAGTATTGATGGTTTTGAGAAATAATATTGACCTATGTGTTCTCTCTTCCTCACTTTTACAGCGGATCGGCTCGGATGGAGCAGCCATCAGCCGATCACCGAAATCCTTCGATACCACCCAATAAATGTACGAACATTCATTCTAGACAGATATAGTCGATGTTATCGATAGATAGGGGGGATTCGTAATTTGATGGCTTCGAAATCGTATCGACGATCGGTTGTTTCTCAACTCGCGAATAGGAGCGGGATAAAGTGGGTTGTATTGTCCTATTCATGCACAGCTATGGGGCGAGTACGCCACTCTACCCATATCTATTACATACCTGTTGAGGCGTGAAACCGGAGCGTGACAATTGGAAGACCGATCAGCGCCTCGAGTTCGATGCTCGTTCCTCGAGCGCGGGGCCTCCCACCACGAGGAGCGACGTGCAGTCACCGGTTTCGGTCCCGTTTCTCCGGCAAATCGGCTGCCGAGCAGCGACTGTGACCGACGCTACTGGATCGTCTCGTCGAGATTCACCGAGATATTTTTCGTCTGCAAATACGATTCGAGCGCTTCGAGGCCCTTCTCGCGGCCGATTCCGCTCTTTTTCATCCCGCCGAACGGCGTTTCGATCGAACCGCCGAACCACTCGTTGACGTAGACGCTCCCCGCGTCGATGTCGCGAGCCAGGCGCAACGCCCGCTTGATATCTCGAGAGAACACACCGCCCGTGAGTCCGTACTCGGTGCCGTTCGCGATGTCGATCGCCTCCTCGCGATCGGCGAACGGGATCACCGAGAGCACGGGACCGAAGATCTCCTCGCGGGCGATCCGCATCTCCGGCTCGACATCGGAGAAGATCGTCGGCGGAAGGAAATGCCCGTCTCGATCGAGCGGTTCGCCGCCGGTCTCGAGGGTGGCACCTTCGCTTACGCCGATGTCGACGTAGTCCAGCACGGTCTCGAAGTGGTCGGCGTGGTTGAGCGGTCCCATATCCGGATCGTCGACGCCGGCGTCGAGCGTATACGACTCCGCTCGGTCGACGAGTCGCGCGACGAACTCGTCGTAGACCGATTCGTGAACGAGGGCGCGATCGGCCGCCGAACAGATCTGCCCGGCGTTCGTGAAGATTCCGGTCGCGACCCAGAACGCGGCCTCGTCGAGATCGGCGTCGGGCATCACGATCGCGGGGTTCTTGCCGCCCAGCTCGAGCGTCACGGGGGTGATCGTCTCGGCCGCGGATTTCATCACCGCCTCGCCCGTGGGGACGCTGCCCGTGAACGTGAGTTGGTCGACGCCGTCGTGCGATGACAGCGCGGCACCGGGTTCAGCGCCGCCGGTCACGACGTTGACGACCCCATCGGGGACACCCGCTTCCCGGCAGAGTTCGGCGAAGTGCAGCGCGGAGAGCGGCGTCGTCGGCGCCGGTTTCACCACGACCGTGTTCCCGGCGACGAGCGCGGGCGCCACGCCGCGAGCGGTGATACTCAGCGGGAAGTTCCACGGGACGATCTGCCCGCTGACCCCGTAGGGTTCGCGGGTGGTCATATCGAACGTCTCCGCTCCCCTCGGGACGCTCTTGCCCTCGAGTTTGTCGGCGACGCCCGCGTAGTACTCGAAATAGCGGACCGCGTCGTCGACGTCGCTGCGCGCCTGCTCGAGGGGTTTCCCCTGGTCGAGGCTCTCGATTCGTGCGAGGTCGTCGGCGTGCTCTCGAAGGAGATCCGCGACCCGGTGTACGGTTCGTCCGCGTTCGACGGGGGAGTTCGCTTGCCAGGCCGACAGCGACTCGCGAGCCGCCTCGACCGCGCGATCGACGTCGGCGCTGGTCGCCGCCGCGAACCGCGCGATGGGATCACCGGTCGCCGGATCCGTGGTCGTGAGGGATTCGTCGGTCGACGCCTGGACGAACTCGCCGTCGATGAACAACTGATAGCGGTCTTCCGTTTCGATAGTCATGAGCTCACCATTGGTGGACTTTTTCGGATTTCTTCCGAAATATTCCCCTGTGGTTGATTCGATGAGGGCAGACCCAATAACGCTATTCATACTCGTCCGTCAGCACTAACTAGAAACGGTTTCGAAACCGCGGCAAAAGTGGATGATCGTAGCCGGAAATAGTTACCGACACGTTCATCCAGTGGACGCTATCGGAGCTTGAAGAAACGGGATTCGGGTTCGAAAACGACGTGAGCGACCGTTGCTCGGAAGCCGATGCGGTTCACCAGGTCGCCGCTGTCACCCGGACCCGATATTACTCCGCGAACTGGCGTTCGACGAGCGTGACGAGGAGATACGCCGCGAGTGTCTGCGTCGACCGCGTCGGATCGCGTTCGGGGGCGACCTCCATGAGGTCTGCGGCCCCGACTGCGTCGTGTGCCCCGAGGGTCTCCATTATCTGGAGCGCCTCGTGGCTACCCAGTCCGCCGGGTTCGGGCGTGCCCGTCCCCGGCGCGATGCCCGGATCGACCGAGTCGATATCGAACGTGACGTAAACCGCGTCCGTCTCCGCGGCCGCTTGCTCGATCGCGTCCGTGACGACGTCCTCGACCCCCTTCGTCCTGACGTCCCGCATCGTGTAGAGGTTCAATCCAGATTCGTCGGCGAACTCGAAGAACCCCGGCGATTCGTACCCGCGGATCCCGATCTGACTGATATGCTCGTAGTCCGAATAGTCGGACTCGGCGATCAGCCGGGTGGGCGATCCGTGGAAGTGCTCTCCGAAAACGGGACTGTCCTCGGCGGTGTCGGTGTGCGCATCGATCTGGACGAGTCCGACGCTGTCGGCGTCGCTGGCCTCGGCGAAGCCACGAAACGACGGATACGTACAGTAGTGGTCACCACCCAACAGGACGGGAAACGCCCGCTCGGCCGCCGTCGCTACGTGCGCGGCGATACTTTCAGCGGACTTCTCCTGATCGAGCGGGAACACCGGAACGTCGCCGCAGTCGGCGACCGTCACGTCGCCGAAATCGACCTGCGCGCGCGTGTTCATGTTCGTCACTCCGCCTTTGTACCCCGACAGGTAGGCCCACCAGGCGCTCGCTTCGCGGATGGCCGTTGGCCCGTAACGCGCGCCTGGCCTGTTACTCGCGGCCGCATCGAGGGGCGCTCCCAGTACCGCGACGTCGGCATCTGCGAGATCCTCCACGTCGCGGGGCTCGCCCTTGAGGAACGTCCGCCTGCCGGTGTAGGCGAGTTCGGCGTCGGTCCCCTCGTATCGGTCGTGGAACACCTCGGCGCGCGACCGCTCGTCACTCATCGTCGGTCTCGGTGTCGATTGCTCTGCGGAGCGTCTCTACGGTCCGCTCGAGATCGGGACGGTCGATCGTCAGTGGCGGCTGGAATCGCATGACGTTCTTGTAGTAGCCGCCGACGCCCATAATGATCCCCTGCTCGCGGAGTTCGTCGGCGACGGCCGCGGCCAGCTCCTTGTCGGGAGCCGGGGCGATACCGCGCGGCCCCGTTTCGGACGGGTCGACGAGCTCGACGCCCTGCATGAGGCCGAGGCCTCGAGTCTCACCGACCGCGTCGAACTCGGCCTCGAGTTCGGCGAGTCGGTCGGCGAGCCACGCCCCCTGCTCGCGAGCGTGCTCGATGATGCCGTCCTGCAGTTCGTCGATCGTCGCGAGCGCCGCGGCACACGCGACGGGGTTGCCGCCGAACGTGGAGAGGTGATCGCCGGCCTCGAAGGCATCTGCAATCTCCGCGGAGGCGGTAAACGCGCCCAGCGGGAGTCCGTTCGCGATTCCCTTCGCCTGGGTCAGGATGTCGGGCACGACATCGAAGTGTTCGCTGGCGAATAACTCGCCCGTGCGACCGTACCCGGTCTGTACCTCGTCGACGATCAACAGCGCGTCGTGTTCGTGGGCGATCTCCCGGACGCGCTCGAGCCAGCCCTCTGGCGGGACGATGATACCGCCCTCTCCCATCACCGGTTCGACGACGATGGCGGCGAGGTCGTCGCTCGTGTGAGTGCCGATCACATGTTCGATCTCGGCCGCGGCTTGCTCCGCGACCGTCGCGTCGGAGCCCTCGTCGGCCCAGCGATAGCGGTAGGGCGCCGGGGCGTGGACCGCGTCGTTGATCGTCGGTCCCATCTCGTGTTTGTACGTGTGGTTGCCGGTGAGCGCGAGGCTCCCCAGCGTTCGGCCGTGGAACCCCATCTCGAGAGCGACGACCTCCTTGCTCCCCGTGTACTTGCGGGCGAGCTTCACCGCACCCTCGACGGCTTCGGTCCCGGAGTTACAGAAGAAACTCTTCTGAAGGTCGCCGGGCGTCACGTCCGCGAGGCGCTCGGCGAGGTCGGCGACCGGCTGATTGGGGTGGACGTACGAACACCCGTGAACGAACTCCTCGAGTTGCGTCTTCGCGGCGGCGACGACGGCGTCGTTCCCGTGACCGACGTTCGTCACCGAGATGCCGGAGAACACGTCGAGGTACTCGTTTCCGTCGAAGTCCTCGACCGAGCACCCCTCTGCTCGCCGAACGGGGACGTTCAGCGACTTCCAGATCGGCATCAGGTGTTCGTCGTACTGTTGCGTGACCCGTTCGTTCGACTGCATCTGTTGTGACATCCTGGCACCTCGTAGCTACGCTTCGATGACGTTACCGACTTTTGCCGGGAACCCAACTGTTACCCGATCTCCGACGTCGAAATCGGCAGTTTCCTCGTTTATCTGCCGTTCGATCTCCAGTGTCTGCGAGCCGATATCGACGTAATAGTTCTTCAGCGATCCTTTGTAGATCGTTTCGTCGACGGTTCCCTCCCACTCGTTCTCGAAGCCGGGACTTTCGTCCGAGCCGACCACCGCGATCTCTTCGGGCCGGACCGAGACGACGGCGCGGCGATCGCCGAGGGCCGGTTGTGCCTCGATGCGGACGTCGCCGTCGTCGCCTCGAACGCTCGTCCCGTCGGACGAGACGGTCCCCTCAAAGAGGTTCGTTTCGCCGAGGAACGTCGCAACGAACTTCGTCGCGGGATCCTTGTACAGTTCGTCGGCCGGCCCGACCTGCTCGATCTGGCCGTCGTTCAGGACGGCGATCCGATCCGACATCGTCAGCGCTTCCTCCTGATCGTGCGTGACGTAGATGAACGTGATCCCCAACTCTTCCTGAATCTTCTTGAGTTCGACCTGCATGTGCTGTCGGAGTTTGCGGTCGAGACTCGCAAGGGGTTCGTCGAGCAGCAAGACGTCGGGTTCGCGGACGATCGCACGCGCCATCGCGATCCGCTGTTTCTGCCCGCCCGACAGCTCCGTCGCCTTCCGATCCTGATAGCCCGGGAGTTCGACGAGCTCCAGCGCTTCGGTGACTTTCTCCTCCCGCTCGTCGGCTGGGACGCCGTCCATCTCGAGTCCGAACGAGATGTTCTCCTCGACGGTCATGTGCGGGAAGAGCGCCCACTCCTGAAACACCATACTGGTGTTGCGCTTGTTCGCGGCCGCGCTGGTGACTCGCTGACCGCTGATGAACACGTCGCCCGAGGTCGGCGTCTCGAGACCGCTGATCATCCGAAGCGTGGTCGACTTCCCACAGCCGGACGGGCCGAGCAGCGTGAGGAACTCGCCCGGGTTGATCTGCAGATCGACCCCGTCGACGGCGGTTACGTCCCCGAACTCCTTCCGCAATCCGTCGAGCTCTACGGTCCCGGATCGAGTCGCATCCGACTCGCCACGTTCGCTGGTCGCCGTTCCCGTGTTGTCGACTGCTGTTTCTTCTATCATAGACTCGCTTTTCGAGGATGTCGTGGTATCGCTTTCCATTTACACGTCGCTTTGCGCTTTCGCGTCTTCCCACATGTCCGTCCACGCGTCCGTATTCTCCGAGAATTCGTACGGTGTCGTCTGTTCCGAGATTGTCTGCGCGGCGTCGAACCCGTCCTCGCTGAACATGAGCGCCTCTTGCTGGTCCGCGTCGAACTGATCGAACGAGGCGGTGTTCACCGGCGGACTCTTGGCTGCGGGCTCCCAGGCGACGCTGTACTGTCCCTTCGGGGAAATCACCTTGTTCATGAAGTCGACCGCGAGGTCGGGGTTGGCGGGATCCTTGACCATGCACATTCCCTCGGTCCACCCCATTCCGCCCTGTTCGGGGAGGACGACGTTGACCCAGTCGTTGCCCTGAGCGCGGAGTTCGGACATCGTGAAATTCCCGACTGGGGAAATGACGATGTCTTCCTGCAGGAACGCCTGTCGGATCGCGCTGGTCCCGCTGTAGATCGCTCCCATGTTGTTGAACATCTCGACGAGTCGCTCCTTGATGTCGGCGAGTTGTTCCTCGTTCTGCTCGAAGGGCGGGTAACCCAGCGACTGCGCGATCTTCGGAATGTTCCACGTCGGCCAGTCCATGATACCCATCTTGCCCTCGTACTCGCCGTTCGGACCGCCGGTCCAGAGGACCTCGTAGGAGGAGTAATGCTCTTCGGGAACTACGTTCGTATTGACCGTCAGCGTGTCCCAGCCCCACCGAGTCGGTAGCGCGTACATCTCGTCTTCGTACGCGAACGACTCGAACGGCCACTGGAACTTCTCGAGGAAGTTGTCCATCTCCGGGAAGTCGTCGGGATTGAGCGATTCGATCGTCCCGGCCTCGGCGTGGCGGGCCGCCCAGGTGTTGTTCACTGTGAGCAGGTCGTAATCGGACGTCCCGCCGCTCTTGAGGATATTGAACCCTTCCGGGTCGCTGGCGAGGAGACTGATGTTGACCGTAGCGTCGTGCTCGGACTCGAACTCGTTGACGATCGTGTCGGTACCGTACCCCTCCCACGTCAGCACGTTGAGAGTCGTCCCGCCGCCCAACGCGTCTCCGAGACAGCCCGCCATCGCCGCCGTTCCGGCGATGCCGGCCGACTGAAGGAAGGTTCGTCGCGATGCACCGATACGTGCGCGTCCGTTGTCGTCGCCCGTTATGTCTTCGAATTTTCTCATTACGGCTCGTGTTACGTTGTCTCATAGGGATATATAATACTTTCCCACACTATCCAACGCACAGAGTTGTGATCTGACACCATCCAGCTATTAGTTATAATACTGAATCTGAGACAAGAGACCGTCGCCGTTCGTTCGGAATACAGGGTGATATAATCTGACAGTGTACGCGCTTCTGGGTAAATCCGCCCTGAGAACCGGAGAACGACCACATCGAAGCGACGGGCTCGGTGAGTGAATCACAAGCTATATTGTGCGCCGTTTTAACATAGCGGATATGGTAGCCGATTCAAGGGAAAATGATAGTCTATTTCGGACTATAGTCAACCGAGTCAGGGGATCGAACGGGTTCCTCGCGACGGGAGGGCCGATCTTGTTCCTCGAGCTGTTGTTCTTCATCGGTCCGCTCGCGATCATGTTCTTCATCGCGACGATGCGGATGGAGGACTTCGCGCTGCAACAGGCCTACACGCTCGAGAACTACATCGGAGTGTTCACCGGTCCGGCCAACCGCGCCGCGTTCATCAATACGACGACGATGGCGGTGCTGACGACGGTCACCGCAGTAATCGTCGCGTACCCGTTCGCCTACTACATCGCCAGACGTGGCGGGGAGTACCAGAACCTCCTCTTAATTCTGGTCATGATCCCGTTCTGGACGAACTATATCGTCCGAATCTACGGCTGGCAGATCATCCTCGGATCGAAGGGCATCCTGAACAGCATGCTCATCTGGATAGGCGTGCTCAACGAGCCGATCTCGTGGATCATCAACACGAAGTTCTCCATCTGGCTCGGGCTGACGTACCTCTGGCTGCCCTTCATGGTCCTGCCGCTGTACTCCAGCCTCGAGAAGATCGACGAGAGCCTGATCGAGGCCGCGTACGATCTCGGCGCGTCGCGACTGGCGGTGTTCCGTCGGATCGTCCTCCCGCTATCGATCCCGGGGCTCGTCGGCGGGATCATTTTCGTCTTTATCTTCAGCATGGGCGCGTACATCGTCCCGGCGATGATCGGCGGCGGCGAACTGTTCGTCGGAACGCGGATCGGGTACGCGTTCGGTATCGGCGGCGACTGGCCTGTCGGCGCGGCGCTGGGGAGCGTCCTCATGCTGATCGTCGCCGGCGTCCTCTGGTCGCTCATGGGCTACACTGACGTGGAGGAGATGTTCTAACGATGAGTACGAAAACGTCTGAGACCAACGCTGGCAGCGAGACCGTGACCAACTCGATCGGTTCGATCCTCGCGGTCGCGGAGCGGTACTGGCTCCCGATCTGGACCGTGCTCGTGTTCACGTTCCTCTACGCGCCGATCGCCGTGTTGATCCTCTTCTCCTTCGAGAAGGGGACGTTCTCGTCGGTCCCCTGGGACGGGTTCACGATGCAGTGGTACGCGGAGATGGTGAGCGACACGCGCCTCATCCGCGCGACGATGAACAGTCTCTACGTCGGTACCGTCGTGACGTTCGGAGCGACCACCCTCGGAACGCTCGGTGCGATCGCCCTCGTGCGGGCCGATTTCCGGGGTAAGGGGTTCTACCGCGCGCTCGTAGTCGCGCCCATGACGATTCCCGGACTCATCCTCGGGATCGCTCTCCTGCTCTGGTTCAACTTCCTGAACATCAACACGTCGCTAGTGACGGTGATGATCGGCCAGCTCGTGTTCGTCACGCCGTTCGTCTTGATCACCGTCAGCGCGCGCCTTCGCGGCTTCGACCCCGAACTCGAGGAGGCCGCTCGCGACCTCGGTGCCAGCAAGTGGCAGACGTATCGCCGGGTGACGCTCCCGATCCTGATGCCCGGTATCGTCAGCGGTGCGCTGTTCGCCTTCACCCTGTCGTTCGACGACTTCCTGATCGCGTTCTTCACCAGCGGCGTCCAGAACACGCTCCCCATCTACATCTGGTCGAAGGTCCAGCACGGGACCGACCCCGTCATCAACGCAATCAGCACGATGGTGTTGCTGTTCAGTATCGGGCTCATCGTCGCGAGCGAACTCATCCGCCGGCGCTGATTTCGCTCAGTCCGCGTCTGTACCCATTTTCGACAAAACATCTACGACTGATAGGACATAGTCCTATCAAATGGCATCCTTTTGAATGTAGTATAAATATTTATTACGGTACGAACGAACGAGCGACACATGGAGATCTGGGACAGTCTCGAGTCAGAATACGTCGATCGCACCCCCAAGAGCAAGGAACGGTTCGAAGAAATTCGGAACCACGTCCCCGCCGGCGTGGCCAGCACGTACCGCGCGTGGGATCCGCATCCGTTCGTGGTCGACCGGGCGGAGGGCGTCCACCTGCACGACGTCGACGGCAATTCCTATCTCGATTTCGACATGAACAACGGAGCGGGGATGGTCGGACACGCGCATCCCGCCGTCACTGACGCGGTCAAGACCCAACTCGACGAGGGGACGCTCTTCACCCATCCGCACGACCTCCTTGCGGAGGCCGCCGAGGAACTCAAGAAGCGGTGGGACCCCGTCGACCTCGTCCGGTTTACGAACAGCGGGACGGAGAGCACGATGCACGCCATTCGAATCGCGCGGGCGTACACGGGCAAGGACAAGCTTCTGAAGATCGAAGGATCGTATCACGGCGTCCACGACGCCGTCCTAATCAGCAAGTCGACGCCGAAAGGGAAACTGGGCCATCCCGAACGTCCGACGAAGCTGATCGAGAGCGAGGGGATCCCCGAAGCGATCGCCGACACGGTCGAGATCGCCCCGTTCAACGACCTCGAGTCGGTCGAAGCGATCATGCGCGAGCACATGAACGAGATCGGTGCCCTCATCGTCGAACCGATCGTGATGAACGTCGGCGTGACGCAACCGTACAAGGAGTTCCTGCAGGGGCTCCGCGAGCTCTGTGACGAGTACGGCATCGCCTACATCTTCGACGAAGTGAAGACCGGCGTCAAGGTCGCCCCCGGCGGCGCGGCCGAGTACTACGACGTCGAACCCGACCTCGTCGCGATGGCCAAGAGTATCGGCGGCAACTTCCCCGTCGGCGCTTTCGGCGGTCGCGAGGAAGTCATGCGAACGATCGAGGACGGCGCGGCCCACTACGGAACGTACAACGGGAGCCCGCTCGTGTTGCAGGCGGTCACGACCGTCCTCCGCGACGTGCTCACCGACGACGCCTATCAGCACGTCAACGCGCTCGGCGAGAAACTCGTCGGGGGCTACGAGGATATCATGGCCGACGCCGGGATCGACGGCCACGTCGAGAACGTCAACTCGCAGGGAATCGTCCACTTTACCGAGGAGCGGATCGAGAACTATCGCGATTACCTCGAGCACGTCGACACCGAGTTCCACGAGAACTACTGGTTCGCGATGCTCAACCAGGGCGTTCTGCCGCACCCGCACGACGCCTCCCAGCAGTGGACCATCAGCGTCCAACACGAGGAAGAACACATCGACGAGCACCTCGAGGCGTTCAAATCCGTCGCCCCGCTGCTCGCCGAGAAGCAGTAACCGAACCGGCCGCGCCGCTGCTCGCGCGACGGCACACCCGCTTCCTGCGAGAGAACGTGATTCGTTTTGCCCGTCCAGGACTGCTCGAAGAGTGCTATCGCCCGGCCGGGGCCCCGGCGGAACTTTCGGGAGTTAGTTCCCGGCGCTCCGTTCCGAGAGTGCGTCGTCTAACGCTTCCAAGAGGCGGTCCGCGTGTCCTTTTTCGAACACCAGCGGCGGGCGGATCTTCAGCACGTTACCCTCTTTGCCGGTCGAGCCGATGAGCACCCGACGCTGACGGAGCCCGTTGACTACTGCCGTCGCCTCGTTCGGTGCCGGCTCCCGGGTCGCTCGGTCTCTGACCAGTTCGACACCGATCATCAGTCCCCGTTGACGGACCTCGCCGATGCGTTCGTGTTCGACGGCCAGTTCCCGCAGCCCGTCACGAAGGTACTCGCCGACCTCGGCGGCGTGAGTCAGCAGGTCCCTCTCCTCGATCTCGTCCAACACCGCCAGCGCAGCCACACAGGACACTGGATTCCCGCCGAACGTACTGAAAAAGCCCGTCCGGTCGTACAGGGTCGACGCGATGTCCGACCGCGTCACGACGGCCGCGACGGGATGTCCGTTGCCCATCGGTTTCCCTATCGTGACGATATCGGGGATGACACCTGCACTCTGGAACCCCCACATATTCGAGCCGCTTCGTCCGTATCCAGCCTGTACCTCGTCCGCGACGACGACACCTCCGGCCTCGCGGACACGATCGATCATCGATCCCAATCGGCCTCCCTCGGGAGGGAAGATTCCGTCGCTGGTGAACAGCGAGTCGAACACGAACGCCGCAGTTCCCCGCCCTCGTTTCTCGAGAGTCTCGAGCGACTCGTTTATATCTTCGACCGGGTCTCGATCCGCGCGCGTCCGGCGGGGGAGTTCGTCGACCGGCGGCCGGACCGTCTCGACGTGGTCCGGGCGGAAACTCTCGGGCCAAATCGTGGGCGATTGCGCCGTCGTCGCCTCGGTGATACCGTGATACGCGTTCTCCGAAACGATCGCGCCGTCGTTTCCGGTGGCCGCCGTAGCCAGCCGCCAGGCGGTGTCGGTCGCCTCGCTACCGGAGTTGACGAACAGGACTCGGTCCAGTTCGTCGGGCATCGTTGCCAGAATGCGATCGGCTAACTCGACTGGTGCCTCGTGCAGGTACCGAGTGTTGGTGGCCAGTTTGCGCGCCTGTCCGCCGATGGCGTCCGCGACTGCGGGGTTCGCGTGACCTACGACCTGTACGTTGTTGTACGCGTCGAGGTAGCGACGGCCGGACGAATCGTACAACCACACCCCTTCGCCGCCGACGAAGTGGACGGGGTCGCGGTACGAGAGGGGCGACGGTCCGAGAACCCGGCGTCGCCGAGACTCCAAATCGGCCGTGTCCGTTCGAGAGTACGGAACGTTACCGGCCAGCGCGGCGGTTCGCAGGCGTCGACCGACGGTGTCCAACCCCAGTTCGTCGAGCGATCGCAACAGTTCCCATCCGTCGTCGACGCCGGCGACGCTGTGTTCGTCGGTCTTGTCGGGATGTTCGTCGAGCCGCCACGCGACCGTGACTCCCCAGGTGAGGTGCCGGGCCGCGACGAGGTCCGCCAGCAGGCCGGCCTCCTCGTCCTCGAGCGGCGTGACGCTGACGTAACCCCGGATCACCGCCTGGGCCGCTTCGATCGGGTCTTCGCGGCGATACATTACGCTCGCGATCGCCATCGCGAGGTCGCTCACGAGGGCCGTATGGGTGAGATCGCCGAAATCGACGATCCCGCTGACCCGATCGCGCTCGTCCAGCAGGACGTTGTCGAGCGTGAGGTCGTTGTGGATCACTTGCGCGCGGAGCGAATCGAAAACCGGTTCGACCCGATCTTCGAACCGATCGAGGATGCGGCCGGCGAGAGCGCGTCGCTCTTCGTCGGTGACACTGTCGAGTAGCGATCGAAGTTCGGCGGTGTGTCGCAGGTCCCACAGTATGTCGTAGTCCGCGTCGGGGTGGAAGAAGCCGCGAAGGGCCTCTCCGAGTCTCGCCGCCGTCGCTCCGTACTCGTACAGGGCCTCCCCGTCGAGTTCCGTCCCCGAAACGGTTCGCCCGGGCACGTGCGTAAACATCCGCACGAGATACGTCTCGTCGTCGTCGACGGACGTCCAGGGCGAGCCTTCGATGGTCGGAACGATCTCCATCACTGGGAGGTCGGGATCGGTCCGAGACACGTGCCGCAGGGCCTCGGCTTGCAGCTCGAGCGACGAAACGTCGTCGGCCGGACTGGAGATCTTCAGTACGTACGTCTCGCCGTCGTCGGCATCGATTCGGAAGTTCTGATCTCGCTCCCCGCCGAGTTCCGTCACCGTCCCTCGCTTACCGAACTCGCGTTCGGCGATCCGTGCCGCCCGCTGTTCGTCTAACGTCGGGGGCTGTACAATAAACGGGTCTAACAGCTCAGACGCGTCCGTCATCGGTCGTTCACGTCCGTTCGTAGGCGATTACCTTTCATATAGATTCCCCCATATATCATCAAAACACCACTCTATCCTGCGAATAGTGTTCGTAGTAGCGCTGTGCCAACGAGAGAGATTTTGGAATCGCGCCCCGATGCTTCCGGTTCGCTATGACTGCGATCAGTCGCTCAAGGGCCACGTCCTCCGCTTCACGTCGGGTGACCCCGATCGCCGCACCACTCTATGACTGCGCTTCCGATTCGCGCTGTCAAATCGTCTCCACGTACTGGTCGCGCTCCCAGTCGGTGACGTGATCCCGAAACGCCTGCAGCTCGCGCCGCTTGGAGGCCGCGAACATGCGCACGACATCCTCGCCGAGGAGATCGACGAGCGCGTCGTCCGCCTCGAGCGCGCGCAGGGCGAGCTCGGGCGAGCGCGGGAGCTCCGGGCGATCCCCAGTCGGGTCGCCGTCGGTCGGCGCCGGCGGCTCCAGCTCGCGCCGGAGCCCGTCGAGGCCCGCGGCGATCGTCCCGGCGATGACCAGATAGGGGTTGGCGTCGGCGCTGGCGATCCGCGCCTCCAGACGCGGCTCCCCCAACGGGACGCGGACCGCGGTCATCCGGTTGTCGTACCCCCACGAGGCGGTGTAGGGGACGAACGAACTCGGTTCGAACCGCTTGAATCCGTTAATGTTCGGTGTGCCGAGCGCGGTCAGCGCGTCGGCGTGTTCCATCAGGCCGCCGACGAAGTGCCGGCCCCGCTCGGAGAGCGTATCGCCCGTGTCGGCCTCGAAGGCGTTCTCCCCGTCGTCGAACGCGCTCACGTGGAGGTGATAGCCGCTGCCCGGCCGGTCGGCGAAGGGCTTGGCCATGAACGTCGGCCACTGATCGAAGCTGCGGCCGACCTGTTTGACGAGCCGCTTGAAGTCGAAGGTCGTGTCCGCCTGTTCGAGCGGTCGGCCGTAGTCGAATAGCACTTCGAGCTGGCCGGCACCGTGCTCGTGGTGGAGCGCGGTGAGGTCGATGCCGTAGTCGCCGGCCCACCCGGCGAGTCGGTCGTAGAAGTCGGAGACCTCCTCGGTCGCCCACGAGACGCACTCGTGGTTGCCGTCGGTCGCGGGGACATACTCGTTCCCGGAACCCTCCTCGAGGAGGTAGAACTCGAGCTCGCTCCCGGCGTAGAAGTCGAACCCGAAGTCATTGGCCGCGAGCACCGACTCCAGGGCCGCCCGCGGCGAACTCGCCAGCCGCTCGCCCTCGTGGGTGAACGTACACAGGACCCGGACGGCGTTCTCGCGCCAGGGCAGCCGCGTCGTCGTCTCCGGGATCGGGTGAACGATCCCGTCGCTGTGTCCGATCTCCGCGCCGAGTCCGGAGCCCTCCGGGACGTGATTGCGCGGCGTCTGGGCCAACATCACGAGGTTCATCGTGAACCCGTCGGCCCACTTCTCGAGGAAGGTGTCGGCGGTGAGCTGCTTCGAACGAGAGATGCCGTTGACATCGGCGAACTCGATGAAGACGTGGTCGATCGCGGGGTCCTCGACCGCTTCGATCATCCGATCGGTCGCGTCGGTCATTCGAGCATCGCCTCCTCGCGGATCCGTCCCCCGCGGTTCGGCCCCTCACGGATCGATTGCTGTGTGGTAGATATTCTCATTGAGGGTGTGGCACCGTCTGAATGGAGATTGCGGTAGAGGTACTATAATTTATTGTTCTCGGGTCAGTACCGAGCGTTGATGATACTCGTCCTCGACGACGAAGTCAGACCGGAGTATCGCTATCTCGGTCCGGAGATCGAACACTTCACCCCCGAAAGCGACTATCACGTGTACGCGGAGGATCGCGATCACCCACCGCTCGAGGAGTACGACGGCGTCATTATCAGCGGAAGTACCGCCAGCGTCTACGAGGAGGGATATCCGTGGTTCGACACGCAGATGGAGCTCGTTCGGACGGGTCGCGACCAAGAACTGCCGCTGCTCGGCGTCTGCTTCGGCCACCAATTGATCAACGCCGCGCTCGGCGGCGAAGTCGTCGAGGACCGGCGCCGAGCCACGTTCGTCGAAATGGTGAGCGTCGACGCGGACGACCCCGTCCTCGCCGGGGTCGAGCCGATCGTTCCCGTGCTCCACTCCGATCTGGTCGTCGAGCCCGGATCGGGAATGGAGGTCATCGCCGAAACCGAGTACAACGAGTACTTCTGTACTCGCCACGCCGACGCGCCGATCTGGACGGTCCAGTTCCACCCCGAGTTCACGACGCGCGTTCGCGATCGTCCCAGCGACTGGAGCGACGGCGATCACTCGTTCGACGAGTGCAACGCGACGGCGGTGCTCGAGAACTTCGCCGCGTACTGTCACCGATAGTCGCGACCGGAGAGAATCGATCGGGCAGCGCTTACTCGAAGACGGCAGTGAACGCCTCGTCGAGCGTCTCGACCGCGTCGTAGATGTCGGATTCGTCGATACAGAGCGGCGGCGCGACGAGCAGTTGGAAGTTCGGCCGGCCGACGCCGACGAGGAGCCCCGCATCCCGCGCCGCCTCGGCGACATCCTCGACCGGGTTCTCGGCGTCGTCGTCGACCCACGCGTTCGCGAACGGCTCCCCGGTTTCGGGGTCCTCGACGACGACCCCCCAGAGGAACCCTCGACCGCGGACCTCGGCGACGACATCGTGGCGTTCCGCGAGGGCCTCGAGTTCCTCCCGCAGGACGGGCGCCAGGGACTGGACGTTGTCGATGAGGCCGTCCTCGTACGCCTCGAGCGCGGCGAGGCCGGCGGCGCAGGCCACCGGATGGCCGGCGAACGTCTGCCCGACCGCGGTACCGCCGTCGCGGACGCGATCGGCGATCGCCTCCCGCATGAGCACACCGCCGAGCGGGACGTACGAACTCGTGACGCCCTTCGCGAACGTGATCATGTCCGGATCCACACCCTCGGTCTGCATCCCGAACATCTCCCCGCAGCGACCGAACCCGGTGATCACCTCGTCGGCGATCAGGAGGATGTCGTACTCGTCACAGAGCTCGCGGAGCCGTTCGAAGTATCCCGGCGGGGCCGGAAATCCACCGCTGGATCCCGCGACGGGCTCGATGACGATCGCAGCGATCGAATCGGGTCCTTCGTTCCTGATGACGAACTCGACGTGGTCGGCGGCCTTCTCCGCGAGCTCCGCTCCTTCGGCGTCGAACACGTCAGGGAGGGGCGGCAGGAACTTGACGCCGCCGGTCGTCGCCGCGTGAGATTGAACGGCGTTTCGAGTTTCGGGATCGCCGGTCAGGCTCGCCGCGCCGTACGTACTCCCGTGATAGGACTGCCATCGAGTCAGCACCTTCGGCGCGTCCTGACTCTCGCGAGCGATCTGGATCGCCAGTTCGTTCGCCTCGCTCCCCGAGACGGAGAACGTTACGTCCGTGAGCGGCTCCGGTGCCACGTCCGCCAGCGCGTCCGCCAGCCTCGCTCGCGCGTCGTTTTCCTTCGCCGAGGAGACGTACGGGATCCGTCCGAGCTGATCGGTGATCGCCTCGATGATCCGCTGGTCGTCGTGACCAGCGTTGACGCAGTACAGCGACGAGACGAAATCGAGGTAGGAGTCGCCGGCGGCGTCGGTCACCGTCGCGCCGCATCCCTCGGTCAGGGGGACTCCATCACCCTCCGGGTCGTACCAGTGGGGGATGTTGCTTGAGAGCTCGTCCAACTTTATGGCCGAATCATTGGATTTCATTCTAACCAACCTATTACAGTAGATGCTATATATTATTACCGGCGCTCCGAACCGAGGAATACCGGCCCGATCGACCGACGCGTCGGACGGACCCGTCGACGACCGCCGGGCGACCGGCATTAAACTGAATCCGATATTATAATCGAATGTGAGATATAAGACGATATTGCCGGGACGGGTCGAACTATTACGGTATGTGATACGTCTTGAGGTATGTCTGTTCGTCTGCTTTCCAGCGAGGACGTCAGCGAGAACGCGCAAATGTCGGACGTGGTACCGGCCGTTCGAGAGGCCTTCGCCGCGTACGAACGCGGAACGGCCCAGATGCCGCCGAAATCGTACGTGGACCTCGAGCGGTACAACGGCGACTTCCGTGCCATGCCCGCTTACCTGGACGCCGGCGAGTGGGACGCCGCCGGCATCAAGTGGGTCAACGTTCACCCCGATAACGGCGAGAAGCACGACCTGCCGACGGTGATGGGAACGATGATCTACTCCGACCCCGAGACCGCCCTCCCGCTCGCCATCATGGACGGGACCGAACTGACGATGAAACGGACCGGCGCCGCGGCGGCAGTCGCGACCGACGAGCTCGCCGTCGAAGACGCGACGAGCCTCGGTATCGTCGGTGCCGGGATCCAGTCGTACACGCAGGTCGAAGCGATCGCCGAGGTGCGGCCGATCCGGGAGATCGTCGTCAGCGATCTCGACGAGAGTCGGGTTCGAGCGTTCGCCGACCACTTCGACGACCGGTTCGCCGTCCGCGAGGGCGACGTCGGCGATGCCGCGTCCTGCGACGTCCTGTCGACGGTGACGCCCGTGAGAGACCCGATCGTCGAGTTAGACGATATCGGCGACCACACGCACGTCAACGCGATGGGTGCTGACGCTGCGGGAAAACAGGAGCTCGCCGACGACGTGCTCCTCGAGGCCACGCTGGTCATCGACGATCACGCCCAGACGACTCACTCCGGCGAGATAAACGTCCCCTACTCGACGGGCGTGCTCACTGACGAAGACATTCACGCCGCTCTCGGCGAGATCGTCGTCGGAACGAAAGCGGGCCGAGCGGGCGACGATGGTATCACCGTCTTCGACAGTACCGGCCTCGCGATCCAGGACGTCGCGACCGCACGCATCGCGTATCAGTCCGCGACCGAAAACGGGAGCGGAACGACGTTTGACCTCCTCGGCGTCGCAGACTCCCACGCCGAACGGTAGGGCTACTCGCCGCCGCCCCGACGCCGTCGCGTTTCGGCCGCGTTCGATTTCGGCTCGCATCCGACGGAACTCACGCGGAGTCTCACGCGACGCCGGTCCGACTCGTAGTCGTCAATCTGACAGTCCCTATCGATCTTATCCAAATATAGTGATTGCAACTGGACGAGATACGATAGATATATATTTCGTCGATCTGGATTCAGACCAAGGGAGGTAGTCATGGTTTTACACCCATATGCCTGTAATTTGAATCCGGCGTCCGCTTGCGGGTCGTGATCCATCGATCGAGACCGTCTCGAGGGACCGAATCGCTACTGGCATCCCTCATCCGTTTTAAATAACATACTTGCATATAACAATACAATAAAGTAGATAGGATACGACATACTGTCTACCAGACACCACGGACTCAAACCATGGACAGAAAAGATATCCGGATTCTTAACGCTATTGCGAAGATCGAAACGGGAAGTGCCGAAAAAATCTCCGAGGAAACCGATATTCCGAAATCGACCGTCCACTATCGGCTGGATAACCTGCAGGAGAAGAACGTGATCAGAAACGATCTGTTCGACCTGAATATGGAGAAGGTCGGACTGAATATCACGGTCATTACCGAGGTCTGGGCGGACTACGATAAAGGGTATCACAACGAAGTCGGAGAGCGACTGAGCGAGGTCGACGGCGTCAATCAGGTCTACTTCACGATGGGCGACACGGACTTCGTCGTCATCTCCCGACTGGCGAACCGAAATATGGTCGAACATATCGTCGAACAGTTCGAAGCGATCGACGAGATTAATCGGACGAGTTCCAAGTTCGCGATCAAGACGATCAAAGACGAGAACCGTCCACTCAACGACTTCGATCTCGAGTTACTGTTCGATAACCTGGAACCGCTTCAGGACTGAATCGGCCGTCGCTTTCACCGGTAACCTGTCGTCATGCCTTCCTATCGGCCCACACTATTTTGGAAGAATTTATAACTTATGCACACTATGATTGTCTCATGTTCCAGGCAAAAAGGAAAAGTCGAATTAATAGACGGGAAACCGATCCGACCGAACGCGTATCGACTCTCGCGTCGGTCCCCGAGTACCGATGACGACCGACGGCTTCACCGACACGCTCCAACGGAATCACGAACGAGCGATCGACGAGGCGACAGCGGACGTTCAGTTCGACGCCTGGATCGACGGCGCGTCGGTTCCGTCCGATACCGGCCGACGCTTCGAGACGCGTACGCCCGCAGTCGACGACCCGATCACGACCGTCCCGCGCTGTGCTGCGGCCGATGTCGACGCGGCCGTCGATGCGGCCGAGGCGGCATCCGACGGCACGTGGGGATCGATGACTGCCGACGAGCGATCGGACGCCATCCTCGAGTGGGCGTCGGTCCTCCGGGCGAACAGCGAAGAGTTGGCCCTGCTCGAGAGTCTCGACGCGGGCAAACCGATCGCGAACGCGACGTACGAAGTGGGTAAGGCACTCGATTACATCGAGTACTACGCGCACGTCGTCCGGGGCGAACAGGGCCACCAGATCCCGGTCGCCGACGACGTCCACGCGTTCACGAAACGCGAGCCCTACGGCGTCGCCGGACTCATCGTTCCCTGGAACTATCCCCTCATACTCACGGCGTGGAAGCTCGGCCCGGCGCTCGCGGCGGGGAACACCGTCGTGTTGAAACCCGCAGAGCAGACGCCGCTTTCGGCGACGCGGATCGCCCAGCTCTCCGAGGGTGTCCTCCCGGCCGGCGTACTCAACGTCGTCCACGGCTTCGGCGACGAGGTCGGCGCTCCGCTGACGCGTCACGAGGGCGTTTCCAAGCTCTCGTTTACCGGCGAGGATGCGACCGGTGAAACGGTGATGAAAGCCGCCGCCGAGGGAATCACCCCCGTGACGCTCGAGCTCGGAGGGAAATCGCCGTTCATCGTCTTCCCGGACGCGGACCTGGAAAAGGCGGCTTCGATCGCCGCCGAGGGCGTTTTCTACAACACGGGTCAGTCGTGTGAGGCTTTCTCCCGAACACTGGTCCACGAAGACGTCCACGACGAGTTTATGGACCTATTCGAGGCCGAGGCAACCGCACGGACCGTCGGCGATCCGCTTCGAGAGGAGACCACGACCGGGCCACTCGCGTCGAAACAACAGTTCGAGAAGGTCAACGAGTACATCGAACTCGGCCGGCGCGAAGGTGCGACGGTGGTCCGTGGCGGCGGAACAGATACGCTCGATGACGAACTCGCCGGCTGGTATGTGGAACCGACCATCTTCGACGACGTCACGAACGACATGCGGATCGCACAGGAGGAAATCTTCGGCCCGGTGGCATCCGTGCTCACGTTTTCCGACTACGACGAAGCGATTGCCATCGCGAACGACATCGACTTCGGCCTGGCCGCGGGGGTGGCGACGACGAACCTCTCGCTCGCCCACGCCGCTGCGGACGATATCCGAGCCGGCACGGTCTGGGTAAACCAGTACGGCCGTCTGGTTCCGGGGACGCCGTTCGGCGGATACAAACGGTCCGGAATCGGTCGGGAGTGTGCGAAAGAGACGCTCGAGGAGTATCAGCAGACGAAGACGATCAACATCCAGATCGACGATCCCGAACTCTAATCCGTCGTCTCTCCCCAGCCAGGAGCCGTCAGCCAGTCGACGCCCCCGCCGTTACTCGATCCCTTCGTCGTCGAGAACTTTCTCACAGGCGATATCAGCGATACAGAGAGCGGTTCGCAAGCGACGGGCCTCGTTCTTCGTCCCGACGCACGGATCGGATGCCGGCGGCAGCCGGCTCGGGACAAGCCGTCTCGGTCACGACAAGACCGGGGCCAGTAACGGTTCGCGAGACAGCAGGAGCACAACGTTGTTACTCGCGAAGAGCGCGTAGAGGACGACGATGGAAGTCACGAAGGCGATGTCGAACGGTTTCGAGAGGACGTAACCGATACCGACCACGAATCCGGCATAGATAAGGGCGGCGAGAACGACGCCGGCGAGACCGAACAGATCGTGCAGAAAGACCGTGACGGGATTCATCTCGGTGGCGTACGGCACGATAAAGAACAGAACCGTGGCGACGAGGTCGACGAACCAGAGGCTGAAGAACGTGGCCCGCAGTCCGGTGGTACCCGGTAAATCGAACCGCCTGTCGTGTCCGATTGCGTTCACCATAGATTCTAGCACGGGTTTGCGAGGGTTAGTGGTTCTACTTGCGGATTATGGCAGTGTCGGACGTTATTCATTCTCAAGGGGTAGCCGACCCGCCGGCGGGCGTCGGCACAAAATCAGCAGCCGGCGGCTCAAATTCGAGGCGTCGTCCGCGGACAGCGACACGTCCGACTGTCCGTTCGCCGACGCGGCCGGGCCGAGTTCGGTTCGATTGGCGACCGCGGCCGTGCGTCCGATGGCCACGCCTCCGAGACGATGGGTTCATCAGTGCGTGTTCGGAACGACCGCGATACGAGAGTGCGACGGTAAAACGTGTGCTGAAAGAGATAGATCCGAGAACATGTTCCGATCTAGAAGTTAATTAGCTCGATCGGCGAACGCCCGTCAATTCAGCCCTTCGAGCACGGTTAATGTCGATTTTTCGGGGAGCAAGCCCCAGTTCGACCGAAAAATGGATCGGGAACGCGGGTCGGGGACCGAGCGCGCGGAATCACCCTCCTCGTCGTGGATTGCTGCAACTATATCGCCGAGAAGGCCGATCGCTATCGGTTTCGTCGAGCTGAAACCGGTTCTGCCGACCGCCGCATCAGTTCACCACGTGAGACGACTACCATAATATTGAACTGTATATTCGATCGACACCATCGAGAGGATATCGCCGAACGAGCCGGAGCGGCGAAACGGGACGTGAGAGAAACATATAACATCAGTACGGATGTTACGGCTTTTGGACGAGTCCGCCGACCCACTTGAGGCCGGACGCTACGAGTCGTAACACTCGCACGCACCGCTCTCGAGCAGCGTGGCGACATCGTACTGTCGACCGCATTCCTCACAGAGAACCTGGATATCGGCGAGGACGCGGTGGGAGCCGAGCTGCAGGCGGTCGGCGTCGCACAGACGGTCGAGTTTGCTCTCGGTAACGGCGACCGTTCGCTGGCGAAGCCCCTCGATGGCGCTCACTTCCGTCGCACACGTCTCGTCGTCGGTCTCGGGAAGCGAGGCGTTTCGGTATCCCGTCAGATACGATCTGATCGCGCCGTAGGAAACGAACTCGTCGGTGATCGTCGCCACGTCGACGCCCGCCCGCTCGAGCCGTCGGCGGGCCGCGGTCTGCTCACCGCGGCTCCCCGCGTCGCCGTTGAGGAGGGCGTACAACCGGCTGACATCGTCGGTGATCGTCTCCACGTCGGCTTCGGCCAGCGCGGCGCGAAGAAGTCGCTCGTTGAACGAATCGGCGAGCGTTCGCAGGCTCGTTCGGTCCTCGGGACGAGTCCACTCTGCCTCGAGATCGTCGCCGAGGCCCTCGAAATCGTACTTTCGGATGAGCCGCAGGACCTTGGGGTCCGGCCCCGGTCCCGTAGATCGCTCGTTCATTGTACGGAAATTCGACTGGCTTAGGAAAGTGATTTCGAAGCGAAGGGCGAGGAAATTCACTTTCCGAAACGAACCGTCCGCGTGTCGGGTCGACTTTCCCATGCGGCGGCATAGAAGACAGTCGCGCGCTCGACGAGCATCGAGCAACTCGGCTTCGTTTCGACCCGTGAAACGATCGGATCGATCACCGATCGTCCGGTCGAAACCGGACGCGTATCGAACGTCGTAGGGGAAAGCGATTGCAAGAGATCGTTAGCCGTACGCGAGCGTAACTCTGATCTCGCCGGCCTTGTCTCGGAGGCGCGTCGGAAGGTCGTCGTGGACGTAGTCGTCCGTGAATCGGCTGGTCGGCCCGAACGCGGCCAACGCGCCGAGGAACTCGTCGTCGGGCGTGTAGACTGGAACGGCGACCCCGCGAAGGCCGTCCATGTGTTCCTGGTCGTTTACCGCGTACCCGCGGTCGCGAATCGTCTCGAGTTCGTCGAACAGCGCGTCGGGATCCGTGATCGTGTTCGCTGAAAGGGCTTCGAGGCCGACGGAATCGACGTAGTCGGCGACCGCGACGTCGTCCCACTCCGCGAGAATGACTTTTCCCGACGCCATCGAGTGGAGCGGCCGCCGATGCCCGATCATCGTGTTCGAGAGACTCCCGTATCGGTGGACGTAGACGGCCTCGTTGTCCTCTTCGACGATGAAGACGGCGCGTTCGTCGGTCTCCTGACCGAGTTCGAACACCGCCCGCTTGGCCGCCGTGTATCCCACTCTCCGGGAGCGGGCCTGCTCGCCGAGTTCGACGAAGCGAAAGCCGACGTAGTAGTGCCCGTCGCGTTCGATCACGTAGCCGAGGTCGGTCAGCGTCTGCAGATGCCGGTACGCCGTGCTCTTGCTCAGGTCAGTTCGGTCGGTAAGCTCCGCGATGGTGACGCCTTCCTCGTCTTTGAGCGCCTCGAGGAGTGCAAACGTCTTCCGCGTCGTCGAGACGCCGACCTCCTCGGCGTCGTTCTCGTCGCGATTCGTGCCCATGTCCAAATTCTACTCGTAGACTGCAATCAATGTTCCGGAGAGTGAAACGCGCTGTTCGTCGGTCGGAACAGCATCGGGAGACGGAGAGACGAGAGACGGGACGCAAAAAGCGACGGTCGAGAACGACAGAGACGGTTACTGGTAGGCCTGCAGCCCCGTGAGGTCCTCGCCGAGGATCAGCGTGTGGATGTCGTGAGTGCCCTCGTAGGTGTAGACCGTCTCGAGGTTCGCGAGGTGGCGCATCGGCGAGTAGTCGGTGGTGATGCCGTTGCCGCCGAGCATCTCGCGGGCGACGCGGGACTGCTCGCGGGCCATGCGGACGTTGTTGCGCTTGGCCATCGAGATGTGCTGCGGGCGGAGGTCGCCGCGCTCTTTGAGGTCGGCGACGCGGTAGACGAGCAGCTGGCCGAGCGTGATCTGGGTGGCCATCTCCGCGAGCTTGCGCTGCTGGAGCTGGAAGCGGCCGATCGGGCCGCCGAACTGGTCGCGGTCCTGTGCGTACTGGCGGGCCTCCTCGAAGCAGTCGCGGGCCGCACCGACCGCGCCCCAGGCGATACCGTAGCGGGCCTGCGTGAGACAGGACAGCGGCCCCTTCATCCCGGAGACGCCCGGCAGGACGTTCTCCTCGGGAACGTGGACGTCGTTGAGACCGATCTCGCCGGTGATCGAAGCGCGCAGCGAGAGCTTCTCGGTGATCTTGTTGGTCGTGACGCCGTCGCGGTCGGTCTCGACGAGGAAGCCCCGCACCGGGGAGTCCTCGGCCGACTGGTCGCGCGCCCAGACGACGGCAACATCGGCGATCGGTGAGTTCGTGATCCACGTCTTCGAGCCGTTGAGAACGTAGCCGTCACCGTCGCGCTCGGCGCGGGTCTCCATCGCCGTCGGGTTCGAGCCGTGTTCGGGCTCGGTCAGACCGAAACAACCGATCGCCTTCCCCTCGCCCAGCGCCGGCAGCCACTCTTCTTTCTGTTCTTCGCTCCCGTACGCGTGAATGGGGTACATCACGAGCGCGCCCTGAACCGACGCCATCGAGCGCAGCCCCGAGTCGCCCGCCTCGAGTTCCTGCATCAGGAGCCCGTAGGCCGTCTCGGAGACGTTCGGCGAACCGTAGCCCTCGAGATTCGGGGCGTAGAAGCCGAGCTCACCCATCTTCGGGATGAGCTCCTTCGGGAACGTCCCGTTCTCGAAGTGCTCGCCGATGTCGGGTTTGACGTGTTCCTCGACGAACTCCCGGGCCGTGTCCCGGATCATCCGCTCTTCCTGATCGAGATCTTCCTCGAGCTGAACGAAATCCAGCATACATAGACTTATGCGAATGGCACAATAGGCGTTGCGATACCGATGGTCTCGTGATCGACGACGAAACGGCGACTGGGGAGGATTCTTGCTGTCCGGAAACGAAGGCCACTTTCCAATCGGACCGAATGTTATCATTCTTACATATATATGATAACATACAAATAACAGCCAATTTCGGCAGATAGCGCAAGGACTATAATAGGTAACTATGAAGAAATGTCTCATGGCGAACGAACACAGTCACACGGATAGGCGTTCGACTCGACGATCGATTCTCGCAGCGACCGGTATCGGAGCCGCAACGGCGCTAGCCGGCTGTTCCGGGAGCGGTAGTGGAAGCGACGAAACGACTATTCGAATGCGGACGTCGACATCGAGTACGACGGCATACAGCGCGAATCAGGGGCTCGCGAGCGCGGTCAACGATCAGACCGACGAGCTCTTCGTCGAAGCACAAACGAGCCAGGGGACCGAAGCGAACCTCGGCGCTCTCCAGAGCGAGGACGCAGAGATGGTCTACCTCCAGAATTGGTCTGCCTACGACGTTCAACAGGGCAACGATCCGTACGGGCAGCTCAATTTCGACATGGTGCAGATCTTCCATTACTACGATCTGCCGTGGTTCTTCATCACCAACGACTCGGAGCTCGAGACGCTGTCGGACATCGGTGCTAACACGAAGGTTTCGCCGACACCGGAGGGATCCGGAACCGCACCCGCGCTCGAGAAGGCACTCAGTTACGCGACTGACGGATACGAGCGTGCCAGTGTCGGTTACGGCAGTCAGGGCAGCGCAATGAACGAAAACCAGCTCGATGTCGGTATGGGGACGCTAATGAATTTCGCAGTGACGCCCAGTTGGCTTCAGCAGATCGCAAGCGAAGTCGACATGAAGGTTCTCGATGTCGAAGACGCGACGGCCCAGGCGTGGGAGGACGACGAACGGCTGCTGTCCCAGACGGTCGACACCGGCTCGATCGAGAACGCGACGACGCCCGGCGAGATCGCCGCCCCGACGTTCGCGTACAACTTCGTCTCGCGCAACGACCTCGACTACGACGCAGTCTACAATTTCCTCACCGCGATGCACGAGCAGCAGTCGGAGCTCGCGGACTACCACGGCCTCTTGGCCACCTTCGAGAGCAACGACTTCTGGATCAAAAACATGTACGACGGGGTCCCGTTCCATCCGGCCGCGGCCGACTTCTACAAGGACGAGCTCGGCGTCTGGAGCGAAGACTTCGAGCGCGCTGACGAGAAATAGCATCGATGTCTACAACGGATCGACGTTCCGAACGAGGCGTTCCTCTGCGTGCCCTCGATGGCATTACCTACTGGTTAGGCGCCGGTTTGACGCTGTTTACCCTGCTGTACGCCGTCTCCCTCGTGTTCGGATGGCCGCTGGAGGGGATCATCGCCGAACCGGAGTGGGTGACACGGGTCGAACGGTACATGATCCTGTTCTTCGGAATGGGGGTAGCGCTGTACTATCTCGATTACGCCCAGGATCGATTCGGCGTAACGGGGGAAGACACCGACGACGGAGCTGGCGGCGATGCAGCGGCCGAATCTGGACTCCGAGGCATCTACGCGGTGATCGATCCATACATCGCCATCGCGTTGGCCGTGACGGCAGTCGCAGCGACGGCCTATATCTACGCCAACTTCACCCGACTTCAGGGAGACGCGTTCATCCTCGGATACAATACCATAGATCACGTTATCGGCGGGATAGTGATTGCGCTGGCGATCGACGTGACTCGTCGAGCGTTCGGGACGGTCATCGCGGCTGTCGCCGTCCTCTCTATCCTGTACGCTCACTCGATGGTCGGCACGCAGCTGTTCGGCGTGTTCCGCCACTCGGGAATGAGCTGGCAACAGATCGCCGAAAACGGCGCGGTCGGGATCAGTGGCGTCTACGATCCGACTCTCATGCGGGTCGGATCGACTTGGGTCGCGATCTTCATCATGTTCGCCGGGCTCGCCAAGACCTTCGGCCTGATGGAGTTCGTCCGCGAAATCGGCGAGGAACTCGGGACGAGTCTCCGGACCGGCGTCGTCCAGATCGCCGTCATCTCCAGCATGATCATGGGATCGATCACCGGCAGCGCGGCCGCGAACACCGCGACGACCGGCAGCTTCACGATCCCGATGATCAAGGACCAAGGCGTCAGCGACGACGTCGCTGCCTCGATCGAGGCGGTCGCCTCCGCGGGCGGCCAGATGCTGCCGCCGGTGATGGGCGTCGCAGCGTTCCTGATGGCAGACATTATTCAGGTCCCGTATCTGGACATCGTACAAGCGGGGGTCATTCCGGCAGCGCTGTTCTACTTCAGCGTCTGCCTGGCCGTTCACTTCACGATCCTCAAATTCGGCTGGATCTCGAGCGACCTGACGCCGTTCAACTGGCGGCTCCTCCTCCGGGGCTTGCACTTTACCGTCCCGATGGGCGTGCTCTTGGTGACGCTCGTGGTACTCCGATACTCACCGTTCACAGCGGGGATGTACACCATCTTCACGACCGTCGGTGTGATGTACGTCCGGAACCTCGTCGTCAGATTCCTCGAAGTAGATCTCGAGGACGGATTCGAACTCGAGACAGAAGACGTCTCGGGCGACGAGATCGTCGCGAGCGTAGCCCGGACGACCAAACAGACGCTTGACGGACTCAAACAGGGGGGCATCGACATGGCACCGCTCGTCGGCGTGCTCGCGGCGATGGGCGTGATCATCAAGCTACTCGAGGGGACCGGATTGACGGCCCGCGTCGCGACGAGTATCATCGGTATGAGCGAAGTGAGCATCCTCGGGTTCGGCGGAGGACTGTTCGTCGTGTTGTTCCTCGCGATGATCGCGAGTATCCTGTTCGGGCTGGGAATGCCGACGCCCGCGGCGTACATCCTCGTGGCCATTCTGGTCGCTAAACCGATCACTGACCTCGGGACGCCGACCATCGCGACGCACATGTTCGTGTTCTACTTCGCGATGCTGTCAGCGATCACGCCACCGGTCGCAATCTCGGTTGCGGTCGGCGCACGTATCGCGAACGCGAGCTTCCTCCAGTCGTGTAAGCAGGCGCTCCGTCTCGGTGCACCCGGGTTCGTCATCCCCTACGCCTTCATCGCGAACGACAGCCTCATCTACTGGTCGAGCGAGACGCTGCTCGCCTTCCCGCTCGTGTTAGCCGGCACCGTCGGCCTGATCGTCGCGACGATCGGTTTCGACGGAGCGCGAGACCTCTCCACTCCGGTCCGCGCGCTCTACGTCGTCGGCGCGCTCGGTGCGATGTTCGGCTCACTCGTTCACGTCGGGGTACAGCTCGTCGCCGCGGCCGCCATCGTCGGCGTGCTTCTCCACGCTCGAGTCGTCGTCGGATACGAGATGCCCGCGGAGACCGAAACGACTCCCGAAGCCGAGCGCTCGGCGCTCGACTGATCGGGTAATCGGCGCGGCATCCCGCTACTCCGCTTCGTCCACTACGCTTGCGTTGATTTGCAAGTAACAACCCTTTTGTGAATGCGTGCGACACACACCCAGAGGATGACGAATCTTGTCACTGACGTCGCCGAGACCGTCGAGGAACACTCGGACTCGGCCGCGATCGTCTACGAGGGGACCGAGCTGAGCTACGCGGAGTTCTGGGAGCGTACCGGCCAGTTCGCGCAGGCGCTCGAGGACCGCGGGATCGGCGAGGGCGACCGCGTCGGGATCTACCTGCCGAACCTCCCGCAGTTCGTCACGGCCTTCTATGGCATCTTGCGCGCCGGCGGGGCCATCGTGCCGATGAACCCGCAGTACAAAGCCCGCGAGATCAGCCACCTGCTCGGTGACAGCGAGGCGAAGGCAGTCGTCTCGCTGGCCGACAACGTCCCGAACGTTCTCGAGGTGCTCGACGACACCGACGTCGAGGAGGTCGTCAGCGTGGGCGGGGACGTCGACGGCGCGACCGAGTTCGACGAGTTCCTCGCCGACGAGACGAAAGACATCGTCGAGCGCGCGGACGACGACGTCGCGGTTCAGCCCTACACGTCGGGGACGACGGGCACGCCGAAAGGCGTCCTGCTGACGCATCACAACATCGGCTGGACGACGCGAGCGAACGCGGACGTCCCGCCGGGCGGGTTCCAAGCCTCCGACCGACTCGTCGGCGTCCTGCCGCTGTTCCACATCTACGGTATGTCCGTCGTCATGAACGGCGCGATGTACAGCGGCGGCACCTACTACCCCGTCCCCGAGTGGGACGCACCGACCGTGATGGACCTCCTCGAGGACGAGGAGCTCTCGATCATGTTCGGCGTGCCGGCGATGTTCAACGACATGATCAACCAGCCCGACGCCGAGTCCTACGAGTTCGAGGCGCTCCGATTTACCAACTCCGGCGGCTCGAGCCTGCCGATCGAGGTCTTAGAGCGCTTCGAGGACCTGTGGGGCGTCGAGCTCTACGAGGGGTACGGCCTCACCGAGACGAGCCCGGTGACCCACGCCAACCGCGAGAACGCCCGCCGGAAGGGGAGCATCGGTCAGCCGCTCGAGGGCGTCGAGGCGAAGATCGTCGACGAGGACTTCAACAAGGTCCCGCGAGTCGAGGAAGGGCCGATCGACGAGGACGAGGCCGCGATCCACGAGATCACGGGGGAACTCGTTATCCACGGCCCGAACGTGATGCAGGAGTACTACGGGCTGCCCGAGGCAAACGAGGAGGCCTTCACCGAGTCCGAGGGCAAGCGCTGGTTCCACACCGGCGACATCGGCTACTGGGACGAGGACGACTTCTTCTACGTCGTCGACCGCGAGAAGCACATGATCGTCACCGGCGGCTACAACGTCTACCCGCGCGAGGTCGAGGAGCTCCTCTTCGAACACGAGGATGTCGCCGACGCCGCCGTCGTCGGGATCCCGGACGAGCGCCGCGGCGAGACCGTCAAGGCCTTCATCGTCCCCACGCCCGACGCCGAGGCGACGCCCGAGGACATCAAACAGTACTGTCTCGAGAACCTTGCGGAGTACAAACACCCGCGCGAGGTCGAGTTCGTCAAGGAACTGCCGCGGACGACCACCGGGAAGGTACAGAAGTTCGAACTTCGCGACGAGGACTGATCGCCCCGCTCGACTTTCGTTCTCGAGGCGCGAGGGAGCCGCTCTGGCCCACCTCCCGGCCAGGTTCGATTCGCCCATCTAGACGAACGAGCCCGCGTAACGCGGGCTACAGACGCCACCTAATAACAGTTACTGAAACGAGTGACACACTACTCGCAACGCTGTCGTGCGACTAGATGTGCCATGTCGCCCCATGACACCGATAACGCGGTAGCCGTTCTACGGAAACGTATTAACATCGTTAGAACGGAGGAGTCGATCTTTTGCAACTGTTGAATATATCGAAGCTATTTTGGTACCGCTCTCCTAGTGGTTACGTATGGCATTCACGCTGTCCGACGAACAAAAGGCGATTCGCGACGCCGTGCGCGAGTTCGGCGAAAACGAGATCAAGCCGGTCGCAGAAGAACACGATCAGGAAGGCAAGTATCCCGAAGACCTCCGTAGGACGGCTGCCGAGTACGACTTCGTCGCACCGAGTATTCCCCTCGAGTACGGTGGTGCCGGGATGGACAAGATCGCCTCGACGATCGTCACCGAGGAACTCTGGCGTGCGGACCCAGGGATCGGCTCCGCGATCGGTAGCGCCGGGTTCGGCTCGAACATGATCATGGAGTTCGGCGACGAGTGGATGAAAGAGGAGTGGCTCCCCAAGATCGCCGACGGCGAGATCGCGTCGGTGTCGATGATCTCCGAGCCCGCACACGGCTCGAACGTCGCCGGGATCGAGACGGTCGCCGAGAAAGACGGTGACGAGTTCATCGCCAACGGCAACAAGATGTGGATCACCAACGGGACCGTCGCCGACATCGGCGTCCTCATGGCCAAGACGAGCCCCGGCGAGGGCCACCGAGGCATCACCGCCTTCCTCGTCGAGATGGACTGGGACGGCATCAAGACCGAAAAGATCGACAACAAACTCGGTATCCGCGCCTCCGACCTCGCGGAGGTCATTATCGACGATGTCCGTATTCCCGAAGAGAACGTTATCGGCGAAGTCGACAAGGGCTTCTACCAGCTGATGGAGTTCTTCGCCGCCGGTCGTGCCAACGTCGCTGCCCAGGCCGTCGGCGCTGCTCAGGGCGCGCTCGACGCCGCCATCGAGTACGCGAACCAGCGCGAGCAGTTCGACCAGAAAATCTCCGAGTTCCAGGCCATCCAGCACAAGATCGCCGAAATGGCCACCAAGGTCGAGGCAGCCCGCTCGCTGACCTACCGCGCCGCCTCGCAGGTCGAGAAGAACAACCAAGACGTCGCTGCCCAGTACTCGAGCATGGCGAAGTACTTCGCGTCCGAGATCTCGGTCGAAGTCGCCGACGAGGGCATCCAGGTCCACGGTGGCTCGGGCTACGTCACGGACTACCCCGCCGAGCGCTACTACCGCGACGCCCGGATCACGAAGATCTACGAGGGCACCAGCGAGATCCAGAAGAACATCATCGCCGACCAGATCCTGTAAGCGGCTCGGTTCGACGGTCGAACGTTCGGACTTTTTTGGAGACTGCGATCGGATAGTGGACGCGTTCCAGAGCACCTTTCGAGCCCTATCTCGGCGATTACATTCGTACTCGAGTCCGAATTTGAATCTCTCACAGAATTATATAGAGACCGAAAAGAGGGAGAGGCGGTCCGGCTCGATCGTCTCGAGTCGGGCCCGATCCGGCTCGACTCAGGTCCGACCGTACTCGAGCCGACCTTACTGCTCGGGGACGCGGAACTCGACGGCCGCGCCCTGCCCGTAGCCGACGCACATCGTCGAGAGCCCGAGGCCGCCGCCCCGACGCCGGAGTTCGTGGATCAGCGTGACCGGCAGGCGCGCGCCCGAGGCACCCAGCGGGTGACCGATGGCGATCGCGCCGCCGTTGACGTTGAACGTCTCGTCGTCGAAACCGAGTTCGTCCCGGCAGTAGATCGTCTGGCTGGCGAAGGCCTCGTTGAGTTCCACGAGGTCGTAGTCCTTCGCCGAGCGGCCGTTGCGCTCCCAGATCCCGCGGACGGCAGGTACCGGGCCGATCCCCATGACGGTGGGGTCGACGCCGGCGACGTTGTGGTCCTCGATTTCGGCCATGATCTCGAGGCCGTGCTCCTCGGCGAACTCGCGGCTCGTGAGCATGACGCCGGCCGCGCCGTCGGAGATCTGGGAAGCGTTGGCGGCGGTGACGGTGCCGTCTTCTTCGAAGGCCGGCGGGAGGCCGGCGATCTTCTCTTTCGTCGTGCCCGGACGGAGCCCCTCGTCCTCGGTGACGGTGCCGTCTTCGGTTTCGATGGGGACGATTTCGTCGTCGAATCTGCCTTCTTCCGTCGCTTCGACCGCGCGCTGCTGGCTGCGCGCGCCGTACTCGTCCTGAGCATCGCGGGAGATATCGTACTCGCGAGCGACCGTCTCCGCGGTCTGGCCCATCGCGAGGCCGGCCGCGTCGTACTGCTCGGCGATCCCCTCGTAGGAGCCGATCCCTTTGCGGCGCTCGTTGCGGGACATGTTCTCGACGCCGCCCGCGACGATGGCGTCGCGCTGGCCCGCCCGGATGGCGTCGCTGGCGCTCATAATCGCCTCCGCCGAGGAGGCACAGAGCCGGTCGATCGTCGTTCCCGGGACGCCCTCGCCCAGTTCCGAGAGCAGGGCGATGACCCGCGCGATGTTGTTGCTCTGCTCGTTGACCTGCTTGGCACAGCCCCAGCGCACGTCGTCGACGTCCTCGCCGGAGAGGCCCGTTCGCTCTATCATCTCGTCGACGAGCGGCACGGAGAGCTGTTCGCTTGGCGTCTCGGCGTAGACGCCCCCGTGTTTGCCCTGCGGAGTCCGGACTGCCTGCACGATGACTGGCTGCCGATCGCTCATTGGTAGGCAGTAACTCACTCTCCGACCGTAAAGTAGCTCCGCTCTGTCGCTCGGTTTCGCGCCGCCTTTCGTCGGCTTCCCGTCGCTCGAGACGATCGTTCGGAGACGGGAGCCGCCATACGATGTCATCGCCCTCGTTTCGCCGTATGAGAATCCTTTTGACCATTTCCCCAGAGATGTCGCACATGCAAATCGCAGTGCTCGGCGCCGGAAGCATGGGACACGGAATCGCACAGGTCTCCGCGATGGCGGGCCACGACGTGGTCCTCCGGGACATCGAAGAAGAGTTCGTCGAGAGCGGCCTCGAGGGGATCCGCGAGAACCTACAGGGCGGCGTCGACCGGGACAAGCTCACAGAATCGGAGATGGACGCCGCCCTCGAGCGCATCGAGGGGACGACCGACCTCGAGGCGGCGGTCGAAGACGCCGATCTGGTCGTCGAGGCCGTGCCCGAGGACATGGACCTGAAGAAGGAGGTCTTCTCGGACGTCGAAGACGCCGCGAGCGAGGACGCCGTCATCGCCTCGAACACCTCCTCGCTGTCGGTGACCGAGATGGCCAGCGCCCTCGAGCACCCCGAGCGCGCGGTGGGGCTGCACTTCTTCAACCCGCCGCATCTGATGGACTTAGTCGAGATCGTCATCGCCGAGCAGACCGACGAGCGCACGGAGGAACTCGCGATCGACTACGTACGTGACGTAGAGAAGGAGGACGTTGTCGTTCGGGACACGGCCGGCTTCGCCAGTTCGCGGCTGGGCCTCGCGCTCGGCCTCGAGGCGATCCGGATGGTCGACGAGGGCGTCGCCAGCCCGGCCGATATCGACGAGGCGATGTCGATCGGCTACGGCCACCCGATGGGGCCGCTGACGTTGACCGACCACGTCGGGCTGGACGTGCGCCTGCACATCGCCGAACACCTCCGTGAGGAGCTCGGCGAGCGGTTCAAACCGCCGCAGTCGCTGCGCCGGAAGGTCCGAGCGGGCAAGCTCGGCAAGAAAAGCGGCGAGGGCTACTACGTCTGGGAGGACGGCGAGCGCGTCGGGATGAGCGGCGACTGGGGCGACGACGCGTAAAGCAGGCGCGCGGGTCCCGACATCGAACGACCGGCCGCCTGTCGGTCTCGGCTATCCCAACTAGTTAGGCGTTCCGCTTGTTTTGTATCCCCGCTTACAAGCCAGTACCGCCCGAGTCATCGGGCGGCGGCCCCGGGGGCGCACGTGGGAAAACGACGGGGCCACTTTCGGACTCGGTCACCACTCCCAGCATCGGAACGCCCCGCGTGCCGGCCGAGCGGTTCGAGATCCGCCGTTCGGCCACCCCAATTCGTTCTCGAGCGGACCATCGAACGTAGACGCCACGGTTCGCGACACACCCCAGTCGACGCGGCGACGGCGTGAGCGGACGGACGAACGGCGGTCGTTCGCCCGCCCTCGTCGTCGGCCTGCGATCGGTAATGCGGGCACTTTTAGCCGCCCCTGAGCAAGAAAACGGTATGTCCCTGGAGCCGAGCGCGGACCCGGCCGCCGACCGGCGCGCGAACTACGACTACCGGAGCGACGACGTCGATCGCCCGGCGCTGGTCGCGGACCTCGAAGCCCTCGTCGACTGCGAGGTCAGGGCCGACTCGTACTCCCGCGAGCTGTACGCGACCGACGCGAGCCCCTACGAGGTGACGCCGATCGCCGTCGCCTTCCCCGAGTCGACCGCCGACGTAGCGGGCATTCTCGAGTACTGCGCCGCCCGCGGGATTCCGGTTCTCCCGCGTGGCGGCGGGACGAGCCTCGCCGGCCAGACGGTCAACCGAGCCGTCGTGCTCGATTTCAGTCGGCACATGACCGAGATCCGTGAAATCGATCCCGGCGAGCGGACGGCGACCGTCCAGCCCGGGACGATCCTCGGGACGCTGAACGAGGCGCTCGCCCCCCACGACCTCAAGTTCGCCCCCGACCCCGCGTGGGGCGACAAGAGCGCCATCGGCGGTGCGATCGGCAACAACTCGACGGGCTCGCACTCCCTGAAGTACGGCAAGACCGACGCCTACATCGAGGAGGTCGAGGCCGTGCTGGCCGACGGTACCGTCACCCGCTTCGGCGAGGTCACCACGGCGGAGATCGCCGAGCGGGCCGATCCCGACGGCGATCTCGAGGGCCGGATCTACGCCGAAGTCGACCGAATCCTCACGGAGGAGGCCGATCGCATCGACGAAACGTATCCCGATCTCAAGCGAAACGTCTCCGGATACAACCTCGATCGGCTCGTCGCGGAGGCTCGCGGCGACGAGTTGCCGGGCGGCGAGCAGACCGGCGAGCCCGGCACCGTCAACCTCGCGCGCCTGCTGGCCGGCAGCGAGGGCACGCTGGCGGTCGTCACCGAGGCGACGGTCTCGCTCGAGGCCGTTCCCCAGACGAAGGCGGTCTCCTTGCTCTGCTATCCCGACCTCCACCAGGCGATGCGAGACGTCGAACCGATCCTCGCACACGAGCCTTCGGCCGTCGAGGTCCTCGACGATGTACTGCTCGACCTCGCGCGCGACACCGCCGAGTTCGGTCCCGTCGCCGAGATGCTTCCCGATGGGACCAACGCCGTCCTCCTCGTCGAGTTTTACGCCGAGGACGCCGCCCACGGGAAAGCGCAGGTCGCCGGCCTGCTCGCCGACCGCGTGCCGTCGGCGACGCCCACGGGCGAACCGGCCGCCGACGCGGCGAAAAGCGAGGCCGAGACGCTCGCCATCGAGGCGCTCGAGGCCTACGACGACGCTGAGCGCGCGAAGCTCTGGAAACTACGCAAGTCCGGGCTCCCAATCTTGCTCTCGCGGACGACCGACGCGAAGCACATCTCCTTCATCGAGGACACCGCGATCCCGCCCGCCCGGCTCCCGGAGTTCGTCGAGCGCTTCGAGGAGATCCTCGAGGCCCACGACACCTACGCCAGCTTCTACGCCCACGCTGGCCCCGGCGTGCTCCACGTCCGGCCGCTCGTGAACACGAAGACGGAGCTCGGGCTCGAGCAACTCCACGGTATTGCAGACGACGTGACCGATTTGGTGGTCGAACTCGGTGGCTCGGTCTCGGGCGAACACGGCGACGGCCGCGCCCGGACCCAGTGGAATCAGAAGCTCTACGGCGACGAACTCTGGGAGACGTTTCAGGGCCTCAAGACGGCGTTCGATCCGGACTGGCTCCTCAATCCGGGGCAGGTCGTCTTCCGCGAGGACGACCCGACGGACCTGCGTGAACACCTGCGGTTCTCGCCGGACTACGAGTTCGAGACGGGATTCGAGCCCGAACTCGAGTGGGACAACGACAACGGGATGCAGGGCATGGTCGAGCTCTGTCACGGCTGTGGCGGCTGTCGCGGCGAGCAGTCGACCACGGGCGGCGTGATGTGTCCGACCTACCGGGCCAGCCGGGAAGAGATCACGGCGACTCGCGGCCGCGCGAACGCGCTCCGGCAGGCGATGAGCGGCGATCTAGCGCCCGACGAGGCCGTCTCCGACGAGTTAGTCGAGGAGGTGATGGACCTCTGTATCGGCTGCAAGGGCTGTGCCATCGACTGTCCGAGCGAGGTCGACATGGCGAAACTCAAAGCCGAAGTGACCCACGAGTACCACCAGCGAAACGGCGCGACGCTCCGGGACCGGCTCTTCGCCAACGTCGAACCCCTCTCGAGGTGGGGCTCGCGGCTCGCGCCGGTTTCGAACGCCCTGCCGAAGGTTCCGGGCGCGCGCAAGCTGCTCGAGGCCGTCGTCGGGATCGATTCGGGCCGGCCGCTGCCGACGTTCCGCGCGGAGACGTTTCGGGACTGGTTTCGAGAGCGAGGCGGCTCGCGGATCGGCGAGGCGGCAGCCCGGCGGACGGCCCTCCTCTACCCCGACACCTTCACCAACTACAGCAATCCCGAGGCCGGCAAGGCGGCCGTCCGCGTCCTCGAGGCCGCGGGCGTCCGCGTCGCCGTCCCCGACGACCTCGGCGACACCGGCCGGCCGGCCTTTTCGAAGGGGTTCCTCGAGACGGCGCGTGACGCGGCCCGCGAAAATGTGACAGCGCTCGCGCCGCGGGTCGAGGACGGCTGGGACGTGGTCGTCATCGAGCCCTCCGACGCGGTCATGTTCCAGTCGGACTATCTCGACCTGCTCTCGACGGAAGCGGCGGAGACGCTGGCGGGGGCGACCTACGGCGTCTGCGAGTACATCGATACCTTCCGTCTGGACGAGGAGATCGACTTCGACCCCGCGGCGGTCCAGCAGGACCTCACGTACCACGGCCACTGCCACCAGAAGTCCGTCGCGAAAGACCACCACGCCGTCGGCGTTCTCCGGCGGGCCGGCTACGCCGTCGACCCGCTCGATTCGGGCTGTTGTGGCATGGCCGGCAGCTTCGGCTACGAGGCCGAACACGCCTCGATGAGCGATGCCATCGCCGAGATCCTCTACGAACAGGTCGACGACAGCGACGGCGACCGCGTCGTCGCACCCGGCGCGTCCTGTCGCACCCAACTCGAGAACCGTCCGGGAGCCAGCACGGAGCCGCCGACGCCGATCGAGGTCGTCGCCGAAGCGCTCGAGCGGAGACGATAGCGCCGTTGACGCGTCGCTATTCGACGCGTCATCGCTCGCGAGACGACCGTGAAATCGACCGATGGCGCACTATCTGTCGCTTCGAAAGAGCGAAATCATTTATTAGGGATGTCGACAAACCACGAGACGCTTCCGGCGACGGAAGCTGCTGTGTGAGGGTCAGAACGGTAGGTGGTGAACGACCCTCACACATAGCGCACCTCGCGGTGCAGTTCGCCCATTCTCGCCCTGATCTAAAGAGACTATCCCCTGTTAATTTGGTCATTGTTGAACAATCGCAATGGATGATCGGTCTCGCGGCCGCCGACGGTTCAACGGTCAAACTGCCGATTCGGAACCGCGGTCAGATGCCGACCAGTTCGTCGTAGCGCGCGCCCGTCTGTTTCAGCGTCTCAGTCGAGTAGAGCCGCTCGTGGTCGACGGGGAGGTAGTCCGCGGCCAGTTCGTCGATCTTCTCGTCGACGGCCTCGGGGTCGCGGCCGTGAATCATGGTAAAGAGGTTGTACGACCACTCCTGATCGGGTCTGCGCGGTCGGTGATAGCAGAGCGTGACGTAGGGCAGGCCGCCCGCGCGCTCGCCCCACTCGTCGAGGCGGTCGTCGGGGACGTTCCAGACGACCATGCAGTTTGCGTCGAAGCCCGTCACGACGTGGTTGACGACACAGCCGATGCGCTTGAGACAACCGTTCTCGAGCAGGCGCTCGACGGCCGCGAGCACGTCCTCGACGGCGTATCCCAGCCGCTCGGCGACGTCCCGATACGGCGTCGCCGACAGGGGAAAGCCGTCCTGAATCTCGAGCAGCAACTCGGCCTCGAGCGCGGAGAGGCCGCCGGTCGCCGCCTCGCTGATCCGAGTCGCCGAGGCGTCGGTGCGCTGTTCGAGCGATTCGCGCGCGAAACGGTCGGCGTTGACCACCGGGAACTCGAGGTCGATGTAGTAGTCAGTCAGCATCGGGAGGTTCAACACGGCACAGCCGGTTCGCTCTTCGATCTCGGCGAGGATCTCGTCGCGGGTCTCCCGCGAGCCCGCGGTGACGACGAACCACATGTTCCACTCGTGGTCGCGGGCGTAGTTGTGGTTGACCTGCCGGTACTCGTTGACGATCGCCGCGACCTCGTCGAACCGCTCCTCGGGGGCCTGCACCGCGGCGAGCGTCGACGAGCCGATGACGGGCGGGTTGAGGACGGCACCGAACCGGCGGACGACGCCCGCCTCCTTCAGGTCGCGAACGCGGTCGACCGCGGCCGACTCCTCGAGGCCGATCTCGGCACCGACGCGGCGGAACGGTCGCTCGACGACGGGGAAGCCGCTCTGATAGCCGTCGATCAGCGCCGCGTCCGCGTCGTCGATGGCCTCGCGCCAGTCCCCCGACAGGCTACTCATTGATTGCTCTAGGGAGAAGGGGCCCGTATCGTTTTCGGGTCGGCCCGGATACCGGGAACGGTCGGTTTTTTCGGTTCCACCGTCCATCGGCTCGAAACCCGTCGTTTGACGGGCGAACGTCCGCCGGAAGCGGGAGGCTTTTGCGCGATCCGCCCCAACGCTTGCACGATATGGCGCAGGCAACCCAGGAATTCGGCGACTGGCCGCTCGAGCGGCTGATGACCGAGGTCGTCGGCTCCGGCCCGAAGTCGGCCGACGACATGACCCGCGAGCAGGCCCGCGACGCCTTCCAGCGCATTCTGGCGGCCGAACCCGACCCGACCACGCTCGGCGCGTTCTGGCTGGCCAACCGCTGGAAGCGAAACAACCCCGAGGAGCTGGCGGCCTACACCGACGTCATGCGCGAGGAATCGGTCGTCACCGCCGAGCCGAACTGCGAGCCGGTCGACTGCGGGGCCAACTACGACGGCAAGCACACCTCCGCCGTCCTCGGCGTGGGTGCCGGTATCGTCGCCGCCGCGGCCGGCACCCCCGTCGTCGTCCACTCCGGTGACCGCGTCCCGACCCAGAAGGCGACGGCCTACAAACACGTCCTCGACGAACTCGACGTTCGGACGGAGATAGAGCCCGCCGAGAGTGCCGACATGGTCGACGAGACCGGCTTTGGCTTCTACTACCAGCCCGCGTTCAATCCCGGGATTCAGGACCTCTACGACCGGCGCGATCGGATGGGCGTGCGCACGTTCGTCAACACGATCGAGACCATCGCCAACCCGGCGAACGCCGACGTCCACCTCGGCTCGTTCTACCACCTCGCGTTCGCGAAGAAGCTGAGCGACACGCTGGCCGAGAGCGAGCGACTCGACTACTCGCGGGCCATCTTCTTCCAGGGAATGGAGGGGTACGACGACATCCGACCCGGCTATACGAAAGTCGCCGAGTGGAACTCGGGCGAGGACCTCGAGGACTACGAGATCGAGACCGCCGAGTACGGGATGGAGATGGAAGCCGAGGACCTCGAGGTCGAGGACGTGACTGCCGACTCGGCGACGATCACCGAGGACGTCCTCGCCGGCGACCGCGAGGACCACTTCGCCGACGCGATCGCGTTGAACGGCGCGTTCCGGATGTACGCCCGACAGGACGTGGATAGTCTCGAGGATGGCCTCGAGCGGGCCCGCGAGGTCATCGCCGACGGCAGCGCGGCAGCAGTGCTCGAGGAGCTACGGGCCTTCTGAGAGGGGCGTCGGCGCTCGAGTGCTCGCCTCCGGCGGCGGCCGGTTGTTCGGGGCGACGAACAGTGTACCTTTTTGATCGTTGCCCGTGACCACCGTGCATGGACGAATCACTCGACACCGTCCTGGTAGAGTACGACGAGGACAGCGGCGTTGGCACGCTCACGATGAACCGGCCGGACGCGCTGAACGCACTGAGCGCCCAGTTGCGCGAAGACATCGTCGCCGGCCTCGAGTTGCTCGAGGAACAAAACGAGGGCGCCGACGGCGTCGCCCTGCGCGCGGTGGTGCTCGAAGGGGCCGGCGAGAAGGCCTTCTGTGCCGGCGCGGACATCGGCGGCTTCTCCGACGAGTCGTCCGGCGGCTCCTCGGCCCGGTCTCACTACGACTTCATCCGGGACTTCCCGGCACCGGTCATCGCGAAGATCGACGGCTACTGTCTGGGCGGCGGCTTAGAGACCGCGCTGGCCTGTGACTTCCGGCTGGCGACCGAGAGTTCGACGTTCGGCTTCCCGGAGGTCAACCTCGGCATCCTCCCCGGCGCCGGCGGCGTCCAGTACGTCACGAAGATCGCGGGCCCCGCCGTCGCGAAGGAGCTGGCGATGACCGGCGAGCACATCTCGGCGGCGCGCGCGGACGAGGAGGGCATCGTCAACCACGTCTACGACGACGACGAGTTCGAGGACGCGGTCGACGAGTTCGTCACCGACCTCGCCGGCCAGGCCCCGCTGGCCATCCAGTCGATCAAGAAGTCCGCCGACATGGCGGTTCACAGCGGGCTCGAGGAGGGGCTCGCCTACGACAGCTCCCTCTTCGCGGAACTGCTCAAGACGGAAGACCACGCCGAGGGCGCAGCCGCGTTCGGCGAGGACCGCGAACCCGAGTTCGAAGGGAAGTAACGGGACGAGTTGGGCGACCGACGTCTCACTCGGCCGATTTTTCGGCCTGCGGTGGCGCGCACTGTCGGTCGGCCGAACGATAGTGAAGGCGGCCGATGATACTGCGCGAGGTCTTCGTGAACGGAGTGAACGAAGGCCTGGAAGACGCGAAGCGTCTTCCTTCGGATGAGCGAGCGTCGCAAGCGAATCGGCTGGGGAGGGCGTGGTCCCCCCGTGTTGCCACGATAGCAGCGCGCGTTTTCTTGGTCACGGATACTCGTCGAACGGTGTTTAGAACTGACGAGTAAGAGCGTCCTGCTATCGTGGCAACTAGGGATTCCGCGTCCTCCCCAGCCGATTCGCTCAGTCACTCCGTTCCTTCGCTCATCCCTCGCGCAGTATCGAACCGCAGTTCGCTCGTCGCTCACTGCGGTTCAGCGCGCGCCACCGCATACCGATTCATCGGTCGGAGACTGACGGGACTCCCCAACAGTTGGCGAAACGGATCTTTCAGTCCCACTCCTCGCCGAGGCCGGCCAGCGAGAACGGACCAACGGGGAGGTTGTAGCCGTCCTCGAGGGCCTTGTCGACCTGCTCTTTCGTGGCGATGCCTTCGTCGACGATCTTCTTCGCTTCCTCGCGCATGGCCGCGTGACAGCGGTTGGCGAGGAAGCCGTAGGAACCGGGGTCGTCGTCGATGGTGACGCGGGTCTTGCCGAGTTCGTCGACAAGTTCCTCGGCGCGCTCGACGACGGCCTCGTCGGTTTCGGGTGCCTGGACGATCTCGACCATGTCCATGACCGCGACCGGGTTGAAAAAGTGGGTCACCGCGACGCGGGAGGGGTCGTCGACGGCGTTGGCGATCGACGTGACCGCGAAGCCGCTCGTGTTCGAGTACAGCGGCTGGTCGTCGGTGACCTCGTTTAGGTCGCGAAAGACCTGCCCCTTGATGGCGAGGTTCTCCGTCACTGCCTCGATGACGAAGTCGGTACCGTTGGTGGCCTCGTCGAGATCGGTGGTGAACGTCAGCCGGTCGAGGACTTCCTGTTTTTCGTCCTCGGAGAGATAGCCGCCTTCGACGGCGTCGTTCAGTCCGTAGTTACCCGAGACGATCCGTTCCTCGGCCTCCTCGGCTAACTCCTCGTTGATCTCGCGGACCGAGACCTCGTAGCCGTTGCGTGCGAGTACCTGTGCGATACCGGCGCCCATGATGCCGCCACCGACGACGGCTGCACTCTTTTGTGCCATGACACCATCCTTCACGAGAATCAACTTAATTCTTGGTAACCCGGCGGAACGAACGCTGTCACCGGCATCCGCCGCCCCCGGAGGTATCAGCTCCCCGAAAGATACTTTGCCGAGATCGTGGTGAGTCATTGCATGGCAATCGGACGGTACCGGGACGCGCCGGCGGAGATGGACGACATCGAACGGGAAGTGGCCGCGGCACAGTACCCGGAAGGTGGGCTCGTACTCGGGCTCGGCGTCGGGATCGTACTCCCGTTGCTGACGCTCGAGGCGCTGCTTCTCGCCGCGCCCGTGCTCTGTGGCGTCGCCGGGTTCGCCGCTGGCCGGCGGCTTCGCGACCGCGAGATCCGTCGCCGACGGGCCGAGCGGGCCGACGGGAGATGAGCGGATCGACGGAGAGCGGGTCGGAGACGCTCTCCTCGAGCATCGGCATCGTCGGCGTGCTGGCGCTGCTGGTCGGCAACGCGATCTCGGTGCCGATATTCGTCCTGCCGGGACCGCTGGCGGGGGCCGCCGGTCCGTCGGTCGTGCTGGCGATCGTGTTGGCAGCGATTCCGGCGAGTTTCGTCGTCCTCTACAACGCGTTGCTCGGCTCCGCGATGCCGGTCGCTGGCGGGCTGTACGTCTACATTTCCCGGCTTACGGCCCCCTACTGGGGATTTCTCGTCCCCGCTACCGTTCCCCTGGTCGCGTGGGCATCGCTGCTCGTGACGGCGACCGGCTTCGCCGAGTACACTCGTATCTTCTTCGACGTGCCGTCGATGGTGTTGATCTACGTCCTGCTCGGCTTCGTTCTCCTCATCAATCTGATCGGCCTCAGGCTGGTCGCGCAGGTGCAACTCGTCTTCTTCGCCGGGCTCGTACTGGTGTTGTTGACGTTCATCGTGCCCGGCGCGACCGCCGTCGACGCGGCCAACTACGCGCCGTTCTTCCCGGATTACGGCGCGTTCGGGCTCGCCGTCGTCGCGCTGTTCTACCCGTTCCTCGGCTTCGGGCTGCTGGTCGAACTCGGCGAGGAGATCGACGATCCCCGACGGACGATCCCGCTCGTGCTGGGGCTGGGAATCGGGATCGTCGCGCTGTTCTACGTGGCGCTGATCGCTGTCCTCGTCGGCGTCGTTCCGTTCGCACAACTGGGCGGCGAGGCCGACCTCGCGCTCGCCGCCTCGAGATTTCTCCCGTGGTGGGGCGAGTACGTCGTCGCCGCGGGCGCGATCTTTGCGGTCGTCACCACGGTCAACACGACGCTGCTGGTTTTCTCCCGGACGCTCATGCGCGCGAGCCGCGACGGCATCCTTCCGGGGGCGTTCTCGCGGATCCATCCCCGGTTCGATACACCCCACTACGCCGTCGCCGTCCTCGGTGTCCCGCCGTTCGTACTCGTTCCACTCGCGAACGAAATCGTCGGCCTCTCCGTCTTTATCGGACTGGCCAGCCTCACCGCGTACTTCTTCTGTGCGATCGGCCTCTGGAACCTCCCGCGGGAGTTCCCAGACCACTACGCCAATGCGCCGTTCCGGCTCCGGCGCTCGCGCGGTCTCCTCGCGGCGGTGATCGGCGGCGCGCTCGTCACCGGTGCGTTCTGGGTCGTCACGCTCCTCCAGCGACCCGTCGTCGGCGTCGTCCTCGTCGGCTGGTTTGCCGTCGCGTACTGCTACTACCGCTACCGTCTCGGCAAGACCGACCGCGTCGAGACCTATCGGACGATGACCTCGCTCGAGGGCCACGAGCGCGTCGACGGGGACGCGACCGACCGCGGCGGAGACTGAAATCGCTCGAGTGACCGTCGTGCGTGCGAGCGGATATCATAGCGACCATACATTTAATAGTTCGATCGGCGTCTTTGGTATATGGCAACGGAGTACACGCCAACGGAGATGATGGATCGGGAGTCCAGATCGAACCGGTACTATCGGAACGCGGTCGAACGCCACTGGGACCCCGGCGAGATCGACCTCGAGCGAGACGTCGAGAACTTGCTCGAGTATATCGAGGGAGCGGAGGAGTACGATCGGGAGTCGTGGTACGGCACGCTAAACGGCATCGCGAAGTTCGGCGCGGGCGAGGACGCGGTCACCGAGGACCTCGCGCCGCTTGGTGCAGTACTCGATAACATCGACGATCAGCTGTTCCTGACGACCCAGCTGTACGAGGAGGCAAAGCACGCGGACTTCTTCGACCGGTACTGGCGGGAGGTGATCTGGACGGTCGAGGACGAACTGGGCTGGGAGCGATCGAACCCGCGCCACGACAGGTGGTTCAACGATCCCTACATCGAACTCTTCGACCGGAACCGAAAGGCCCAGTTCCGGCTGCTCGAGGCGGACACCCCCGAGAACCGGGCAAAAGCCTACTGCCACTACCACCTCACGGTCGAGGGCATCCTGGCACAGACCGGCTACTACGGGATGCAGACCTCCTACGGCGGCGAGTTCGAGGAGCTACCGCACCTGCCGGGGCTGGTCGAGGGCTTCACGAAGATCCGCAGCGACGAGGGCCGCCACGTCGGCTTCGGGATGAACCAGCTCAAGAAGCTCATCGCCGAAGGCGTCGACCCCACAATTATCGAGGAGACGGTCGACGAGCTCCTCCCGCTGGTCCAGGGGATCACCGAAGACGAGCGGTTCCAGCCCGACGATCCCGACGAGCGCGTCGGTCTAGAGGAGGGGAAACTCGCCGCCTACGCCGTCGACAAACACACCGACCGGATGCAACAGATCACCGACGCCGCGGCCGACATCCCGGACGTCGACGAACTGGTGTCCCTCGAGGGCGACGACTGACGACGAAGCGACGGCGGGTCGTCGGGAGATCCCTCGAGCGGCGGGCGGGTCGTCGGGCGATTCGCCGAACGGCCGCGACGGTAGGCTTTTGGAACCCGCCAGAGACGTGATAGCATGCGACTCGATTCGGTGCGGATACTCGATCTGTCGCGGCTCCTGCCGGGGCCGTACGCGACGCAACTGCTCGCCGACGCGGGGGCGGACGTGGTGAAAGTCGAGGACACCGACGCGGGCGACTACGCCAGATACTCGCAGCCGACGACCGAACGCGGCGTCGGCGGCCTGTTCGACGGCGTCAACCGCGGCAAGCGAAGCGTCGGGCTCGACCTGAAATCGGAGGGGGGCCGCGAGGCGTTCTACCGGCTCGTCGCGGAGGCCGACGTGGTCTTCGAGCAGTTCCGGCCCGGCGTCGCCGAACGCCTCGAGATCGACTACGAGACGCTGCGCGAGTACAACGAGGAGCTGGTGTATTGCTCGCTATCCGGCTACGGCGGGACCGGTCCCTACGCCGAGCGCGCAGGCCACGACTTGAACTACGTCGGGGTGGCCGGCTTACTCGATATGACCCGGGAGGACGAGGAAATGGCCCCGCAGATCCCGGGCTATCAGATCGGCGACTTGGGCGGCGGGCTGTTCGCTGCCTTCTCGATCGTCGGCGGACTGCTCTCGCGCGAACTCGGCAACGGCGGCGAGTACGTCGACGTGGCCATGACCGACGTGGTCGCCTCGTTCTCGCAGGCCGTCGCCCACGACGCGCTCACCGGCGGCGACCCGCGACCCGGCGAGACGACCCTCACCGGCGCGGTCCCCTGGTACGATGTCTACGAGACCGCCGACGGGCGCTACGTCACCTTCGCGGCGCTCGAGCCGAAGTTCTGGCAGGCCTTTTGCGAGGAGACCGACCGCGAGGACCTCGTCGATCTGCACGGAACGGACGACCCGGCCGAACTGGAAGCCGTCCGCGAGGAACTCGAGGCCCTGTTCGCGAGCCGGTCGCGGGACGCCTGGCTCGACGAGCTGAGCGACGAAACGATGACCGGACCGGTCTGTACGCCGGCCGAGGCCGTCGAACACCCCCAACTCGAGGCCCGCGGGCTGGTCGAGCGGCCCGACGACGCGCCGCCGCGGGTCGGCTTCCCCGCGGTGGGGTCGAACGTCCCCGAGAGCCACGACGAGTCGGTGCCTGACCACGGCGAGCACACCGACGACCTGCTCGCCGAGGTGGGGTACGACGAGGGCGAACTGGCCGCCCTCCGCGACGCCGGGTCGATCCTGTGAGACTGTCTGCTGTCCGTACGAGCGCCGACGCGGTCGACGCGCTCGGTGTGTTCGACCAGATAGTCGCTGACTCGGTTCGCCGCGGCAGCGAGTTCAGCGACGGTGTACGTCTCGGTCTCGCCGCACTCGAAGTCGCGGATGTGGAGTCCCGTATCCTCGGAGTCGGCGTGACGGCCCAGCGCCTCCTCGGCGATGTTGAGCGACGCCTCGTCGCCGACGTGGACGTGCCCGTCTCACCCCATCCCCGACTCGTACCGGTCGTCGACGGCTTCATGTATGCTATCATCTGTCATCACCTACCGCTCCACGACCGCGTGTATAGTTTTTCGGCTACGTTGACAGGACGACGCTGGCGAAATGTAGCCGGTGGTCACGGGAGCGATCGTCTCCGAATACCGTGCTGAGCGCGCGAACGGGACGGTAACGATCCCCGAAAACGAGTTCAAGAGGCGACATCGACCCAAACCATAAGTCGCTGGACAGAATCACTGCAGACGGCCATGATGGGTGCCCAGTTAACACTTGACAAGATGCTCGAGCGGGCGGTCGACCTGTTCCCCGACCGGGAACTGGTGACGAAACTGCCCGACGGCAGCACGCACCGATACACGTACGCCGACGCGTACGAGCGGATCAACCAGCTCGCGGGCGCGCTCGACGACCTCGGGCTCGAGGAAGGAGACCGGGTCGGCGTCGTCGCGACGAACCACTATCGACACTACGAACTCTACTTCGGCCCCGCGTGTTCGGGGCGGTCGATCCACATGTGTAACATGCGGCTACCCGATCACCACTTCGTCCACACGATCGACGACGCCGAGGACCGCGTGATCTTCGTCGATCCAGGGCTCATCGAGAAGGTCGAGGCCAACGCCGACGACCTCGAGACCGTCGAGCAGTACGTCGTCCTCGACGACGAGGTGCCCGAGACGAGCCTCGAGCCGGTGACCGACTACGAGTCGCTACTCGAGGGCCAGTCGACCGACTACGAGTGGCCCGACCTCGACGAGGACGCGGAGTACGGGATGTGCCACACCTCCGGGACCACGGGGCTGCCCAAGGGCGTCGCCTACTCCCATCGGGCGATGTTCCTCCACAGCATCATGGGCGGTCACACCGACGCCAACGCGATCAGCGAGCGCGACACCGTGCTCCCGGTCGTCCCGATGTTCCACGCCAACGGCTGGGGAATCCCCTACGGCGCGACGCTCGTCGGCGCGAAGCAGGTCTTCCCCTCGGTCCACACCGATCCCGAGACGATCGCCCGCCTGATCGACGAGGAGGACGTGACGTTCTCCGCCGCGGTGCCGACCATCTGGCTCGAGATGGCGGAGTTCTTGGACGAGAACCCCGAAGTCGACATCTCGAACATCGACCGGCTGACGGTCGGCGGGTCGGCGCCGCCCGAATCGCTCATCCGGAAGTACGACGAGGAGTACGACGCGCCGATCATCCAGGGCTGGGGGATGACCGAAACCTCGCCGCTGGGCTCGCTCAGCACGCTCCGCAAGGAGGTCGCGGAACTGCCCAGCGACGAACAATACGAGTACCGCGCGAAGGCGGGGCTGCCCGTGCCGGGCATGCAGACCCGCATCGTCGACGACGACGGCGAGGAAGTGCCCGCCGATGGCAAGACGATGGGCGAACTGCTGGTCCGCAGCCCCTGGGTGACCGACGGCTATCACAACCGACCCGAGGAAAACGAGCAGTCGTTCACCGACGACGTCCCCGCGAGCGACACGAGCGGGGAGTCGGCGGACTCGTCCGCCGGAAGGTACCTGCGGACCGGCGATATCGCCACCCGCGACGAGATGGGCTACATCGACATCGTCGACCGCGACAAGGACGTCATCAAGTCCGGCGGCGAGTGGATCTCGTCGGTGCAACTCGAGAACGAACTCATCGCCCACGAGGGCGTTCGCGAGGCGACGGTCATCGGCGTCGACCACGAGCGCTGGCAGGAGCGCCCGCTCGCGGTCGTCGTCCCGACCGCGGACGCGGACGTCGACGAAGACGACCTCGAAGCCCACCTCTTGGAGACGTTCCCCTCGTGGTGGCTGCCCGACGAGTATCGGTTCATCGAGGAGATTCCCAAGACCTCGACGGGCAAGTTCGACAAGAAATCGCTGCGCGACGAGTTCGACATCGTCCTCGAGGCCGAGGACGACGAGCCCGCGCCACACCAATAAGTACGCGGAATGAGAGAGTCCACCATGGGAGTAAACACCACCGGCGGCGTGAGTTTCGACACGGACGAGGAGACCGAACTGATCCTCGATAGCATCGACGAGTTCGTCGAGCGCGAGGTCGAGCCGATCGTCGAGGACCTCGGCGACACCTATACGAATCCCCGAAAGGGTCACCACGAGAACGGTCGCTGGACCGACGAGCTGCTCGAGGCCCGCGAGGAGATCCGGCGCAAATCGGCCGAGGCAGGTTTCTACGCGATGAACCTGCCCGAAGACGCGGGCGGCGACGGGATTTCGCCAGTCACCTGGTATCGAGCGAAAAAGCACCTCGCGACCCACGGCGGCGGCCTCGAGCGCTACGTCCTCGCCGGCCCCGAAGGCCCGAAGCCGCTGCTCTTACAGGCCGAGGGCGACCAGCGCGAGAAATATCTCGAGCCCGTGGTCCGCGGCGAGAAGTCGACGGCGTTCGGTCAGACCGAGCCCGGCGTCGGGTCGGATTCGCCGAACATGGAGACCACTGCCGAAAAGAGCGAGGCGCGGAGCGCCTCGGAACGGAGCGGCGCAGCCGCGGAGAAGGACGGTGACGAATGGATCATCAACGGGCGCAAGCAGTGGATCACCAACGCGCCATACGCGGACTTCATCCAGCTCTTCGCGCGGACCACGCCCCAGAAGGAGGTCGGCCGTTACGGCGGCATCACCTGCTTCATCGTCGAGGCAGACGAGTACGAGATCGGGTCGTACAACAACGCCGTCGGCGCGGAGGGGTCCCAGGCCGAAGTGATTCTGGATGGCGTGCGCGTCCCCGACGACCGCGTCCTCGGGGAGGTCGACGAGGCCTTCTACGCCGCGATGGAGTTCCTCTCGCTGGGCCGACTCGAGCTCGGCGCCGAGGCCGTGGGGTACTCGGAGTACCTACTCGAGGAGGCCGGCGAGTACGTCACCGAGCGCGAGGCGTTCGGACGATCGATCGGGAACTTCCAGCAGGTCTCCGCCAAGCTCGCGAAGGGGCGGGCGAAGACCTACGCGGCCGACGCGGCGGGGCTCAAACTCGCCTGGAAGATGGCCGAAGGCGAGCGGACGATCATGGACTCGTCGGTGCTGAAGTGGTTCGCGACGAACGTCCTCTGGGAGGTCGCCGACGCGGCCGTGCAGGTCAACGGGGCCAACGGACTGGCCGAGGAGAGCCCCTACATGGACCTGGTCCACCAGGCGCGCATCCTGCGGATCGTCGAGGGGACCGACGAGATCCAGCTGAACACGATCGCGAAGTCGATGGGGATCACGGACTGACTCACGGTCGCGGCCCGAGGTTTCCCGTAGACGAACGTTTTTCACTCGGTACGCTGATACGCCATGCTATGGTAACACGGGTCACAGACAGAACCGCCGCCGGGATCGCGCGAGCGATCCGAGACGGCGACTACTCGGCCACGGAGGTCGTCGAGTCCACCCTCGAGCGCATCCACGATCGAAACGACCGGACGAACGCGTTCGTCACCGTCACGGACGAGTTGGCCCGCGAGATGGCCGCCGACGCCGACCACGCGATCGACGAGGGCGAGCCGCTCGGGCCGCTCCACGGGGTTCCCGTCGCGATCAAGGACTTAGACGACGTCGAGGGGATCCGAACGACCTCGGGATCGCTGCTCTTCGAGGACCGCGTCGCCGAGTCGGATTCGCCGTTCGTCGCCCGGCTCAGGGAAGCGGGCGCGATCGTGGTCGGGAAGACGAACACACCCGAGTTCGGGCTCGGGGTGACGACCGACAACCGCGTCGCCGGGCCGACGGGGACCCCGTTCGATCCCGACCGCGTCTCGGGGGGCTCCTCCGGCGGAGCCGGGGCGGCGCTCGGCGATCGGCTCGTGCCGCTGGCACCCGGCTCCGACGCCGGCGGCTCGGTCCGGGTTCCGGCGAGCTTCTGCGGCGTGTACGGACTCAAGCCGACGCAGGGAGTGATCCCGAACGTCAGCCGGCCCAACGCGTTCGCCAGTCACACCCCGTTTTCGACGAACGGACCGCTGGCCCGGACGGTCGAAGACGCGGCGCTGTCGCTGGACGTGATGGCGGGGGCGCACCCGCGCGATCCGTTCTCGATCCCGAAGGGTGGCGAATACCGCGACGCGGTCGACCGGCCGATCGACGACCTGAAAATCGCCTACAGCCCCGATATGGGGATCTATCCCGTCGCCCCCGAGGTCCGCGACGCGCTCGAGGACGCCGTCTCGGCGCTCGAGCGCGTCGGCGCGACCGTCGACGCGGTCGATCCCGACCTCGGACACAGTAACGAGGAGATCCTCGATGCCTACTACACGATGGCGACCGTGCGGTGGGGGTCGCTGCTCGAGAACTTGGAGGACGAGGGCTTCGATCCGCTCGGCGAGGACCGCGACCGCCTCCGGCCGTATCTCGTGGAGCTCATCATGGAGGCCGACGAGCCGACCACGCGGGAGTACAAGCGCGCGGACGTCGTTCGGACGCACGTCCTCGACGGACTGATCGACCTCTTCGGGGAGTACGACCTCCTTGCGACGGCCACCTGCGGGACGACGCCGTTCCCCCACGGAGAGGAGCCCGAGGAGATCGACGGCGTCGAGATCGAACCGTACCGCGGCTGGGTGCTCACGCAGCCGTTCAACCTCACCGGGCAGCCGGCGGCCTCGGTCCCGGCTGGCGTCGTCGACGGGCTCCCCGTCGGGATGCAACTCGCGGGCCCGCGACACGCCGACGACGACGTGCTCGCGGCCAGCGCCGCCCTCGAGCGGCGGCGACCGTGGCACGACGCGTACCCGGCGTAACGAAACGCACGGCGGATTCGAGACGGTCCCGAGTCCGCGATCAGAAACTGAAGAGGTCGATCCCGCCGGTGACGCCGACGATCTGTCCCGTGACGTAGGAAGCCTGCTCCGAGCAGAGGTAGGCGACCATGTTGGCCACGTCCTCCTCCGTCCCGAGGTGGCGCATCGGCGTCGCCTCGGCGATCCGGGCGTAGTACTCGTCGACGTTCTCGCGGAGTTCGTCGGGGCTCATCTCCGACCACGGACCGACGACGATGTTCGGCGCGATGACGTTCGAGGTGACGCCCGACTGGGCCCCCTCGAGCGCCATCGTCCGGCCGACGCCGATCATGGCGGCCTTCGTCGCCGAGTACGAAATCTGGCCGAAGCCGCCGTACCAGCCGGCCATCGAAGACATGTTCACGACGCGGCCCCAGCCGCGGTCGCACATCTCCGGGAACACCTCCGCGCTGATGTTGTATGTGCCCGTAAGGTTGATTTCCACGTCGCGGTTCCAGACGTCGTCGTCGTAGTCGGCCAGCCGCGAGCGCGCGTCGACCATCGCGGCGTTGTTCACGAGGATGTCGACGCCGCCGAAGGCGTCGCGGACCTCGTCCATGGAGTCGGCCACGTCCCCCCGGTCGGTCAGATCGCACTCGAGGGCCATCGCCTCGCCGGCGTCGGCCGTCTCGTCGATCTCGTCAGCGACTTCCCGCGCGCCGTCGGCGTCGACGTCGAGGACGACGACGTTCGCGCCCTCCTCGGCAAGCGTTCGACAGTCGGCACTTCCGATGCGGCCGGCCCCGCCGGTGACGACGGCGGTCCGGTTCTGGATACCAAAGTCCATGCCCGAGCGAATACTTCGTTATCTGACTTAATCATTGGGGAGCGGTACCAGATTTCACTGCCAAGGCGGGGAAAGATTCGACGGTACAGTCTCCATCTCGAACGATCGCGAATTTATGCACAACCTCTATGATCGATCGTGGAATACTCACGCACACGTCATGAACTCCGCAGTCATCGTCGACGCCGTCCGCACACCGTTCGGGAAACGCGGCGGCTCGTTCCGGGATACCCATCCGCAAGACCTCGCCGCCGAACCGCTCGAGGCGCTTCGCGAGCGCAACGGGTTCGAGCCGGAGACGATCGAGGACGTCATCTACGGTTGCGTGACGCCCGTAGACGAGCAGGGGCTGAACATCGCCAGACTCGCGCCGATGGTGGCCGGCTGGGGCGACATCGTCCCCGGCGTCCAGTTGAATCGGATGTGTGGCTCCGGCCAACAGGCGGCGAACTTCGCCGCGGCGAACGTCATGGCCGGCCAGCACGACGTGCTCATCGCGGGCGGGGTCGAACACATGACTCGCGTCCCGATGGGGTCCGACGGCGCGGACGGGGCGGACAGCGGCGACAGCCTCACCGACACCTACTTCGAGCACTTCGACGAGGTGACCCATCAGGGCGAGGGCGCCGAACGGATCGCCGAGGAATACGGCTTCTCGCGCTCGGAGCTCGACGAGATCGCCGCCGACTCCCAGCGCCGCTGGAAGGAGGCCTGGGACGAGGGCCGCTACGACGACCAGATCACGCCCGTCGAGACCGAACTCGACGGCGAGGAGGTCGTCGTCGAGCAAGACGAACACCCGCGTCCCGGCACCGACGAGGAGACGCTGGCCGAACTGCCACTGTCGTTCCGCGAGGAAGGCAACGGCTTCCACCACCCCGGGAACTCCTCGGGGATCGTCGACGGCTCCTGTGCGTTGCTGATCGCGAGCGAAGAAGCCGCAAACGCACACGGCTGGGAACCGATGGCCCGCATCGTCCAGACCGAAGTCGTCGGCGTCGACCCGATCACGATGCTGAAGGGGCCGATCCCGGCGACCGAGAACGTCCTCGAGCAGGCCGACATGACGATCGGCGATATCGATCTGTTCGAGGTCAACGAGGCGTTCGCCTCGGTGCCGGCGGCCTGGCTCGAGGAGACCGGCGCCTCCTGGGAGGACGTCAACGTCAACGGCGGCGCGATCGCCCACGGCCACCCGCTGGGCGCGACCGGCGCGATGTTGCTGACGAAGTTGGCTCACGAACTCGAGCGCACCGGCCAGGACACCGCGCTCTCGACGATGTGTATCGGCTTCGGTCAGGGGGTCGCGACGATCATCGAGCGGGTCTGATCGCCCGCTCGAGCGAGGGGTATCGCGGTTCGCTGGAGAGGGAACGGACGGGGATGTGAAGCGAACGAGGGCGGCGACAGGGGTCGAGGAGCCGATAGTCTCGGCGCCGTTTGCCAATTCATGTGAACCGGTACCTATAGCTTTACAGTGCTGTATGCGATCATGGGTGATATGGAGTACCACGACTCCGAGAAAGCCACGGAGGTCGCAGGCCGCGTAGAGGAGTTCATGGACGAAGTCGTCATCCCGCGCGAGCGGGAGGCACTGGCCACGGGCGAGGAGATCACGATGGACGAGATCCACGAGATGTGGGACATGGCCAAAGAACGGGACCTGTTCGCACCGCAGGTGCCCGAAGAGTACGGCGGCCAGGGGCTCGACTTCAGCGACATGCTGCCCTCGTTCGAACAGGTCGGGCGCTCGCTGATCGGTGCGCTCGCGATCCGTGCGAACGCGCCCCAGGAGGGCAACATGCACACCCTCGAGATGGTCGGCACGGAAGAGCAGAAAGAGGAGTGGCTCCGACCGCTCGTCCAGGGCGATATCCAGACGGCGTTCGCGATGACCGAGCCCAAGGTCGGGGCCGGCTCGGACCCGAAGATGCTCCAGAGCACCGCCGTCAAGGACGGTGACGAGTGGGTCATCAACGGCCACAAGTGGTGGACGTCCGACGGCCTCGGCGCGGACTACTATCTGGCGATGGTCCGGACCGACCTCGACGCCCATCCCTACGAAGGTACCTCGATCATCATGGTACCCCGCGACGCCGACGGCGTCGAAGTCCAGCGGAACATCCCTCACCTGGGTGGCCACGGCATCACCGAACGCGAAGGTGGCCACGCCGAAGTGAAGTTCGAGAACGTCCGCGTCCCCGTCGAGAACACCATCGGCGAGGAGGGCGAAGGCTTCCGGATCGCCCAGATGCGACTCGGCGGCGGCCGACTCACCCACTGCATGCGCTACTCCGGCATGGCCGAGCGCTCGCTCGACATCGCGAAAGCCTACCTACAGGAACGCGAGGCCTTCGGCACGAAACTCGAGGAGAAACAGGCGCTTCGCCACCGCATCGCCGACGCCGAAACGCGGCTCCACGCCGCGCGAACGATGGTCCGTCACGCCGCACGCGAGCTCGACCGCAGCGACGCCCGTATCGAGGTCGCGATGTCGAAGATGTTCACCGCGAACGTCACCAACGACACCATCGACCTCGCCTTGCAGTGTTGTGGCGGTAACGGGATCGGCAAGGACCTGCCGATCGCCCACTTCTACGAGAACGTCCGCGCCTTCCGCATCGTCGACGGGGCCGACGAGGTCCACCGGCGTTCGATCGCTCGCTGGGCCTTCGAAGATGTCGACGCGGCCGAGATCGAGAACACCCTCCAGTTCGACGAGGACCTGCGAATCGACGCGCTCGACGAGTAATTCGGTCGCTCTCGGAGCCAATTTTCGCTCTCTTTTGGCGAGCGTCGTTCCCGATGCAACCGCCCGTCTGTACGCGAAGAGGTCGCTACGTTCGTTCGAGCGGGGGCCGACGTATCGGCCTCGAGCGAGTCCGAACCGCTCGAGCGGGGGCCGACGCGGTGAGCCACGATGGGGAGAGGAAAGGAGAGAAGAGGAGATGAGAGACGATTGCGGGGTACGGTGGCAGGTCTCGAGGGATCGAGAGCACCACGAGCAGTTTCCAATTAATGCGATTCGTTACCTATATCTTTACAGTACTGGAGTTAGTCGTCGGTGATATGGAGTACCACGACTCCGAGAAAGCCAGGGAGGTTGCGGGTCGCGTAGAGGAGTTCATGGACGAAGTCGTCATCCCCCGCGAGCGGGAGGCGCTCGCGACGGGCGAGGAGATCACGATGGACGAGATCCACGAGATGTGGGACATGGCCAAGGAACGGGACCTATTCGCGCCACAGGTGCCCGAAGAGTACGGCGGCCAGGGGCTCGACTTCAGCGACATGCTGCCGTCCTTCGAGCAGGTCGGGCGCTCGCTGATCGGTGCGCTCGCGATCCGCGCGAACGCGCCTCAGGAGGGCAACATGCACACCCTCGAGATGGTCGGCACGGAAGAGCAGAAAGAGGAGTGGCTCCGACCGCTCGTCCAGGGCGACATTCAGACGGCGTTCGCGATGACCGAGCCCAAGGTCGGGGCCGGCTCGGACCCGAAGATGCTCCAGAGCACCGCCGTCAAGGACGGCGACGAGTGGGTCATCAACGGCCACAAGTGGTGGACCTCCGACGGTCTCGGCGCGGACTACTATCTGGCGATGGTCCGGACCGACCTCGACGCCCATCCCTACGAGGGCACTTCGATCATCATGGTACCCCGCGACGCCGACGGCGTCGAAGTCGTCCGCAACGTCCCCCATCTGGGCGGCCACGGCATCACCGAGCGCGAGGGCGGCCACGCCGAAGTGAAGTTCGAGAACGTCCGCGTTCCCGTCGAGAACACCATCGGTGAGGAAGGTGAAGGTTTCCAGATCGCCCAGATGCGCCTCGGCGGCGGCCGACTCACCCACTGCATGCGCTACTCGGGCATGGCCGAGCGCTCGCTCGATGTCGCGAAAGCCTACCTGCAAGAACGCGAGGCCTTTGGCACGAAACTCGAGGAAAAGCAGGCGCTGCGCCATCGCATCGCCGACGCCGAGACCCGACTGCACGCCGCCCGCTGTATGGTCCGCCACGCCGCGCGCGAACTCGACCGCAGCGACGCCCGCATCGAGGTGGCAATGTCGAAGATGTTCGCTGCGAACGTCACCAACGACACCATCGACCTCGCCCTGCAGTGTTGTGGCGGTAACGGGATCGGCAAGGACCTGCCGATCGCCCACTTCTACGAGGCCGTCCGCCGGTTCCGTATCGTCGACGGGGCCGACGAGGTCCACCGGCGTTCGATCGCTCGCTGGGCCTTCGAAGACGTCGACGCGGCCGAGATCGAGAACAGCCTGCAGTTCGACGAGGATCTGCGCATCGACGCACTCGACGAGTAACGCTTCCGCTCGAACGCTCCGTTTTCGGCGCCGTTTTTCGTCCGTGACTCGTCACCGCCGTTCCGCCGAGCGGATCGCACGCTCGCAGCGCCACCGGCGAGACGATGATCGGCAGGGCAGAGACGCCCTCGAGACGATCGACCGCGGTCAGTTGCCGAACTGTTCCTGTGCCGCCGCGAAGTCGTCCTCGAGCCGCTCATAGCCCCAGTCGTAGGCCTCTCCAACGCTCATCGAATCGGTGACGACGCGATTAACCATCCCGCCGTAGAACTGCTGGTGTCGCATGTACAGAGCCTCAGGCGAGGAGATGTCGGCCTCGTCGACGCTGCCGTAGTGGTCGCCCCAGATTTTCTCCTGGACGTACTCGAGTTTCTCGAGCAGGTGCGGATGCATCTGGCAGAGGTCCTGGTTCCGGAACTCGTCGGACTCGATCACGTCGGCGTAGGCCGGCAGGAACCGTCCGGGGTCCGTCTCGTAGAGACTGACGGTCCGTTCCATGCTGTCGGCGTAGAGCCACTCGAACCACTCCTTGGTGCCGGCGATGTTGCCTCCCCCCGAGAAGACGTGGTGGCCGTCGGGTGTCGGCGACGAGAGCCAGTTCTGGTCCGGGTCGACGCCGTCCAACATCGGGTACGCGATGACCTCGGTATTCATGGCAAGGGAGCGCAGCGCGTCGCTGTCCTCTGATTCGGCGACGTGGGCGGTGACGCCAACTGGCCAGCAGTTGATGTGGTGACACTGTCCGTACCGGCCCTGGACCCAGTCGCTGAGCGAGTTCGCCCACCCGATGTCCGTCGGATCCGTCGAGTACTCGGAGAGACGCTCGACGTACTGCAGGACCTCGGTCACCGTATCCTCGGGCCAGTGGATCTCGAGTTCCTCGCGGGCGTTCGGGTCCTGCCACCGAAGACCGATCCCGGGGATACCCGCGCTCGCCAACATGACGAGGAGTTCGTCCTGACTCTTGCCGGTCGGTGAGCCGGCGAGTCCGTACCCGCGCATGTGGGGGAATTCGTCGGACTCGTCGACGGCCTTGGCGTTCTCGAGGATATCGCTAAATCTCGGGCTCTTTGAGTCCGAGGGCCTCGTAGACATCTGCCCGGTACTGGAAGTTCGAAACGGTCAGTCCGTGGGGGATCTGATAGAGTTCGTCCTCTTCGCCGAGGAACGCGCCGCCGGCGTTCAGTTCCCCGTTGACCCCCTCGATCGAGGAGACGATGTCGGTGACGGTCTCGAGCTTGCCCGCCTCCCAGACGCCGGCCACCTGGTCGAACGTGGACGTATTCGCGCCCGGCGGCGTCCCCGCTTGGATCAGCTGAACGAGACGCTTCACACCCGTCCCGGATGTCCCGCTTTCTTCGATGGTCAGCTGGATGTCGGTCTCGTTCTGGAACTCGGACTCGAGGTCACCCCAGAGAGACTCCCACGCGGCGGTGTAGTAGTCAGTGAGGAAGTGAACCTCGCCGCCACTGCTGTGCTCGTCGATGTCGGCGCTCTCATTGAGACCGTCAGTGTCACCGGTATCGCCACCGTCAGTTCCGGTGCTGTCGCAACAACCTGCGATCAGACCGGCGCCACCGATACCGGCACCATACAGTATCCGGCGTCTGGTTGACTCCGACCCCCACACATTCTATCCAATTGTTCTAGTGTGATGTCAATTCACTGATGGAGACATCCCTGCCATCCCGGCTGATACCGCGACACGTGAGACGAACGGGCAACTGCTAGCGGGTGGCTGAGCGACCTGAGATCGCGTCCCGTGGCACCGACACCCATAGATATTTACGTTCGGCTGGGAATATCGGGTACATATGAGCGAAGATACCACATCACGGAAAACGGACAGTGCAGGACTTGAAAACATCCGAAGGGCGTCGGATGCGGTCGAGAAATCCACGACGAGCATCGCCCTCGAGAAGATTCTGGAACGCTGGCGGACGGTCGGTGCTATCGTCGTACTGGCGGTCACGAGCGTTCTGCTATACCAAGTTGACAACTATCTCTCTATCGACGTGCAGGTGTTTGGCGGGATCACGATTCTCATGTTGGGTTACTTCCTTGCAACGCTACGGACCGACATCCGCATGGAGTGACTGCGGGCAGACGACGGTAGGTATTTTGTGCTCACCGGCGAAAGAAGTCACCATGAACGGCGAGGCGGTGGGCCCGTGATCGACTGGAAGCTAGATGGATTTCTACCGAGTCAACGGCAACCGGAACCGAGAGTCGAGACCGCCAGCGATCGAGACGTGTTGCTTGCCCGCGGCGCCGCTGCGGCTATCGATCTGTTCATCTGCTACGTACTGATCGAGTTCCCGCTGATCTATGCCGTAGGTGAAGTCTTCAGCGGTCCCTACGAAGCGCTCGGTGGAGCTATCGTCCCACTGTCGCTGCTCTTGCTCGTACCGCTTTACGCCAGTTACTCGTTCGTCTTCGAGTGGCGCTATGGGCGGACGCCGGGAAAAGTCAATCGCGGTCTCCTGGTCGTCATGAATGACGGTCGCCCGTGTACCTATCGAGCCAGTGCCGTACGGAACCTCTGTCTATACGTCGATCTGCTCGGTGTCCCCCCACTGGTCATCGGCCTCGCGTTGGCGCTGGTGACTGACGGCCGTCGCGTCGGGGACCACGTCGCGGGGACAATTGTCGTTCGCTCGACGGCACCAACGGATCTAGACGCTGCGGCCGCGTCCGAGATTGACACGAGTGCCGCCGCTCGCGGAACGAGCGACGGCAAAAAGAACTGACCGAATCAGGAGATTCGGACGCCGGAATCAGCGTCGAACAGCTGGATGTACTTGTCGTCGAAGACAAGGCTGTACTCCTTGCCGTTGCCATTGAAGTCGGGGCTGGTGACGACGACGACCTCGCCGAACTCGGTATCGAAGAAGCTGTGGGTCGCATCGCCGAGCGGTTCGTCGAGCAGGTGCGTTGCTGGGATACCAGCATTGGGGTCGTCACTGACGCCGATGTACTGTGGCCGGAGGCCGACGCGGACGTCCTCGCCAGCCCAGCCTTCGAGGCCGTCGCGGGCGAGATCGTACTCGTAGCCACCGACATCGAGCTCGGCGGTCCCGTTGACGGAGCCGACCGATCCGTCGAAGAACTGCGTCGATGGCTGGCCGATAAATTGGCTGACGAACTGCGAGGCCGGTTCGTCGTAGACTTCCTTCGGCGGGGCGACCTGTGCCAGTTCGCCGTCGTTGATGACCGCGACGCGGTCGGACATGGTCATCGCCTCCTCCTGATCGTGGGTGACGTAGAGGGTCGGACAGCCAATCTCGTCGGTCACTTTCTCGATGACCGGCCGTAGTTCGGCCTTCAGTTTCGCGTCCAAGTCCGACATCGGCTCGTCGAACAGGAATATCTCCGGATCGCGGACGAGCGATCGCCCCAGCGCGACGCGCTGTTGTTGACCGCCCGAGAGGTCTGCGGGCATCTTTTTGAGCTGGTCCGTGATCTGGAGTAACTCTGCGGCCTCGTCGACACGAGCCATACGCTCCTCTCTCGAGAAGCCGGCGATCTTGAGGCCGTAGGCCATGTTCTCCTGAACGCTCATGTGCGGGTACAACGCGATGTCCTGGAAGAGCAACGCGATGTTACGCTCTTGGACCGGCTTGTCCGTCACATCGCGATCGCCGAACTTGATCGTGCCGCTGGTCGGCTTGTTCAGTCCCGCGACGCAGCGAAGCGTCGTGGTCTTCCCACAGCCCGAGGGGCCAACCAGCGTCACGAACTCGCCGTCCTCGATCGTGAGGTCGACGTCGTCGACTGCGATGATTTTGTTGCCCGATTCCTCGTACACTTTCGTCAGATTTCGGATCTCGATGTCTGGCATATGTTTGTGTTTCTGGTGGTGTTAGTTGTAAGGTTGGTGACTCTCAGAGCGCTCTGACCTGGAACCCCTGCAGCAGGTAGCTCTGCATGAAGTAGGCGAACAGCAGCGGTGGCACGGTCATGGCCAGCGAAATCGCCATCAGGTAGGCATCCGGCAGGAACTGGGCCTGCCCCATCGCCCGGAGGATACCGGGTGCGAACGTCGTGGTGTCAGTCTGGGGCAGAAGGATCTGCGCGAACGTGAAGTCGTTCCACGCGAGCGCGAAGGCAAACAGGGCCGCGGCGATGATCGCCGGTCGGCACTGCGGCACGACGACATCGCGGAAGCCACGCCAACGCGATGCGCCGTCGACCCACGCCGCCTCCTCGTGAGCCTCTGGAATCGTCATGATGAACTTCCACATTAGCCACACGGCGAACGGCATCGAAATCGCCGACAGGGCAATGATGAGCCCGAAACGGGCACCGAGGAGACCGATGCTCTGCCAGATCTGGTAGAGCGGAATCCCGATGACGATGGGACTAAAGAGGTACCCGATCAGGAGAACCCGCGCGAAGTTCTCCTTTTGCGGGAAGTCCAGACGCGCAAGACCGTAGCCAGCGAGCAATGAGACGAGGACAACCGTCACGATCGTACCGATAGCCACGACGACCGTGTTGAACATGTAGGTGTACATCACCGGATCCGTCAACACCGAGAAATTCCCCAGCGTGAAAATATCCGGTGTGGGGAAGATGGTGACAGCGTCCTCAACCGTCTCGTAGTCCGTGAACGCCAACTGGGCCATCCAGTAGATCGGCCACGAGCCGACGATGACGATGATCGCGGTGCTGAATAATTTCAGTGCTTCTATGATTCGGGTCTCGCCGTCGTATGAGAGGCCGAAGACGCCTCCCGGAGGTTCGCTCTGACTCATGTGGTTGTCTCCACCTCTTCGCTCGGGTTGAAGAGTTTGAAGTAGATGATTGCCGACGCCAACAGGAACAGGAACATGACGACGGAGATCGCGTTTGCGAGCCCGTATGCCTGATCCGTATAGACCGTTTTGTAGGCCAGCACTGGCAAGGTCGTCGTTGCGTTACCGGGCCCGCCTTGGGTGAGCTGCCAGATGATGTCGAACTTGTTGAACATGAAGACCGAACGGAGCAAGACGACGACCGTCACGATCCCCATGAGACGCGGCAGCGTAATGTCGCGGAACATCTGCCACCGGTTGGCTCCACAGACCTTCGCCGCCTCGTAGAATCGATCCGGGATCGCTCGCAGCTGCGCGAGCGTGAAGATCGTGACGAAGACGGCGAACTTCCACGTACCGATGAGGATCAGTAGCTCCATCGCCCAATCCCGCGAACCGAGTGGCGCCTCGTTGACACCCCAGAGGCCGAACCACTCGGCACCCATCATCTGGAAGACGCCCCCGAGCGGGTCGAACACTCGTAGTGCCACCAGCGAGACGATGATTGTCGGGATCAGGTAGGCGGTAAAGACCACTGCGGTGAGCAACTTCTGCCCGTACGTGATACGATTGAGCACGAGCGCCATCCAGAGCCCGACGGAGAGTTGGATGAGCGTGCTCCCAACCATGTAGATGACACCGCGCCATAACGATCCCCAGAAGGTGGAGATATTCAGGACCTCGCGATAGTTTGCGAGGCCAGCCCACTGCCACTCGGGATTGAGCGTGTGAATATCGTGTAACGATGCCCAGAACGCGAACGCGACCGGGAGCACCGCGATGAGCAAGTACAGAACGACGACGGGAAGAACGGTCCCGATACCGGCGACCGTCTCCCGCTGTACCGGCAGGTCGTCCCACGGGATGTACGTCCTGCCAGGTCGTATTGATTCTCCAGTTTCACTGGCCATATCTAGATCTCCTCTCCATGCATGTATGTTAATCTCACGGTTAGCCATAAACGATTCGCCTGCTCCGAATCGACCGAACGGGGACCGGCTACGATCGGATTATCCGCCGAACGATTCCTGTGCCTCAGCAAAGGCCTCCTCGAGCTGGCCGTAACCCCACTCGTAGGCCTCCTGGACGGTGTTTGTATCGGTGATCACGCGGTTGATCATCTCGCCGTAGAACCACTGCCGCTGCATGTACAGCGTCACGGGCGAGGAGGTGTTCGCCGCCTCGACGCTGCCGTAGTGGTTGCCCCAGATCTCGTCTTGGACGTATTGGAGTTTCTCGAGCAGGTGGGGGTGGGCCTGGAAGATGTCCTGATTCTGGAACTCGTCCGACCCGAGCACGTCGGAGTAGGTCGGGAGGAACCGACCGGGGTCCGTCTCGTAGAAGCTCACCGTTCGCTCCATGCTGTCTGCGTAGAGCCACTCGAACCACTCCTTGGCGTCGCCCGGACGACCGGAGTTCGAGAAGATATGGTGGCCGTCGGGGGCCGGAGATGACAGCCAGTTCTCGCTCGGATCGACCCCGTCCAGCATCGGGTACGGGATGATCTCGGTGTTCTCGGCGACGAAACGCAGTCCGTCGCTGTCGTTCGCTTCGGCCGCCTGTGCGGTGACGCCGACCGGCCAAGCGTTGAGATGATAACACTGGCCGTACTGTCCCTGCACCCATTGGCTCAGCGACTCGGCCCAGCCGATGCTGGTTGGGTCCGGGGAGTACTGGGAGATATCCTTGGCGAACTGCAGCACCTCGGTGACTACGTCTTCGGGCCACCAGATCTCGAGTTCGTCTTGTGCCTCCGGATCCTTCCAGCGAAGCCCGATACCGGAGATCCCCGCGCTCGCGAGCATGACGAGCATTTCGTCCTGACTCTTACCGGTCGGCGCCCCGGCGAGCCCGTAGCCGCGCATGTCCTCGTAGTCGCCGCCGGCCTCGTCGATGGCTCGCGCGTTCTCGAGGATATCGCTGAACGTCTCCGGCTCCTCCAGCCCGAGTGCCTCGTAGACGTCGGCCCGGTACTGGAAGTTCGAGACGTATACACCGTGGGGGATCTGGTAGATCTCGTCCCCCTCACCGAGGAACGCCCCACCGGCGTTCAGTTCCCCGTTGACTTCTTCGATCGACGAGACGACATCGTTGGTCGTCTCGAGTTGCCCAGTCTCCCAGATATTGGCCACCTGATCGAACGTCGATGAGTTCGCTTCCGGCGGATTACCCGCCTGAATCAGCTGTGAGAGCCGCGATTCCTGGCTTCCGGACATTCCGGCTTCCTCGATGGTGACCGGGATATCGGTCTCGTCTTCGAACGCCGGCTCGAGTTCATCCCAGAGCGCTTGCCATGCGTCGTTGTAGTAGTCTGTTAGGAATTGGACATCGCCGTCACCACCCCCACCGCCACCGATGCAACCTGCCATCGCTGCCGTAATTCCTGCACCAGCACCCGTAAGCACCCGCCGCCTGTTGATGTTATCCCGTGTCATTGGTTCACAATCACTCTTGTCCATTGCTATCATCCAACTACAGGCATATAAACATTCACGTTTTTTTCAGACAGATTCCAGCGTTGCTTTTTAGCATCAATATATTCCAGTACTTTATGTTACTCATCATACGTTGGCAACGACCGGTAAGACACCGCAGCCGATCCGCGAGACGGAAGTCGGACGACGGCCGGACGGACCCCGACCGACTGACAGTGAGCGGGTACATTCACCGCGGCTCCACGGTTTCGGAAACCCAGCCGGTAGCACCGTCGGGTTTCGGCCCGTCTTTTTCGGGGATCTGTAGGTTCCCGTTCCCGTCTCGAGCACGGACGATCACTTCGTGTCTCCCCGCCGCCCCGTACTCGTAGCGCCACTGTCGCCAGACATCGTCACCAGGGAGTGGTTCGGACAGTTCGGCCTCGGTCCAGGTGTCGCCGCCGTCGATCGATACCTCGACGGCGCTGATCCCTCGAGTACCGGCGTAGGCGTGGCCGGCCACCTCGATGCGGCCGCCGCTGCGGTGGTTGACCTGCCAGAGCTTGGCCACGGTGTGGACCGGACCGGTGCCGTGCCAGCCGCGGTGCTCCCAGTAGCCCATCGACTCCTCCTCGCGGACCTCGATCTCGGTCAGCCACTTCACGTTGATCTCGCCCCAGTGGCCGGGAACGAGGGCGCGAACCGGAGCACCGTGGCCCCGTGGCAGCGGGCGCCCGTTCATCCGATAGGCCAACAGTCCCGGCCACAGCGCCTCGATCGGGAACTCGTTGTAGTAGCCGTCGGCCCCGCTGAGGACGACGTAGTTGCCCTGAGGACCGGCCGCCTCGAGCAGCGACCGAACGGACACGCCGCTCCAGAGGGCGGTGTCCATCTGCCGGCCGTTGAGTTGATCGCCGACACAGCGCAGCGTGACGAACCGATCTTCGAGTGTCATCGCCTCGAGGTCGGCGATATCGTACGTCGCTTCCTCCTCGACGGCCCCCGTAATCGAGAGCGTCCACGCCTCGCGGTCGACGGCGGGATCGACGTTGTTGATGTCGACCTGGTAGAAGTCCGTGCTGACCAGCGGCTCGAGCCCCTCCACGTCGAACGACTGGTCTTTCGCGCGCGTGAGCAGCGTTCGAACCTCGGGTCGGGCGTCCTCGGGGATCACGAGGGGCGAGGCCACGGATTCAGTGTCGGTCCCGCGGACGAACAGCCCGAGCGCGCTCAGGCCGATCGCCGACCCGACGGCCCCGAGGACGCGCCGGCGGTCCGACGAGCCGAGGGGAGCGTCCGCCGTCGCAGCGCGTTCGACTCCGACCGCCACCAACACGACGAGGGCGGCCCCGGCGGCGGCACCGGCGCTCGAGGGCAGCGAGCGCGTCAGCCCGAACGCGACGGCCGCCGGCAGAACCGCTCCGACGATCACGCCGGCGGCGGAGACGTACCGCTGGTGGGACAGTGCGCTGTCGGCGGACGGGGCCCTTCGGAGGAGCGCGACGCCGGGCAGGGCCGCGAGTCCGAAGACGAGACTGGTCAGCACGATCGCCGTCAGGAAGGCCAGCCGGTGGCCGAGCGTCCCGAGTTCGGTGATCGCGAAGGTCACGAGCGCCTCGGGACTGAGGGTGACGACGAGCCGGTCGATCGGCGTCGCGACGAACGCCGGCCGTCGGCCGACGAAGAGGTACGAGCCCCCGACGGCGGCGAGTCCGGCGGCGAGCGCCACGGCGACCGCGGGAAGCCACGGACGCACCCGGGCGACCGCCCCCGATATGCGCTCCTTTGTCATGATAATACATACCAATAGTCGCGACTACACATGAAAGCTTCGCGCACGTGAGTAGGCTTCGTCGCGGAATCGCGCCGGTGAGCCCGACGGCCCCGCGTTCGCCCTTGCGTGGACGCGGGTCACCGCCTCGTTCAGTCGGCTTTCACTCCCGTCCGGGTGACCTCGGGGTTACGCAGTAGCGGCAGCGAGACGATCGTCAAGCAACTCAAGACGAGCACCGCACAGAGGACGTACGTCAGCCGATAGCCGAACCAGCTCTCGACGGCCGGAATCGCCAGCAGCGGGCCCAGGCTGAGCCCGATATCGCCCATCACCTGGTAGGCACCGCCCATCCGGCCGAGTTCGTCGCCGGGGGTGAGATCGCCCATGATCGCCAGCAGCGACGGCGCGGCCGCGCCCATACCGCCGCCGACGAGGACGATCGCACCGAGTAGCGCCTCGATCGTTGGCACGTAGGCGATAACCAGAAAACCGACCGCCATCGCCAGAAAGGCCGGCACCGTCAGAATCGTCCGATCGTCGACCAGATCCGATGCCCAGCCGGTGACGATCGTCAGCGACCCCGAGGTGAGCACGCCAAGGCCCATCACGATGCCGCTGATTCCGGCCGCCTCGAGAAAGGAGAGCTCGAGGCCGTAGACGCTCGCGTAGCTCGCGAGCGTCGAGAGGATGACGCCGCCCCAGAGGAATCGGACGGCAAAGTTCCCGTAGCCGACGAGGACGACGGTCGGATTGCCGGCCAACAGCGCGGGGACCTCGCGGAGGCTCACCGATCGGCTCTCCGAGCCCGCACCCGCGTGAACGTCCGGGAGGACGAGCGTCGCGACGGTGCCGGCGACCAGCGCGAGCGCGCCGGCGACGAGAAACGCCGTTTGCATATCGGCCAGGTCCGTCAGGATGCCCCCGAGGATGAGCCCGGTCGGGAAGCCAAGCGACTGGCCGCCGCGCATGTAGCCGACCCACCGCCCCCGGTTGTTCGTCGTCGTGACGTATGTGATCGTCGCGAACGCGCCGATGAAGACGAACGCGCTGCCGATCCCCCAGAACAGCCGCGCCAGGACGAAGACGACGCCCGGAAGCGACACGTCGCCGAGTACTGGCACTACGCCCAGATCGATCGGGGGCGTGTGGAGGCCGACGATGTAACCGAAGGGAGCCAGCGCCTGGGTGAACAGCCCGAAGATCATCGGTTTGCGCGAGCCGACCCGATCGATGATCGTCCCCGCCGGCGTGTTCATGAACAGCCGCGCGATGCGGTTGGCCGAGAGGATCACGCTCAGCATGATCGCGCTGATCACCAGCTTCTCGTCTAACAGCGGCAGCGTCGGGAACGCGACGCCCGTCGCGACCCCGCCGAAGAAGATGCCGGCGATAACCGCGAGCGCGATCGTCCGGATCTCCGCGTTCGAGTACGTGGAGTCGGCGGTCTCGTCAGTCATCGGCGGACGAGGGCGGTCGCCGAGAGCGGTCTCGGGCCCAGTAGCGCTACGTTCCGTCCAGTAGCGGTTCCTCGAGAGTTCGACCGATCGTGTCCCATCACGATTCCAGCCCGTGTTCCTCGACGAACTCGTCTTGCAGTTCCGTCTTGCGGATCTTGCCGCTGCCGGTCTTCGGGAGTTCGCGCCGGATCTCGACGACGCGAGGATGTTTATAGGGGGCGAGTTCCCCGAGGACGTACTCCTCGACATCGTCCTCGGTCAGTTCCGCGCCCTCCTTGGGCGTGATCGCGGCCGCGACGGTCTCGCCGCGGCGCTCGTCGGGGAGCCCGAAGACCGCGGCCTCGTGGATGTCGGGGTGTTCGTAGAGTAGGTTCTCGACCTCGCGCGGATAGACGTTGTACCCCGCGGTCAGGATCATCTCCTTCTCGCGACCCTTGATGTAGTAGTAGTTGTCCTCGTCTCGCATACCGATGTCGCCGGTGCGGAAGAAGCCGTCCTCGGTGAAGACGTCGTCGTTCGCCTCGGGGTTCTCGTAGTATCCCTTCATGACCTGTGGGCCAGCGATGAGGATCTCGCCTTCCTCGCCAGCGCCGAGTTCGTTCCCTTCCTCGTCGACGACCTTCGAGCGCGTGTGGCCAACCGGCTGGCCGACGCTCCCGGGCCGGTTGCCAAGGGACGACCACCGGATGGTGTGGCTCGTCGCGGTCGTCTCCGTCAGCCCGTACCCCTCAGAGAGCGGGACGTCGAACGCCTCCTCGAACTGCTCCTGTGTCGGCTTCGGGAGCTTGTCCCCGCCCTGCCCCGCCTTGATCAGCGTCGACAGGTCGTACTCGTCGGGCTCGTGGGCGTCGAGCAGGTCGACGAACATCGCGGCGACCCCGACGAAGGCCGGAATGTCGTGTTCGTCTAACTTCTCGAGGACCAGTTCCGGGTCCCACTGGTCGGGGCGAAGCAGGTGCAGCGTCCGACCGGCACACAGCGAGGACATCATGCCGAGCATCCCGGTGATGTGGTACATCGGCAGGACGATGATCCCGTCGCCCTCGATCGGGCCGGCGCTGTAACTCGAGACGCTCTGGGCGATCTGGACCCGAAAGTTGCGGTGGGTCAGCAGGACGCCCTTCGGTTTGCCCGTCGTCCCCGAGGTGTAGGGCTGGAGCAACACGTCGTCGTCCTCGCGGTCGACCACGTCCGGGTCGGCGTCGGCCGCGCCCAGTTCCGGCAGCGACCGGTAGTCGCCGCCGGAGGTCGTGGCGACGATCTCCGTCTCGAGGTCGGCGACGGCCTCGACGACGTAGTCGTCGGGCTCGCCCTCGACGAGGACCGCCTTCGCGTCAGCGTGCTCGAGCTGGTAGGCGATCTCACGACGGCGGTACTCGGGGTTCAGCGGGCTCGCGATGACCCCGGCGTGACAGCAGGCCCAGACTGCAGTGCAGAAGGGAATGCCATTAGGCATGTAGAGCCCGACCCGGTCGCCGGCCTCGAGGCCGAGTTCCCGAAGCCCGTCGGCGAAGCGCTCGACGCGGTCGCCGAACTCGCGGTAGGTGATCGTTTCGCCGGCGTGTTCGATCGCGAGCGCGTCCGGCTCGTCCGCTATCGCTCGCTCGAGCAGGTGTGCGACGTTCCCATCGTAGGGGGCCTCTAAAAGCGTCTCTGCGGGGACGACATCGAGTTCCATGTGCCCCGCGTTTGTCGTTCGGGATGAAAAATATACGGGTGGTGGTAACAGAGGACGTGTTTCGGGTCCCCAAGGGGAGTGTCTCGAGTCCGGTCGGCCTACTCGCCGAGACGCGGGAGCCCCTTGATCTCGACCGTCTCGCCGACCATGTAGGAGGAAGCCGGACTGGCGAGGAACTGCGCGAGGTCCGCGACCTCCTCGGGTTTGCCGATGGTGCGGTCCGGTGAGGTGCGGGCGATCTCGTCGGCGTCGTCCTCGACGCCCATCTGGGTGCGGACGCCCTCCGTCGCGACGAGGCCGGGCGCGATGCAGTTGACCCAGACGCCGTCTTCGGCCCAGTCGGCCGCGGAGGAGGTGGTGAAGTTGACGACGCCGGCTTTGGCCGCGCCGTAGTGGCTCATCGTCTTCGAGCCCCGGGTGCCCGCGACGCTGGCGAAGTTGACGATCCGGCCGCCGCCGTTGTCCCGCATATACTCGACGGCGAGTTGCGAGCAGTGGAAGGTGCCGTGGAGGTTGATGTCGACGATCGTCTTCCAGCCGTTCTCGCTAATTTCCGAGGGTGGCGCCTGAAAGCTCGCCCCCGCGTTGTTGATCAGGATGTCGAGGCCGCCGAACTCGTCGACGGTCTCGTCGATCATCTCCTGGACCGCCTCGCGGTCGGTCACGTCGCACTCGATCGCCAGCGCCTCGCCCGGTCGGTCGCTCTCGTTGATCGCGTCGGCGACCGGCTCGACGTTTTCCATCTCCCGCGAGGTGACGACGACGTTCGCCCCGTCGTCGGCGAACCGCTCGACGATCATCTTCCCGATCCCGCTCGAGGAACCCGTGACGATCGCCGTCTCACCCTCGACGCTGAACTGGTCCGTCGTCATCGCCGTCCCTCCATGTTCGCCGTGGTCTGAGCAGCCGATACGCCGGTTCCAGCGGTGACAGTGACTGGCATTCGTGTCTACGGATTCATCGACGTTCATTATAAGCTATTCGACCGGTGTGGGGGAGAGCGCTCGAGTCGGCCAGTGGTAGCGGAACCGAGCGACACGCGATCGGCCGACCACGTGCGGGTGGCGCGCGCTGGGCCGCGGTTTGCCTTGGCGAACCGCGGTCCGACGCCGTGCGAGGTCTTCGCGAGCCTGCGAGCGAAGTCGTTCGAGACGGCTTCGCCGTCTCGTGATGCCGAAAACGCGACGCGTTTTCGAGCAGCTCGGAAGACGCAATGCGTCTTCCGGTGGATGAGCGAGGGAGCCCTGTGACCGAGCGTTAGCGCGGGACCTGCGGTCCCGCGAACCATCCGAACGGCGCGGAGCGCCGTGAGGAGAAATCGGCTGGGGAGGACGTCGAAATCCCTTGTGTCCACGGAAGCAGACGCTCGGTTGCCCTCCGGTAGATGAACTATCGAAACCGGCTGCCTCTCACACAACCCTCGGATACGATCGACCCGGGTTCCGAGAGAGGTACTGTTATGCCAGTCGTGCTCAAATCGTCGTGGCAATGCAAGGCGGAGACGGCCCCGACCGACAGCGCAGGACGACCGAACGACCGGCGACGATCGGCAGCGAGCCCACAGAGGTGACTCGAGATGCCGAATAGACCGATCGAGGAACTCGAGGCGATGGTTGGCGACAGCCGCGTCACCGTCGAAGAGTTCCGCGTCGAGGCCGGCAAGGTCGAAGAGTTCGCGCGCGCGATCACGTCCGAAGACCCGATCTTCCGCGACGAGGCGGCGGCCGCCGAGCGGGGCTACGACCGCGTGCCCGCGCCGCTGACCTACAGCCAGGTCGGCCGGTTCCCGCGGTACACCCCCGAAGACGTCGACGGGAAGGGCTTCGACCTGGCCTTCCAGCCCGAGTACGTCCTCCACGGCGAGCAACACCACGAGTACGAGCGCCCGATGGCCGTCGGCGACGTCCTCGAGGGGACGACCACGCTCGCGGATGTCTTCCAGCGCGAGGGACCGCGTGCGGGCACGATGACATTCGCCGTCCTCGAGACCGAGTACCGAAATCGAGACGACGAACTCGTGTTAACCGACCGCACGACCGCCATCGAGACCTCGGGAGCGGTCGACGACGACGCCGACGAGGAGAGCACCGAAAGCGAGAGTGACGACGCCTCGAGCGAATCCGCCGAGGCAGCGACGAACGGCGGCGCCGCCGCGGCCGAGTCGGACGTGCCGCCGGCGACCGTCGGCAACTTCGATCGCGTCGGCGACCTCGCCGACATCGCGGTCGGCGACACCGGTCCGAACGTCGTCGTCGAGGACCTCGATCGCCAGCAGTTCGTCAAGTACGCCGGCGCGAGCGGCGACTTCAACCCGATCCACTACGACGAGCCCTACGCCACGGCCGCGGGCAACGAGAGCGTCTTCGGGCAAGGGATGTTCACCGCCGGCGTCACCTCCCGCGTCGTCGCGAACTGGTTCGAACTGCGGGATATTTCGAGCTTCGGCGTCCGGTTCCAGTCGCGGGTCTTCCCCGGCGACACCGTCGTCGCCAGCGGCGAGGTCGTCGAGATCAACGAGGCCGACGGAACGGTGGAGATCGAACTCGAAGCGTGGACGGACGGCGGCGAGACGCTGCTGACCGGGACGGCGACGGCCAACCTCGAGTGAAAAGACGGTCGCTGCTTTTCGAAGGGGCGCTCACTCCGGCACGAACACCGGCATGGCGGCCTCGTCGGAGATCCGCCAGAACCGTACCGCGACGGGCGTCCCGACCTCGAGGTCGTCGGGATCGGCGTCGATCATCGCGAGCAGCCGCGGCCCCTCGGCGAGTTCGATCGCGCCGACGACGTACGGGGTTCGGTCGCCGAAACCGGGTTCGCCGGGGACGTGGCAGACGGTGTAGGTGTAGATCGTTCCGACGCCCTCGCTCTCCTCGAACGGCGGGTCCTCCGCGCCGCAGTCGGTACAGACCGCCCGCGGGTAGAGCTGGCGGTTGCCGCAGTCACACTCCTGAAAGAGGAGGTCGCCCTCGAGCGTGGCCTCCCAGAACGGTTCCGTCGCGCCGGTCGGGACGGGGACAGGTCCCTCCCACTCCTCGCGGCGGTCCTCGACGGGCGCGTTCATGCTTCCCTCCGGAGGACGACGGTGCTACTCGAGGATAGGATGCCGCCGGTGCCGTGGGCGACCGCGACCTCGGCGTCGTCGACCTGGCGCTCGCCCGTGTAATCGCCCCGAAGCTGTCGGACGGCCTCGATGAGGACGAAGACGCCGAAGTGACCTGGATGGCAGTACGAGAGGCCGCCGCCCTGCGTGTTCATCGGGAGCTCGCCGCCGGGGGCGGTCGTCCCGCCCGAGACGAACTCGCCGCCCTCGCCCTTTTCGCAGAAGCCGAGGTCCTCGAGGGTCACCAACGCGGTGTAGGTAAACGAGTCGTATAGCTGGGCGACGTCGACGTCGTCGTGGGTAATCCCGGCTTGCTCGAAGGCTTTCGGTCCCGTGACCGCCGCGCCGGTCGTCGTCATGTCGGGCATTTCGCTGATGTCCTGACGGTGGGTGCTCGTCGAGGCGACGCCCGCGACCGAAATCGGGGGGACCCCGAGTTCGCGGGCCTTCTCCTCGCTGACGAGGACGACCGCCCCGCCACCGTCGGAGACCAGACAGCAGTCCAGCAGGTTGAACGGCTCGGCGATCTGTCGCGACTCGAGCACGTCGTCGACGGTAATCGGCTCCTGCTGAGCGGCTTTGGGGTTCATCGACGCCCACTCGCGGGTCGCGACCGCGATCTCAGCCAGCTGCTTCTCGGTCGTCCCGTACTCGTGCATGTGCCGGCGGGCGGCCATCGCGTACGCCCCCGGCGGTCGGAACAGGCCTGTGGGTCGAACGAAGCCGTCGACGGGATGGGTGACCTCGAGCGACTGGTCCCTGCCGGGCCCGGTCTTGCCCGTCGAGCCGTAGGCGACGACCACCACGTCGGCCTCGTCGCGGGCCATCGCGTCGCGGACGTGGCCACAGAAGTGCTCGAACGACGAACCGCCGATCTCCGTGCCCTCGAGGAACGAGGGCTCCTCGAGGTCGAGGTACTCCGAAAGGATCAGCGCCGGCATGTAGTCGTTCCCGCCGGCGACCGCGACGCCGTCGACCTCCTCGAGGGCACAGCCGGCGTCCTCTAAGGCGCGAACGGTCGCGATCGCCGCGTTGTCGAGCCAGTTCCGGTCGGGGGTCTCGCCGAGGTCGCTCTCGGCGACGCCCGCCAGGATCGGTTCAGCCACGGGTCTCCCTCCGTCTCGCGGACCGTGTCATCGTCTCCCGATATCGTCACCGAACCCAAATAACTTGTGGTAGAGGGTACCAATGCACGTATTCTTGCTCTCGGGTCGGCTCGCGTGACCGCTGGCGGTGCAGAGAGCCGCGAACGGACCGCGAGTCGGTCACAGGCCCGGCGTCAGCACGCCACACATGGATACTATTTTATATCATTCCATGATACCAATACCCATGGATTTGGCAAGCGTTAGCGAGGGTGCCAGAGCCGGCAACGTCGCCCGACTCCACGACGAGACGGTGCGCCACCACGGGGACGCGCAGGCGATCGAATACCACGGACAGACGCTGACTCACGAGGATCTCCAGGCCGCGAGTTCGCGCTTCGCCGGCGGGCTGGCCGACCTCGGGATCGAACCCGGCGACGTGATGCTGCAGTACCTGCCGAACTGCCCGCCGTACCTGATCGGCGCGCTCGGCGCGTTCAAAGCCGGCGCGATCGTCTCGCCGGTCAACCCCCAGTACCGCAAACGCGAGCTGACCTACCAACTCGAGGACACCGAGGCCACAGCCGTCCTCACGCACGTCGCGTTAGAACCGTATCTCGAGGAGGCCCTCGAGGCGATCGACTGGGACCCGGCGGTCATCTCGGTCGACTCCGAGAGCGAGGGCGTCCACGCCTTCGAGGATGTCCGCGGCGAGGAGACGTTCGTCGAGCGCGACGACGACGATGTGGCGCTCCTGCCCTACACCTCCGGGACGACAGGCAAGCCCAAGGGCGTCCAACTGACCCACCGCAACTTCCGCGCCCAGACGTTCTCGGTGCTCTCCCAGGAGAGCGAACTCGACGACGAGGACGTACGCAGCCTCGTCTGGCTGCCGCTGTATCACATCACCGGCTTCACCCACACCGCGTGGCAGCCGCTGGTCCGGGGCGGGAGCGTCTACCTGCGGAGTGCGGCCAACTGGGACGGCGACGCCGCGATGGAACTGATCGAGGAAGCCGGCATCACCCACTACGTCGGCGTCACCGCGATGTACGTCGACATGATCAACAGCGAGCGCTTCGGCGAGTACGATCTGACCAGCCTCGAGTCGGCCGGCGAGGGCGGCGCGAAGATGTCCGTCGCGGTCCAAGAGGAGTTCGAGGAGACCGCGGGCGTCGAGATGAGCGAGGGGTACGGCCTGACCGAGACCAACGGCGCGACCCACTCCCAGAGCGGGTCGACCTTCGGCCTCCGTCACGGCACGATCGGCCAGCCGACCCGGATGACCGAGGCCAAGATCGTCGACGGGAGCGGCGAGACGGTCGCCATCGGCGAGGAGGGCGAACTCCTCGTCCGCGGCCCGCAGGTCATGAAGGGCTACCACGGGATGCCCGAGGCGACCGAGCGGGCCTTCACCGACGACGGCTGGTTCCGCACCGGCGATATCGCCCGCCGGGACGCCGACAACTACTACGAGATCGTCGACCGCAAGAAGCACATGATCAACTCCGCGGGGTACAACATCTACCCGAGCGAACTCGAGGAGCTCCTCTCGGAACACGAGGCCGTCGCGGAGGGCGCAGTCGTCGGGATTCCGGACGAGCGGCGCAACGAGGTGCCCAAAGCCTACGTCGTCACCGCGCCGGGCGTCGTGGCCGGCGAGGACATCACCGCCGAGGAGATCAAGGAGTACTTCCTCGACAACGTCGCCTCCTACAAACACCCCCGCGAGGTCGAGTTCATCGACGAGCTGCCGCGGACCACGTCGGGGAAGATCCAGAAGTACAAGCTCGAGGAAGCGGACGGAAGCGAGGACGCCGAGGAAGCGGAGGACAGCTAACGCGTGACGATCGTCGTCTCCCCGCACATCCTCTCGGGCGGCGGACCGCGACTGGTCGCCGCAATCTGCGAGCGTCGGCCGGAGATCGACCTCGAGCACGTCGAAGACGAGGACGACCTCCTCGACGCAGTCGCCGACGCGGACGTGCTCGTCACCCACCGGCTCCCCGACGACGTGCTCGAGGCTGCCGGCGACCTCGAGTGGGTACAGGCGCTGAGCGCCGGGACAGACTTCTTCGATCACGATGCGCTGGCCGACCGCGGCGTGGCGCTGACGAACGTCTCGGGGATCCACGCGAAACCGATCGGCCAGCAGGTGCTCGGCTACCTGCTGCACTTCGAACGGGGCTTCGACCGGGCGGTCGCCCAGCAACGCCGGCGGGAGTGGGAGCGGTACATGGGCGGCGAACTCGGCGACCGAACGGTCGGCATCGTCGGCGTCGGCGCGATCGGCTCGAAAGTGGCTGAGTACTGCCGGACCTTCGACGCCCGCGTGATCGGAACCAAGCGGGACCCGACCGACGCGCCCGACGGCGTCGACGAGATCTACGGGGCGGACGAACTCGAGTCCGTCCTCGAAGCGAGCGACTACCTCGTCCTGGCCTGCCCGCTGACCGACGAGACGCGGGGGCTGATCGACGCCGACGCCCTCGCGACGCTCTCGGACGACGCGGTGCTGGTCAACATCGCCCGCGGCGGGGTCGTCGACCAGCCCGCACTCGTCGACGCGCTCGAGGCCGACGAACTTGGCGGAGCCGCGCTGGACGTCTTCGAAGCGGAGCCCCTCCCAGCGGAGTCGCCGCTGTGGGACCGCGACGACGTGCTCGTGACGCCGCACATGGCGGGCAGCACGCCCCACTACTGGGAGCGCTGCGCCGACATCTTCCTGCGGAACTACGACCGGTTCCGCGAGGGCGAGGCCCTCGAGAACCGGGTCGTCTGAGCGGGCGAAGACGCGGCCGGCTCGCCCCTCGTGCTCGTTTTTTGCTCGAGCGGCCGCGAAACGCGGCCATAGATTGAAGCCCCGTCACGTCGAGGATCGTGTATGTCAGACCTTCGCATCGACGCGATGGTGCCCGGCTTATCAACCGACTCCGGCGACGCGGCCGCGCGTGCCGAGGAACTCGGCTTCGACGGCGTCTGGACGCCCGAGATGGACAACGACGCGTTCCTTCCCCATCCGCTGATCGCCGACCGAACGGACGAGATCCAGCAGGGGACACGCATCGCGCTGTCCTTTACCCGCAGTCCAATGGCGCTCGCCTACACCGCCTGGGACCTCGCACGGTACTCCGACGGCCGGTTCGTCCTCGGGATCGGCACGCAGGTCAAGGGCCACAACGAGCGGCGCTTCAGCGTCGACTGGGAGTCGCCGGGGCCGCGGCTGCGCGAAGTGGTCGAGTCCCTCCAGCACATCTTCGACGTCTTCCAGGGCGAGGCCGACTTAGACTATCAGGGCGAGCACTACTCGTTCTCGCTGATGACGGACAACTTCAATCCGGGGCCGATCGACCACCCCGACGTGCCCATCTACATCGCGGGCGTCAACGAGTACAACATTCGGCTCGCGGGCGAACTCTGCGACGGGCTGGACATGCACGTCTTCAACACCCCCGGCTACACCGACGACGTCATCGCGCCGACCGTCGCCGAGGGGGCCGACCGCGGGGACCGCTCGCTCGAGGACGTGTCGCTCTCGGCGAGCCCGTTCGTCGTGACGGGCGAAACCGAGGAGGAACGCGAGCAGTCCCGCGCGGAGGTCAAGCGGCGAATCGCCTTCTACGGCAGCACCCGCACCTACCACGACGTGCTCGCCCACCACGGCTGGCGCTCCCTCGGGGAGGAGTTACATGAACTCTCGAAGGAGCAGCGCTGGGACGAGATGACCGACCTGATCACCGACGAGATGGTGGCGACGTTCGCGATCGAAGCGCCGCCCGAAGAATTACTCGCGGAGGCGGAGGACGTCTACGGCGGCATCGCCGACCGCATCGTCCTCCCGCTCGATCACGGCGAGGCCTTCTTGACCGAGTAGTGGCGGACCCCGTCGCGCTCTTTGTACTGGACCCGATCGCGGCCCTCGAGCGTGCCGAGCGCGCCGAGCGTATCGAGCAACTGCGCCGGATACCGGACCTCGCCGGCGCGGTGGCGGGTGATCTCCATCGGCGTCGCGGGGCCGACGCTCGCGACCGCCTCGAACGTCTCGCCGGTGAGCGACTCGAGCGCCGATCGCGTGCTCTCGATCGCCCCCTCGTAGTCGGTAAAGACCGGTCCGTGACCGGGGTAGACGCGATCGAACGGTCGGCCCTCGAGACGGTCCATCGCGCGGTGGAACGCGTCGACGGCGTCGTAGGCCTTGTAGTCGATCCCGACGTGGATCGCGCCGGGCCGGAACGGCTCGATGAGCGCGTCGCCGCTGAACAGCGCGCGCTCGCCGTTCAGTTCCGTCGCGAGGCTTGCATGGTGAATCTGGTGGCCGGGCGTGTGGATCGCTTCGAACTCGCGGCCCGCGACGGTAAACGGCTCGTCGAACTCGAACGGGACAGCCTCGTCGGGCGCGAGCAACCGCCGGTTGCGCCGCAGTGACGACTGGGCGCGCTCGACCTCGCGTTCGATCGCCTCGCCGCGGTAGCCCGCCGAGCGGCCGACCTCGCGGACGCCCGCCGCGAGGTCGGTCGCGTCGCGCTCGAGTTGCTCGAGAACGGTCCGGGGAGCGTATACGGTCGCGCCGGCCTCGCGCAACAGCGGCACCTGTCCGATGTGGTCGCTGTGCGGGTGAGTGACGACGACCGCTTCGATATCCTCGAGATCGTACCCTTTCGCGGCCAGCCCCTCGCGGATGGTCGCTTCGCCGCGGTCTTCCGGATCGCCGGTGTCGATCAGGGTCGGGGCCGGTTCCTCGATGAGATAGGCCGCGGCGTGTTTCGGCGGCCACTCGATGTCGAAGTCGAGCCGGGAGACCTGCGAGGTGGCGGCTTTCGTCCGCTGTTCCGTCGGGTCGTCCATCGTCGACCCTCAGATGAGTTCGCGGGCGATCGTCCGTTTCTGGATCTCGTCGGTCCCCTCGAAGATGCGGAAGACGCGGGCCGAGCGGTAGTTGCGTTCGATCGGGAGATCCTTCATGAAGCCGGCGCCGCCGTGGACCTGCATCGCGATGTCGGCGGCGTCGTTGGCCAGTTTCGCGCCGCGGAGCTTCGCCATCGACTCCTCCTTGCGGGCGCGCTCGCCGTTGTCCATCTTCCAGGCGGCGTAGCGGTAGAGTTGGCGGACCTGCTCGATGTCCGTCGCGAGTTCGGCCAGTTGGAACGAGATCCCCTGCCGGTGGCCGATCTTTTTGTCGAACGTCTTCCGCTCGCGGGCGTACTCGACGGACATGTCGAGCAGGTACTGCGCCGTCCCGACGGAGCCGGCGGCGATGTTGATCCGGCCGCCGCCGATCCAGTCCATCGCGGCCTGGAAGCCCTTGTCGACCTCGCCCAGGACCTGTTCCTCGCCGACGCGGCAGTCGTTGAAGTACAGCTCCGAGTGCGTGCCGGGAGTCATCCCCATCGCACGGTGAATCTTCCCCACCTCGAAGCCGGGGTTGTCGTCCTCCACGAGGAAGCACGTGATACCGCCTAAGTCGCCGTCGTCGCCGCTCGTCCGGGCGAACACCATCGCGAAGTCGGCGTACGGGCCGTTCGTGATGTAACACTTCTGTCCGCTGATGACCCACTCGTCACCGTCTTTCTCCGCAGTGGTATCCATGTAGTGAGCGTCGCTCCCGTGGCCCGGCTCGGTCAGCGCGAAACAGGTCGTGATCTCGCCGTCCATCAGCGGCTCGAGGTACTCCTCGCGCTGGCGGTCATCACAGGCGAGCAAAATGGGGGTCGGACCGCCCGCGCCGCCGAAGATCGAACTGTGGAAACCCGGCGGCCGGTTCGACATGTGCTCGCCGACGATCGCTCGCGTGAGGATGTCGACGTCGCCACCACCGACCTCTTCGGGCATCGTCATCCCGTAAAAGCCCGCCTCGACGGATTTCTGCCGAATCTGTTCGACGATGTTGCGATACTCGGGGACCTGCCGATGCTCGTCGTCGACGATCTCCTTTTCGTAGTCCGCACCGAGGAACTCGTCGTACTCGTTCTCGAGGGGAGCGACTTCCTGGTCGATGAAATCGTCGAGCGCCTTCTTGATCTGCACGGCTTCGGACGGTTCGCTGAAGTCCATAGCTTATCTCGCATAACTTACTACTTAAGCGTTATCGTGTGATTGGCTTTCAATGTGCATAGGAGCGGTCGGTCGGCCGATATCGACGGAGCCGATACCGAACGCGATGAAATTCGGCTCGGCAGGATTTTTTCGACCGAACACTGCGTTCAGCAGAGCGGAACAGTTTTGGTTCGTTTCGTCGAATGCGGAGTATGGCAACATCGGACACCAACGGGGGAAATCGGGTGGCGGCAGTGGTGAAAACCCTGGACATCCTCGAGGCGCTGTGGCAGGCCGGGGGTGCCGGGGTGACGGAACTCACCGAGCGAACGGATCTCGCCAAGAGTACGGTCCACGCTCACCTGACGACGCTGCGCTCGAAGGGGTACGTCGTCCAGGAAGGCGACGAATATCGCCTGAGCCTCCGCTTTCTCTCCTTCGGCGAACACGTCAAGCACGCCGAACCGCTGTACGCCGCCTCGGAGACGCCGCTGGACGAACTCTCGGCGGACGTCGGCCAGCGAGTGCTCTGTTCGACACACCAGAACGGGCTCGGCACCATCATCAACGTCAGTGAGGGGAGTCGGTCGTTCACCAGCGACATCGACATCGGCACGCACGTCTACCTCCACAGTTCGGCCGGCGGCAAGGCCATGCTGGCACACTTCCCGGAGGAGCGCGTCGACGAGATCGTCGACCAGTGGGGGCTGCCTGCCTTTACCGAGAGGACGATTACGGACAGAGAGAACCTCTCCGACGAGCTCGCGACGGTTCGTGACGAAGGCGTGGCCTACACTCGCGGGGAGTACTTGCCCGGCATCAGCGCGATCGGCGCGCCGGTTCTCGACAACGACGGCACCGTCTACGGCGCGGTCACCGTCACCGGTCCCGAACACCGACTCGAGAACGAGTGGGAGGAAAACGATCTCCGCACCCAGTTGCTGTCGACGGCGAACACGATCGAAGTGAATATGATGTTCTCATAACGGTTCGGCTCTGCTGAACAGACGTGTGGATTGCCCGCACGGGCCAAATGGTGTTCGACGGGAGTGTTCGACCGATACTCGAGCGATCGCCGACCGCGACCAGCCTCGCGGGCCCTTTTGGTTTACAAGCATATGTTTGTAATGTACTGGAGAGTAACTCGCGCAGACGGTCGGGACGCGCGTTCGAGACGAATGAACGGTGGAAAACTCGCATACGATTCAAAGAGTCTCGACGGGGACGGACGGTGTCAATAAGTGGCATCCGATCGGTATCGGATGCCCATACCTACCTATTCTATTTATAACTATAGTATCCGATACGATAGATCGAGTGCCCATCTCAGATCACAGGCCCGGAACTAGTTTCGACCGGCGCTCGAGGCACAGCGCAACGATCGATGTCACCGGTTTTCGCCGTCAAAAGCCGTTTCGGTTCCGATTTTCCGACATCCGGGTCGTTCGGCCGACCTCGGAGAGACCGGATCTGCCGCAGAATCGGTTTCACGTCTCACTACGCGTTTATTCACCCGACTAACCGACGTTCGATCTCGATCGAGGCCGTAGCGACGGGGCAACGACGCACAGCTACAGTTATGATGGGTTTCAGACTGATTCTTCGAATAAACAGTAGATTGATACTCCAGATTGCGGCGATTCGGTGCCGGTGCATCCGACAGCGACGGTTCGGACCGCGTATCCTTCGAGCGAAGCGCGTGAAGCGAGCGCGAGGAGATCGCGAACGCGATTCTGTTCCTCGCCAACGACGAATCCTCGTTCGTCAGCGGTCACGGGCTGGTCGTCGACGGCGGGTTCTCGACCTGCTGACTACGCCTCACGAGGCAGCGCCACGCTCGCGAGTTGGTCGCCCGCGGTGACCGTTGCCTCTTGTGTGAGCGCGTAGAGGATGCCGCTCCGGTCGGCCGACGCCTCGTGGAGCGGCGCGTACGTCGTCGGATGGTAGACCGTCCCGAGCGGGGTTCCCTCCTCGACCGTCTCGCCGACCTCGAGCGACGGGGTCGGCCTGAAGAGCCCCGACTCGTCGGCGGTGACCTGGCCGAGGTGATTCCGGGCCACCGGCAGGTCGCGGTCGGGGACATCGCCGGGGAGGAGGCCGAGATAGCGACAGACGTCGAGCAGGCCCTCGACGCCCGCCTCGACGGCGTCCTCTAGGATTTGCTTATTGTGTGCCAGTTCGGGCGTGATCGACGGGATCCCCGCGTCGGCGGCGACGACGCGGAGTTTGCCCGCGAAGTCCCGTCGATGCCACTCGCCGGGGGCGTCCTCGTCGGCCTGCTCGGACAGCAGGAGGTCAGTCCCGAACGCTTCGCCGAGGCTGCGCGAGCGCTCGTCTCCCTCACGGTAGACGACGTGGGGGAGCATGTCGGGGCTGCCCGTATGGAGGTCGACGAGAGCGTCGGCCGCCGTAACCGACTCCCAGAGCCGGGCGGCCATCCGCTGGTGGAGGCTGCCGTTCTCGTTGCCGGGCCAGATCCGATTCATGTTCTGGTTGACGCTGTCGAGTTGCTCCGGCGTCGTATACGAGACCCGATCGAACGTCAGCGGATTCGCGACCGGAACGGCGACGATCGTCCCCGACAGCGACTCGAGCGAAACGCGGTCGTGGAACCGTCTGAGTACCTCCGTGCCGTTGACCTCTCGACCGTGCTGGGCCGCCTGTACGTACAGCGTCGGCCCCGGCTCGTCGCCGCGGTAGGTGTGGACCGTCGTCGTCAGTTCGACCCCCGACGGCAGCCGTGCGAGCGTGATCTGCTCGGCCGTGTGCGTACCACCGCTCATGAAATGCCGTTCCACGGCCGGCGGTATGTAGCTGCGGCCGGCCATCGGAACGCGAGACCATCACGAGTTCCGTTGGAGGGCTGCAAGGTTCGTCTCTCGGGCCGACAACGACCCTCGGCGCAGTAGCTAAGGCGTTCCCACGCGACGGGAGAACGTATTGATCCGAGTATTGACGGCCTCTGCTCTGGTGCGATAAAAGTGACACATATCTGGTAGTACAGGTATGGAACCGTTCTATAAACATATAATCTGCAGTATCTGTGTGGAGGCCATTACGTCTGGAGCAACGATTGCACGCTCGCTACAGCCGGCTACTCTATCGACGAGAGAACGTCTGCCGGGCGCTGTCGTCGTAGCGTTCCTCGGAAGTTCTCGAGGCACCGTCAGATCACCGGAGAGCGGCCATCGTACGAAGAAGATCGGCGCAGAATCGACAGCGATAGACGGTCGATATCGGTCGCCGTCGAGTCGTACTTCGGTCTCGTCGCTCTCCCGATGCCCGGACTCGCACTCCGAGCGATCGTCGATCAGTTTTCAGTTGGGAGCAGTCGATAGACGGGAATAGTGGCCGATTATCGAGAAAAGTAACTGTATCCGAAAGAGGTATGAATTCGAACAGACGATAGCTATCGATCGCGGCTTTCGATCCGTGTAGTCGGTTCGGCCGACGATCCGCGGCAGGATAGAGCGCTCCGGAACTGGTAGCGAGAGGCAGCCGTCGCCGAATTGCTTTACATCCATATGCCCGTAATCCATTCGGCACCGTCGGCCGGTCGAATCGAGGATCCGATAATGCTGGATCCAGTGCGGCGATGGCTCCGAACGGGCATCTCGTCCGTTAGAGCAGGAGGTTTACCTCGATCTCGTTGGCCGCCTTCTCGACCGTGTCGACGAGTTCTCGGCAGTACTCTTCGTCATCCAATCGCTTAATCGGACCGGCGATCTCGAGCGCTCCGTGCGGTCGTTCGTCGTCGGAGAGGATCGGTTTCCCGATCTCGAACATCCCTTTGAAACTCTCCTCGCGCGCGTAAGCGATTCCGTCCTCCCGGATCGATTCCAGCGACGCGTTCAGTTCCTCACGCTCCGTGATCGTGTTCGGTGCCTGCGGCGGCATCCCCCATCGTCGGACGATCTCGTCGACTTTCTCCGGCGGCAGGAACGCGAGTATCGCTTTCCCCGAGGCGGTGGTGTGCATCCGCGTCTGCCCGCCCGGCAGAAACTGATGTTGAATCGATTTTTCGCCTTCGGTAATCGCGATATTCGTGGCGAGTCCGTTCTCCTCGACGGCGAAATAGACCCGTTCACCGGTCTCTTCTGCGATATTCTCGACGACCGGGGCGACTATCTGGCGGAGGTCGTGTGATTCCTCGATCGACCGACCGAGATGGACGAGGCGAAAGCTGAGGCGATAGGTTCCGTTGTCGTTCGCCAGATATCCGAGCTGATTCAGCGTCGAGAGGTGGGTGTGAACCGTGCTCTTCGGGAACCCGAACTGCTGCGAGACTTCTTTCACGCTCCCGGAGCCGTTCTCTTTGAGATGTTCGATGATCTTGAACGCCGTCCGCACGGACTTGAGCGGTTTCGTTCCGTTCTGGTGCCGGGCCATACCCGATACCGTATCCGTCAGAATATAAGTATATCCGATGATATCGGATGTGAGTCGCTGAGACAAAACGGTGACCGCGTCCGAACCGGCGGCGTGATCGCGGCGAATCGCGCAGAAACGCGGCCGCTAACCGGGCACGACGGGTATCAGTTCGTTATCTATCGGTCGAACGCCGTTTCGACGGGTCGAACGGGGAGCGCGATCCCGCTACGTCCCCTGAAACTCGGGGTCGCGACCCTCGAGGCGCGCCGTGAACCCCTCTGTGTAGTCGTCGGTGTCGGTCAGTTTCCGACCGAGTTCTCGCTCGAGTTCGAGGCCCTGATCGAGGGGCGTCTCGAGCGCCGAGTTCAACAGCTGCCGGCCGTACTCTATCCCGAGCGGGGCGTTCTCGGTGAGCGAGTCCGCCCACTCGCGGGCGCGTTCGTCGGTGTCCGCGCCCTCCGCGACGACCTCGTGGACGAGTCCGCACCGTTTCGCTTCGACCGGATCGATGTAGTCTCCCGTGAGAACGAGTTCTTTCGCCTTCGAGAGGCCGATCAATCGAGGGAGGCGCTGCGTCGCGCCGCCGGACGGGAACAGCCCCAGTTCGACTTCGACGACCCCGTACTTGGCGTCCTCGCTGATGATCCTGAAATCGACCGGGAGGACCAGTTCGAACGCGCCCGCGATCGCCGCCCCCTCGATGCTCGCGACCGAGGGGATCCGCATGTCGTCGATGAAGTGGGTGATGTCGTCGAGTTCGGTCTCGAGTTCGAACTCCGCTTCCTCGCCGCGTCGCTTCATCATCTCGAGGTCCATGCCGGCACAGAAGACGTCGCCCTCGCCGAGCAACGTCATCGCGCGGACGTCTTCGTTCGCGTCGACCTCCTCGAGCGCGGTCCGGAGGTCCCGCAGGAGGGACTCGTTCATGGCGTTCCGTCGCTTCGGGCGATTCAGGACGACGTCCGCGCGGTGATTTTCGATACCGAGTAGTACGTTACCGCTTCCGATCTCTCGCATGAGCCCTACTATCACGAACCGTTATATAAATTTTCAGTTAGATAGCGGCGCGGATCGGTCGAAACGAGCGGGGTCACGGTTCCGGTGTGCGACGGAAAAGACGGGCTCCGCTCCCGGGAGTCACCGCTCAGATGGGCGTGATCGGGCGTTTTTTCGGCGGCCAGTCCGAGTCGGACGCGTCGCTCGCCCGATCGAACGCGCGCCGAATTCGCTCGCGCGTCTGTTCCGGCTGGACGACGCCGTCGGTGCCGACTCGAGCCGCCGCGCGGACGGCGTCGGTTCGGTCCTCGAACTTGTCGATCAGTTCCCGTCGGCGGGCGTCGGAATCGGACGCGGCCTCGATTTCCCGCTCGTAGGCGATGTCGACGGCACCTTCGATCCCCATGGCGGCGATCTCGGCGGTCGGCCAGAGCACCGTCAACTCGGAGTCGAGCGAACGCCCGCCGCCCATCGCCACGTATCCGAACCCGTAGCCGCGTCGGAGGACGACGTTCGCGATGGGGACGGTCGCTCGCGCCAGTTCGAAGGGGAGCTTCGCCGAGTGGCGAGCGATCCCCTCCCGTTCCGAGTCCGGTCCCGGCAGAATTCCGGGAACGTCAGTCAGGGTAACGATCGGGAGCTCATAGGCGTCGCAGATCGCTGCGAAGTGGGCCGCCTTCTCCGAGGCCGCGGTGTCGATCGTGCCCGCCTTGATCCGCGGGTTGTTCGCGATGACGCCGATCGGATCACCGTCGAGGCGGGCGAACGCCGTCACGATGTTCCGCGCGTGGGTGGGTTTGAGTTCGAACGTCGAGTCACGATCGACGATCCCGTCGACGATCGCGTAGATGTCGTACCCCTTCCGCGTGTTCGCGGGGATGACCTCCCGCAACCGCTCGAGCGCCTCGTCGGTCGGCGGTTTCGGATCGGCGGTCGGCGGCTCGCGCCGAGCGTTCCGCGGGAGATAGGAGAGGAACGTCCGGATCGCGTCGAGACACGCTCTGTCGTCCTCGCAGGCGAGGTCCGCCATTCCCGTCTCGGTCGTCTGGAACCGCGCGCTTCCGAGGTCGTCCTTGTCGCCGTCGACGCCGAGCGCCGCTTTCACGAGCGACGGGCCGGCGACGCCCATCGTTCCCGTTCCGTCGACGATCGGGACGAAGTCCGAGAGCGCCGCGAAGTTCGTCGGCGCCGCGAAGGCCGGCCCCATCATCGCCGAGACGACGGGCACCCATCCGGACAGCGTCGTCTGCAGTTTCGAGAACCCGTTGTCGCCGCGGGCGAACGGTGCCGCATCGAGCCCCTCCTGAATGCGGTGTCCGCCGCCGTCGTGGAGCATGATCAGGGGGAGTCCGCGGTCCAACGCCCGTTCGGCGACGCGTTTCATCTTCCGCCCGCCGGCGTGACCGATCGAGCCGCCCTTCACGGTGAAGTCGGTCGCGAACAGCGCGACCGGCCGCCCATCGATCTCTCCGAACCCGGTCACGACGCCGTCGGCGGGAGCGTCGTCGCGTTCCCAGTCGACGGTCTCCGGCGTAGTCGGCATCGGTGCCGCGAGGCGTCCGATCTCGTCGAACGTGCCGTCGTCGAGGAGGTAGTCGATTCGCTCCCGGGCGGTCAGCTTGCCTAACCCGTGCTGGGACTCGACGGCGTCTTCGCGGGCCTCGTCCGAAAGCGACCGTTTCGCCTCGGCGACGTACTCGAACGGATCGTCGTCCGTCATTCGAGGAGTCGCTCCCTGAGTTCGACCTTCCGCATCTTGTTCGTCTCCGTCGTGGGGATCTCGTCGACCACGAACGTCTCGTCCGGCCGCATGAACTCGGGGATGCGGCCGGTGAGATGGGACGCGATCGCCTCCTCGTCCAGTTCGTCTCCGGCTCGCGGTTCGACCGCGAGTCCGACCTGATCCTCCCCGCCCTCCGGCGCCGGGATCGGGAACGCGGCCGCCGCTTCGACGGCGGCGTGGCTCGAGACGGCGTCCTGAATCTGCATCGAGGAGATGTTCTCGCCGCGGCGGCGGATGACGTCACCGAGCCGGTCGACGAAGTAGAAGTTCCCGCTCTCGTCCCGGTAGGCGGCGTCACCGGTGTGGAACCAGAGGTTGCGAGTCGCCTCGAGCGTCCGTTCCGGTTTCGCGTGGTACCGCTCGAGGAGCAGTCCCGGTCGCTTCGGTCTGATGCAGAGTTCGCCGACCTCGCCGGGCGGGAGCTCGCGGTCGCGATCGTCGAGGACCGCGACCTCGACGATGTCGTCGCGGACGCGACCCATGTATCGCTCCTCGTCGACGCCGTCGACGACCGGGAGGTTCAGTTCGCGGGCGCGCTCGGCGACCGCCTCGGGACCGAGACCGCGCCGATACGAGTCCGGGGTCCCGCCGAGCTCGTCCGTTCGGACGACGCCGACGATGGGGGAGCCGGTCTCCGTCTGGGCGAACGCGACCGTCACGATGTCGAACCCGAACCGCTCGGCGATCGTCTCGTACTCCTCCGGCAGCGGTTGCATGTGGACTTTGCTGAGCGTGTTCTCGCGGTCGGAATTGGTCTCCGGGGCGTTCGTCAGCCACGGCATCATCACCGAGATGAGCGTCGCCGACGTGGCCTCGTACTCCGCGATGCGATCCCAGAACGCCTGCGGGGAGAACTGGTCCCAGAGCGCGACGGTGCCCCCGGCGACCAGTCCGGCGACGACGTCCGCGTAGACGCCGCCGATGTGGTACAGCGGCAGCGACGTGTGGACGACGTCGTCGGCGTTCAGGACGGCGCGCTTCGGTGCGATGTAGTTCGCGAAGATCCACCGGTGGGGCAGGACGACCCCTTTCGGCATCCCCGTCGTCCCGGACGTGTAGACGATACTCGCGGTGTCGTTCCAGGAGACATCGACGTCGGGCTCGTCGGCGGACCCTTCTCGGAGTTCGGCGAAGGGCGTCGTCTCGAACGACGTCTGCGGCGTCTCCGCACCCGTGTCCATCACTACCACCTCGAATCCGACCTCGAGGTCGTCGCGAACGGCCTCGACGCGGTCGACGTACCGGTCCTCGATGACGAGCACCTCGGGATCGGTATCGTTGAGCTGATAGGAAAGCGCCTCGCCCTCGTATTCGAAGTTGATCGGCGAGTAGACGCCGCCGGCCTTGTTGATGCCGAACATGCCTAACAGCGTCTCGAGCGGGTGAGCGGCCATCAGGGAGACGTTCGATCCCCGTTCGACGCCGCGCTCACGGAGCCCGTTGGCGATGCGATTGGCGGTCTCGTTCAACGCCGCGTACGTGACGCGGCGATCGTCCGGCCCGTAGATCAGCGCCGTCTCCGACGGGATCCGATCGGCGCGCGTTCGGAGCATACTGTCTATCGTTATCTCCTCGATGGGTCTGGCGTCCAACGATTCCGGAGTTCCCATACCTCCCTAATCGATAACTACGATTGATAAGTATTTGGGTGTGTTAACAATGGTCTCGAGCCCCCGTCGGGTACCGTGCGGTTCGGTGGAGACGGCGAACCGAGACCGTGTCCGAGAGCGAACGGTCGAGCGATGTCCCCGAGCGACGACGGGACCGTCGCCGTCGACGCTAGTTGCGGAACCGACGACTGACCCGAATTTTTATCTGTCACCCCGATGCAGGTTGGTACCTGTACGCATGGTTACGACAGAGGCGGACGACTATCCAGCAGAGATTCCCCCCGAGCCCGAGTTCCCGCGGGGCGAGCAACCGCTGCACGAGTACCTCCGGGACCAGGCGGCCGAGACGCCGGACCGCGTCGCGATCAACTACTACGGGCGGGAGATCACGTACGGCGAACTCGACGAGAGCGTCGACCGGTTCGCGACGTACCTCCACGAGCTCGGCTACGAGAAGGGGGATACGCTACTGCTGTATCTCCAGAACTGCCCGCAGTACTTCATCGGGTATCACGCCGCCCATCGGCTCGGAATGGCCGTGAGCCCGTGCAGTCCGATGTCGAAGGAGCATCGCCTCGAGTACCAGCTCGACGACGGTGACGTGGAGGTCGTCCTGGCCCACGACACCTTCGCGGACACCATCGCGGCGGTCGCGGACGAGACCGACATCACGGACGTCGTCTACGCGCGGTTCGACGAATATCTGCCGGACGATCCGGTTCCGGCGATCCACGAGGACATGGCGGCGGCGATCGCGGCCGATCGGCTCGACACGGGCGGCGACGCGGTCTACTTCACGGACGCCCTCGAGGAAACGGACCCGGAGCCGCCGTCGGTCGACCACCACATGGACGACGTGATCCTCTTGCAGTACACGTCCGGGACGACGGGGATGCCGAAGGGGTGTGAACACACGTACTGGACCGTCCTCCACAAGGCCGCGGCGACGGCGACGATCTACGGGTTCGACGCGGAGACGAGCCATCTGGCGGTAATGCCGGTGTTTCACGTCGCCGGGAAGCTCAACGCCGTCGACGCGCCCGTCGTGGACGGCGGCACCGTCGTCCTGCTGACCCGGTTCGAGACCGAGCCGCTCATGCACGCGGCCGGCGCCCATCGACCGACGACGGCCTGGCTGACCACGCCGATGGTCAGGGGGGTGTTGAACCACCCGGACCGCGACGAGTACGACCTGACCTCCTTCGAGGAGATTCCGGCCACGAGCTTCGGGCAGTCGCTCACCGACGAACTCTGCGAGCGCTGGAAGTCGGTCACCGGCTGCGAGATGTACGAGGCCGCGTACGGTCTCAGCGAGACCCACACGATGGACACCTTCACTCGAGGACTCGGCGTCGTCGAGGAGGACTTCATGGGCCGCCCCGCCTACAACGTGGACATCGTCGTCCGCGACTGGGACACCCACGAGGAGGTCCCCCGCGGTGAACTCGGCGAGATCAGCGTCGAGTCGCCGTCCGTGATGAAGGGGTATCACAACAAGCCCGAGAAGACCGAACAGACGATGCACGACGGATACGTGCTCACCGGCGACATCGGCAAGATGACCGAGGAGGGGTACCTCTACTTCCTCGGTCGGCGCAAGAACATGATCAAGTACAGCGGCTACTCGATCTCGCCCGCGGAGGTCGAGACGATCCTCAAAGAGCACGACGGTATCGACAACGCGGTCGTCGTCGGCCGCGACCACGAGAGCAAAGGGGAGGAGGTCGTCGCGACGATCACGCTCGCCGACGAGTCACTGACGGCCGACGACGTTATCGAGTGGAGCAAAGAGAACATGGCGTCCTACAAGCGGCCCTGCGACGTGGTCATCGTGGACGAGTTACCGACGACGGACGTCGGGAAGCTAGATCGGCAATCGATCGAAGAGAGGGTCGACGGATGAGTTTCGAGACCATCGTCACCGAAACCGACGGCAACGTGCGAACGATCACGCTCGACCGCCCGGACGCCGGCAACGCACTGGATACGTCGACGCTAGAGGAGCTCACCGAAGCGCTGGAGGCGGCCGATTCCGACGACGCCGTCCACGCCGTGATCCTCGCGGCGAACGGAAACGTCTTCGTGGCGGGGTCGGACCTCGACGAGATGAAGTCGTACGATCCGGCGTCGTACATCGGCTACCTGGACTCGTTCAACGAGACGATGAACACGATCAGGGCGGTCGACGTTCCGGTCGTCGCCGCGGTCGACGGGCCGGCCTACGGTGGCGGGAACATCCTGGTCGGTGCGACCGACCTCGCCGTCGCCGGTGAATCGACGTCGTTCGGCCAGCAGGAGATCAACGTGGGAATCGTCGGCGGTGCCGAGCTGGTGCAGGATCTCCCGCGGAAGGTCGTCAACGAAATCGTCATGCTCGGCGAACCGTTCTCGGCCGATCGGGCGCGCGAACTCGGACTGGTCAACCGCGTCGTCTCCGATAGCAAGGTCGACGCCACCGTAACCCAGCTAGCTGAAAAGCTCGCCGCCAAACCGCAGGTCGCGCTCGCCGTCGGGAAGCGCGCGATTCGCGCCGCGGAGGACGCCGGTCCGCTCGGAATCGAGACGATGGAGGCGTTCGGTCTCTCGCTGTGCTTCGGTACCGACGATCAGGTCGAGGGAATGGAAGCGTTTCTCGAGAACCGCGAGCCGGAGTTCACCGACACGATCGGCTAATTCCGGTCACACCGTCACGCATCGTTGCGGTTTCGACGAAGGGGGCGGCCGCGGACGAAATGCGTTTCACGGACGCGTTCGCGTCTCGACGGCTGTGACGGCTCGACGTCGTGGCGGTCTCCATCGATACTTGCCTCGACAGGAAGGAAGCCGGTCCGTCACGAGGGAGCGTTGACGACGTCCGACCGGTGACCGGCCAAATCACCGCTCTGACGAAATCAGCGATCACTGGATGCCGTCCGACTGCCGTAACGTCCGAATTCAGGAACGCATACATAAGCGCTCGCCCGCCTGGAAAATTGGTCGAACAAGCTACTGGCTATCGAACGGGAGCCGAAAACGTCCGATCGCAGTCGTATTTGTAAGCGTTTTCCCCTAGATATATTAGAGAGAGTGATGAACGGGGGCCGTGATGGTCGATACCACAGACCAAACTACAGTCGGACTCGAGGACAAGTCAGACGAATCGAATGTACCTCGCCGAAGGACGTTTCTCAAGACGTTAGGGGCCGGCAGTATGGCCGCAACCGCCGGCTGTACGCTGATGAACAGCGGGGACTCGAGCGGTTTGCAGAATCGGGACGAAGTCCGAATCGGTCTCGTCACCGCGACTCAGTCCACCCTCGGCAAGGGTATGGTTCGATGTGCCGAGGCGGCAGTCGAAGACATCAACGACAACGGCGGCATCGCCGGCAAGGATGCGAAACTATTCGTCGGCGACACGAAGGCCGATCCCCAGAAGGGACTGACCGCCTATCAGAAACTCCGTGACAACGATAACATCGACGTCCTCTCGGGGATCTGGATCAGCGAAGTCGGGATGACGCTCCTCGAGCGGATCGCTCGGGACAACATGGTGACGATGGCCACGGCGATGGGGACGCCGCAGGCGACCAAGAAAGTCGACGAGAACTACGAGAAGTACAAGTACTACTTCCGGTCGCAGGTTCACACGAACCAGATGGTGGAGTGGTCGAAAGACTACATTCAGGAGTACATGCTCGAGCAGTTCGACGTCAATCGAGTCGGCCTCCTCGTCGAGGACGCGCTCTGGACCGAACCCTACGGGGCCGGCCTCCGAGATTTCTTCGAGAACGAGACCGACGTGACGCTCGCGTACGACGAACGGCCCGCGACGGACACGAACGACTTCAGTCCGCTTCTACAAAGCGCCGCGGACTCGGACGTAGACGCCCTGTACACGATCTTCTCACATCTCAGCGGAACGAACTTCTTCCAGCCGTGGAAACAGAACCAGTTCGACTATCTCCTCGACGGGTTCATCGCCACGGCAGGGAGTTTCAACTACTGGAAACAGACGAACGGAACGTCGAACTACGCGGCCTCACAGCTCCAGGCCGGGATGTCGGCGAAATCGCCCGAGTTCTACCGGCGGTTCATCGAACGCCAGCCCGACGACGACGTCGTGTTCCCGAACCCCCAGACCTACGACGGCATCCGCATCCTCGCGAACGCCATCGGCTCCGCCGAGACGCTGGACCCGGACGAACTCGTCGCCCAGCTCGAGGAGACGAGCCATCAGGGGCTCAACGGCCTCATCGAGTTCCACGGGAAAGACGAGGACCACACGCACAACCTCATGATGGACAAGGATCACTTCTACATGCGCAAAGTTCAGTGGCAGGGCCTCGATCAGACGGATCCCGTGACCGGAGGCGGTTACCCCTACTCCATCTGGCCCGCCCACGACATCGATGCCGACACGAGCGGCGTTCCGACCATCGAACAGGGCGAGTACGAGGTCCCTCCATGGGTCAGCCAGTAGCGATCACGGAGGGACCATGGTAAACGTCGGCTCGATACTCATCTCGGGGCTCATCATGAGCGCCCTGTACGCGCTCGTCTCGCTGGGATTCACGCTCATCTTGAGCCTTCGAGGGGTCGTGAACCTCACGTACGGCGGGTTCTTCCTGATCAGCGCCTACACCTACTTCACGCTGGTGAGCCAGTACGGGGTCAACGCCTTCGTCGCGGCGTTCGTCGGCGTCGCGGCGGCGGCCGTCGCCTCGCTGGTGTTGTACCTCGTGCTCGTTCGGTACATCGAACACAACGAGGAGCAGACGTTCATGGCGACGTTCCTCATCGTGTTCATCCTGCAGGAACTGTTCACCTATCACTACGGGAGCCCCGACCAGCTCCTGGCGAATCCGGTCGAAGGCGTCGTCGATGTCGGCGGTATCGCCGTGTCCTACTCCGAGATCGGCGCGCTGCTGTCGGCGACCGTCATCATCGGACTGTTCGTGGCGTTCGTCAACTACACGACGACCGGACAGTCGATCATCGCCATGTCGCTCGACGAGGTCGGTGCCACCCTCGTCGGCGTCAACGTCGACCGAGTCAACTACCTCACGTGGCTCATCTCGGGGGCGATGGCCGGGGTCGCCGGCATCTTCCTCGGGCTGTTCTTCAGCGCGTCCCCGACGATGTGGCTCGACCCGCTGCTCATCGCGTTCGCGATCGTCATCGTCGGCGGTATCGGTAGCATCAAGGGAACGGTCGTCGCCGCGCTACTGATCGGCTACGTACAGACGCTCACCGTGACGATGTGGTCGCCGGCCTGGCGCGGCGTCTTCGCGTACGCCATCCTGATCGCGATCATCCTCGTCCGCCCGCAGGGCCTGTTCGGCCGGGAGGTGTTGGAATGAGCGTCGAAGAAGGGCTCGTCTCCGGTCGGCTCACCTCGCTCCGAGAGCGACCGGCGTATCTCGTCCCGATCGTGCTCGCGGCTTCGCTGTTCGTGCTCCCGTTCGTAACGACCAGGTACATCCACTCGATCGTCATCATCGCGAACATCTTCGCGATTTACGCGATGGCCTGGGACATCCTCTCCGGGTACACCGGCTACATGAACTTCGGCCCCTCGTTCTTCGTCGGTGCCGGCGCTTACGTCGTCGGGATCCTCACCGTCAACTTCGGGGTGCCGGTCTACGTAGCGATTCCCGCCGCGTTCGTCATGTCGATCGTCACCGGCCTGGTCGTCGCCTACCCGTCGTTGCGAACCAGCGGCGTCTACTTCACGCTCATCACCATCCTGTTGCCGCTGCTGGGCCTGAAGTTCGTGACGATCTTCTCGGGCTACACCGGCGGGCGGCTCGGACTGCAGGGGCTCCCCCTGCTGTCGGTCATGGAGAGTTACTACCTCTCTGTGGTGTTCATGATCGTGACGTTCCTCGCGCTGTACTGGCTGGCGGCCTCCGACTTCGGGCTCGTACTCCGCAGCATCAAGGCCAACGAGCTCGCCGTGGCGAGCGCCGCTATCAACCCGACGAAGTTCAAAGTCGGCGCGTTCGTCGTCTCCGCGCTGTTCTCCTCGCTCGGCGGGATCATCTACGCCTTCTACGTGGGGATCGTCGCTCCCTCGACGACGATCGACCTCCACGTCTCGATCGTCCTGATCATCGCCGCCGTCATCGGCGGGACCGGGACGATCTACGGCGCGATCGGCGGCGCGTACTTCTTCATCGTCGCGAGGGAGCTACTGTCTCCCCTCGGCGATATCCGATTCGCCATCCTCTACGCGTTCGCGCTCGTCGTCGTGCTGGTCTTCCCGAAGGGGCTGACCCGATTCGCCTGGGAACGAACCAAGGAGATCATCGACGGTGATACAGATGACTGACCCGATCCTCGAGCTCTCGTCCGTGACCAAGGCCTTCGGCGGGCTCACCGCCATCGACCGCGTCGACCTCTCCGTCGACGACGGCGAGATCCTCGGACTCATCGGTCCGAACGGTGCCGGGAAATCGACGCTGTTCAAGCTGATCTTCGGCGTTCTCCCGGTCAGCGACGGAACGATCACGTTCGACGGGGCGGACATCACGGACGAACCGACCCACGAGATCGCCGAGCGGGGCATCGCGCAGTTCTACCAGGAGTCGACGCTGATGGACGACGTCACGGTCCGGGACAACGTCCGCGTCTCCGTCGTCCCGAACTCCCTCAGGAAGTTCAGGACCAGCCGCCGGCGAAGCGATCTCGTCGACGAGACGCTGGCGATGACGAATCTCGCCCACGTCGCCGACGAGCAGCCGGCGGACCTGACGCACAAGGAGAAACAGCAGCTCGAGCTGGCGAAAGCGATCGCCTGCGAACCGTCGTTGCTGCTGTTAGACGAGCCGTTCGCGGGCCTCACGAAAGACGAGGCCGACGAGATCGTCGAGATCATCGAGACCCTCAACGACGAGGGCGTCACGATCTGTATCGTCGATCACAACCTCCGCTGGCTCCGGTCGTTCGTCGACCGAATCGTCGTGCTGAACTACGGACAGATCATCGCCAACGGGCCCCCGTCGGAGATCGTCACCGACGAGGAGGTCCAGTCGGCCTACATCGGCGAGCGTAGCGAGGAGGTGACCGACGCGTGAGCCTCCTCGAGATCGACGATCTCTCGGTCAGTTACGGCCAGTCCGCGGTGCTGAACGACATCGACCTCTCGCTCGAGGCCGGCTCCCAGACCGGACTCATCGGCCCCAACGGGGCCGGAAAGACCACGATGCTCAAGGCCATCTCCGGCCGCAAGGAGTACGACGGGTCGATCACCTACCGGGGGACCGAGGTGAGCGAGCTCTCGACGAACGAGCTCGTCGACAGGGGACTGGTCCAGGTCTCGGAGGCCGGCAACCTCTTCGGTCCGATGACCGTCCGGGAGAACCTCGAGCTGGGCGCGATCGCCGCCGACGATACCGAGACGCAACTCGAGCGCGTCTTCGATGTCTTCCCGCGGCTCGAGGAGCGAAGCGACCAAGACGCCAACACGCTGTCGGGCGGCGAGCAGCAGATGTTGGCCATCGGTCGGGGCCTCATGGCCGATCCCGACCTGTTGATGGTCGACGAACCGACCCAGGGTCTGGCTCCGGTGATCGTCGACGATCTCTCGGAGGCGATAGATAAACTGTACGACGACCTCACGCTCTTCATCGTCGAACAGAACGCGTTCTTCGTCTTCGAACACACCGACTACGCCTACCTGCTCGAGAACGGACGGATCCACCGGTCCGGTGCGACAGCGGACCTCAGAGCCGACCAACACATCAGGGACGCGTACCTCGGCGTCGACTGAGGACGCGGAACGCGCCCGATCGATGGGATACCGTTCGCGTCGGCGCGTGACCGTTCGTCCGCGACCGATACCACCCATTTCTCCGACGGCGCGAGTGACCCTCCCGCTTCGATACGGCGCGAGTGACCCTCCCGCTTCGATACGGCGCGGGGACGTGCCGATTCGGCGATCGCACTGCGGACAGCGGTTTGGCCCGTCTACCGGACTCGACCGGTAATGCCCCGAGCTCGCTGCCGATCGCTCGTCCACTGTACCCTCGAGACGGGTCCAAACAGTCGACACCGTTATATGATCGTCCGGTGATAAGGCGTATGGCGAGGACGGGCTCCGCACCGTGTCGTTGTCCGCGTCGGTGAATCACAGTCACTCGTACGCACCGTCCTCCGCTACCCTTTCGGGATGGGGCGCTCGTTCTCGAGACCGTGACGTGTCCGTTCGGTAGTGCGGTCGATCACCGTACCCACGGCGGTACTCCCGGCGCCGACGCATCGGCTCGAGCAGCAGCGCCCCCTTCTCGCCGGTTTCCGTACCGACGAAAGATGATATGATATCCGACCATTTATCGATCCCATAATAGATGATATATTTTCGTTCGTGTTCGAGTTCCGAGGACATCGCCCCGAACCGGCAGTCGCGACGACAACGCGGCGCTCGGGGTCCCGACACCGCAGCGGAGCGGATCCGCGTCGTCGACGCGTCCCGTTTCGAGGGGGCCCGAGGATGCTTCGAGCACATATTGGAGATCCCGGCGGATAGGGCGGATACATAGCGGGAATCCGATACGGAACCGACGCGGACGTGCGACCGATATCGGTGTTCGCTGCGCCGGTTTCGAGGTCATCGACCGCACGGCGATCCGGATCCGTGCCGTCGCCCACCGTCCGGTCGCGCATCGCCGATCGATGGGGTCGAGACCCGAAGTACCAGCCTGTCATACTACATATAGAGCTGATCGTTTCTGGACGAGGCGGACCCGAAGGTCGTCGACGACTCTGCACAGTTTCCCGTTCTCACTGGAGGAGCGACACCCTCGATGACACGGGCGGTTCGATCAGCGATCGGCCGACCCGTACGGTTCCGTCCCTCGTCCTCGGCTGAAACGCGATCGCGGCTCGAGACCACTATCGTTTTCAGTCGGCCCGTCGACCCCGACGTATGGGAGACGTAACTGCAACCCTGCACACGAACAAGGGCGATATCGAGGTCGAACTCTACGACGAACGCGCGCCGCGAACCGTCGACAACTTCGTCGGGCTCGCGACCGGTGGCAAGACCTGGACCGATCCCGAGACGGGCGAAGAGATCGAGGGCGAACCGCTGTACGACGACGTGGCCTTCCACCGCGTCATCGAGGACTTCATGATTCAGGGCGGCGACCCGACCGAGACCGGTCGCGGCGGCCCCGGCTATCAGTTCGACGACGAGTTCCACGAAGACCTTCGCCACGACGACGAGGGTATCCTGAGCATGGCCAACTCCGGCCCCGACACGAACGGCTCGCAGTTCTTCATCACGCTCGATCCCCAGCCCCACCTCGACGACCGCCACTCCGTCTTCGGCAAGGTCATCGACGGGATGGACGTCGTTCGCGAGATCGGCAGCGTCGACACCGGCCCGAACGACCAGCCGCGGGAAGAGGTCGTCCTCGAGTCGGTCTCCGTCGACTACGAGTAACTGCGCGTCGATTGCGACCGACGGGTCCACCGCCGTTCCGTAGCGAATCGCTATCGACCGAGATATTTTACTGCCAGCGCTTCTGTGTACGGGTAGAATGGGACCGTCTTCACCCAGAGATCCGACACACGGTGCGTGGCTCCGCCAGCAGCAGGTGGTCGCGGATCTCAGCCAGCAGGCGCTGGAGACGGACGATCTCGAGGAACTGTACCGAGATGCGACGGCCGCCGTCGCGGAGACGCTGGGAACCGAGTACGCCGCCGTCTTCGAGTTGTTGCCGGGCGGAGCCGAGAGCGTGCTGCGTGCGGGTGTCGGCTGGAGCGAGGGGTCGATCGGGGTAGCGACCGTGCCGATGGATGCGCGCTCCCAACCGGGGTGTGCACTCCGCACGTCGGAACCGGCCGTGGTCGACGACCTGCTCGACGACGGGGGTGCCGCCGAAATAGTCGCCGACCACGGCATCACAAGCGGCGTGAGCGTCCGCATCGGCTCGGAAGACGACCCGTGGGGTGTTCTGGGCGCGTACGCGAGCGAGCGAGAAGGGGTTTCCGAGCGCGACGCCGCGTTCGTTGCCCGCGTCGCCGAAATCCTCGAGTCGGCCATCGAACAAAACGGGGCACGGGGCGACCCCGAGGAGGTGTACGGCCGGATCACGGATGCCTTCGTCGCGCTCGACGAGGAGTGGCGGTTCACCTACCTCAACGAGCGGGCACAGGAGCTGATCAACCCCGACGGACGGCGACTGGTCGGGGCCCGCATCTGGGAGGAGTTTCCCGCAACGCTCGGGCGGAAGTTCAAACCGAAGTGCGAGCAGGCGATAGCGGACGGAGAGACCGTCTCGTTCGAGGAGTACTATCCCGAGCCCCTCGAGGCGTGGTTCGAGGTTCGGGCCTATCCGTCCGAGACCGGGCTCTCCGTGTACTTCCGGAACGTCACCGAGCGCAAGGAACGCGAGCGCGAATTGCGGGAGAGCGAAAAGCGGTTGCGACTCGCTCTGGAGGCGGGAGAGATGGGAACGTGGGAGCTCGACCTCCAGACCAGAGACTCGTCCGTTCGTTCCCCACAGCACGACCGCATCTTCGGCTACGACGATCCGCTCGACGAGTGGGGCTTCGAGACGTTCATCGGCCACGTCCACGCCGACGACCGCGAGGAGGTGAAACGGCGCTTCGAGGAGGCGTTCGAAACTGGTGAGTGGGACTTCGAGTGCCGGATACTCCGAACCGACGGCGTACAGCGCGTGATATCGGCTCGAGGGGAGTTTCACTTCGACGGCGAGGGGGAACCGACTCGTGCGGTCGGCGTCGTCCAGGACGTCACCGAGCGCAAGCAACGCGAACGCGAACTCGAGGAGTCCGAACAGCGCTACCGGACCATCGCCGAGCACGTCCCGAACGGGCTCGTCACGCTGTTCGATCACGACTTCCAGTACACGCTGGCCGCGGGCCAGGGGTTCGACCGGCTCCCCGTCGAGCCCCGCGATCTCGAGGGGAAAGCTTTCGACGACGTCTGGCCCGCCGAGACCGCCGCCGAACTCCGGCCGGCGTTCGAGGCCGCGCTCGCGGGCGACGAACGCTCGGTCGAACTCGAGTACGCCGGCCGCGAATGGCTCCTCCACGCGGTGCCGATCACCGACGAGCGCGGCGATGTCTTCGCCGGGATGACGATGGCCCAGGACATCACCGAGCAGAAGGAACGCGAACGGTACTTCCGGGACGCCAAGTCTCAGCTCGAGGCGGCGACGGAAGCCGGCGCAGTCGGGACATGGGAGTGGGACATTCGGACCGACGAGATAGTCGTTGGCCCGTCGTTCGCCCGGACGTTCGGCGTCGACCCCGAAGCGGCCCATCGAGGCGTCTCGCTCGATCGCTTCATCGACGCCATCCACGAGGACGACCGCGAGCGGGTCGTCACGGCGATCGAGGACGCCGTCGATCGCTGCGGCGAGTACGAGTGCGAATACCGCGTCTGGAACGCCGACGGCGATCTCCGCTGGGTCGTCGCACGCGGTCGCGTCGAGTGTGCCGACGACGGCGAACCGCTGACCTTCCCCGGCGCGCTGACCGACATCACCGAGCGCAAGGAGGCCGAACTCGAGCGCCGGCGGACCACGGAGCAGTTGGAGACGCTGGTCGGGATCCTCCCGGTCGGCGTCGTCGTCGCCGACGCGGACGGGTCGCTGGTCAGAGCCAACGACACGGCGAAGGAGATCTGGGGCGGTGACGTGTTCGACGCCGAGTCGGTCGCGGAGTACGACAAGTATCCCGCGGTGTGGGCGGAGACCGGCGAGCCGGTCGCTCCGGAGGACTGGACGATGTCCCAGGTCCTCCGCGGAGCCGAGGTGACGGAGCCGAACGTCTACGAGATCAGCGCGTTCGACGGCGAACAGCGCATCATCATGGAGCACGGCATGCCGGTCAGAGACGAGTACGGCGACGTGAGCCGCGCCGTCGTCACCCTGTCGGATATCACCGAGCGCCGCGAGTACCAGCGCAAACTCGCCGAGAGCGAGCGCCGATACCGAACGCTCGTCGAACACTTCCCCAACGGCGCGGTGGGCCTGTTCGACGAGGACCTGCGCTATCGGATCGCCGGCGGCTCGGCCTTCGACGAGCTGAGTGACGGCCCGGAGGCAGTCATCGGCGAAACCCTCTGGGACCGCTACCCGCCGGAGTTAGCTGAGCGATTCGAGCCGAAGTTCGAAGCCGCACTGGCCGGCGAGACGGAGACGTTCGAGGTGTCGTTTCACGACCGAGAGTGGCTCGCGCACACGGTCCCCGTCACGGACGACGACGGCGAGATCTTCGCCGGCATGGTCATGGTCCAGGAGATCACCGAACGCAAAGAACGCGAACGGAAACTCCGCGAGCGCGAGCGTCGCCTCGAGGAGTACAAGGAGTACGTCGACGACATCCTCGACGCGATCGACGACGTGTTCTACGTCATCGGAGCAGACGGCGGGCTCCAGCGCTGGAACGAGAGCCTGTGCGAGGTGACGGGCTATACGGACGCGGAAATCACCGAGATGGAGCCGCTCGATTTCTTCGCCGAGGACGATCGCGCGGCCGTCACCGAGCGGATCGGCGAGGCCTTCGAGACGGGATCGGCCACCATCGAACTGGACCTGCTGACGAAAGACGGAACCGCTATCCCCTTCGAGTTCGCCGCGTCCGCGCTCGAGGACCCCCAGGGGAACGCGGTGTTGGCCGGCATCGGCCGCGACGTGACCGACCGCGTCGAACGCGAGCGCCACCTCGAGCGCTACGAGACGATCGTCGAGGAAGTCAACGACGGCGTCTACGTCGTCGACGGCGACGGCCAGTTTACCATGGTCAACGAGACGTACGCCGAGATGCTCGGCTACGAACCCGACGAACTCGTCGGTACCGACGCGTCCGTGGTCGTCGACGATGCGGTGATCGAGCGCCTACGCGAGCTCGAGGCGGCCGCGGCCGAGGGAGAGATCGACTGGCCGACGATCGAGGCGGCAGTCGAGACGGCCGACGGCGAGCGCGTCCCCGCCGAGGCGACTTTCTCGATGCTGCCCGACGACGATAGCGGTTGGTACCGCGTCGGCATCGTTCGGAATATCAGCGAGCGGAAGGCCCGTGAACGCCAACTCGAGGAGTCCGAACGCCGGTACCGAACGCTCGTCGAGAACTTCCCCGAGGGGTCGGTGGCCCTGTTCGACGACGACCTGACGTACACGGCCGTCGGCGGCCAGCTGCTCGAGGAGGTCGGCGTCGACGCGGACGACCGCGTCGGAACCACCGTCTACGAGATCTATCCCGACCGATTGGTCGAGGAGTGCGAGTCGTACTTCCACGCCGCCCTCGAGGGCGAGTCGAACTCCTTCGACCTCGAGCTCTACGACCGACACCTGTACGCCCACACGCTGCCGGTCAGAAACGCCGACGACGAGATCTTCGCCGGCATGATCGTCGTTCAGGACGTCACTGAACGCCGGGAGTATCAACGCAAGCTCGAGGAGTCGAACGAACGACTCGAGCAGTTCGCCTACGCCGCCTCACACGACCTGCAAGAGCCCCTGCGGATGGTGACGAGTTACCTCCAGTTGCTCGAGAAGCGATACGGCGACGCCTTCGACGAGGACGGCGAGGAGTTCCTCGAGTACGCGGTCGACGGCGCCGAGCGGATGCGCCAGATGATCGACGCCTTACTCGAGTATTCGCGGATCGAAACGCGGGGCGACCCGTTCGAACCGACGGATCTGAACGCGGTCGTCGACGACGTGCTCGCGGATCTCCAGCTCCAGATCGAGGAGACCGACGCCGAGATCGTGGTCGCTGACCTCCCGCGCGTCGAGGGCGACGCCAATCAGCTTCGACAGGTGTTCCAGAACCTGCTGGGCAACGCGGTCACCTACAGCGCCGACGAGCCCCCGCGGATCCACGTCAGCGCCGACCGCCGCGACGGCGAGTACGTGATCTCGGTCGACGACGAGGGGATCGGCATCGCGCAGGACGATCAGGACCGGGTGTTCACGATCTTCGATCGGCTCCACAGCCGCGAGGAGTACGACGGGATGGGCATCGGGCTCGCGCTCTGTGAACGCATCGTCGAGCGCCACGGCGGCGAGATCTGGGTCGACTCCGAGCCCGGCGAGGGGTCGACGTTTTCGTTTACCCTCGCCGTCCCGGGTGACGGGGAGGAGTGACCGGCGTCCGGGAACCACGAGCGCGACGCCACCCCTGCGACCCGACCCCGCTCGAGCGCCGTCTGCAGGGTGGTGATTTAGGGGACGGACGGCGTAGCGCGGGGTATGGGCTGGACAGCCGACGATGTTCCCGACCAGTACGGACGCACGATCGCCATCACGGGCGCGAACAGCGGCATCGGTCTCGAGGCGACCCGCGAACTCGCACGCAACGGCGCGACGGTGATCATGGCCTGTCGAAGCACGGAGCGCGGCGAGGAGGCCGCCAACGACGTTCGCGGCGACATCCCCGACGCCGACCTCCGCGTCGAGGAGTGTGATCTGGGCGATCTCGACTCCGTTCGCGCCTTCGCAGACCGCCTCGGCGACGAGCCGATCGACGTGCTCATCAACAACGCCGGAGTGATGGCGATCCCCCGCTCGGAAACCGAAGACGGCTTCGAGACCCAGTTCGGCGTCAACCACCTCGGGCACTTCGCGCTCACCGGTCTCCTGCTCGAGAACCTGCACCTCAACGAGGAACCCGACTCGCGGATCGTCACCGTCTCGAGCGGCGTCCACGAGCGCGGCCGGATCGACTTCGACGATCTCCAGAGCGAGGTGTCCTACGACAAGTGGGGTGCCTACGCCCAGTCGAAGCTGGCGAACGTCCTCTTCGCCTACGAACTCGAGCGGCGATTGCTCACCGCGGACGCCCACGCGAAGAGCATGGCAGTGCATCCGGGCTACGCGAACACCCAGTTGCAGTTCCGCGGCCCCGAACAGAGCGGCAGCCGGCTCCGAAAGGCCGCGATGAAGGTGACGAACACCGTCCTCGCGCAGTCGGCCGAGATGGGCGCGCTGCCGACGCTGTACGCCGCGACCGCGACCGACGCCGAGGGCGGCGCATACTACGGCCCCGGCGGCTTCCAGAACATGCGCGGCACCCCCGAGCGACAGGCCTCCTCGGATCGCTCCTACGACGAGGAGACGGCCCGTCGGCTGTGGCGAGTCTCGAGCGAGTTGACCGGCGTCACGTACGATCTGCCGGAGCCGAAAGAGGAGGTGCCGGCGTAACGATCGGCGGCTGTCCCTGTCGTTCGCACCAACCGTAACGCGAAAGACGGCTCGCTCGAACGGGTACACATGAGCGACGACGACGGCATCCAGCGCGCCAGCGATGTCGGCTCCAGCGACGCGCCGCCGGTCGAGGAGAAGCCCTACAAGATCATCTTCGAGGCCAACAAGTGCTTCGGCGCGGGCAAGTGCGCCGAGGTCAGCGCCAACTGGGAGATGTCCATCGCCTCGGGCATGGCCCAGCCCAACGAGTACTTCTTCGGCGAGGAGGATCTCGAGCACAACGTCCGTGCGGCCGAGGTCTGTCCCGCGAAGAAAGACGACGGCTGCATCCACGTCGTCGACCGCCGGACCGACGAAGAGATCGCGCCCGATCCCCACGGCGACGGCACGTTGAGCGTCGACTGGTAGGACCGTTCCACAGTGCAATCGACAGTCGTCGAGAGCACACCGAAACGCACATCCCCACCCCGTGACAACGGTCGACTGCGTTCTGCGCGAGGGTAGCCAAGCAGGCCAACGGCGGTGGGCTTAAGACCCGCTCTCGTAGGAGTCCTTGGGTTCAAATCCCAACCCTCGCATACCGACTCGAACGATAGTGAGAGTCGTGTATGCGAGACGCGGGATTTGAATCAGGGAAGTCGCAGCGCGAACGGAGTGAGCGACCGTCTTCCCGTGGTTCAAATCCCAAGCCTCGCATGTCGCCGCGACTCGACGCTGAGAGTCATCTACAGGTCATGAACGGTATCCACTCGAGCGCCACCAGTGTCGGACCCGAAACAGCGGATCGGCAGTCGGAGCTAACTCGGGAGTCGCCCCGCCCGCTCGAGCGCGGCCAGAACGACGATCGTCGCGCCGAGACACAGCGCGGCACCGGCGAACACCGCATCGTAAGTGTAGCCGCGCTCGAGGAAGAAGCCGACCGCGGACGAGCCGAGCGCTTGCGTCAGCATCCAGACGGAGCTGAAGACGGCGTAGGCGCTGGCTCGGGTCGAATCGGGGAGGGTATCGAGGAGGTAGGTGTCGGTGGCCGGGAACAGCGCGTGGACGACGAAGCCGAGGACCGCGGTGACGGCGGCGATCGCGAACAGGCCCTCGACGGCGGTCAGCGCCAGAAGCGCCGCGGCGAACGCGCCGACGATGCCGAGCAGGTAGGGGACCTGTGGGAGCCGATCGGCGAGATCGCCACCGACGAAAAAGGCGGGGACGCCGGCGGCGAAGACGAGCGTGAGCAACGCGCCCGCGGTCCGGTCCGAGAGCCCTTTCCATTGCATATAGAGTTCGTAGAAGTTGAACACGCCCTGCCAGACGAACACGGCCGCGCCGACGATCGCCAGCGCCGTCGCGATGATCCGCCACTCCGAGAGCGCCCCGGCGACGAAGTCGCGATCTGCCGCGCCGGCGTCCGGCAGGTCGGTCCGCTTCGCGGCGATCCACGTTACGGCCGTAATGACCGCCGCACCCGCGGCGATCGCCCACAGCGAGAGCCGCCAGTCGACGACGAGCGCGAGCGCGACGAACGGCGCGGCGATCACCGCGGCGATCTGGCTCGAGGCCCCGTGGATCCCCATGACGCGGCCGACGCGGGCCGGGTAGAGCTCGCTCAGGAGCGGGTTCGCCGAGACGAAGTAGATCCCGGAGGCGATGCCCATGAGGAAGGCCCCGGCCATGAGGTGGCGGACCGTGGTCGCGGTCGCGGCGATGGCACTCGAGAGCGCGAGCACGACGCCGGAGCCGAGCACGATTCGGTGTCGGGGGACTCGCGTGAGCAGCCAGCCGGTGGGAAGTCGGAGAGAGGCGCTCCCGACCCAGACGAGCGTCGCGATGAGGCCGGCGGTCGCCTCGGTGATCCCGAACTCGGCGATGAAGACGTCCAACAGCGGCGCGAAGACGATTCTGGCGAGATTGATGAGAAAGACGAAGCCGCAGAGGGAGGCAAAGAGTCGGTCGCGGGACACAGCCGCACTTCCTACCAGCGCGCCTCAAACGTTCCGAAACCGGCTGGTTCGTCGGCCGAAGCGTGGGGGCTCACTTCGAGCGCCTCTTCCGGGCTCGGCTCGAGTCCCTCAGAACGGGTACTCGCGGGGCTCGTGTTGGACCGAGATCCACTTCGTCGTCGTCACTTCCTCCAAGATCTGGTCGCCGTTGTACCGGCCCACGCCGGACTGTTTCATCCCGCCGAAGGGGACGTGGGGCTCGTCGTTGACCGGCTGGTCGTTGATGTGGATCATTCCCGTCTCGATCCCGTCCGCGATCACGCGGGCCTGCTCTAAGTCCTCGCTGTGGACCGAGCCCGAGAGGCCGTGGATCGTGTCGTTGGCGAGTTCGATCGCCTCCTCGTCGCTCGAGTACGGGATCACGGGCGCGACGGGGCCGAAGTGTTCGTTGCAGGCCGCGGCCATGTCGTTGTCGGCGTCGGCGAGGACCGTGGCCTCGACGACGAGGCCGTCGTGGTCGCCGCCGGCCGCGACGGTCGCGCCCTGGTCGGCCGATTCCTCGACGTAGTCGACGATCTGATCGCGCTGGCTCTCGTCGATGATGGGGCCGACGACCGTCTCCTCGTTGCGCGGGTCGCCGGTCGGCAGCGAGGCGGCCCGGTCGGCCAGCGCGTCGACGTAGTCGTCGTAGACGTCCTCGTGGACCAGATGGCGGTTGATCGAGATGCAGATCTGGCCCTGGTGGAGGAACGAGCCGAACGTCCCGCCGTCGACGGCCCGCTCGAGGTCGGCGTTCTCGGTGACGACGTGGACGTTGTTGCCGCCGAGCTCGAGGGCCGGCAGCGCGCAGTTGCCGGCGGCCTTCTCGGCGACGCGCTGACCGATCTCGGTCGAGCCGGTGAAGGCGATGACCCGCGGCGTCTCGTGCCCGGCGACCGCGTCGCCGATGTCGGAGCCGCGGCCGGTGACGACGTTGATAATGCCCTCCGGCGCGCCGGCCGCTTCGAATATCCGCGCAAGCAAGAGCCCGCCGGTGATCGGCGTGCTCGAGGCGGGTTTGAGGACCACGGCGTTGCCGGCCGCGATCGCGGGCGCGACGGCGCGCATCGAGAGGTGTAGCGGAAAGTTCCACGGCGAGATGACGCCGACGACGCCGACGGGAACTCGTTGCGCGATGTTCTCTTTCCCCGGCGTGATCGAGTCCGAGTGCTGGCCGTCCATGCGGAACGGGTAGCTCGCGGCCTGTTGCATCATCCCGCGGGCGGTCTGAATCTCGGCTTCGCACTTGACCCGCGTGCTGCCGCTCTCGACGGTCAGCAACTCGGCGATCTCCTCGCGGTGGTCGTCCACGTACTGGATCGCGGCGCTGATCACGCCCGATCGGGCCTGTGGCGGCTGTGTTGCCCACTCCGCCTGTGCCTCGGCCGCGGCCTCGTAGGCCGCGTCGACGTCCGCTTCGGTGCCCGCCGGGACGGTCGTGAGCTCCTCGCGCGTGTAGGGGTTTGCGTCGCTGATCGCGTCTCGGTCGCCGGCGTCAGCCCACTCGCCGGCGAGATACAGCGAGTTCCAGCCGTTCTCGGGTTCTAGAGGCAGGTCGGTCATACAACGCGGGTTAGCGCTCGAGCGAACAAAAAGAGCGGACGCGCAAGCGCAACGGGCCAGGGCTCGAGCGGCCGCCCGACTCGCCGTCGTTACGCGAGGCGCTGGGGAAGCAACACCGCCAGCGAGAGGTAGATCACCGCCGCGGCGAGGAGGGCCAGGAGGAGGCCGGTGAGGAGAGTCTCCGAGACGAACCGCCACCCGAACAAGACGATCCCGGCCGGCGGGAGCGCGAGCCCGGCCGCGGTTCGGTGGAAACCGCGGAGTCGCGTGCCGACATCGGCCGACGGGACCTCGTCGCCGGCCTCGCTCTCGTCGGCCATGACCTTCGGCAACAGGAGGTACATTCCGAGTCCGATGACGAGCCCGACGACCGCGCCGAACAGCAGGTCGTCGAACAGCACGAGGCTGACGTACGCGAACACCGGGACGTCCGTGGCACCGACGCCGAGCGCGATCAGTTCGAGCGGCGGCCCCCCGTCGTCGACGGAAGTCGCCTGCGCGTCGCGTGAGCCGTTCATTCGTATGCCGACCGAGTCACTGCAGCCACATTATAGTTCTCTGTCGGCCCCGCCCGGCGATCCCGATTTCTCGTCCACTCGCGAGTGAGAGCTACTCCGCGTCCCGCTCGCGGAGTTCCTCGCTGGCCTCGCGGACCTCGCGCATCACGCTCGAGATGCGCTCTTCGGCCTCGAGTTCGTCCTCGACGGAGAGGTCGACGCCCTCGACCTCGAGGAGGAACTTGGCGACCTCGGTGGCCTCGTACATCACGTCGTCGAGTTCCTCGGCGGTGAAGAAGTCACACATCGCGCCATAGAGGAACGTCGCGCCGGCCGTGCGGACCTTCTCTTCGAAGGAAGAACGGGCCTGATTGACCGCCTGCGGCGTGTAGGTGTCGGTCATAAACGGGACGAGTTCGGGCAGGTTCTCGCCGATCTTCGTCATCTCGACGCCGGTCTCGGTCCGGAAGTCCGAACAGAGCCGCGCGATGGCCCACTCGCGGGCGGTGATGTAAGTCCGGTCGCGCAGGAACTCGTTGACCCGGTCGTACTGCGCGCCGTCCATCTTCTTGAATCGGGCGTACTTTCGGACGTCTTCCGGCACGTCGTCGTCCTGCGGTTCCGGATCCGGAACGCTCGGCATCGATCCGCCGTCAGCGTCCACGGGGCCGCTCGCACCCGAGTCGTCGGGAGCGGCGTCGTCAGCGCTTTCGGTGTGTGTCGCCGAGTCCGCGTCACCGTCGAGTCGAGCCGCGTTCGGTCCGTCCTCGTCCATGCCCGCGTATTACCAGCAACCCGAGATAAGGGTTGTTCTCGAGCGAGCCGGTCTCGATCCCGCTGGATCGGTCTCGAGTCCCGCAATCGGCCGTGACGGCAGCGTCGGTGGCTCGTCGGCCCGTAAACGGTTCGCCTGTGAACGGGAGTTCGACCGGATTTAAGTCCGTGAGGGACATTCGGTAGTATATGTCACAGACACCGGTCGTAGTGAAGGCGGTCCGGACGCCACAGGGGAAAGAAGACGGCGTGTACGCCGACGTTCGCAGCGAGGAGCTGTCGGTGCCGCTGATCAACGAGATTCTCGCGGAGACCAGTCTCTCCGGCGAGGAGATCGACGACCTGATGTGGGGCTGCGCCCAGCAGCGCGGCGAGCAGGACAACAACCTCGCCCGCGTCATCGCCCTGCTGTCGGAACTCGGCGAGTCGGTCCCGGCGACGACGATCAACCGCTGGTGTGCCTCCTCGATGCAGTCGGTCATCTCCGCGTCGGACGCCATCGCGGCCGGCAACCGCGATGCCATCATCGCCGGCGGCGTCGAGAGCATGAGCCGCGTCCCGATGGGCGGCGGCTTCGAGGACATCAGCCCGCGACTGGCCGAGATGTACGACCTCGGTGATCTCCAGATGGGGATGACCGCCGAGAAGGTCGCCGAAGAGTACGGCGTCAGCCGCGAGGAACAGGACGAGTACGCCGCGCGCAGCCAGCAACGCGCCGTCGAGGCCACCGAATCGGGCCGCTTCGACGACGAGATCGTCCCGATCGAGACCGAAGACGGCACCGTCGAGGAAGACGAGGGCCTGCGTCCCGGCACCACCGCCGAGAAGCTCGCCGAGCTCCCGACGGTGTTCAAAGAGGACGGCTCCGTTACGCCCGGTAACGCCTCCCAGATCTCCGACGGCGCGGCTGCCCTGCTCATCACGAGCGAGGCCTTCGCCGAGGAACACGACCTCGAGATCATGGCCGAGGTCGGCCAGAACAACGTCGCCGGCGTCGACCCCACCGTCATGGGCATCGGCCCGGTCCCGGCCACGAAGGGGCTGCTCGAGCGCAACGGCCGCGACATCGACGACTACGACCTCGTCGAACTCAACGAGGCCTTCGCCAGCCAGGCGCTGTACTCCCGCGACGAGCTCGGCATCGACCCCGAGATCTTCAACGTCAACGGCGGCGCGATCGCCGTGGGTCACCCGCTCGGTGCCTCGGGTGCCCGCCTGCCGGTCACGCTGATCAACGAACTCCAGAAGCGCGGCGGCGGCCGCGGTCTCGCGACGCTCTGTGTCGGCTTCGGCCAGGGTGCGGCGATCGAGTTCGACGTCAACTGAGACGAGCAGTCGTTCGAATTTTCCGTTTCTTTAAGAGGGTGAGCGATAGCCAGCGGTGCGATTCACGTGCGGTGGCGCGCGCTGTCGCCGGCCGAGCGCTAGCGTGGACGGGCGACGATGTTGCGCGAGGGATGAGCGAACGAACGGCGTGAGTGAGCGAATCGGTTGGGGAGGACGTTGCGATTCCGTGTTGCCAGGGGAGCAGAAGCGCTTCGTTTCGTCCGAAGCGGAGACGGTGACTCACCCCATCTCGATCCAGCGCACCTCCTGGACTGTGGCTCGAGCAGAACCCGTTTTCAGTCGAAATACCGACCGATCGGTTCGAACGGACGACCGGCGATTTAGGTAGCTCGAGCCCGTCAGGACACGCATGAGCACGGCCCTACAGGCGATCATCGTCGGGATTCCGCTCGCCTGGCACCTCGGCCTGACCGCCGTCGCCTACTGGGACGCCGGACGAGTCGGCTTAGAGCCCCCGAAGAAATGGGCGGCGATCACCTTCTGTATCCCCATCATCGGCTTCTTCATCTACCTCTTCGAGCGCAGCGAGCTCTCCTACGACCCGGAGACCGACCCCTACCGGGGGAACAACTTCAACGTCCACCCCTCTCGAGCCGACGACACGCCACTGCCGTCGCGGGGCGACGATCGGCTCTCGCCGCTCGAGGACGACGACGAAGACGGATAACGGGGTACTCGAGCGCCGTCGGCAGCCACCCGCCGCGGGGTCGTGGCTTCAAGCCCGTGGCCGTCGAACGGGCGAGCGAGATGACAGCTACCGGCACCATCACCCTCGTCCCGAGCGTCCACTTCTCGGCGGTCCATCGCCGCCGAGTGCGGGAGACGATCCGCGAAATCGATCCCGACCTCGTCGCCGTCGAACTCGACGAGACGCGATTCGAGCGGCTCGAGGATCGCGACCGGCCGGAATCGACCGAACTGGCCCACGAGCTACCGCCGCCGGCCGCGGCGACCTACGCCACCCTGCGGGCGATCCAGCGGACGGTCGTCCGGCTGTACGGGCTCGAGCCCGAACAGACGGATATGGAGACGGCCGTCGAGACCGCCGCCGAACTCGACCGCGACGTGGCGCTCATCGACGAGCCGATCGCCGAGACCGTCACCGAAATCTCGCGCCGGCTGGGCCCGGAGACGCTCCCGAAGCTGATTATCCGCACGTGGGCGATGGGGCCCGAGCAGTACGCGACCCAGTTCGAGATGCTGTCGCTGCCGCTCGACGACGTTCGAGATGGCGACGACGTACAGCCGGCGATCGATCACCTGCGGCACCTCCTCCCCGAAGTCGCCGACGTGCTGATCGACCGGCGCGACCGCGCGATGGCCGAACGGCTCCACGTGCTTCGTCGAGAGGGCTACGACGTGGTCGCGGTGATCGGCGCGGGCCACCACAACGGGGTCGAGCGAGGGCTGGCCGACCTCGAGTCGGAGGAGTTGGACAGAGACGCAGTATCGGCCACGACGGTGCCGATCAGAGCGCCCGCTCGATCGGTGACCCGGATCCCGATACAGTAACGGCAGTCAGTAACTGCGAGACAAATATTTGTAGTGCTGAATAGAGACACCAGAGGCATGAGCGAGGATGGTGTCAGGGCCGCGTTCCCCGAACTCGAGACGATCGAGGACGACGATCTGCGAGCAGGCGTCGTCAATGCGTGGGCGACAGCCATCGAAGCGAACGATATCGACGACCTCACCGAAGTTCCGTGGCTACCCCCGACACAGCGTGCGTTAGGATTGGAGAACGAACGGCTGGTGAGCCACGTTCGGGACGTAACCGCCTGTGCCGTCACACTCGCAGAGACGCTCCGTGAGCGGCGTGAGATCGACCTCTCACTGGATACTGTAGTGGCTGGTGCGCTCATCCACGACGTGAGCAAACTTGCCGAATTCGACGGGCTGGCCGAGACGCCAGTTTACAACTTGCTTGGACACCCCTACTACGGTGTCTACGTCGTTGCAGCGGCGGATTTGCCGGTCGAGCTGGCACATATCGTCCTCTCCCACACGAGTCGGACGACGGTCGAGCCGGCGACGATCGAAGCGGAACTCATCAGGCGGGCCGACGAAGTTGCGGCAGCCGCCATCCGGTCACAGGCGACAGACGATCTTCGAACCGTGTAACTGCTACACTAAACGGTAGGCGCTTCGTCTGTACGTACTCCCAGTTCACGCGCCGTCTACGGAAAGAGATCGTGCTGCGGTCTACTGAGAGGAACGCCGATCGGCGACCGCGAGCGCTCAGTCGTCGGCCGGCGCGCCGTGGCCGCCCTCGAGCGCCGCATCGGGGACGGTCCCGTCGTCGTTCCAGCCGCGTTCGTCGTAGTACTCGGCCAGTCCCTGCTCGAAGTCCGGAATCTCGTAGGGTAGCGCATCGTCGTCGCTGTCGAAGCCGCGCTGGTTGTTGAAGTGGCGTTCCATCGCGACGACCTCGCCGCCGAGTTCGAGTAAGTCCTCGTAGTCGGCGTCGAGCAGCGTCTCCATGCGCTCGTGGCTCAGGAAGTCCCGCGAGAACTTACAGAAGACGGCACTGTCTTTGATCGCGTTGACGTTCTCGAGTTCGACGACCTTCGGCGGCTTGCCCTCGAGGCCTTCCTTGTCGAAGGCGTCGTCGGCGTCGACAAGCGGGTACTCGTAGGGGTAGAACTCGGCGTACATGTGGTCTGCGCCGCGGTTCGAGGTGGCAAATGCCAGCCCCTGGCCGTTCAGGGTGCGGCCGTCGTGGGCGGAGAACTCCATGCCCTTGACGGTCCAGTTCTCGACGCCGAGGTCGTCGTGGATTCGGTCGACGCCCTCGGCGAGGGTGTCGCCGACGCCCTCGCGGTGGGCGATCTTCTCGACGAGATCGTGGATGAGATCGGCGTTACCGAACTCGTCCTCGCTCGCGAGGTAGGCCGCGACGGTGTCGCCAGCCGAGATGGTGTCGAGCCCGTACTCGTCACAGAGCTTGTTCGACTTCATCAGGTCGACGATGTCGTCGATGCCGGAGTTCGAGCCAAAGGCCATCAGCGTCTCGTACTCTGGCCCTTCGGTCTCGAGGCCGGACTCCTCGTCGCGGGTCGGCAGTTTGCAGGCGAAGGCACACGCCGAGCAGGTGCCTTTCTTGTACTTCTTCTCCTCGACGCGGTCGCCGCTGATCCCGTCGATCCCCTCGAAGGACAGCTCCTCGAAGTAGTAACTCGGCAGGGCTTCGACCATGTTCGCGTACTCCGCGACCGAGGTCGTCCCCTGTGCCTTCATCGGGTGGTCGGCCTGAGCGGCCTCGCCGTGGATCTGCATCTGGACCGGCGGAATCTCGACCTCGCGGGTCGAATCGCCGTCGAAGGTGATTGCTTTGACGTTCTTCGCGCCCAGCACGGCGCCGAGCCCGCCGCGGCCGAAGGCCCGTTCCTTCGAGGTCATGATCGAAGCGAATCGGACCTCGTTTTCGCCGGCCGGCCCGATGACCGTGGTGTGCTCCGGTCCGAGGCCGTGTTCGTCCTCGATGTACTCGCAGGTCTCGGGAACGGTCGCCTCCGCGAGGTCGGGTACCGCCTCGAACTCGACGCCCTCGTCGGTGACGTGGACGATGACGAGCTCATCGCTCTCGCCGGTCAGTTCGACGGCGCTGTAGCCGGTTCCGGTGAAGTTCCGCGAGAGGAACCCGCCGGCGTTCGAGGAGAGCAGCCCGTCGGTCAGCGGCGAGACGCCGGTCGCCGACATCCGTCCCGTGAAGCTCATCGTCGAGTGTTGCATCGGCCCCGTCGCGAAGTAGAGCCGGTTGTCCGCTCCCAGCGGATCGGCGTCGAACGGGACCCGATCGTGGGCGAGTTTCGTCCCGAGCGCCCGGCCGCCGATATAGGACTCGAGGAGGTCGTCGATTGCCTCGGTCTCAGCCGTTCGCTCGCCAAGGTCGATCGAGCACAGTGGTCCCCGTACGTGTTTCATGATACCACAGTGGTGGTCACGGGCGCAAAACGGTATCGGTTTTTCGAGCGGCGAGGGCCCGTGTATCGAACGATCGGGGCCGAATGCAACCGATCACGACAGTCACACGTTCGGGTGCGTTTATCATCCCGCGGCGTCTGGGCTCGCTCATGTCGCGGCCGGACGACCTCCTCGAGCAGCCGACGATCGACGACGTCTACGAGCAACTCGAGGCACTCGAGGAGACGGTCGATACGGCCGACGAGCGGACGGAGGTGCGTCGGACGATGCGGCTGGTCGACAGGCTCTCGCACAACGCGGCGGTCGGGAAAGTGATCACCGAGTTCACGCGCAAGGACAAAGCCGAGGCGTTCGTCGGCAGCGTCATCGTCGGGCTGCCGATGCTGGTCGAGGACGGCGTCATCACCGTCGGCACGCATCTGGCCGCACATCCGGCGCTGTTGCTCGCGAATCTGGCGTTCACCGCCGCACTCGTCGTCGGGATCCTCTACGTCGCCGACTTTCGGGAGGTACAGATCCACGATCCGTACGTCGGCGTCGTGCCGCGACGGCCCGTCTGGGTGCTGGTGATCGCGTTCGCGACCGCGGCGGGACTACTGACGCTGTGGGGTCGCGTTCGGTGGAGCGAACCGTGGCTCGCGCTGTGTCAGGCCTCGGTCGTCTTCACGGCGATGGCGATCGGTGGCTCGCTCGGCGATATTCTCCCCGGCGAAGACTGACCCCGATTCCGGTGGCCGCCGGCGCTACACCGGCGTCCCGCAGCGTTCGATCGCTTCGCGGACCGCCTCGGTCCGACCGATGAGCGTGATGTGGTCGCCTTCCTCTAAGACCACGTCCGCGGAGGGAACCTCGTTGGTCCCGTTCCGGCTGACGAGCGCGATGAGGACGCCGTTCGGGAGTTCCTTTCCGACGTCGACGACCTGCTTGCCGACGAGGTCGGCGTCGGTGACCTTGATCTCCTGGACGTCGCCCGAGCGGCCGAGTTCGGACATCCAGTTCGAGAGCGCGGGTCGTTCGATCACGTTGTCGATCGCCCACGCAGTCGATTCGGCCGCCGAGATCGTCTCGACGCCGAGGTCCTCGAACGCCGACGCGTTCGACGGGTTATTCGCGCGGGCGACCACCGTCTCGACGTCGAATCGCGACTTCGCGAGTTGCGCGACGAGGAGATTCACGTCGTCGTCGCCGGTCGCCGCGACGATGATGCGAGCGTTCTCCGCGCCGGCAGATCGTAACACCTCGACGTCGGTCCCGTCGCCCTCGCGGGCGGTGTACCCGTCGTTTCGGAGGTTTTCGAGGGCTTCTCGATCGTCTTCGATCAGTACCACGTTTTCACCGCGCGCTTCGAGCCGTTCTGCCAGCGAGCGACCGACGCGGCCGCCGCCGACGATGAGTACACGCATTGGTATCACGTCGAGTTTCTCCGCGATCTGTCTGGCGAAGCCGCCCTCGAGGACGACCGTCACCAGGATAACGAGAAAGACCGTTCCGACGAGCAGATCCGCGCCGGCCGGATCGGTCTCCTGCAGCCGGATCGCAAACAGCGTCGCGACCGACGCCGGGATGATCCCCCGCGGGCCGACGAAGCTCATGAACAGCGTCTCGCGGAACGTAAACCGATCGCCGCGAGTCGAGAGGAACACCAGCAGCGGCCGCAAAATAAACATCACGGCGAGAACGACGGCCACGCCGCCGAGCCCGAGCGAGAACAGCTGCTCGAACTCGAGCAGCGCCGCGAGCGTGATGAAGACAAAGGAGAGCACGAGCAGCGTAATATCGCCTTTGAACGCCTCGATCTCCTCCTCGTAGGGGAGCCCGGCGTTGCCGAGGATCAGTCCGGCGGTCGCGGCGGCCGCGACGCCGGCCTCGGTGAAGATGTAGTTGGCCGCGCCGTAGGCGACGATCGCACCCGCTAGCGTGAGCAAGCGCGCATTTTGGGGCGCGTTGTCCGGTGAGAGATCGACGTACTGGAGCAGCGCCCAGATGACCGTCGCGACGATGATACCGACGAGCAGGCCCGTCCCTAACCGCTCGGCGAACAACTGCAAGTAGACATCGAGGCTCGGCCTCGAGGCCATCGCCTCGAACAGGACGACCGCGAGGATCGCCGCCGTCACGTCGTTGACGATCCCCTCCGTCTCGAGCGTCGCCGCGACCTGATCGCGAACGGGGACGACTTTCAGGATCGGCGTGATGACCGTCGGCCCGGTCGCGACCAGCAGCGCGCCGATCAACAGCGCGATGGTCCAGTGGGCGTCGAGGAAGTACCAGACCGCGGCACCGGTTCCGAGGAACGCGATCGCCGCCCCGATCGTCGTCAACCGCACCGCGGCCGCGGGTGCTTCCCTGAGCTTGTCGAGTTTGAGATGAAACGCGCCCTCGAAGACGATGATGGCGACGCTCAACCCGACGATCGTCGAGAGCCCGCTGCTTCCGCCCAGCGACTCGATCGACAGGACGTTGAGTCCCTCCGGCCCGATCGCGACGCCGGCGACGATGAGAAAGAGGACACTCGGAACCCGAAACTTCGCGGATAACAGCTGCGAGAAGACACCGAGTGCGACGATTACGGCGACGAGTATGAGGAGATCGCCACCACCTGCGCTGGTCATAGTCGCGACTGGAGAGCGGCGGACGGTCGATACGGCGACACTGCTAGCACGTCCATTCGTTTCGACGGAGACACTCCAATGGGTTAACTCCTACGAGAAGAGCCACCGGTAGCGGCGGCCGACGGTTCGCACCCTCGGTCGAACGGATGGTCGGCGAGACACGTCGGGCGTCGTCACCGACCGGCAAGCGGCAGCCCTCACGGGGTGCCATCACCGACCGGCGAACGCTCGAGGGCGCGCTCTCAGGCGTCCTCGTAGAGGCGATCGACGCGGTCCTCGAAGCGCTCGAGGATGACGCGGCGCTTCTTTTTCATCGTCGGGGTGAGCATGTCGTTTTCCTCGGTGAACTCCTGGGGCACGAGTTCGAACTGTTTGATCGTCTCGTGTTTCTCGAAGTTCTGATTGACCCGGTCGACCTCCTGCTGGATGTACTCGCGGACGCGCTCGTTGTCGCACATCGCCTGCGGGTCCTCGGGCAGGTCGATCCCCTCCTCCTCGGCCCACGAGCGGACGTGGTTCGTGTTGGGAACCAGCAACGCAGCGATGAACTTCTCGCCGTCGCCGACGACCATCGCCTGCTCGACGACCTCGCTGGCGGCGAAGGCGTCCTCGAGCGGGCCGGGCGCGATGTTTTTCCCCGTCGAGAGGACGATGATCTGCTTGGCGCGGTCGCGGAACTCGAGGTAGCCGTCGGGCCGGATGTGGATGATGTCGCCGGTGCGGAACCACCGGTCGCCGTCGTCGTCCTCCGTGAACGCGCTCCGGGTCGCGCCGGGCTTGTTCCAGTAGCCCTGCGTGACGTTTGGCCCCTTCACGAGGAGTTCGCCGACCTCGCCGGGGTCGTCGGTGAAGGCCGCCTGATCGGCCACGGACTCGTCGACTTTTACCTCGACGTTGGAAATCGGCGCCCCGATGGTGCCGATCTTGGCGGCGTCCGGTGGATTCGTCGAGACGACCGGGCTCGTTTCGGTCAGGCCGTACCCCTCGAAGATCGGCAGCCCCATCGCGTGGTAGAGCCGACAGAGCTCCGGCGAGAGGCTACCGCCGCCGCTGATGAGCAACTCGATCTCGCCGCCCAGCGCCTCGCGGACAGACGAGAAGACGAGTTTGTCCGCGACCGCCTGTTTGGCTTTCAACAGTGCGCCCGGCGAGTCGGTCTGTTGGTACTCGACGCCGACGTCCGTCGCCCACTCGAAGATTCGCTCGGAAACGCTCGAGCCGCTGGCCTCCTCGCGGATGCCGTCGTAGATCTTCTCGTATACCCGCGGAACGCTCGTCGCCGTCGTCGGGCTAACAGTGCTGAAGTCCTCCTGGAGCGTGTCCGGGCTCTCCGCGTAGGCGATACAGGCACCGCTTGCAAAGGGAACGAAGTGTCCCGCCGTCCGCTCGAAGACGTGTGCCAGCGGCAGATACGACACCGCCACCGACTCCTCGTCCAACACCGGCACGTCGTCGTCTCTGTCCGGGCGCGGCGCGAACCGTTTCCGGTTCGCGTTGACGTTCGACCGGAAGTTGCCGTGGGTCAGCTGGACGCCCTTCGGCTGGCCCGTCGTCCCGCTGGTATAAATCAGGCTCGCCAGATCGTCCCACTCCGTTTCGTCGATCCGCGCCTCGTAGGCCTCGAGATCGAACGTGTCTTCGCCGCGGTCATATACCTCCCCCAGCGTCAGGATATCGTCGCGGTCGTCGTAGCCTTCGATCTCGTCCATCGAGACGATGAACTCCAGGTCGAGGTCGTCCTCGACTTCCAGCACCGTCTCGAGGAGGTCCTCGTTTTCCACGATGACGCCGTCGGCGTCGGGGTCGTCGAGCAGATACCGGGCCTGATCGGGCGAGGAACTCGTGTAGACGGTGGTGATGACCGCACCCGCCGACAGCAAGGCGAAATCGGACTGAGCCCACTCCATCCGCGTGTTCGAGAAAAGGCCGACGCGATCCCCCCGTTCGACTCCCAGATCTCGAAAGCCCGCCGAGAGGGTGCGAACGATATCGCGCATCTCGGCGTAGGAAATCGTCCGGAACTCGCCGGGCGTCGCGGCGGGCAGGACCGAATCGGTCAGCGATCGGTCGTAGATACCCCCCTTGTACTTCTGTGCCGGTCGATTCGTATTTCGCTCGGCCGATTCCTCGAACATCCGCGCGAGCGTCGTCTCCCCAGTGACCTCGTCTTCGTACTCCCGTTCGGTGTCCAGCCAATCCATATACGCGTGAGAGTAGCTCCCGTGCGATAAAACGTGATGAAACGGATTTCATCCGTCTGCGCGTTTATCAGCCGCGCCGCGGCCGTCGAAAAACCACTCAGACGGCGGAAATCAATCCGTACACGGAAAAGAACCGAACGTTGATTGTCGCGACCGGCGGCTCACTCCCGGCCCTCGAGATAGCCCAGTACGCCGCGCGTGTTCATCACCGCCTCCGCGCTCGACTTCTCCTCGCCCCAGACGTCGTCCATCGCCGCCGTCTCGGCGAAGTGGTCGACCACCGCCTCGTCGTCGCCCAGTTCGTCGCGTTTCTCCTCGACCGCCGCGACCCACTCGGAGAGGACGGTCGCGTACTCGCCGAGCGCCGCCCCGGCGTCGTCGCCGACGTAGCGCGGTCCGAAGTGGGGGTAGAGAAAGACATCCGGATCGAGCGCTTTGAGCGTCTCCACGTCGGCGAGACAGCCCTCGAGGTCGAACTGCGAGGGCGGCGAGGTCTCCCTGATCTCCGCGGTCTGGGGCACCCAGATACCGGCGGCGTCGGCGACGAAGACCGCGTCGTTCGCCGGATCTTCGAAGACGACCTGATGAGGAGCGTGACCGGGGGCCGCGTGAACGCGTAACTCGTGGGCACCGAGGTCGATCGCGTCCCCGTCCTCGATGTCGACGATCCGCTCTTCGGGGATCGGTTCGGGCTCGACGTAGTACTCCCACTGCTCGCCGACGGCCGCTTTCGTCCCCGCGACCAGCCGCGAGGGATCGGCCAGGTGGGCGGCTCCGAGCGCGGGGACGTAGACGTCGGCGTTCGGACAGTCGCGAGCGAGAAGGCCCGCGCCGCCGGCGTGGTCGAGGTGGATGTGTGTCACCGCGATCACCTCGAGATCGTCCCGACCGATGCCGACCTCGTCGAGCGCCTCGAGCAGCAGATCGTAGTTCGTGCCGATGCCGGTGTCGACGACCGCGGGTCGGTCATCGTCGAGAATGTAGACGGCACCGTACTCACTCGTCCCGTACATGCCCGTGTCGAGGTAGTAGAGATCCGAACAGTCACCGGCCGCGACCTCGCGCACGTCTCCGACTTCCATACCGGGAACCCGTTATCGGGCGGGATAAAAGCTCGCGTCGCGGGTAACCGGCAAGCCTCGATTGGATGGAAGCCGTTACAGATTTTACACTCCGCTCTCTTGCACACGGTAGATGGTTCGAACCGCCCCGAAACCGACGCGATCCCCGCCGACATGAGCCACGACACGCCGGGCCTGCTCGACCTGCGCCCGTCCGCGCTGTGGCCGCCCCAAGAGGCGCTCCCCCGGGTGGTCAGCGGCTTCGGCGGGCTCTCGTTTGCGTTCCTCGTCGGCTGGTGGATCGCCTTCGCCGACGTGCTCGAGGCGACCACCGTCGTGCTCAGCCTCGCGCTGATCGGCGGGCCGGCGCTCGGACTCGTCTGGGGCGGCTACCGTCTCGAGCACAGCGACATCGACCCCTCACGCTACGGCCGCGTCCTCGAGTGGTTCTTCGGCGGCGCGCTCGGCTTTCTGCTGATCAACCTCCTGACGATGGCCGTCTACCCCTGGTCGCTCGCGGGGAACGTTTCATGGGCGCAGTTCGCCGCCAACGCCGGCGCCGTCGGCGGGTTCGCCGTCGGCTACGTCGAGGCACGCGCGATCCAGCGCGAGGTCGAGGCGACGGCCGCCACCGTCCGCGCCGAGCAGCTCGCCGACGAGCGGGAGCTGCTGACCTACCTGAACGACCTCCTGCGACACGAGGTGTTGAACTCCTCGCAGATCATCGGCGGCCACGCGACGTTGCTTCGCCAGGAGTGCGACGACGAGCGAAGGCGCGACCGGCTCGCGACGATCGAACGCGAGAGCGACGACCTCATCGGCGTCATCGAAGACGTGCGAGCGATGTTAGACGCCAACCGCGGCCCCGAAACCAGCTCTACCGTCGACCTCGTCGCCGTACTCGAGGAGCAACTGGCCGACTGCCGCGTCCGGTTCGACACTGCCGTCTTCGAGGCCGACCTACCCGACGCCGTCGCCGTCAGGGGGAACAAGGGGCTCAGGTGGATCTTCGCGAACCTCCTCGAGAACGCGGTCGAGCACAACGACGGCGACACCGCCCGCGTCCGCGTGACCGTCGACGTGACGGCCGAGAGCGTCACCGTCACCGTGGCAGACGACGGACCGGGGATTCCCGAAGCCAACAGCGAGACGCTGTTCGAGCGCAAGTCGGACAACCACGGGCTCGGGCTCTACTTCTCGCGGATCCTCGCGAACAGATACGGCGGGACGGTCGAACTCGCCGAGACGGGGCCCGACGGCAGCACGTTCGTCGTGGCGTTGCCGCGTGCGGGCGGCGACGGAGACGCCGCCTGATCAGCGCTCGTCGACCGACTCCTTCCACTCGCCGATCCCCGAGGGATCGAGGTGGACGTGCGCGTCGCCGACCTCCTCGAGCGCGCGCAGGCGGTCGACCAGTTCCGACTCGATGTCGTGGGCCTCGCGAAACGGCATATCACCGTCGACCTCGACGTGGACCTCGACCTCGAGGACGGGCCCGTCGTAGAAGACGGCCAGATCGTGGACGCCCTTGACGGCCGGGTGTCGCCGGAGCGCTTCCGTGATCTCGCCGCGTTTTTCGGGACCGGGCGCGGCGCCGATGAGGTAGTCGACGTTCTCCTTGCCGATCTCGACGCCCTGATAGACCACGAGAAGGCTGACGAGGCCGCCGGCGGCGGGATCGAGCAGCGGGAGATTCACCAGCACGCCCAGAACGCCGACGATGGCCGCGATCGACGTGTAAATGTCGTTCAAACAGTCCTTGGCGAGCGCGGCGAGGGCGGTCGACTGGAGAACGTCGTTGATCTCGACGGTGTAGCGGTAGACGAGGTACATATCGAGGATCGCGAAGCCGAGCGCCACGAGCAGCAATACGCTGAACTCGATCTCGGTGCCGTAGAGCAGGCCCTCGACGGACCGATAGAGCAGGTTGAGTCCGAGCAGGGCGATGACGGCCCCGACGAATAGCGCGGTCAGGGGTTCGATCCGGTCGTGGCCGTGGGGATGGGTGTCGTCCGGTTCGTCGAACGCACTGCGACCCCAGATCAGGACGACGACGCTGGCGACCAGATCGGCCAGCGAGTGGGCCGCGTCCGCCAGCAGGGCGACGCTGCCGAAGGCGAGCCCCGCGGCTCCCTCGACGCCGATCTTGGCGACGTTGCCGAGGACGTTCGCCCACGACGCCCGTGCGAACCCGCTGCGTCCGCCGTCCGCGGCAGCGTCTCTGACCATGGCTCGGTTTAGAGGCAGTCTAACCTTGGCTCTTTTCCTTCCGCGACCGGGTTCGGGCTTTCGCAACGCTCATTTCGCTCCTCTGAGAACGCCGCTGTATCCGATCACGGGTCTCCCAGATCACCAGCTATGGCAGCTCACCCGCTCGCTCGACTCGAGACGCTCGCGCTGATCGCCGTCGGCGGCTTCGCCGGCGCGAACCTTCGGCTGTTCGCGATGGGGCTGTTTCCGGACGTGCCCTCGATCGTCCTCGTCAACGCCGTCGGGAGCGCGGCGCTCGGCTTTCTGGTCTACGAGGCCGAGTACGCGGGTCACATCGGCTCCGAGACGCGGACGGTCTTCGCGACCGGCTTTCTCTCCTCGCTGACGACCTACAGCACGTTCGCACTGCAGACCGCGTTCGCGTCGGGCCCGCTCGCGATCGGCGGAATAATCGCCGCGAACTACTCGCTCGGCGCCGTCGGCGTCCTCGCGGGCCGGGCACTGGCCCGCCGCGTCGGCGAGCCGCGGCCGACCGGAGGTGAAACGGCGTGAGCGCGTGTCCAAACGCTGCGATGATCGCGGCCGCGCTCTTTTCAAAACCGCTCGTCGACGGCGCCCTCGTCTTCGACCCCGAGCCGGCTCACGTCGTCGGCACCGGCGGCGCGATCGGTGCAGTCTGTCGCCACTGGGTCGGCCGGCGGGTCTCGCGTCGCGTCTCGAGTTCCCGGTTCCCGCTGGCGACGTTCGTCGTCAACGTCGTCGGCAGCTTCGCGCTCGGGCTGCTCGTCTTCGCGGGCGCGAGCGAGTCGGTACTGCGACTCGCCGGCACCGGAATCTGCGGCTCGTTTACGACTTTCTCCTCGTTTTCCGTCGAGACGATTCGACTGTACGAACGCGGCGACCGGGCGCTCGCGGTTGGTAACGCCGCGGCCAACCTGCTGTGCTCGCTGGCAGCGATCGGCCTCGCGTGGGGGCTCGTCGCCGCGACGGCCCTCTGAGCCGCGGTGAGCGCGGGCCGCTCGAACGCGTGGGAACTGGTTAGCGACCGGTCAAGTGTGGTACTGAACAGCACGGCTGCGAGCGATCCCCTCGCGTTCGACCCGCGGTAGGTTTATGTCCGGACTGCGTTAGACGACGCTATGGAGGCTCGCCAATCCGCGTGGCGAATCTACCGCGAGTCGCTACCGATTCTCGTGGTCAGCCTCGCCGGTGGGATCTTCGCGGGGGCGGTGCTCGGCTCCGAGGGCATGACCGAGGGATTCCAGCGATTTCCCGGCATGCTGTTGTTGCTGCCGGCCTTTCTCGCGACGCGGGGGAACGTCTACGGCGCGCTGGGTGCGCGCATCTCGAGTGGCCTCCACCAGGGGATGATCGATCCCGAGTTCTCGTGGGACCGGCGACTGGTCAACGCCGTCGCGGCATCGTTCATCAACGGGATCAGCGTCTCGATCTTCATCGCCGTCCTCTCGTGGGGCATTCTGCACGTACTCGGCCGTGAATCCGCCAGGCTCGTCGAACTCGTCTCGATCATGCTCGTCGCGGGAATCCTGACCTCGACGACGCTGATCTTCGGACTACTAGCGCTCGTCTTCGCGAGCTATCAGTACGGACTCGATCCCGACAACCTGATCGGCCCGATCGTCACCACCCTCGGCGACGTCTTCGGCGTCGTCTTCCTCTTCATCGCGCTCACCGTCATCGGGGTGGTCTTCTGATGGCGGCCGCGGGAGCCGACGATCCGCACGATACCTGGACGATCCGGCACATCGTCGGCACGATGTTCCCCATCCTGATCGGCCTCTCGATGCTCGAGATGGGATCGGGCTACGTCCTCTCGGAACTCGAGGAGACCTACCTCGCGAACCCCACGCTGCTCGTGCTCGTCCCCGTGATGATCGGGATGGGCGGCAACCTCGGCGCGATCCTCTCCTCGCGGCTCTCGACGCGGCTGCATCTGGGGGTACTCGAGTTCGACCCTCGAGACGAGGTGCTCTGGACGAATATACTGGCGATTCTCGGGCTGGCTGCGACGGTCTTCTCCGCGCTCGGAGTCACCGCCTGGGTCGTCGGACAGGTCATCGCTCAGCCGATGCCCCTCGCCGACCTTATGATCATCTCGGTCGTCAGCGGGATGGTACTCGCCGCTATCGCCGTCGTGTTGAGCCTCGCCGCGACGTACGTTTCCTATACACGAGGGTTAGACCCCGACGACACGACGATCCCGGTGGTCACGAACGTCTGTGACATCCTCGGCGTGATCGTCCTCTCGGGGGTCGCGATCGTCGTCCTGAACTGAGCGACACTACGGCGAGCGACGAGCCGCCGGCTGTGGGACGTAAACACTCGAGAACGGACGATCTCCCGTCATAGCTCTACCTTGTGACCAGAGCTACTTAAAGAACGGACGGTGGAGTCGCCGTCAGGCGGCCGCGAGTTCGCGGAAGGCCGCCGCGGCCGTCCGGGTCCCCTTCGAGATGAGCACGTCGCCGCCGCGCAGTTCGGCGTCGGCGTCCGCGACCAGCAGCCACCCCTCGCTGGGTCTGCGGATGGCGATCACCGACATCGTCGACTCGGCGTCGGGAACGCCGGCCGTGACCGCCGTGCCGTCGAGCTCGCTTCCCTCCTCGACCGCGACGCGGGTGATGATCTCGTCGCTCTCCTGGACGGCCGCCTGCACGACCGGATGGACGTCGATGTCCCGCAGGACGCCCTCGCTGATCTCGATCGCGGTGTCGCTGATCCGTTCGGTGCTGCTTCCAAGCTGGATCAACCCTCGCAGGACGACCGGATCGGCCGCGTCGGCGGCCGCCCGGAGCGTCCACGCCTCGAACCGCGACTGCATCGCATCGACCTCGACCTCGAGGTTGCGGACCTCCTCGGCGAGTTCCTCACTGTCGAACAGCACGCTGCTGTATGCCAGATCGACCGCCAGCTCGGAGAAGTCCTTCATGTGGATGATCGTGTCCACGGCCCGTTCCAGATCGTCGATATCCGGGGCCTCGGCGGTCGGCGCTTCGTAGCCGTCGCCGGTCAGGGTCTCGTAGACGTCGCCGATCGCCGTATCGGGGCCTCGCAAGAGGGCCACGTCGTCGGCCTCGACGCGCGTGTTCGGCCCCGGATTGAGCAGCCAGTCGCTGCCCCGCCGGAGCGCGATCGCGCGGACGCCCGTCTCCGACTCGAGGTCGATGTCTTTCAGCGTCCGGCCGGCGTAGGGCGAGTTCGCGGCGACGACGCCCCGAACCAGCGTTCCCGCGGCGTCGGGCAGCGCCGCCCGCATTGCCTCGGGCAGGCCCATGTCCTCGAGAACGATCTTCGCGATGTCGCCGGCGGCGTCGCTGATCCCGTCCGCCGCGCCGACGATCCCCAGCACCGGTGCGAGCTGTTCGGCGTCGGCCGGCTTCCGGGCGGCCATCAGGAGGCTCATCCGCGCCCGCATCTCGAGGACGTCCATCCGCTCTTCGAGTCGGAGCACCTCCGTCGCGAGTTCCTCGCTGCGGTGGAGGACGGCCGAGTACGAGAGGTCGATCAGCAACTCCGCGGTGTCTTTCATCTCGACGAGGACGTCCTTGACGCTGACGGGCTCGTACTCGATCGGGGCCGACGACGTCTCGCCCTCGAGCGGGTCCATACCTCGAGAGACGAAGCCCCGCGGAAAAAGCGTTTCCCGCCGGCGGCGTCTGACTCGCGGCCGAGGCGACCTTCCGACACGGTTTTGGCCGGGCGCAAAGAACGCACGACCAATACCAATGCTCGACCGGACCTATCTGCGCGAGAATCCCGACGAGGTACGCGATGCCCTAGAGAACCGCGGGGCAGACGTCGACGTCGACGAACTCCTCGAGCTCGACGAGCGCTGGCGCGAACTGAAAGCCGAAGGCGACGACCTGCGCCACGATCGCAACCAGATTACCAAGAAGATCGGCAAGTTCGTCGGCGAAGGCGAAGACGAGAAGCGAGAGGAGGCCATCGAGCGCTCGCGGGAGCTCAAAGCCGAGATCGAGAACGTCGAAGACGAGGCCGTCGAACTCCAGGAGGAGCTCAACGAACGGCTGCTCGAGATCCCGCAGATTCCCCACGAGAGCGTCCCACTGGGGCTCGACGAGCGTCACAACGTCGAGGACCGGCGCTGGGGCTTCGACGACGGACACGAGTTACCCGACGAGGTGACGCCCCACTACGAACTCGGCGAGGACTTAGACATCATCGACGAGGAACGGGCCGCCAAGACCACCGGCTCCGGCTTCTACTTCCTCAAAGGCGAGGGCGCACAACTCGAGCACGCCTTGGTCCAGTTCATGATGGATCTCCACCGCGAGCAGGGCTACGTCGACCTCTTCCCGCCGATTCCGGTCAAGAGCGCGTCGATGCGCGGCACCGGCCAGCTCCCCAAATTCGCCGACGACGCCTATCGCCTCGGCGGCAGTAACGAGGAGGAGTACGAGGACGACGATCTCTGGCTCTGCCCCACCGCCGAGGTGCCGGTCACCAACATGTACGCCAACGAGATCCTCCTCAAGGACGACCTCCCGCTCAAACACCAAGCGTACACGCCGAACTTCCGGCGCGAGGCCGGCGAGCACGGCACCGAAACGCGGGGCATCGTCCGCGTCCACCAGTTCAACAAGGTCGAACTCGTCAACTTCGTCGAGCCCGAGGACAGCTACGACCGCCTCGAGAACCTGCTGGACGAAGCCGAAGAAGTCCTCCGGCAACTCGGTCTCCCCTACCGCATCCTCGAGCTCTGTACCGGCGATCTCACCTTCGCCTCCGCCAAGACCTACGACATCGAAGTCTGGGCCCCAGGCGACGACATGGACGACGGCCCCGAGGCTGGCGGCCGCTGGCTCGAGGTCTCCTCGGCCTCGAACTTCGAGGACTTCCAGGCCCGCCGAGCCGGCCTGCGCTACCGCCCCGAGCGCCACGAATCGGCCGAGTACTTACACACCCTGAACGCCTCCGGGCTGGCGATTCCACGGGTGATGGTGGCCATCCTCGAGTACTACCAGAACGAGGACGGGACAGTGACGATTCCTGAACCGCTGCGGCCGTACATGGGTGGGAAGGAGGTCATCGAAGGCCACGAGAAGGTCGGCGAGTCCGCGTTGGGTGCCGGCGAGCGGGAGTAGCGCTGCTCTCGACCGGAGTTTCGATCCGGAAGCGTATCGGTTTCAGTAACGACCTCGAGCGTCGCGAACGGGTACTAGATATTTCCACATGTTTTATATTCTATCTTTCTGATTGACAGTTATGTACATCGATCTCAGGCAGAAAGTGATCGCCGGTGTCGTGGGCGTGACGTTCGTCCTCGGCGCGCTGGTGCTGTTCTCGTGGTGGCTCGCGCTGTTCGTCTCCCTCGTCATGGGCCCGTTCTACATGAAGGTTCTGACGGCGTAGCAATCCGCCGAAGCACTGGTACTCGAGTCCGGGAGAGGCCCATGGAAAGACAGCGAGAGTAGCGCACAAAACCGAGGCCGCACAGCAGTCGTACGTAACGGCATCGACGCCCAGCGATCAGCTTGGCCACGCTGTCAACTGGGATTTACAGCGTTGAAAGCGGTCAGCAGTTGCTGGGTGGTGTGCGAGCGATACGCGACGCGAAGCGATACCCGGCGGTAGGCACGCGGCCGACAGCAGAACGAAATCGAAGAGACCGCAGAACCGAGTCGGGCTTAGATGTAGTCGATGCTCGGCGGCAGCTCGAGCTTCATGCCCTTGCGCTCGCGGATCTCCATGATCTTGTCGCGCTGGAGCGAGTCGGACATGAACTCGAAGCCGGCGTTCTCGGTGTTCCAGGAGGCACGGCCCTCGGTCGCAGACCGGATGTCGCTCGCGAACCCGATCATCTCGTCGACGGGTGCGATACCCTCGACGACCATGAGGTCGCCTTCCTGGTACATGTCGTCGACGCGGCCACGGCGACCCTGAATCTCGCCGGAGGCGGCGCCCATGTGGTCGTTCGGCACGTCGATACGGACGTCCTGCATCGGCTCCATCATCTTGATGTGGCCGTCGATGAGCGACTTGTGGACGGCCTCACGCGTGGCCGGGATGACCTGTGCGGGACCACGATGGATGGTGTCCTCGTGGAGCTTCGCGTCGTGGAGACGGATGAGCGTTCCCTGAACCGGCTCGTTGGCGAGCGGACCGTTGTCGAGGGCCTCCTCGAGCCCCTCGATGAACAGCTCCATCGTTTCGTTCAGGTGCTGGATCCCTTTGGTCTGGTCGAGCAGGATGTTCGTGCCGTGGATGTGTTCGACGACCTGGGAGTCGTCTTTGTCCATGCCGGCTTCCTGAAGCGCTTCACGGCGCTCGAGTTCGGGGATGTTCATCGAGGCCTCTCCCATCCGGATCGTCTCGACGATCTCCTCGCTGAGCGGCTCGGCGGAGATGTAGAACCGGTTGTGACGGTTTGGCGAGATGCCTTCGACCTCGTCGCTTGCACGGTCGATGGCCTCGCGGTAGACGACGATCGGCTCACCGGTGTTGACCGGGATGCCCTGGTTCTTCTCGATACGCTGGGTGATGACCTCGAGGTGAAGCTCACCCTGCCCGGAGATCAGGTGCTCGCCGGTGTCCTCGTTGATCGTAATCTGGATCGTCGGGTCCTCTTTCGAGACCTGTCGAAGCGTCTCGATGAGTTTGGGGAGGTCGTCCATCGTCTGGGCCTCCACGCTCTTCGTGATGACCGGCTCCGAGATGTGTTCGATCGACTCGAAGGGAGTCATCTCCGAGCTCGAGACGGTCGAGCCGGCGATCGCATCGCGCAGGCCGGTGACGGCCGCGATGTTCCCCGCAGGAACGTGATCGACCTCCTCGCGTTCCCCGCCCATGTAGATGCCGACGGACTGAACGCGGTTCTTGCCGGCGGTCCCGGAGACGTACAGCTCCTGGCCCTTCTCGAGGGACCCCGAGAAGACGCGGCCGGAGGCGACTTCGCCGGCGTGTGGGTCCATCGCGATGTCGGTGACCATGAAGACGACTTCGCCGTCCTCGTCGACGAGGCGCATCTGTTCGGCGAGGTCGGACTCGTCGTCACCGCGCCAGATGCGCGGAATACGACGGGGCTGGGCGTCGACCGGGTTCGGGAAGTGCTCACAGACCATGTCGAGCACGACGTCCGAGAGGGGCGTCTTCTCGTGGAGCTCCTGGCGCTTGTCCGCGCGCTCGAGTTCCATGATCTCGGCGAAGTCCATACCGGTGCGCTGCATCGAGGGCATCGAGACGCCCCACTTGTACAGCGCGGAGCCGAAGCCGACGGTACCGTCTTCGACGGAGACCGTCCAATCGTCGATATCGTCCATGTCCTCGGTCATGCCCCGGATGAGCTCGTTGACGTCGCGGATGACCGAGAGGAGACGCTCCTGCATCTCCTCGGGACCTTCCTGCAGTTCGGAGATGAGGCGGTCGACCTTGTTGATGAACAGGGTCGGCTTGACGCCCTCGCGGAGCGCCTGTCGCAGCACCGTCTCGGTCTGGGGCATCGCGCCCTCGACGGCGTCGACGACGACGAGTGCACCGTCGACGGCGCGCATCGCGCGGGTCACGTCGCCACCGAAGTCGACGTGGCCCGGCGTGTCGATGAGGTTGATGAGGTGGTTGGTGCCCTCGTACTCGTGGGTCATCGAGACGTTCGCCGCGTCGATAGTGATCCCACGTTCCTGCTCGTCTTCTTCCGTGTCCATCGCGAGCTGTTCGCCGGCGGTCTCGTCGGAGATCATGCCGGCACCGGCGAGGAGATTGTCAGAAAGCGTCGTTTTCCCGTGGTCGACGTGAGCGGCGATGGCGATGTTCCGGATGTTCTCCGGTTCGTCCATCAACCGTTCACACTCTTGGACGATCTTCTTGCGTCGGCCCATATACACCCCTTTACCGCCAGCGGGGTCAAAAGGGTAGTGTTTCGTCGCCGCCGGATTTCGTCGCCTCACCCCGTCCGGACGGCGGAACGTCCAATTTGCGTGAGTGAATGCCACGCAGTTTGGTCTCGGAGCGGCTACGAGGAGGGACGGACAGCGACCGGTATTCACGTCGTGAACACAGTTCACGAGGAGAGTATATCCGGGTTCGGTGGGAGGTGCTACCCGGACGCGATTGGGGGCGAGCGCGGCGGGTTTCAGTCGATTTCTCGGCGACCGACGTTCGCAGTGCGAGTCGCGTCGAACACAGACATGACAGGAACGGACGACCCTACCAACCGCCGAGCGCTTCTGCGAGCGCTCGGAACAGTATCGATCGCCGGCTCCGTGGCCGGCTGCTCCGAACTCTCCCTGTCGTCGCCCGAGGACGACTCGAGGACTGACGACCCAAACGGGACCGACGCCGATTCGGTGACGGACGACGGCTCCGGCGGCGGATCAGGGTACGGCGCGTGTGCGCTCGACGAACAGGAGCCGGGACCCGACTGCGATGCTCCCGTCGAGGTCGCTGCCAGCGTCTCGAGCGACACCGTCTGGGGCGACACGTGTTCGCACTATCGCGTGACGAACGAGATCCAGGTCACCAACGGCGCGAACCTGACGATCGAGCCGGGGACGGCCGTCTCGTTCGCGAACGGCGCGTCCCTGCACGTCCGCGACGGCTCGAGTCTGACCGCGCAGGGGAGCTGCGAGGAGCCGATCCGCCTGACCGGCGAGCAGGCTACGCGGGGGTACTGGAACGGATTGGTCTTCGACGGATCGAACAGCCTCGATAACCGGCTTCGCCACGTCACGGTCGAGTACGCCGGCGGAGCGCGAAGCCACCACACCGTTCGGGCCGCAGGCCTCGAGTTGCTCGATTCGCGCGTCGCGCTCGAGCGGTGTACGATCCGCGAGAACGCTGGCGAGGGGATCTACCTCCGATACGATGCGGCGCTCGACGCATTCGATCAGTGTCTCGTCACCGGCAACGAGACCGCAGCTGCGTGTCGGGATCGAAGCGCCCACCACTTCGACGGCGGAAGTGAGTACACTGGTAACGACAAGGACCGAGTTCGCGTGGCGCCGACGTCCGGCGGTATCCCCGGATCCGCGGACGTGGAGTGGGGTGTCACCGACGTCCCCTACGTGCTGACGGAGGTAGTGTCGAACTACGGTCGGCTCACGGTGGCTCCCGGCGCGACGGTGAGCTTCGAGCGGAACGCGGGGATCGACTCGCGAAACGGCGGCAGCCTCACGGCCGTCGGAATGAACGGCGACGAGTCGGTGGCACCGATCACGTTCACCGGCGAACAGAAAACCCGCGGCTACTGGCGCGGCCTCCAGTTTCGCGACACCGACCGCACCGAGAACCGACTCGAGCACGTCGTCATCGAGTACGGCGGCGCGGAGAGCTATCACCACAGCACCGTCGCTGCGAACGTCACCGTCCGTTCGGGCTCGCGGCTCAGAGTCAACGACGCGACCGTCCGCGAGAGCGGTGGTTACGGCGTCTGCGTCAGTTCGAACGAGACCGTCGATTCGTTCCACAACAACACGGTTACGAAGAACGCGAGCGGCGCCGCCTGGGTCCGCAGCTCGAGTTCGCACTACTTCTCGGACACGAGCACCTACGTCGGCAACGACGACGACCGTATCGATGTCGTGCCGACGAACGACGGCGTTCCGGAAACGGTCTCCGACAGCTGGGAGGCCGTCGATGCCCGCTACGTGGCCACCGACGTGCTTCCTGTCTACGGCGACCTGACGATCGAACCCGGCGCGACGGTGAGCTTCGCACAGGACGCCGGTCTCGACGTGCGGAACGACGGCAGCCTCAGAGCGGTCGGACTGAACCAGGACGAGTCGGTCGATCCGATCACGTTCACCGGCGAACAGAAAACCCGCGGCTACTGGCGCGGCCTCCAGTTCCGCGATACTGATCGGACCGACAACCGGCTCGCCCACGCCGTCGTAGAGTACGGCGGTGCGGAGAGCTATTACCACAGCACCGTCGCTGCGAACGTCACCGTCCGCGCGGGCTCGCGGCTCAGGGTCGATAGCTCCACGATTCGAGAGAGTGGTGGCTACGGCGTCTGTGTCAGTTCGAACGAGAGCGTCGACTCGTTCCACAGGAATACGGTCACGAAGAACGCGAGCGGCGCCGCCTGGGTCCGCAGTCCGAGTTCGGGCTTCTTCCCCGAGACGAGCACGTACGTCGGCAACGACGACGACCGCATCGACGTGATCCCCACGAGCGACGGGATCGAGGAGGGATCGTCCGTTACGTGGGAGGCCGTCGACGCCCGCTACGTCGTCGAAGATGAACTCGAGGTCCGAGGCGACCTCGCGATCGAGGCCGGTGCGACGGTGAGTTTCGAGAGCAACGCGGGAGTGGAGGTCCGGTCGACCGGGAGTCTCGACGCGACCGGGACGGCCGACACGCCGATCACGTTCACCGGCGAACAGCAGACGGCCGGCTTCTGGCGAGGGCTTTCCTACCGCGAGAGCGACCGCGTCGAGAATCGGCTCGTCTACGCGGTCGTCGAGTACGCCGGGTCCGAGCGCTTCAACCACCGGGTCGAACCGGCGAACGTGGCGGCGTACATTGGCTCGCGCCTGCTCATCGAGAACACCACGATTCGCAACGGCGCCGGGTACGGTCTCTATACCAACGCGAGCAATGTGTCGACGACGGCCGTCACCTATCAGAACAACGCCCTCGGCGGATCGGGGACGGCCTGAGGCCGCAGGGTTTCGAACCGCGGTGCGCACGAAATCGCACGATACCGGCCTGCACGCGCTGACGGCAGCCGTCACTGTAATAGCGCTCGAGCCCTTGGTACTGGTAAGCATGGATATACGTGTACAGGGACCGGGGCCGAGCGCGCCGTTTCTCAGCGCTCAAGACCTCTTCGAGACCGAACACGACCTCTCGCTGCCGGTTCACGTCCAGCTTCGGGACGACCCCGACGAGCGGACGTGGGCCGCCCACTACGACGACCGCCACGTCCTGAACATCTCGCGACAGGCCGCTTCGTCGGCGATGGCCCGCGAACTCGCCCTCCACGAGTTCGCCCATATGGCCCGCCACGAACAGCGACACCCTTCACACACACAGTCGACCGAAGAAGTGCTCTACCTCGGGCTGGCCGGTCGCAGCGTCGAGCGCCGCAAACTCTCTCACTGCTACCAGATCGCAAACCACATGAAAGACATCTACGCCGACGATATCACCCTCTCGGTCGGCCCCGGCGAGAAACTGCTCTCGTTCCTCGAGTCGAGTCTCGCGATCGCGCTCGCCGACCGGCCCGAGACGCCGCCTCGGCCGGGACTCGAGCGACTCTCGCCGAGCGCCGATCCGGAAATCACGGCGGTGAACGCGGCCTTCGCGCTGGCGCTTGCGGAACGACACGACCTCGTCGACGAAGACCACCGGCTCTACGACCTCGCCCACGCGGCCGCCATGGACGCCCCCGAGATCGATTTCGGCGAGTTCAAGCGCCGCTTCCGAGAACTCGCTCGCGAACCCGACGCGAGCACCTACCGCCAGGTGCTCGTCGACGCCACCCGCGCGTACGTCGGCGGTGACGGGCTCGCTGCGGACTGACCGCCCACCGATTGCTGCGGTATCGACGGTGACCGTATCGAAAGCCGAATCCCCAGCAAACCGCGTCAGGGCGCCGCCGAGCGGTACGCTTCAATCCGAACCTTTATTGTTTAAGGCAATGAAATGGCGGAACATACAAGTGATGCTCTCGGGAACGGACTGCGCAGAAATGAACGAGGACGGATTCTCCGACGAACTCGCGCGATTGAAACGCCAGGGTGCGGGCGTTCTCGTCGTCGGCTCCGTCCGGCCGGACCAGCGCCGCGATGCCTGTCGGCGACTACTGGGCCAGGAGTCGGAGCAACTCCGTCGTCGGATCCTCGTCTCGACGACCGGTGACTCGCACCAGCTTCCACTCCGTGTCGACGATCCCGACCCGGAGACGTTCTCACCGATCAGCTACGACGCACAGGCTCGCAGCGCCGCCGCGAGCAGCCCGCCAGCCGGCCCCTCGATTCCGGCTTCGCCGACCGAGGTCGACACGCTCGCCGACCTCGGTATTGCCATCTCGAGCGCGATCGAATCCTTCGAAACCGATGCGGGCGGCCTCGAGCCCGCCGAACTCCGGGTCGGCATCGACTCCCTGCTCCCCCTGCTCGAGGAGTACGGCAAACAGCAACTTTTCAAGTTCCTGCATCTGACCAACGGACGAACGCGAGATGTCAACGGGATGGCGCACTATCATCTCCCGGTCGAGCGGGACGCCAGGATCGTCCCGATCCTCTCGCCGCTGTTCGATATCGTCGTCGAACTCCGGGAACAGAACGGCAACTATCAGGAGCGGTGGATTATAGACGATGGGACCCACTCTTCCGGGTGGCTATCGGTCGGCCCCAAGTAACGTCTCGTCGCCACACCGCTGGTTCCGCTGTCGAGGCAGTACTGCAGTCGGCCTGCCAATGGCCGTCCGACACGAGCATCCGTTCCGATGAAACCGAAATTCGAGCCGACACAGGACGGGGTAGAGATCATCGATCCGATCGAACGCCACCGGTATCAGTTGACGACCAACGAACCGGTCTCGCTCGAGTCAGCGTCTGCTGATCGGATCGGGTTCCCAGTTGGTTCAGTAGTCCAGTTTACGGCGGGTTCGATTGAGCTACCGACTACTGAAGGAGTCCTCGTTCGCGATTCCAATGGTATGATGCTCGAAAAAGTGAGCCCTGCTGAACAGGTAGATCTTAAATACGCAGATTATACACTAGACCTGTCAGGTCCTTTAAAAGTATACGCACGCGTGAATAGTTCGGTGTGTGTTTTTTCTGATGGGGAAAAAACATACGTGAATTTCGCTGACGAGACAGACGTGGTCCTCGGAGCGCGATCGTTTCACGAGCGCCCAGCAGGAACGATTACGACAACAAAAGAGCCATCAGACATAATGGCAGCAGTGTCCGCGTTCGGTTCAGCACTTAAGACAGCAACACCCGAACGAGCATATCCGACGCTTCGGGGACATCCACCCAGTCTTGAAGTTGGCAAAACATTAAATATACCCGAGGAGTTTTCTCAATTAGAACATAACGTTCAGATCTGCATACCCAGTACACTTCGGCATGTGTTTTCTATCACCCCACTGGCGTATTATCTTGGCGCAAAAATAGTTCCAGGAGACGTTCCGAAGATAACAACAGGAAGTGGATACGCGTACGAGTTGGATGGTCCAGACGATTTTGGCTCATCGGTTAGACGTGTGTTAGAGAAGTTTTTCTTTCTCGACTGCGTAGTCAGAACGGAAGGGACAACTCCTCTCCCATTATTTGAGCGTCAATCGGTTGAACCACTCCTTCATTTCGATATTGAAACAGCATACAATCAGTCATTCAGCAAACGAGTTGAAACATACCTAAAGGAGCCATATGAGAACCTAAAACCGTACTTCCCAGATTGGAGATTTGAAACGAATGTTCGGCCAGCTGAGAAGTACATTCCGTTCCTCCCTTTCATCGCCAATGACCTCGCAGTCGTTTCCCCTCAAGAAAATGATGATGGATTGGTACCTCCCGAGCCAGTTGCAGAAAAAGCGATCGAGAGTTTTACGCGAAACGACTTCGTGAGGAGCGCACAGCCACATTCTGTTCGCGGGAACAAGTCAGCAATTGAACCCACAAATTCACCAGATCCAACAACAATCCAACAATCATGGACAGGCATCAATAATTCGAAAATCATCAGCACGACTCCGCTATCAGCATATCAGCACAATATGGGCCGAAAACCCAAGGATGGTCCAATTGAAATTCAAGTCGTCTGTAATGACCAAAGTATGCGTGAGGAATTGGAGAGTGTCAACGGAACATACGGAACCCGAGACGAGTTACCGTTTGATATAACATTGAATTACGACCTCTCAACAGAAGGTCTTGAAAACGTCCTCGCCAAAGATAGTGACTTCTTGCATTATATTGGGCATATTGACAAGGGAGGATTTCAATGTTCAGATGGGAAGCTAGATGCAGCAACAGTTGATACTGTCGGTGCGAAAGCCTTCTTGCTGAACGCATGTCAATCCCACGATCAGGGTCTTTATCTCGTTGAAACCGGAAGTATCGGTGGAATCGTAACATTAGGCAATGTTGTAAATAGCGGTGCTGTCAGTGTCGGAAGCACAATCGCACGGCTGCTGAACCTTGGGTTTCCACTCTATGCATCCCTAGATATTGCTCGGCACGAAAATATCGTTGGGGAACAGTATCTCATGGTTGGAGATGGTCGCACCACGATAGCCCAGTCTGAGACTCGTATTCCGAACGTCTGCCTGGTCACAGAAGATTCGGCAGGAGCAAAAATTAATTTGGTTACATACACTTCGGAGAAGTTCACAAGGGGAGGTGTCTTTTCGCCACATATCGACTCAATTGAATCGTTCTATGTAACACCCGGAAAGACAGGAAACATCTCAGTGACAGCAGAGGAGCTAAAGGCATTTCTTGATGAAGCACTCTTTCCAGTTCTATGGGACAACCAGCTCCACTGGAGCAAGGAGCTTCTTAAAAAAGAACACTAAGTCTATGGTCCCAGAAACCTAGTTCCGTTCGTCGCTGCGACATTTCCTGCTTGTGCCAGCAGTAACATAAGGGTGAACAGACCGCCGATCATTCGAGGGTGGTTCTTCAAGTAGTTTGTAATGTCCGTCATGGTACACTCGAGATATCGTCCCGACTAGTAATTAACTTATTTTAAAATAGCATATAGAGAATAGATAATACCAACCCTATATAATGCTGTTAGAAATATAATTAAACGAAGTAAAGAGGCCCGTGAACGGGCCCACCGAGTGCAGTCGAGCGAACTCGAGGGGACCGATACCGCTGAACGGCGCGGCGGGGTACGCTGAGCGAAGGTGACAGATACCGATAGTTAAAGCGGTCGATCGAGGGACGAACGGCTGTCGCTAGGTGAGAACGGAAAGAGAGAACTGAATCGCGTTAGCGTGCGGCTGCCGCGACGCGCTCTTTTTCTTCTTTCTGGCTGACCGCGTAGGTCTGGACGTCGTAGTTGGCCGCGCCGATGAGCTGGCGGGCGATGGCCTCCTCGACGGACGTGTTCGTCTTGAACGAGTCGTTGTAGACGCCCTCGGCGAGGAACTTCAGGGCCTGGTCGACCCGACGCTGCGGGGCGACGTCGACAGCTTTGGGGACCGAGATGCCACCGTACTTCAGGCGGACGGTCTCCTCCCGCGGAGCGGCGTTCTCGACGGCCGTGACGAGCACCTGAATCGGATTCTCCTCGGTGCGCTCGTGGATGAGATCGAAGGCATCACGGACGTAGTTGAGCGACTGCTGTTTCTTGCCCGTATTCTCCTCGGTCTGCATCAAGCGGTTGATGAAGCGCTCGACGATCGAGACCTGCGATTTCTTGAACTGCTTGCTGGCGTGACGGCCCGCGGTGTGTGCGACGGGCGTCACCGTGATGTAGCGCTCGGTCGAGGGGTCAGCGTACTCGAGTTCGCCGATCTCCCACGTTCCGAAGAGCTTCGCCGAGACATCCGCCTCCGCGCCGCCGGCCGGCGCGTCCGGGTCCGGTTGATCTTCTGCCGCCATGGTTATCGCACCGGTTTCTCCGCGTTCCCGCGGACGAGTTCTTTCAGCGCGACGCCGTTGACCTTGTCGACTTTGTAGTTGACGCCGGAGAGGTCGCCCATCGCGCGACCCTTCGCCCCACCGATCCCGGCGATGGTGACTTCGTCGTGCTCGTCGATGAAGCTGATCGCGCCGTCACCGGGACAGAACGCGGTGACCTGTTTGCCGTTCTTGATCAGTTGGACGCGAACGCACTTTCGGATCGCCGAGTTGGGCTGTTTCGCCTCGATGCCGACCTTTTCGAGTACGATACCGCGAGCCTGCGGTGCGCCCTCGAGCGGGTCGGACTTCTCGCGAAGTCCGCGGGCGCGGCGCGCGTAGTCCGAGTCGGACCACCGCTGGTTCTGGCGGTCCTTCTTGAGCTTGCGCGCGGCGTATTTGCCGTTTGCCATAGTACCCGTCGCTATCCGACGAAGGCACTTAAGCGACCCGTTTCGACTCCGCATTACGGCTCGAGAACCGTCGATCGACCCCAACGAAGGAATCTGAGCGGGTTTCGTCACCGAAGGGTCGCTCTCGAACCGTCCATGTCGTCGCTGGATCCGGTAGCAGAGCCGACGAATCGAACGGATCGTTCCAGTCGAGGTGCCGTGGTAAGGCCACTCAACCGACGCGGCGACCGGATCCCGCAAGTGCCACCGTCGACGGTTCCACGCACGCTATTTTCGGCCGAATATTTATCAGTTCAGAAGACAGTGTTCTGACGATGAAGCGTCGACGCGTTATCGCGGGGATCGTTACGACGACGCCGCTGTTCGCGGGGTGCGCCGAGCAGGGGTCGAGCGTCCAACTCGAGCCGCGAAACGTACGGGTCGTCGGAACCGACGACGACGGCTGGACGTGGGACGTAACCTTCGACGTGTGGTACCACCTGAACGCCCTCGCCAAAAGTGAAGGATTCTACGGCGTTCGCTCACATCTCGTCAACACCGACGGGGAAGAAATCGATCGGTTCGAGCACGGCGACCTCCCGTGGCACGCCCTCGAAACCGACGAGCGAACGAAAACCGACACCGAAGCGGGGACCGAGTACAACGGGACGTTCCGTGAAACGGTGTCGGCGACCGCGGATCGGTTTCCGAACTGGATCGTGTTTACCGTCGACCGGACAGAGACCTCCGGGCGGGCGCTCGTTTCGGTTTCCGGTGTGACCGCTGCCGATCCGGTTCCGCTGGAATCAACCGACGCCGACGATCGGAACCGGACGGACACAGGTACCGGTTCGAGGGGATCCGAAGCCGAGACCGGACCGATTCGCCTCGAGATCGCGGACGAGGACTGGACGCGGATCGAACTGGAACGATATCAGTCGTTTCCGCCGACCGGCGAGATCGGGTCGGCCGCGAACGCGACGACCAACCGAACCCGAAACACACCGTCCGACCCCAACGTCACGGACGACCGTGATGTCGACTCGAACTCGAGCGGATAGTTCCGATAGGCAGGCGGAGACCGGTCTCGCTGACTCGTTCGAAGTCGATTCAAAAAGCGGTCGGAGCCGCGTCAGATCAACTGCACGTCGTCGATCCCGCAGTGCCGACCCGCGAGGGTACGAGCGGCGTCGATCGTCCGACCGTTCGTACCGATTGCGACGCCGCGGTCGTCGTCGGCGACCTCGACGTAGGCGACGGTGTCGTTGTTCTCGCTGATAGTGACGTTGTAGACGGCCGCCGGCGCGAGCACGTTTGCGACGAATTCCTCGGGATCATCGGCCCCTTCGACGAGGCGGACCTGTGCGTCGACGCGCTCTTCGAACCGCTGGACGGTCCGGCCGCCGGGGCCGATCGCCTCGCCCATGCCGCCGCTCGCGACGACGATCAGCAACTGATCGCCGCCCTCGGTGACGAGGCAGTCCCGACCGTCGACGCCCGTCACATCCTCGAAGGCGGCGAGGTACTGCCGGGCATCGTCGTCGAGGGTGACGCCCATCGATCAGTCGGCCTGACTGCTTCCGGACGTCGTCGATCCCATCCGGAGGTCGACGTCACCGGTGCCGAGTTTGATCGGCTTCCCGACGATGACGTTCTCCGTGACGCCGTCTAAGTCGTCGACTTCGCCGTGGATCGCGGCGTTGAGCAGGTGGTTGACCGTCACCTCGAACGCCGCGCGGGCCAGCACGGACTCCTTCGAGCCCGAGATGCCGTGGCGACCGATCGACTCGATCTCGCCGCGGTTAGTCATGATGTCCGCGACGAGCATCAGGTGTCGGACGTTCACGTCGTCCAGCCCCTGTTCGGCCAGCGTGTTGTTCGTCTCCTCGATGATGGCCTCGCGGGCCGCTTCGATGCCGAGGTTGCGCCGGATCTCGTGGATGTTGTTACACGTCGTCCGCGAGGCGTCGACGCCCTCGATCTCGAGGACATCGCCAAAGGCCGAGCCCTCGGTGTAGAGGACGAACTCCTCGCCCTCTTCGAGTTCCTCGCGGCGGATGACGACGCGAGAGATGTCCTCGATTCCCTTGAACGTGATGTCGCGCAGCTCCTCGACGAGCTGGAGCAGATCACGGTAGGACGGCTCTTCCGGGCCGAACTGAATCTGCGTGCCCTGCTGGACCGTGCTCACACCCAGCGAGTCCTCGATGATCTCGGCAACCTCCTCGGGCGTGATCATCCGCTCGCGGAGGGTGTCCTCGTTGAGCGAGATCTGGACGCGCATGTCCGCGACGTTCGTCGAGACGTCGCCCAGCGCGAGGATCTTCGTCGCCTCGATCTTCCAGACGACCTCGTGGGCCTTCTCGCGCTCGGTGGCGTACTCGCCCTCGAGGTAGACGGTCATCATCGGCGTATCCGGGGTCTTCCGGGCGTCGACCAGTTCGATCAGCCGCGGCAGCCCCTGCGTGACGTCGATTTCGGCGACCCCCGCGTAGTGGAACGTGTTCATCGTCAGCTGCGTGCCGGGTTCGCCGATCGATTGGGCGCTGACGGTGCCGACGGGATCGAGCGGGTCGACCCGCGTGTCCAGGTAGCGGGTCTCGACGGCCTTCGCGAGTTCGTCGGCGTCCTCGACGGTGGCGCCCTCGCGGGCCTCGAGGGTCTCGTAGACGTCGTCTTTGAGCCGTCGCGGGAGGTCAGTGTCCTCGACGACCGCGATCGTGTCGTCGTCGACGTCGTAGTGGACCTCAGTCATCGGAGGTCACCTCCGTGCCCTCGGCGAGGCGATCGTCGGCGTGTTCGGAGAGGTTCGTCGGCCGCGGCCGGGAGCCGAGGAACTCCTGTTTCTCGGCCTCGGACTCGAACTCGGAGTCGAGGACGCGACTGGCGATGTGTTCGACATCGATGTTGTTCTCGTCGCCGGAGGAGACCTTGACCGGCGAGGTGCCGTCCTCGCCGAACTCGAACTGGACGATCGTGTCCGAGGTGTCCCGGACGGTGCCGTCGTACTGCGTCTCGAGTTCGGAGAGGGCGTTGATCAGCCGACGCTGCAGGTAACCGGACTTCGACGTTCGGACTGCGGTGTCGACCAGCCCCTCGCGGCCGCCCATCGCGTGGAAGAAGAATTCCCGCGGAGTGAGACCGCTCGTGTAGGAGTTCTCGACGAAGCCGTGTGCCTCGGCCGAGAGGTCGTCGGGCTCGTAGTGCGAGAGCGTGCGGTCCTCGTAGCCGCGGTTGATCCGCTCGCCTCGAACTGCCTGTTGGCCGACCGCGCCGGCCATCTGGGTCAGGTTGAGCATCGATCCGCGGGCACCGGAGTTTGCCATGACGACCGCGGGGTTCTCGTCGTCGAAGTGCTCGTCGGCGATGTTCCCGGCGTTGTCACGCGCACGCGAGAGCGTTTGCATGATCTTCATCTCGAGTGTCTCGTCGATCGTCCGCCCCGGCAGGCTCTCGAGTTCGCCGCGCTCGTAGGCCTCGATCAGCTCTTCGACGCGGTCGTTGGCGTCCTCAATGGTCTCGTCGATGCGGGACTGGGCCTCCTCGGGGATGGTCTCGTCGTCGATCCCGATCGAGAACCCGAAGTGCATGATGGCGCGCATCGCCAGCGTCGAGACCTCGTTGATGAAGATCCGCGCGCGGGTGTTGCCGTAGATCTTCGTGATCGTGTCGACGATCTCGCCGCCGAACTCGCCGACCTCGTCCTCGGCGATCGTTCCCTGGAGCAACTGGCCGTCCTCGATGACGACCTCGTCGCCGACGGTCCCGGTGAACTCGAGGTTGAGGTCGTCGGGCAAGAGCTCGGAGAAGACGTCGTAGCCGGTCCAGAACGGTTTGTCCTCGTCGTCGATCCCGCTGGGTTCGGGCAGTTCGTCGATCCGGGTGGCCCGAAGCAGGTCCAGCGCCTGGGTCTCGTTGAACCGGGGGTTGTCGTTGGTCAGCAGGTACATCCCGCTGATGTGGTCCTGAATGGCCCCGATGATGTTCTCACCGAAACGCGGCGAGAGGATCTGCTCTTGGACGCGCATGAGCACGCGGGCCTCGGCGCGGGCCTCCTCGTTCTGGAGGGCGTGCATGTTCATCTCGTCGCCGTCGAAGTCGGCGTTGTACGGCGGACAGACGACGGTGTTCAGCCGGAACGTCTTGTACGGCATGACCACGACCTCGTGGGCCATGATCGACATCCGGTGGAGCGACGGCTGGCGGTTGAAGATGACGATGTCGCCGTCGATGAGGTGGCGGTTAACCTCCCAGCCGGCCTCGACCTTCTCGGCGAGTTGCTCGCAGTTCTTCTCGGTCACCTTCAGCCGGCGACCGTCGGGCCGGCGGACGTAGTTCGCGCCGGGATGACCCTCGGGGCCGTTCGAGACGAATCGACGGGCGTCGGCGAGGTTGCGCTCGGTGACGTTCATCGTCTGGGTCATCTCCTTGGCGACGCGGTCCGGGACGCCGACCTCGTTCAGCGAGAGGGTCGGGTCCGGCGAAATGACGGTCCGGGCGGAGAAGTTCACGCGCTTGCCCGACAGCGAGCCCCGGAAGCGACCCTCCTTGCCCTTCAGGCGCTGGGAGAGGGTCTTGAGTGGACGGCCGGAGCGATGTCGCGCCGGCGGCGTGCCCGAGATCTCGTTGTCCATGAACGTCGTGACGTGGTACTGCAGCAGTTCCCAGAGGTCCTCGATGATCAGCTGGGGCGCGCCGGCTTCGCGGTTCTCCATGAACCGCTGGTTGATCCGGATGATGTCCACCAGCTTGTGCGTGAGGTCGTCCTCGCTACGCTGGCCGTTGTCGAGCGTGATCGACGGCCGCGCGGTGACCGGCGGGACGGGGAGAACGGTGAGGATCATCCACTCCGGCCGGGAGCGTTCGGGGTTGATGCCGAGCACCTCGATGTCCTCGTCCGGAATCGCCTCGAACCAGTCCCGGATGTCGCTGGGCATCAGCTTGTTCGTGTCCTCCTCGGTGAGGTCGATGTCTAAGGCCTTCTCGATGGCCTTGCGCTGGCTCTCGCGCGGACGGAACGACCCCGAGAGGATCTCGTTGACGCGAGTGAGGTCGATCTCGGTCTGCTCGGCGAGCTCGTCGGGCGTCGTCCGCTCGATGCCGGCCTCCTCGTCGCCCTGCATCGCGCCGGCGATGCGCTGGGAGTACTCGCTGGTGAGGACTTGCTGGACCTCGTAGTAGGTCGTCGGCTTCTCGTGGTCGATGTCGTACTGGATCTCGCCGCAGAACGGACACCGATCCTTCTTGCGGGCCTGCCGGATCGCGGCCTTGGTCACGTCGTTTAGGTCCCGGCTCAGCTTCCGGGACTCCTCTAACTGATCGCGGAACTCGTCGCGTTCGTCTTCCGTCAGCAGCAGCTTCGAACACTCCCGACAGGTCCCCCGCAGGAGCCGCCGGATGAGTTTCGTGAAGCCGACGTGGATGACCGGTGCGGCCAGTTCGATGTGCCCGAAGTGGCCGTTACACGACCCCGAGTGCTTCCCGCAGGTCTTGCACTCGAGTCCGGGGTCGATGACGCCCAGCCGCGGGTCCATCAGCCCCATGTCGATGGGGAAGCCGTCGTCGTCGTAGGTGTCGGCGGTGATGATCTTCGTCGCGCTCATCTCCCGATACTCCTCGGGCTCCATGAGCCCGAAGGAGATCTGTCCGATGTCTTTTGGTGTACTGTTTTGCATGGTTTAGACGGCGTCCTCCAGGTCGAGTCGCGGCGCGATACCCAGGGCCTTCATCTCGTCTAAGAGGAGCTTGAAGGCGTAGCTCATCTCGATCTCGTGGATATCGGTCTCTTCGTCGCAGTTCGGACAGTAGACGCGCCGTTGTTCGACGTTTTCGACCGCGCTCATCCCGCAGTTCGCACAGATGTGGATGAACTCGCGGTCGGACTCGTCGAGTAGTCGTTCCTTCAGCGTCATGGCCGCTCCGTGGCCGATGAACACGTCGCGTTCCATCTCCCCGATACGCAGCCCGCCCTCGCGGGCGCGCCCCTCCGTCGGCTGGCGGGTCAGCACCTGCACCGGCCCGCGCGAGCGGGCGTGCAGTTTGTTCGAGACCATGTGGTAGAGCTTCTGGTAGAAGATCACGCCGACGAAGATCTCCGCCTCGATCTTCTCGCCGGTGATCCCCGAATACATGGTCTCCTTCCCCGCGGAGTCGAAGCCGGCATCCTCGAGCCCCCCGCGGAGCTCGTCTTTGTCCTCGCCGAGGAACGGCGTCCCGTCGACGCGCCGTCCCTCCATCGCGCCGAGCTTGCCGCCGATCATCTCGAGGATGTGACCGACGGTCATCCGCGAGGGCAGCGCGTGCGGATTGAGCACGAGGTCTGGCACCACGCCCTCCTCGGTGAAGGGCATGTCTTCTTGGGGCGCGAGGTGGCCGACGACCCCCTTCTGGCCGTGGCGGCTGGCGAACTTGTCGCCGAGTTCGGGGATCCGCTCGTCGCGCACCGAGACCTTCGAGAGCTTCGAGCCGTCCTCGCCCTCCATCAGGGTGACGGTGTCGACGATACCGGATTCGCCCGAACGCATCGTCACGGAGGTCTCACGCCGCTTCTGCGGTGAGAGACCGCCCATGTCGTCGGGTTCCTCCAAGAACCGCGGCGGGCTCGTCTTCCCGAGCAGGACGGAGTTCTCGTCGACGTTCGTCTCGGGGTTGACGAGACCGTCCTCGTCCAGGTGGTTGTAGGCTTCCTCGCCGCGAGCGCCGCGAACGTCCTGGCTCGGAATCTCGAAGCGGTCTTCCTGTCCGCCGGGGTAGCGGCGTTCCTCGCCCTCGTAGGTGCGGAAGAAGTGAGAACGCGCGAGCGCTCGCTCGACGCTGGCCTTGTTCATGACCAGCGCGTCCTCGATGTTGAACCCTTCGTAGCTCATGACGGCGACGACGAAGTTCTGCGCCGCGGGGCGCTCGTCGTAGCCGATCTGCTCGGTCGTCTGGGTCTTGACCATCGAGAGCTGCGGGTAGTGCAGCAGGTGCTGGCGCGTGTCCGGCCGGATCCGGTAGTTCGCGCTCGGCAGCCCCAGCGACTGCTTGATCATCCCCGCCCCCATCGTAATTCGGGGCGAGGCGTTGTGCTCGGGGTAGGGAATCATCCCGGCACCGATCGAGAAGATCAGCGACGGGTCGATCTCGAGGTGCGTGTGTTTCTCGGTCAGGTCGTCTTCGTCGACGGCGACGAGGATGTCCTCTTCCTCCTCGGCGTCGATGAACTCGATGTAGCCGTGGTCGACCAGGTCCTCGAACTCGAGGTCGCCCTCTTTGAGCGCCTCGATCTCTTGGTCGGAGATGCGGGGCTCGCCGTTTTCGACGACCAGTAGCGGTCGCCGGGCGCGGCCCGCGTCGGCGTTGACGATCACTTCGCGCGTGCGGTCTTTCACCGAGACGTTGACCATCTCGGAGACGTCGCCGATGCGACGCGCTTCGCGGATCTGTTCTGCCAGTTCGTGCGGATCGGGATGGGTCCCCACCAGCGACCCGTTGACGTAGACTTTCGCCTCTCGTTCTTGGCTGCTCATGATATCAGTCGTCCCCTGACGCTGTCGTCCGTTCGATGCCCTCGAGGCCGGGAATGCCCTCGACGCCCATCGATGCCAGTTCGCGTTTGAGTTCCTGCTCGTCCTCGACGTTCTGGGAGAGCTCCATCGACTGCGCGAAGTTCTTCACCAGTCCGCAGTTCGGTCCTTCCGGGGTCTCCGACGGCCCGATACGACCCCACTGGGTCGCGTGCAGGTCCCGCGCCTCAAAGTGCGGTTGCGAGCGCGAGAGCGGACTGCGAAGCCGTCGCAGGTGCGAGAGAACACCCATGAAGTCCGTTCGGTCGACCAGCTGGGAGACGCCCGAGCGACCGCCGACCCAGTTGCCCGTCGCGATCGGGTGCTCGAGGCGTTCGGTGAGCACGTCCGAGCGGACGACGGTGTTCACCGAGAGCTGCCGGTTGCGCATGTTGGCGCGCTCGAGCTGATATTTCACGTCCCGGGCGAGCTTGTTCAGCGCGGTCCGGAACAGGTCTTTCATCAGGTCGCCGCTGACCTTCAGGCGCTTGTTCGCGTAGTGGTCCTTGTCGTCGGCCTCGCGCCGGCCGAGCGCGAGTTCGAAGCAGGCCTCGGCCATCCGACAGAGGTAGTGGGCCTTGTTGATCCGGACATCTTCTTCCTCGACGCCGTCCTCGTGGAGGTGCGGCAGGAGGTACCGGTCGATGACGTAGTTGGCCCGCTTGAGCTGGTAGTTCTTCCCCTGGCCGGAAGCGACGCGCTTCCCGAGGGCTTCGATCGCTTCCTCCTCGGTCTGGACCTCCGCTTCCTCTAAGTTCTCGAGCATGTACTTGACGACCTCGGGGTCGTTCGAGACCTTGTGGACGATCTCCTCGTCCGACTCCAGTCCGAGGGCGCGCACGAGGGTGACGAAGTTGATCGAGCCCGACACGGAGGGGAACGAGACCTCGAGCAGACCATCTCGCGTCCGCTCACAGAGGACCAGCGCGCGGTAGCCCCGACGCTGGGAGAAGGTCTTGGCGACCTGGATCTCGTCGCCGTACTTGGTGTCGTACTCGGCGAGGATCTTGTTCGGCGCTAAGTCCTCGCTGGTCATCAGCACCCGCTCGGAGCCGTTGACGATGAAGTAGCCGCCGGGGTCGGCGGGGTCCTCGCCGATCTCGATCAGCTCCTCGTCGGAGAAACCGGCGATGTTACACTTCTCGGAGCCGACCATGATCGGCATCCGGCCGATCTTCGTCTCGGTCGAATCGACGACCCGCTGGTCGCCCTCCTCGCCCTTGACGATGGACATCTCCATGAACACCGGCGCGGAGTAGGTGATGTTGCGAAGCCGCGCTTCCTGCGGGTAGAGCAACTCCTCGGAGCCGTCTGCCTCCCGAACGCGGGGGGTGACGACGCGGACGTCGCCCAGTTTGACGTGGACCGGCTCCTCGCCTTCCTTGTCACCGATGTCCGTATCGATCGTCGCCTTCTCGTCGACGACTTCCTGCATCCCTCGGTTGAGGAAGGCGTTGAACGAGCGGTAGTGGTGTTCGGCGATCCGTTCCTTCGAGAAATATTCGCGCGAGATCTCTCGCCGTTCGTCGCGGTTGAGTTCCATTGCCATTTATTCCACCACGAGTCGGTATACGATTGCTTGATCGGTCGTTCGCGAGTCCCGGACGATCTTGATCACGTCGCCGACCTCGGCGTCGTCCGGCAACGCGGGGTCGTTGCGTTTGATCTTCGGTAAGTCTGTGCGGTCGATATCGTATTCCTCGAGCACCTCGTCGAGGACGTCTTCCTCGAGGACGGAGTGCTCGGGAACCAGGTCGTGTTGGCTTACGTCTACCATGGATTGGTGTGGGTGTGCGTGTCGGCTATCGGGGGAGAAGCGGCTGTCACGAGATACTACAGGCAAATAGCGGCGGGAGGCATTTAACGGTTACTAAGTCGACGCACAAGCAGGGCTACCCGGCCGGGCGAACCTGACCGGAGCGGACGATCACACTCGAGAGTATCCGGTTCTCAGTTATATTCCTTGTGGGTCGTGGGAGGGTATGACATGATGGGGGCAGAGAAAGAGGACTCGAAGCGGTGATCGTGGCTGGGCGGCCCGTACCACACGCCCGCCGATTGAAAAGCCTTAATACCACCAGCAGGCAACGATGAATCGGAAGCCCGGGTGGTGTAGTGGCCCATCATACGACCCTGTCACGGTCGTGACGCGGGTTCAAATCCCGCCTCGGGCGTTTTCTACCGACGTAAGCCTACAAGTGGAGCGAGTGATTATCCTTAGATGGTAATAGAAACACTGACTAGGAGGGGCAAACGGTGCCAATCGACAGTACTTCACCAACACATCTCATCTGTCACCAAACGATGACAACAGAGTGGGAGCAAAACCCTTAATACTACCACGAAAAAACGGAGAGTTGCGAGCCCGGGTGGTGTAGTGGCCCATCATACGACCCTGTCACGGTCGTGACGCGGGTTCAAATCCCGCCTCGGGCGTTTTCTGCCGGCGTAAATCCACGATAGAGTGGTGACGACGGAACGAGGTCCAGACGGCTCCAAAGGCACCACTGACATTTTCCAGAGACAGTAGTCGAGTACCAGAAGCAGTCATCCGAAACGGGTGAAACAGGGAGGCACTCGAGAGTCGCTCGGCGGCACCCCCGATCCGCCGGAGAAGTTATTCGAATAACACATTATTATCGTAGTGGACTATGCCAGTAGAGCGATGAACACCAAACAAGTCGGTGACGAAACCGAAGCAAGAATTATAGCGGCGCTCATCGCAGAAGGATATTCCGTTTCCATTCCGTTCGGTGATAACGACAAATACGATCTCGTACCCGATACCGGACGACGGTTATTTCGAGTCCAATGTAAAACGGGCTGGATCGAAGAGGACGTTATCCGGTTCAAAACCGCGAGTAAAACGACCGTCAACGGAGATACAACGATGGTGAACTATAACGGTGAAATCGATGCGTTCGCTGTCCGATGTACGGATAACGGCAGCCTATACTGGGTGCCGCCCGAAGACGCCGGAAAAAAGAGCACGTACCTGCGGTTGACCGAGCCGAAGATTGACCATCCGAGCGTCAACAGAGCCGAAGAGTTCCGCTTCGATGTTCGTCTTCCCTAACTGGCCAGAATGTTGTTCCAGTTTCTATCACGAAGAGGCGATAGACGAGACGGAGCGGCTTCGGGCCGGGCGTTTAAATCGCCGCCAGTGCATATATCACCTAAAAGGTTAGAAATAGCAGATCCACTATCCTAATTTATTAGTGCCTCGGTGACACCCACTGATGTAAGCCGACGACCACATCTGCGGACGGCTGCCCGCAACGATAATCCGTCGGTGTTAGCAGAGCAATGACGAACCCGATCACCGTACTCATCGTCGACAACGAGCCCGGCTTCGCGGAACTGACCGGCGAAATGCTCGAGCGCGAGCGCGATGCGATCACCGGGCTCGCGGCGACGAACGGCACGGAGGCGCTGTCGGTGCTCGAGCGTCGCGACGTCGACTGTATCGTCAGTGATTACGAGATGCCGGAGATGACGGGCCTAGAGTTGCTCGAGGCGGTCCGCGAGGACGATCCCGATCTCCCGTTCGTGCTGTTTACGGGGCGGGGCTCGGAGGAGATCGCCAGCGAGGCGATCGCGGCGGGTGTCACGCAATACCTCCAGAAGGAGTCCGGCAGAGAGCAGTACGCGTTGCTGGCGAACCAGATCACGAACGCCGTGAGCCAGTACCGAACGGAGACGGAGCTCCGGGAGAGCGAGCGACGCTACGAGCGGACGCTGACGACGTTACACGAGACGACGCGGGATCTGATGCGGGCGGAGACCAAAGCGGAGATCTATCGGTCGGCAGTCGAGACGGCGGGCGAGATCCTCGACGTGGCGATCGCCGCGGCCTACGCGTTCGAGCCGACGGGCGGCGTGCTCGAGCACGCGGCGTCGACGCGGCGGTCCCCCGAGCGGGTCGATCCGGAGCAGACGTTCGAACGCGGCGAGGGGCTGATTTGGGAGGTGTTCTCGGAGGGCGAAAGCGCCTACTACGAGGACGTGAGCCGCGAGGAGAGCGAGGGGATGGTGACTCCGCGCTCGGAGGGTGGAGGAGGCGTCGAAGCAGCGAAAACGGCGAGTCGCAGCGAGCTAGTCGTGCCGCTGGGAACCCACGGCGTGCTCGTCGCCGGAACCGAAGGCGTCGACGGGTTCGACGAGACGATGACCGAGCTGTTGCACATTCTGGCAGCGAACACGGAGGCCGCGTTGGATCGCGCCGAGCGCGAGCAGCTGCTCCGGGATCACGACCGGACGCTCACGCAGCAAAACGAGGAGCTGACGCGGCTCAATCACACCAACGAGATCGTTCGCGAGATCAATCACGGCGTCGCGCAGGCGTCGACGCGAGCGGCGATCGAGGAGACGGTGTGCGATCGGCTGGCGGAGACCGATCGGTACCGCTTCGCCTGGATCGCCGCGAGCGACGACGATCCACCGGTGCCGACCGCCTGGTCGGGCATCGACACGGCCTACATCGATCGGATCCGCGACGACGGCGACTGTGCACCCGAGATCGAACTCGTCCGCGATGTGCTCGAGTCGGGCCGCGTGCGGCTGGTCGAGGACGTCCTCGAGACCGGCGGCTGGCAGACCCGACGCAAGGCGGCGTTGACGCACGGCTATCAGACGGTGTTCGGCGTCCCGCTGACCGCTAGCGAGCGCGAATACGGCGTTCTCGTGGTCCACGTCGCCGGGGCCGATTCGATCGGCGATAGCGAGCGGGAAGTGCTGGCCGAACTCGGGGAAACGATCGGACACGCGATCCGATCGGTCGAGCGGACGAAGGCGATGTTGACCGACAGCCGGCTCGAGCTCGAGCTCGCGGTCGGGGGCTCGCGGCTGCTGCTCAACCGGCTCTCGGAGCACGTCGCCGACGCGGCGGCGATAACGCTCGAGGGCGTGGTCGACCGGGGCGAAGACGGGGTCGTCCTCTTCATCAGTGCGCCGGTGACGGCGGAGCTCGCGTCGCTGGAGGATGCGTGGGCGTCGATCGAGACGTTTTCGATCGTTTCGGAGGGGGACGACGAGATGCTGCTCGAACTCACGGTGGCGTCGACGCCGTTCCTCGATGTCTTGCGAACGTACGACGTGCAGGTGCGGCTGGCGACGGCCGAAGGCGGAACGTCGACGCTCGTCCTCGAGGTGCCACAGCAGGTCGATACGCGGTCGCTGATCGAGGCGGTCAGGGAAGAGTATCCCGAAACGGAGCTGGTCGCCAAGCGGGAGACGACCGACACGCGGTCGGCGCGACAGCTCGATACCCATCTCGAAGAGCGACTGACGGGCAAACAGTTCGAAGCGCTACAGGCGGCCCACTACAGCGGGTTCTTCGAGTGGCCTCGAGAGAGCACCGGAGAGGACCTCGCGGCCGCGCTGGACGTCTCACCGCCGACGTATCACTACCACCTTCGCGCAGCGGAGCGAAAGCTCGTCACGCTGGCGTTCGACGGTACTTCTAATTAATTAGTATCCTGCTAGAGCGCCTCCAAAGAGATAGAAGGTATACTTAACCACTCCCCGAACCTACCCGTAAGTGGCGATCTGAGATAGACTGTCGCCACCCCCAATCCCCCCCCCCCTTTCCCCCGAACCAACGCTCGATAGCGATTGCGATCGTTCTGCCGGTCGTTCTCTCTCGATCCGATCAGTGGGCCGTCGCCGTTCTGATCCTGGCGTACTCGTGAGCGGGTACTCGAGGCGCGTCGTCGACGACCACCGGAGTCTGTACCGACCGGCGGCGGTAGCTGAGCGCCGAGTTCGCCCGCGAACCATCGGCACTAATTGATTAGTATTATCGTCTAATAGCTACCAAATAGTTAGAAAATATATTTACTTTCCCACGGGGCGTACCGATAAATGGCGATCTGAGATAGACTGTCGCCACCCCCGATCCCCCACCCCCATCCTACCCCCTTCCTCGACCCGAGAGAGGCCTCCACGGTGTAAAACGAACGAAGCGCTGTGAGGCCCCGCCTCGGCGACTCGGTAACCGAGAGTCGACGGGAGTGACGCCCTATCGCGAGCGACCGCGCCGGGAATAGCCGTCGGTGGCGTCGTCCCACTCGATCCAGTCCTGTTCCCAGCCGCGTCGCGATTCGGCGCGTCGCTGGGCGCGTTCGCGGTCCTCGCGGGTCATCCGATTGCGTTCGACCGCGCCCGACTGTTCGCCCTCGACCAGCAGCGGATCGAACGAAACGGGCCCGAGTCGATCGATCTCGCCGTCGGCCGAGACGGACGCGAGGTGCTGACGCTGGGAGCCCTGGGGTAACACCAGTCGACCGTCCTCGGCGAGTTGCTCGAGCAACGCGTGCGGCGGTTCGACAGCGGCCGCCTCGAGCAAGATTCGATCAAACGGGGCGTACTCGGGGAGACCGGTCGCGCCGTCGCGGCAGTCGACGAGGACGCCGTCGTAGCCCGCTTCGGCGAGGTTACCGCGCGCTTCGACGACGAGCGGCCGAGAGATGTCGACGGCGTGGACGTTGGTCTCGCCGACCAGTTCGGCGGCGACGGCGGCCGTGTAGCCGACACCGACACCGACGATCAGGACGGCGTCGTCGTCCTCGAGCGCCAAGGCCTGCAGGAGGCGAGCGGCGGTCCGCGGCGCGAGGACGCGGGTACCGAGGGCCTCGTGGTCGCGGTCCGCGTAGGCCGTCCGCTCGTCGTCGACGAACGCGTGACGCGGGACGTCGCGCATCGCGACGGCCACGTCCTCGTCGACGAGGACGTTCTTGGGCGCGGCCTCGAGGCCGTCGACCATGTCCTCTCGCAACACCGCGGGGTCCATACGCCAGCTATCGCACCGGCAGTTATCAATGGCGCGCTTGCGGGGTCAGTCCAGCGCGGAGGCCGGCCGCCTCAGCCGCGTAACCGGACGAACCGAACGCCGCCGCGTTCGGTCCGCTCGATCGAGCCGTCCGCCTGTTTCGTCGCGTCAACGAGCGTCTGCTGCCCGGTGCCGACGGGGGCGATCAGCTGGCCGCCGGGCCGAACCTGCTCGACGACCGCCGCGGGAAGCGCCGGCGTCGCGCAGGTGACGTAGGCGGCGTCGTAGGGGGCGTGCTCGGCCCATCCCTCGCGGCCGTCGCCGACCCGAACCGAGACGCCGTCGTAGCCCAGTTCCGTGAGCCGGTCGCGGGCTCGACGAGCGAGTGTCTCCCCGTACTCGACGCTGTAGACGTGCTCGTCGCCGACCAACTCGGCCGTGACCGCGGCGTGGTAGCCACAGCCGGTGCCGATCTCGAGGACGGTGTCGCCGGGTTCGACCGCGAGCAGGTCGGCCATAACGGCGACCATGTGCGGGGCCGAAATCGTCTGACCGTCGCCGATCGGAAGCGGACAGTCTGCATAGGCACTGTCCCGGCGGTCCGGCGGAACGAACGCGTGACGCGGGACCGACTCGAGGGCCTCGAGGACACGGTCGTCGTCGACGCGGGGCGCGACGGTCTCGACCATCCGCCGGCGGGCGGACTCGTAGCTGTCGGACATGGATGGGACGAATACGCGCTCGAGAACAGTAGGCGTTCGGTCGCGAGTGGCGAGGTCGGCGGTTCGACCCGGTTACCAGGCCGACCAGGCGCTGCTCTGCTCGTCGTAGGCGTAGATCCGTGTCGCGTCCTTCGCGAGGACGGTGTCGCCGTCCATCTCGTAGCGGTCGCGCTCGTAGCCCGCGGCGTCGTCGCGGACGACGAAGGCGTCGATCTCGAACTCGTCGTCGCCGAAGGACTCGACCGCACCGACTTCGAACTCGTAGTCGCCGGGGACGTGGACGGTGATGCCGCGGCTGTCGTCTCTCGAGCCGTCTTGCGGGTGGACGGTGACGTTGACCGCGACGTTGTCGACCTCGCGGGTCCAGACGGTCTCGATCTCGTCGGCCGGCGCGTCCTCGACGCGTTTCTGGCCGTCGAGTTCGACGCTCGTCACGCGAACCGTCGAGAGCACCTCCTCGGTCTCGAGGATGAACTCGTCGCCGACTTCGATCGACTCGTCCTCGGGCGCCGTGACGTTCGCGGTGAACGATTCGCCGCCCTGGGAGACGACCACGTCGAGGGTGACCTCGCGCTCGCGTTCGGGCTGTACTTTGTGCACGTGACTGCACTCGCTGCAGCGGACGGTCAGGTGTCCGCCACCCTCCGTCAGCACCTCGTGGACCGTCTCGAGGTCCGGCGAGCAGGAGGGACAGGGGGTCGGAACCCGATCCGGAATGTCGCTCATACCACCCCGTAGCGGCCACGCACCTAAAAGGCGATTGAAGCAGTCGTCGGTCTAGTTCCCCTGAATGGCGTCGATGACCATCGCCGCAGCCACGATCGGTTCTTTCGGAACCGTGCTGGCGTCGTCGATGGTGATCTCGTAGCGATCGCGCAGCGAGAACTGCCCGCTGATGGAGCCGACGTGGCGTCCCTGCTGGTCGGAGATCTCGTACTTGTGGGGGATCCAGCCACCGAACGGAACGATATTACGAGCGAGCGTGATCGCGGCGCCGCGGGAGTTGATCTCGGCTAACTTCTCCTCGGTGGTCGCGTCGCGGATCTTCCAGGTGTCCTGCAAGATCGAGTAGTCGTTGTCCAGCACGATGAGGTCCTCGCCGGTCTGTGCGTCGGTGAGGACGTAGTTCCCCGCAACATCGATGATTCCGCCGGCTTTCACCGTGAACACCTCGTTGCCGTCGGCGTCGACGAAGGGGAACTCCTCTTTCATCTTGAGCATCTTCTGTTTCCCCCTGAGGACGACGTTCCCGTCGGCGTCGAGCGCTCGGTACTTGTTCCGAATCAGCCCCTGTTCGACCGTGTATCGGTCGTCGGTGAGTTCGATCCCCGCGATATCGTATCCTCGTGTCTCACTCATCGTCCCGAACTGTCACTAGAGGTACTTGAAACCCATCGATTCCGACAGGTCTCCCGGGGATTTAATCGGTTGTATCATCGGAGAACTCCGACTCGAGAGGCGAACCCGGCGTCGAGGAACGGAAGCGACGCTGCGAACGTCGGTTAGGTGTCGATCGACTCGGGGAGATCGATCGGCGATCCGTCGGCGAAGACCGTCGGCTCGCGGATGATTCCGTCTACGTGAATCGGCGCGTCCGTGTCGCCGCCGATCCCCGCGTCGTCCCCGATCGCGATGTGGACGGTCCCGGCGGCTTTCTCGTCTAAGAGGACCGAGCCGACCAGTTCGGTGACGGCGACGTTCGTCCCGATCCCCAACTCGGCGAGGTTGTACGCGGCGTCGCCGACTTCGTCGGCCGCGCTCTCGACTTCCTCGCGGATGTCGTCGTCCGAGATGTGCGTAACGTAGCCGTCCGCGACCTCGAACGAGAGCGTCCGGCCGTCCTCGAGCAACCCGTGAGGCATCATCGTCCCGTCGACGACGAAGGTGCCGTCCGCGGCTTCGGGGCTGATGAACACCTCTCCGGCGGGCAGGTTAGACATCTGGCCGGATTCGTGGACGATGCCGGTGTCGGAGAACCACTCTCGCCCCCCAACGCCGAACGTGATGTCGGTGCCGGCGTCGGTCGTCACGCGGACCTCGTCGGCGTCGGCGACCTGTTCGCGGACCGCCTCGCAGTGAGACGCGATCGACTCGTAGTCGGCCTCGAGCCCAGTCGTAAAGACATCCTCGGTGATCCCCGGCAGCGTCGCGACTCGTGCGCCGGCCTCGTTGGCCTCGGTCCGGGCGCGGGTGTGACTCAGACTCTTGGTCGTCGGCGCGAGCACCACGTCAGCCCCGGCCATCGCCGCTGCGACGGGGTCCGGCGGTTCGCCGCCATGGGTCTCGCCCGGCGGATAGCGGACGATCACCGCGTCGTCGGTGATCTCGCTCGCCACCTCGTAGAGCGCTTCCCCGATCGGTTCCCGGTCGTCATCGGTGACGATCGCACAGGACTCCCCCGCCTCGAGACCCAGACACTGGCGGACGGCCGTCTCCGCCGCGCCTCGACGTGCTGTCATACGTGCGTCTGCGGCGAGCGGGCCGATATGTCTTGCCCTCGGTCCGGCGTGCGTGTTCCCGAGCGATGCCGGTCCGGTTCGAACGGATCGGCGCGGCGACGGATCGAGCGACGTGCCAACGAGTGCCGAGATCGGCCTCGAGAGCGATCGAGAACTCCGATCCGAGTAAGGATCGACTGCGAATCCTCGAAACGATTATCCCGCTCGGTGGACCACTCCCGGGTATATGCAACAGGTCGCTATCAACGGCTACGGCACGATCGGCAAGCGCGTCGCGGACGCGGTCCGAGCACAGCCCGACATGGAGGTACTGGGCGTCGCGAAGACGCGCCCGAACTTCGAGGCCGAGACCGCGATCGAGAAGGGATTCTCGCTCTACGCCGCCGTCGAGGAGCGCGAGGAACTGTTCGAGGAAGCCGGCCTCGAGATCGCGGGCCCGGTCGAGGACCTCGTCGCCGAGGCCGACGTAGTCGTCGACGCCACGCCCTCCGGAATCGGCGCACAGAACAAGGCACTCTACGAGGACCACGACACGCCCGCGCTCTACCAGGGCGGGGAGGACGCCGACCTCGTCGACATGAGTTTCAATGCTCGCTCGAACTTCGCCGAGGCCGTCGACGCTGACCACGTCCGCGTCGTCTCCTGTAATACGACCGGGCTCTCCCGAGTCATCGCGCCCCTCCGCGAGGAGTACGGCGTCGAGAAGGTCCGCGCGACGCTCGTCCGCCGCGGCGGCGACCCCGGCCAGACCGGCCGCGGTCCGATCAACGACATCCTGCCGAATCCGGTGACGATCCCCTCCCACCACGGCCCCGACGTCGAGACCATCTTCGACGATCTGGACATCGACACCCTCGGGATGAAGGTGCCCGCGACGCTGATGCACATGCACAGCCTGAACGTCACGCTCTCCGAGGAGGTCGACGCCGCCGAGGTCCGCGACCTGTTCGCCGACGAGTCGCGCCTGTTCCTGATCCCCGAGCGGATGGACATCGACGGCAGCGGGAAACTCAAAGAGTACGCGTTAGACGCGGGCCGGCCGCGTGGCGACATCTGGGAGAACTGCATCTGGGAGGAGTCGATCTCGACCGTCGGCGACGACCTCTACCTGTTCCAGGGCATCCACCAGGAGAGCGACGTCGTGCCCGAGAACGTCGACGCGATCCGCGCCGTCACCGGCAGCGCCGACGCAGAGGAGAGCATCGAGACGACCAACGAGACGCTCGGCATCGGCCTGTAGCGCGCCTCGAGACGCGCTACAGCGGTTCATCGCCGTCGGCGCTTCGTATAGCGACGACAGAAAGTTTTTGCCACCCGATACCCTAGATACCCCCATGCGCCGAGACGACCGCGACGAACCCTTCGACGACCTGTTTCGCGAGATCGAGCGAATGATGAACGAGATGATGAACGGAGCCGACACCAACGTGAACTTCGACTCCTCGACCAACGTCGACAGCGGCTTCGGCATGGATACCCACGTCGACATCCACGAAACCGACGACGAGGTCCGCGTCGTCGCCGACCTCCCCGGCGTCGAGAAGGACAATATCGAACTCGAGTGCGACGGCAAGACCCTGACCATCTCCGCCGAGAGCGAACACCGCCAGTACGACGAACGCGTCTCGCTGCCGACCCGCGTCAACGAACACACCGCCGCTGCGACCTACAACAACGGCGTCCTCGAGGTCGTCTTCGACCCCGCCGAGCAGTCTTCGGACATCAGTCTCGAGTGAGCGGCCAGTCGCGGTCGTCACCGCTCGTTTTCGTCACGCTTCGCCGGCAACGCCGCGGACCGCGGCCGCGAGCCGGTCGTAAAAGTCTGGCTCGTACTTCGTCGCCTCGTCGATCGTCGGCCGCGCGTTCGTCTCGTTGATCACCAGTTTCTCGCCCGTCTCGAGCAGGTCGACGCCGAGGAACGGAATCTCGAGTTCGGCGGCGACCGACTCGGCCAGTTCGCGCCACGGCTCGGGGAGGTCGACGCCGGTCGCTTCCGCGCCGCGGTGGACGTTGTGTTTCCACTGGCCCTCGCGGACCGCCGCGTCGGGCAGCCGGCGCTCGACCGCGCCGACGTACTCACCCTCGAGGATCATCACGCGGTAGTCGGTCGCGTTCGGCAGGTACTCCTGGACCAGAAACGACCGGTCGCCGGTCGCCCGGTAGTCGTGGACCAGCGAGAGGTAGTCACAGATCCCCAGAAACGAATCGAGGTCGTGGGCTTTCGCGACGCCGACGCCCCGCGTCGTCGAGTTCGGCTTGACGACCACTGGCGGCTCGAACCGCTCGAAGACCTCGACCAGTTCGGTCTCCGAGACGTCGTTCGAGACGTAGACGGATTCGGGAACGGGAAGATTCGCCCGCTCGAGGCGCGCCAGCACCTCGGCTTTGTTCCGCGAGGTCAACACCGCCTCGTGACCGTTGAGCCACGGGACCTCGAGCAGGGCGTCGGCGACCCCGCCTTCCATGAGCCGGCCAGGGTAGACGAAGCCCACGTCGTAATCGTCGGGCGACCACGGCGGGTCGCCCAGCGCCACTACCCGCTCGCTCGCGGGCACGTGATGAACACGTATACCGCGCTCGGCCAGCGGCTCTCGCATCCGCTGGAACGTCTCCTCCGCGTTCGCCACGGCGAGATCGATCATACTCGGGACTCGGGAGCAGAGCGGCAAAAAGGTGCACTGCTCGAGACCGAGAGTCCAAAACGCGGTGGCCGGGAGTGTGGCTCGAGCAGACGCGAGAGACGCACGACCCGGGGGAGGGCAGGCGGCTAACCGTTACTCACCGCGAGCGAGGCCGAAGGCCGAGCGAGCGGGCTGACGACCGATGTGGAGAACGCTATGCGTTCGGAACGGAGGGAGGAATGCTGTTGATCAAAATTTTACCGAGGGCCGCCGAGGGCGGCCCGCAGAGTAAAATTTTGTTAGGCGATGAGCTGCTCTTCGCCGCGCTCGACGACGACACGACACGGCGGCGAGATCTTGTTGTAGGCACGCCGGAGCGCGTCCTTGGCGAAGTCGGCGTCGTCGACGTCACACCAGATGGTGAAGATGCGCTCGCCGGCGTCGATGCGAGCCGCGGTGCCGACGATCTTCCCGAACGCCTGGCGCATCCCGTCGGAGACACGGTCCGCCCCGGCACCAGTCGCCTGCTTGTTCTCCCGGATGACGTGGTGGGGGAACTTTCGCAGGATCATCTTGTAGTTGCCCTCGCCGGCGTTTTTCAGCATGTGACGGTTGGCTGACAGGCGCGAGGCCTCGAGGCTGCCGTGGCGGATCTGGACCTCCTCTTCGGTGACGAGGCTGATCTGGACGGGGTAGTCTTCGGGGTCCGCGGCGGTGTCGCCCATCTTGTGCTGTGCGATCTTCGAGCCCGGGATGCCGGTGATGTACTCGCGTCGCGTGTACGCCGGCTTACTGATCTCCCGGTACATGGAGGCGGGTTTGTCGGACATGGTTGTGGTTACTTACGAAAACGCAGGCCCACCGCGCGGATAAAGGCTTCGAAGCGCCGCGTCCGCCGGTTCTGCGGGCGAGCACCTCGAGTCGGACCGAGGTGGGATCGCCAGCGCCGTCGGCGCGCAGCGACGACTCGAGGGGAACGGCCCACGAAGAAACGGCGACCCGACCGCGACCTCAACTCGCGAGGGCGTACCCGGCGTCGGTCCGCTCGATCAGGCCCTGACTCGAGAGCGAGGAGAGCACGCTCAGGATCGAGATTTTCCGCATGTTCAGCGTCCGATTGAGGTCCGTCACCGTCGCCTCGCCGGTGACCTCGAGGGTGAGGTAGACGAGCTTGCCCTGTGCGGAACCGATTTCGGTCGGGAGCTGGCTGGGTCGGTCGGTCGCCGTGGTCTGTTGCATCATCTTGCTAACACCGACGACGAACTCCTGTATAAACCTATGGGGTTGAAGATATATAGGAGTTAGTAGATATTATTGTGATTATATTTATTTAAGGCCAGGGCTCTCGGTCGCGGAGATGGTTGCGAGGGCGAAGAAAATTACCGATCACGCACGCGCGAAGTAACACGGTATGGCGGCGTGCTTAAGGTTCCGCCGCCGAAACTAGTCGCCATGAGGAGTTTTCGGATCGGATCGCTGTTCGGCATCCCGATCAAGCTCGATCTCACGTTCTTGTTCGTCCTGCCGCTGTTCGCGTATCTCATCGGGACGCGGATCGCCCCCGTCGCGGAGTTGTTGAACACCGCGCTCGGCGCGGGGATCGATGTCGGCGTGATCAGCGGCGGCGCGACGCCGTGGGTGCTCGGGCTGACCGCCGCGGTCGGGCTGTTCGTCGGCGTCATCCTCCACGAACTCGGCCACTCGCTGACCGCCCGGCGATACGGGTTTCCGATAGACTCGATCACCCTCTGGCTGTTCGGCGGGATCGCCTCGTTCTCCGAGATGCCCGAAGACTGGCGACAGGAACTCACCATCGCCGTCGCGGGACCGATCGTCAGCGTCCTGGTCGGTATCGGCTCGTACGGACTCTACGCGCTCGTCCCCAGCGTGCTGGGCGACGCCTCGCCGGCGATCCTGACCGGCGCGCGGTTCGTCCTCGGCTACCTCGCGCTCCTGAACGTCTCGCTCGCGATCTTCAACATGCTCCCAGCGTTTCCGATGGACGGCGGACGAGTGCTTCGCGCGCTGCTCGCCCGCAGCAAACCGTACGCACAGGCGACCCAGCAGGCCGCCAGCGTCGGCAAGTTGTTCGCGGTGCTCATGGGCCTGCTCGGCCTCTTCGCGTTCAACATCATCCTCATCGGCGTCGCCTTCTTCGTCTTCATCGCCGCCTCGAGCGAGGCCCAGCAGGTGACGATGAAAGCCGCCTTTCAGGACGTCACCGTCGGCGACATCATGACGCCGGCGAGCGAACTCCACACCGTCGAACCCGACACGTCGGTCGCGGAGCTCATCCGACGCATGTTCACCGAACGCCACACCGGCTACCCGGTCATCGAGCGCGGCGGCTTCGAGGGCGAGCGACTCGTCGGCCTCGTGACGCTGTCCGACGCCCGCGAAATCGAACCGGTCGAGCGCGAGGCCTACACCGTCGACGACGTGATGACGACGGACCTGCAGACCATTACGGCCGAGTCGGACGCGATGACCGCGATCGAGCGCATGCAAGAACACGGCATCGGTCGGCTGCTCGTCGTCAGCGGCGGAGCGCAGCCGTCCGCCGACGGCACCCTCGAGGAATCGTCGCGCGACGATGACGGGGACTTCGTCGGCCTGATCTCGCGCAGCGACGTGATGACCGCCCTCGATATCGTCCGGCAGAGCGGCTCGGTCTCTCCCTCGAGCCGGCCGCGGACCGCAGACTGACCGGACCGAGCTTCGAGGACGCGGTCCGACTCGGAGACGAGCCGCACCGAATCGGGTGTCTTGCGTGCCGCTACCACTATTCTTAACCGCCGCCGGAGCCGAGGCTGGGCCGATGCCACCGGCCATCGAGACCGTCGACCTCGTGAAGGAGTACGGCGATCTACGCGCCCTGCAGGAACTGTCGCTGACCGTCGAGGAAGGCGAGTTCTTCGGCCTGCTCGGCCCCAACGGCGCGGGCAAGACGACGTTCATCAACACGCTGGTCGGTCTGGTCCGCAAGACCGGCGGCGAGGCGCGGGTCTTCGGCCACGATGTCGAAGCCGACTACCAGCGGGCCCGCGACGCGATCGGGCTCGCGCCCCAGGAGTTCAACGTCGACCGATTCTTTCCCATCAAGGAGGTGCTGATGCACAAGGCCGGCTACCACGGAATCCCCGAGGACGAGGCCGCCGAACGGGCCGACGAGGTGCTCAAGCGCGTCGGCATCTACGACAAGCGCAACGAGCGCTTCGACTGGCTCTCCGGCGGGATGAAACGCCGCTTGCTGCTCGCGCGCGCCCTCGTCACCGACCCCGATCTCCTCATTCTGGACGAACCGACCGCGGGGGTCGACGTCCAGTTGCGCCACGACCTCTGGGAACTCGTGACCGAACTCAACGACGAGGGGACGACGATCCTCCTCACCACGCACTACATCGAGGAGGCAGAGCGCCTCTGTGACCGCGTCGCGATCATGAACGAGGGTCGGAAGGTGACCGTCGCGACCCCGGACGAACTGAAACAACGGGGCACCGACACCGTCGCCGTGGGACTCGAGTCGCCTCCCGCCACCGCCCCCGATCTCGGACCCTACGCACACGGAACGACGGTCTCCGGCAATCGCCTCGAGGTGCGCGTCGACGACGGCGGCTCGATCGCGCCGCGCCTGCTCAACGATCTCGAAGCGATGGGGTACGAGATCGCCGACCTCGAGATCACTCGAACGTCGCTCGAGGAGATCTTCGTGGACCTCACCCGAAGCGAGGATCGGACCGTGACCCGCTCCTCGGCCGAGAGCGCGGGTGCCGAGGACGAACCGCCGGCGAACCGCGACGAGGAGCGAGAACGCGAACAGGAGGGGGTCGCCTGATGCTCTCGGTCGGCTTCCGTGCGCTCTTCCGGCGCGAGATCCTGCGGTTTGTCCGTCGCCCGAAGAACACGTTCATGCCGCCGGCGATCACGAACGTGCTCTACTTCGCCGTCTTCGGGGTGATTCTGGGCGGCCGAATCGACCAGATCGCGGGCTTTTCTTACATCCTCTTCATCGTGCCCGGCCTCATCGTGCTGGGGGCGATCTCGAACGCCTTCGAGAACGCCTCGTTCTCGATCTTCCACGGCAGATGGAACGAGTACATCCACGAGACGCTGACCTCACCGCTGTCGTACGCTGAGATGGTCGTCGCCTACGTCGGTGCCAGCGCGGTTCGGGGCATTATCGTCGGCGTCATCATCGCCGGCGTCGGCCGCGCGTTCGTCGAAATTTCGGTGAAACACCCGCTCTACCTGATCGCCACGTTAGTCGTCATCACGGCGCTGTTCGCCGGCTTCGGAATCATCGGCGGGCTCGTGGCGCGGGATTTCGACGATCTCACCGTGATGAACCAGTTCATCATCCGCCCGCTGGTCTTTTTCGGCGCGGTGTTCTACTCGCTCGAGACGCTGCCGGGGATCTGGCAGCAGGTGTCGCTGCTGAACCCGATGGTGTTGATGGTCGACAGCGTGCGTTACGGCTTCCTCGGCTACTCCGATCTCGTGCAGGTCGCGCCGGCCGGCTACGCCGACATCGTCCCGCTGGCGTCGCTCGCCGCGCTGACCGTCCTCACCGCGGTCGTCGTTGCGATCGACGTCTACCTGTTCGAGATCGGCTACGGGCTGACCGACTGACGGCGGCTTGAGGGGTCGGCCTCACGACTTCTCGGTGAAACGAGGACCACCGCGCGTTCGATAGAGAGAACGACGTATCACACCGATCTGACCAACCGATGCGCGGTGGCGCGTGCTGTCGGTCGACCGAACGGTAGTGAGGGCGACCGATGACTCCACGCGAGGGATGAGCGAGCGACTGGAAGGAGTGAGCGAATCGGTTGGGGAGGACGTGGAAATACCCCGTTGCCACGATAGCGAGGCGCTGTGTTTCGCCTCTGTCACTGCTACTATCTCGCCCGATACACTACCGGCGTTATCGGTTCGCGTTTCGGGTAGTCCCGATATAAAAGAGCGCATGCGCTTCGGATCGGCGCTCGAGCGACCGTTACTCGCCGCGCTCGGCGACCTTAACCAACTGCTTGCCGATGTTCTCGCCCTCGAACAGCCCGAGGAAGGCGTCGGGCGCGTTCTCGAAGCCTTCGACGACGTTCTCGCGGTAGCGGATCTCGTCGTTGCGAACGAATTTCGAGAGGCGCTCGAGCGCCTCGCCCCAGCGGTTCTCGTAGTCGCTGACGAGCAGCCCTTCGACCTTCGCGCGGGTCTGGATGAGCTGGGCGAGCTTTCGGGGGCCGGTCGGGACGCTGGTCTCGTTGTAGAGCGCAATCTGGCCGCAGACCGCGACACGAGCGTGTTCGTTCAGCCGGGGCCAGACGGCGTCCGTGATGGGGCCGCCGACGTTGTCGAAGTAGACATCGATCCCGTCGGGACAGGCCTCGTCCATCGCGCTCGAGAGGTCGTCGGTCGTCTTGTAGTTGATCGCGGCGTCGAAGCCGAGGTCGTCGGTGAGCCAGTCGATCTTCTCGTCGCTGCCGGCGGTGCCGACGACGCGCGCGCCGTTGAGTCGCGCGAGTTGGCCGACGACGGAGCCCACCGCGCCCGCGGCGGCGGAGACGACGACCGTATCGCCGGGACTTGGGTCACCGATGTCGAGCAGGCCCCAGTAGGCGGTGACGCCGGGCATACCGAGGACGCCCAGCGCCGTCGAAACGGGGCCGAGTTCGGGGTTTACCCGCTGGAGTTCGTCCGCGTCGGCGACCGCGTGCTCCGCCCAGAGGAGGTCGCCAGTGACGACATCGCCCTCGTCGAACCGGGCGGCGTTGGACTCGACGACCTCGCCGACGACGCCGGCTTTCATGGGATCGCCGACCTCCCACGGTTCGGCGTACGATTCCGCGTCGCGCATCCGGCCGCGCATGTAGGGGTCGACCGACTGATACAGCGTCTTGACGAGGACTTCGCCGTGGCCCGGCTCGGGCCGGTCGACGGTGACGAGTTCGAAGTTCTCCATGGTCGGTTCGCCGACGGGACGGCTCGCGAGTTGCCACTGTCTGGTCTCTGCCATACCCACCCATAGTCGCGCCGGTAAGTGAATATTGGGCTCGCGGAACCTTGCGGCCTCGCGAGCGAATCAATCTCGGGAAATGCCGATAGCGTTTTGCGGGTCGGTTCGAAAGAGAGCGATACAATGCGCGACCGTCTCGAGTCCGATCTCGGCTTCTACTACGCCTTCGGGGTGTTCATCATCGCGATCTTCGTCGTCGGCCTCGCAGCGTTTGCCCTACTCAACCCCGGCGGCGTCGGGACGATCGAACTCGTCGGGCTCTCGGGCGGCTTCTTCGTGTTCATGCTGGTGTACTTCATTTCGATTTCGGTCCAGCGACTGGAAGACGGCGACCGTTCCTGATCGAACCGCGCCAGAAAGAGAATATCGGCGATAGAAGGTCTGTCTGATCGAATTTTGACGGTTATCTCGAGTCGGAGGGTTTATCAGTCCCGGAGCGTTCTCTTTAGAAGCAATGGCGAAAGGAACCGTTGATTTCTTCAACGACACTGGCGGCTACGGATTCATCGAGACTGAGGACGCGGACGACGACGTGTTCTTCCACATGGAAGACATCGGCGGCCCGGACCTGGAAGAAGGACAGGAGCTCGAGTTCGACATCGAGCAGGCCCCCAAGGGCCCGCGCGCGACGAACGTCGAGCGCCTGTAAGGCGGAATTCGTAACGGTATCGGCACTTGACTGCAGTATTTTACCACCCCCTGAGCGGTAGCTACACCGAACGGCGGTCGACGCTCTCCGCTCGGACATATTTATATTCGTCTGACACGTATCGGGTGTAATGACGAGTCAGTCCGACGTGATCACGTGGACGCGCCGCGCGTCGGAATCGACGCTCGGTCGGTGCTGTCAGTACCTGCAGGTCGGCTTTATCGGCGGGATGGTACTACTCGTGGTCGCCCTCGGCGTCGCGACGCTCGTTCTCTCCGCCGCAAACGGCGCGTACGAACAACTCGCGATACTCGTCCTGGTCTTGCTGATCGGCGGCCCGTTCTCGCTACTGTACGTGCTCCCGCTGCTCGACGACGACACGGCTCGCTCCTCGGTGGGGACCTGGCTGGACCGCACCGGGTACGACCGGCTCCGGCCGCTCCCCGCGGCGGTGAGCGTCCTCGCCGGTGCAATCGTGATCGTCGGCTCCGTCGCGGTGGCTCCGATGGCACCGTTCGTGCTGTTCCTCGCAGTCGTGTTCGGAACATCGCTCGGCATGCAGCCGCTGACCTCCCACGGCGAGATCGATCCCGCGGCGGGAACAGTTCGCGTGGACGGCCGATCGTTCGATCTCGAGGAACTCGCGGCCGTTCGCGGCTATCGCCTCCCGGCGGTCGAAGCCGTCGTGCTCCGACTGTCGTACGCGACCAAGACCCGAAGGGTGACGGCACCGGGGTACGTCACGCTGCCCCGCGACGTCTATGAGGAGGCCCGACCGTTGCTCGAGGCAGCCGCGAGCGAGACCGAACGGACGAGCCGACAGAGTGGGACCGAACGGGTCGTCCTCGCCGTCTTCGGCGTCGGCGCGCTCGTCGGGGCCGTCGGCGCTGCGCTCTTCGGCCTCGAGCGGGGCGGCAATGCGCTCGTCATCCTGTCGTACGTCGCGCTGATAGCCGGCTGCTTCGGGGTCGGGTTCCTCGCGCTGGCCGCTCGAGAACCGTGACGCCCTCGACCCGGACCGTTTTGTGGATTCGCCACCGACTTCGAGCCATGACGGAGCCACTGATCCGGCGCGGCGACGAGATCGAGTACGAGCCGGTCGAGGCCGCCGACGGCCTCGAGAAAGGCGTCTTGATCGCGGACGAGCACGGCGCGCCGAACTTCGCGATCCGGCGGTTCACCCTCGAGCCCGGCGGGGAGGTGCCGAAACACACGAACGATGTCGAACACGAACAGTACGTCCTCGCGGGCGCGTACACGGTGGGTATCGGGGAGGAAGAACACGAGGTCGAGGCGGGGGACTCGCTGTTCGTTCCCGCCGGCACAGTCCACTGGTACCGCAACGAAAGCGACGAGCCCGGCGCGTTCATCTGTGCGGTCCCGAACGGGGACGACGAGATTCAGGTGCTCGAGTGAGATCGCGACCGACTGGCCGCGATTCGACCGCGAACCCGACTGGCAACGTTCCTGACTGATTGCCATCATAACGTCTCGCAACCGCAACGACTAAACGTCTTTTAGGCGCACCTAAACGCGATGGCAGAAGCGCAGTCGGTCGGTGAGGAGGCGGTCACCCGGCAGCGAGAGGGTTGGATCACGGGAACGCTCGTCCTGTTCTGTCTGGCGAGTACGGCCATTACCGTCGTCGCCGGTCTGATCCAGGTAAGCTTCGGCGAGTACTCGATGACGTTCGTCGAGGCGTGGCAGGCGGTGTTCAACCCCAACGTGCTCTTCAACCTCGAGGCCTGGTCGGCGTTCCTCTTCGGGACCGAACTCCCGTCGATGAACACCGGAAGCGTCGTCGTCTGGAATCTCAGACTGCCGCGCGTGTTCGTGGCGATCATCGCCGGCGCGACGCTCGCGGTCTCCGGTGCGATCTTTCAGGCCGTCACGCGAAACGAACTCGCGAGTCCGTTCGTGCTGGGGGTCAGTTCCGGCGCGGGATTCGCCGTCCTGGCGACGCTAATCGTATTCGACGGACTCGCGCATCTGTTACCGCTGCTGGCGACCGTCGGGGGCGCGGTGGCGTTCCTGACCGTGTACGTGATCGCCTGGAAAGGCGGGACGAGCCCCGTTCGGCTCGTCCTCGCCGGCGTCATCGTCAACATGGTGTTCCAGTCGCTCCAGCAGGGGCTGTTCTTCTTCGCGGACGACCTCGGCGTCGTCCAGACGGCGATCGCCTGGCTCACCGGATCGCTCACGGGGACCGGCTGGGACGAGGTCCGAATCGCGATCCTGCCGGCTGTCGTCTCGATCGCGATCGCGATCGGCGGCGCGCGACAGCTGAACGTCCTGATGCTCGGCGAGCGCACCGCACGCTCGCTCGGGATGCGCGTCGAACGGACTCGGTTTTTCCTCTCAGTCGTGGCCATCCTGGCCGCGAGCGTCGCGATCGCCGTCGCGGGCATCGTCAGCTTCTTCGGGCTCGTTACCCCCCACATCGTCCGCAACACGGTCGGCGGCGACTACCGGCGGCTGATCGTCGGCTGTCTCTTCGCCGGGCCCGCGCTGATGGTCGTCGCCGACGTCGGCGCGCGGCTGGCGATCCCCGGCACCCAGCTGCCGGTCGGCGTCGTGACCGGGCTGGTCGGCGGCCCGTACTTCCTCTATCTGATGCGCAAACAGCAATCGATGGGAGAGTTATAATGGCACGCACACAGCGAGACGCGAGCGACGAACCGGATCGGATCACCGACGGCGACGACGTCGCCGTCGAGAGCGCGCTCGTCGGCGACGACCTCGAGTTGAGCTATCCGACCAGCGAGGAGACCGTCGTCGAATGTGCGCGCCTCGACATCCCCGAGGAGGCGGTGACCGCGCTCGTCGGTCCGAACGGCAGCGGCAAGAGCACGCTGTTGAAGGGGCTCTCGAGTCACCTCGAGCCCGACGCGGGGACGGTCCGGATCCACGGCGAAGACCTCGATTCGTTCGGGCAGAAGGAACTGGCGCGCGAACTGGGCGTCCTCTCTCAGGAGAACGACTCGCTGAGCTCGATCACCGTCGAGGACCTCGTCTACCACGGCCGCTACCCGCATCGCGGCTTCTTCGACAGCGTCGGCGAGGCGGATCGCAGGGCGGTCGAACGCGCGCTCGAGCTCGCCGGGATCGGGCACCTCCGGGACGCCGAGCTCGGGCAGTTAAGCGGCGGTCAGAAGCAACTGGCCTGGATCGCCATGGTCCTCGCACAGGACACGGACGTCCTCCTGCTCGACGAGCCGACGACGTTTCTGGACGTCCACCACCAGTTCCGCGTCCTCGAGACGATCCGCCAGTTGAACGAGGAGAAAGGCGTCACCGTCGCGGTCATCCTCCACGACATCGCCCAAGCGGCCCGCTTCGCGGACTACCTGGTCGCCATGCGCGACGGCGAACTCTACGACTGGGGACCACCCGAGGAGGTCGTGACCGAGCAGTTGCTCGCCGACGTCTTCGGCGTGGAAGCGACCGTCGAGTACGAGCCCGAACTGCAGGTCCTTCCCAAACGAGCGCTGCCGGACCGGTAAACGATCGGAACGGTTTTGTATTTTTAGGCCAGCCTAAAAATTGATGGCGAACGGGACGCGACAGACGAGACGGACCGTACTGCAGGCAGGTGCGGCGATCGCCGGACTCAGCACGACCGCCGGCTGCCTCGGCACTGACGAGTCGGACGACGACGGCGACGGGGCGTACTCGGTGACGATGGAACCGGTCGGGACCGTCGCGTTCGACGCCGTCCCGGAGACGTGGCTGGCGTTCACGGGCGACTACGCCGATATGGGCGTCGCGCTCGGTCAGGGCGACGGACTGGCGGCGATCGGCCTGCGGAGCCGGTACGCCGCCCACCACTACGAGGAACTGCCGGGCGTCACCGTCGATCCCGACGACCTGACCCAGCTCTGGGACGGCGGAACCGACAAGGAGATCTTCTACGAAGTCGGTGCGGACGTTCACGTCGTCGATCCCAATTTTACGATCAACCGGCTGGGCTGGGATCGGGACGACGTCGACGAGATCGCGGAGACCGTCGGGCCCTTCGTCGGCAACACGATCTTCTCGGCCAGCTACGACTGGCACGATTACACGCGCTATAGCCTCTACGAGGCCTTCGAGAAGATCGCCGAGGTGTTTCAGGAGCGAGCGCGCTACGAAGCCTTCGCGAGCCTCCACAAGGAGGTATTGACGGACATCCACTCGCGACTCCCCGACGAGCGACCCGAGGTCGCGGTCCTCGTGCCGAAGTCGGCCGAGCCGGAGGCGTTCTATCCGTACCTCATCGACGAGGGGACCCAGTCCAAACACTGGACCGATCTGCGGGTCGAGGGCGCGCTCGCCGCGAACGGCGTCGGCGACGCGCAGGCGACCGGCGGCACCATCGACTACGAGACGCTCCTCGAGATCGACCCCGACGTCATCGCGATCAGACAGCAGGGCGCGGTCTCGGAGTCGGAATTCGAGCGGGGGATCCCGTCGTTCATGCGCAACCACGATGTCGCGAGCGAACTTCGGGCGGTACGGAACGATCGAGTGATCTACGGCGGGATGACCTACCAGGGGCCGATCATCCACCTCTTCCAACTCGAGCGGGCGGCTCGAGGGCTCTACCCGGACGAGTTCGGCGACGAGGAACTGTTCGACCGGGAGCGAGTCGCGGAGATCGTCACCGGCGATTTCTGAGCGTCGGAGGGACGAGTTCGGAAGGCTTTTACTTTTTTAGGCCGGCCTAAAAGTTGATGAGCGACCACAGAACATGGACGAGACGCAACGTGCTTCGAACGGGAGGGGCGATCGCCGGCGTAAGCGCGCTCGCCGGTTGTATAGGCGGCGACGACAGCGGAAACGGAAGCGACAACGGATCGTCGAACGGCGGTCCGTACACGGTGTCGATGCCGCCGGTCGGCGACGTCGAATTCGAGAGCGTCCCGGAAACCTGGGCCACCAACAACGGGAGCTGGGCCGACATGGGGGTTGCGCTGGGCCAGAAACCGCCCGAGGCCGTGTATCTCACCAGTCGTTACCACACGCAGTACTACGACGAAATTCCGGACGTAAGCGTCGACAAAAGCGGAATGAAGGCGCTCTGGGGCGACGGCAGTCTGGGTCTGGAGGAGTTCCTGGAACTGAGCAAGGACGTAGACCTGTTCGTCAACGATCCGAACTTCATCATCGGCAGAGCCAACGGTTGGAAACAGGAGGACATCGACCAGATAGCGTCGACCGGGACACCGTTCTTCGGCAACAGCATCTTCTCGACCGGCTACAACTGGCACGACTACGACTACCTCTCGCTGTACGAAGCCTTCGAAAAGCTGTCGCAGGTGTTCAAGCAAGAAGAGCGTTACCAGGCCTTCGCTGACCTCCACGACGAGTTCCAGTCCAACGTCGAAGAGGTCGTGCCGCCGGAAGGAGAGCGGCCGACCGTCGCCATCATGTGGGCGGACGCGAGCGAGATGGGCTCGTTCTCGCCGTATCTGATCGGCGAGGGAACGAGTTTCAAGCAGTGGCGTGACCTCGAGGTCAGGGACGCGTTCGCCGAGACCGATGTCCGGGACTTCCACAGTACGCGCGGGAAGGTCGGCTACGAAACGCTGCTCGAGATCGACCCCGACTATATCATGTTCCGCGGGCAGGAGGGCAAGACCGCCGAGGAGTTCCAGAGCGCGATCGTCTCGAAGATGGAGGACGACGACGTCGCCCGCGAACTCAGCGCCGTCCAGAACGATAACGTCCACCGCGGCGGCCCGCTCTATCAGGGCCCGATCACGAACTTCGTCGCCACCGAGCGAGCGGCCGAGCAGGTCTACGGCGTCGACGAGGAACTCTACGACCGACAGCGAGTCAGCGACATCGTCAACGGCGACTTCTGAGCGGACTGTTTCTCGACGCCGTTCGCAGCGAACACAACCACAAGGAAGGTCGCCGACGGCCGACTCGAGCGACGGTTACTCCGCGTTCGGCCAGTCGAACTCTCGAAACGACGCGTCGTCCGTCGCGTCCGAACGCGGATCGGCATCGAGAGCGGGTTCGTCGGGACCGTCCGAGTCGACCACGTAGTCGTCGGCGGCCGGGAGTTGTCGCTCGGTGGCCGCCGTCGGATCGATCTCGTCGGAGTCCGTCGACTCCGCAGACACCTCGAAGGTAGAGAGCGTCTCGGAGAGCGCTCGCGCGCGCTCCGACAGCGACGTGGCGGTGTGTGAGACCTCGACGAGCGACGAAGTCTGTTCTTCGGCGGCCGCCGCGACCGTCTCCGCCTCGGCGCTGGTCTCCTCACTGATCGCCGTCACGTCGTCGGTCATCGTCACGACCTCCTGAGTCGCACCGGCCTGTTGCTGGGTCGCCGCCGAGATCTCCTGGACACCGTCGTTGGTCTCCTCGGCGAACGCCGAGATCTCCTCGAGCGCGTCGACCGTCGTCTCGACCGCGTTGCGGTGGCTCGCGATCCGCGCGTCGGTTTCCCGGACCACGGCCGCGACCTGCTCGGTCTGAGCGCTGACCCGCTCGAGGCGCTCCTCGATATCGGTCGCGGCCTTCTGGGTGTCGGCGGCGAGGGACTTGACCTCCTCGGCGACCGCGCTGAACTGCGCGTCTTCGGAACTCGAGCGCGCGGCCTCGATGCTCGCGTTCAACGCGAGCATGTTCGTCTCCTTGGTCACGTCGCCGATGAACGCGAGGAGGTCGTCGATCGCCTCGATCTCGGCCTCGAGTCGGTCGACTTCCGTGACGGCGTCGGCCGCCTCGTCCTCGATGGCGTTCATGCCGGCGATCGCGCGCCGCGCGGCCTCCCGGGCGTCCGCGCTGGTCGTCGCGGTCCGCTCCGCTAAGGTCGCGACCTGCGAGGAAGTGCCGGCGATCTGTTGGGTCGTCGTCGAGAGGTCGTCGATCTCGTCGCCGATCGCCGCGAGGTGGGTGCTCTGGCGCTCGGCTCCGTCGGCGATTCCCTGGACGGACGTGGTCACCTGTTCGGAGGCCGACCGGACCGCGACGACGCCGTCGGCCGTCGATTGGGCGGCCTCGTCGACCGCATCGGCGAACGCCCGCGTCGCGGCCACCGTCGCCTCGATATCGTCCATCATCGCGTTGAACTCGGTCGCGACCGTCACCATCGCCTCGCTCTCGGCGTCGGGCTCGAGCCGCCGGGTGAGGTCGCCGTCGGCGCAGGCGCGCATCGTCTCGCCGTAGGCGTCGGCCGTCCGCTCTAACTGCCGGGAGAAACGCTCGGACTCGGACCGTGCCTGCTCGGCCTCGGCCCGCGCCGCCTCCGTCTCCTCGATACGCTCGCGCAGCGAGCGACGCATCCGGTCGATCGACCGGTAGAGGTCGCCCAGTTCGTCGGATCGCGCCGACTCGAGGGGGTCGTCCAGATCGCCGTCCTCGATCGCCGACGCCCGTTCCGCGAGGTCCTGCAGCGAACCGGCGGTGTTCCGACCGACGGTCGCGCCCAGCAGGAGGAAGCTGCCGAAGACGACGGCGAGCATCGCCAGGATCTGCGTCGAGATGTCCGACTGCAGCGAGTAGGCCTGTGCGGCGGGGACGCGGGTCGTCAGCGTCCAGCCCTCGGTTTCGAGCGCCGCGTAGCCGACGACGGTGTCGGTCGCCCCGTCCCCGTCTGCCGGAAGCGAGGTCGTCCCGTTGTCGCTCGAGACGGCCGACGGATCGAGGGCGTCATCTTCGAGCAACAGGGATCGGTCCTCCGCGAGAACGACGGTCCCGCTTCCATCGACGACGATCACGTCGTTGGTCTCGTCGGAACCGATCATGTACTGGGACAGCGACTCGAGGTCGACGAGGCCGACGACGACGCGGTCGGCCTGGCCGGGAACACGGCTGACGGCGAGCATCGCGGGTCGCCCGTCGTCGGTCCGGAACGTCTCGGAGAAGACGACCTGCGAGTCGTCGTCCATCGCGGCCGCGAGCCGGTCGCGCAGCGTCGGGCGCAGCCCCCCGTCCTCGATGACCGCGGTCGCGCCCGCGTTGGCGTGGACGGCCCCCGTCTTGGCGTCGACGTAATACGCACCCTCGAACGCGGTCCGGTCGTTCATGCGGTGTAACGAGTCGGTGATCGCCACCCGATCGTCGTTGCGGAACGCGACCGAGCGAGGCAACGAGCCGAGATAGCGTTCGGTCGACTGAAACCAGATGTCGAGTCGGTTCGCGTCCTTCGTCGCGTCGCCGACGAGCTGTGACTTCACGTCGGACTGGAGTTCGAATCCCGTCTGCGCGTAGATATTCGCACCGAACAGCCCCACCACCAGGAACACGACGACGAGTGCGGAGACGAACCGAAGCGCGTAGCTGCGTCGAACGCCCGGAATACCCTCCCACGGATTCGGAATCATCGAGTAGGGAATCCGACGCACCCTGTATGTAAGTCGCTAAGAGCGGTACGTACGGCTATAGATCACATACGGTGACTACGCGCTTCCCGGTCGAACTGCAAGCCGGCTCGGCGGTCCGGCGAGCGGGCAGTCGAGCGCGACGCGCAGTGCAGTCCGAATCGCTGAAATACCGTCCCGCCGTACGAACGTGCGTGTCGAAGCAGGTCCCGCAGGTCGAAACGATCTTTTGTCACCAGACGGGCGACGACTACCTCGTCGTCGTCGAACGTGACGGACAGCGGCTCTTCCGGGCGAAACTCGGCCTCTCCGAAACGTCGGCCGGTCCCCGCCCCGCGAAGTTTCGCCTCAAAGACGGCTCGAGCGAGGAACCCCGCCAGCCCGACGAGTTCGTCGAACTCGCCCGCCGAGCCGAGCGCATCCGCATCTCCGAGCAGACCTCGCCGGAAGCTCGCCGAGAGCTGACGGAGATGCTGTCGGGCTATCAGCTCGAGGACAAAGCCAAGGCCGTGCGGACCTGCCGGTACTGCGCTTCCGCGGGCCGCTATTCGCCGGTGACGACCGAGACCGCGGTCAAAGACGACGAGGACTGGATCTGCCGCGACTGCGCGCGCCAGGAACTCGAGCGCCAACTCTCCTTTGCCGGCGGCGGCGAGGTGACCGGCGCTGCGAAGGATCGACTCGAGGACCTCATGATGGAGGTCCAAGACCTCGAACGGATCGTCAACCTGCTCAAGGGCCGACTCGATCCCGATCTGACGAAGTTCGATACCATTTCGGCGACGACCGACGAGGTCGATCCCGTCCGGACGGACTCGTTGAACCTCCATCCGGGGCTCCAGGGGCTGCTCGAGGACCGGTTCGAGACCCTGTTGCCGGTCCAGAGCCTCGCGGTCGAGAACGGGCTCTTCGATAGCGCGGACCGGAGTTCCGCGGACCACGCGAGCGGGCGAAGCCCGCGAGCAGACGGCGAGGACCAGCTGGTCGTCTCGGCGACGGCGACCGGGAAGACGCTCATCGGCGAGATGGCCGGCATCAACCGCGTGCTAAACGGCAAGGGGAAGATGCTCTTTCTCGTCCCCCTCGTCGCGCTCGCGAACCAGAAACACGAGGACTTCGAAGAGGAGTATGGCCACCTCGTCGACGTCTCCATCCGCGTCGGCGCGAGCCGAATCGCCGACAACGGTAACCAGTTCGATCCCAACGCCGACGTCATCGTCGGCACCTACGAGGGGATCGACCACGCCCTGCGGACGGGCAAGGACATGGGCGACATCGGAACGGTCGTCATCGACGAGGTCCACACCTTGAAGGAGGACGAACGGGGCCACCGGCTCGACGGCCTCATCTCGCGGCTGAAATACACCTGCGAGCAGCGGGCGAAACGCCGCGACGACTACGGCGGCGCGCAGTGGATCTCCCTCTCGGCGACCGTCGGCAACCCCGAGCAGTTGGCGGCGGCGCTCGAGTCGACGCTGATCGAGTTCGAGGAGCGGCCGGTACCGATCGAGCGCCACGTCACCTTCGCGGACGGCCAAGAGAAGGTCCGGGTCGAGAACAAACTCGTCAAACGCGAGTTCGACACCGAGTCCTCGAAGGGGTATCGCGGCCAGACGATCATCTTTACCAACTCCCGGCGGCGCTGTCACGAGATCAGCCGGAAGCTCGATTACTCCGCCGCGCCGTACCACGCCGGCTTGGACTACGGACGCCGGAAGGAAGTCGAGCGCAAGTTCGGCGACCAAGAGCTATCGGCGGTCGTGACGACCGCCGCGCTGGCCGCGGGAGTCGACTTCCCCGCCTCGCAGGTCGTCTTCGACTCGCTGGCGATGGGCATCGAGTGGCTCTCGGTCCAGGAGTTCCACCAGATGCTCGGCCGCGCGGGCCGACCCGACTACCACGACGAGGGGAAGGTGTACGTCCTCGTCGAACCCGACTGCACCTACCACAACTCGATGGAGATGACCGAAGACGAGGTCGCTTTCACACTCCTCAAAGGAGAGATGGAGTCGGTGATGACCCACTACGACGAGGACGCGGCCGTCGAGGAAACGCTCGCCAACGTCACTGTCGGCGGGAAAGCCGCGAAGGCGCTCAACGACCGGATGCTCGGCGAGGTCCCGACGAAACACGCCGTCGGCAAGCTGCTCGAGTACGACTTCATCGACGGCTTCGAGCCCACGCCGCTCGGTCGCGTCGTCACCGAGCACTTCCTGGCACCCGGCGAGGCGTTCACGCTCGTCGACGGCATCCGAAAGGACGCCCACCCCTACGAACTCGTCGCCGACCTCGAGCTCCGCGACGAAGAGCTGTAACTTCGAAATAATACCTAACGGTGACTACCGGTAGAGCTGTCGTAAAGCGGCCGTAACCGTTTTTGCTGATCTGTCTGCGGCCGGAACGGTAAAGAACGAGAGGAATCAATCGGTAGCCGACGCGGGGAACCGCACCGCACTGTCACCATGGACCCGATTACGCCAGCCGCGATCGACCCACCAGCGAACGTCCTGCTCGTCCACCCGAAACGGACGGAGCCGGACGCCTGTGAACGACTGTGCCACGGCGAGGACGGCACGGCGCGGCTCACGGTCACGTTCGCGGACGAGGAGCCCGACTGTCCGGACGCGGACGCAATCGACGGCAAACACGGACAGCTCACGATCGGGAACGTACTGACCGCCGACGAGTCGATCCCGGAGTTCGACCAGCCGGTCGTCACCGACTCGGTGACCGATCCGACCGACCTCTCGGCGGTCGGCGTCGCAGTCAGTCGCTTTTGCAAACACTGGTCCGAGACCGACGAAGACATAACGGTCTGTTTCGACTCGCTCGACGCCCTACTCCGGCACACCTCGCCCAAGGAGGTCTTCCAATTCACGCACGTCCTCACCAACCGCCTCTCGAGCGTCGACGCTTACGCCCACTTCCACTTCGATCCGACGCGCCACGAGGACCGCGTCGTCTCGACGTTCGGCACGATCTTCGACGCGGTCGTCGCCGACGACGACACCGACGAGTCGCTGCCGGAAGCGACCGACGAGGAGGTCGCGACCCTGCTGGCAGAGTGGGACAACGAACCGAGCTACGATCTCGAGCCCGACGCCAGCACCGAAGCGACCGACGAGGACATCGCACAGATTCTCGGGAAGTAAGCGGCTCCAAGAGCGCTCAGAACGCGACCCCGACGATCGACAGGACGATCACAAGCACCGAGCCCGGAACGCCGCCGATCGCGACGATTGCGAGGACGAGCGGCGTCACCGCGACGCCGACACCGAAGACGACCTGTGCAACGTAGAGCACCACGAGCCCGGCCACCGCGTTGATGATAAAGGGTCTGGCCGTCTGCACGAGCTGTGCCGCGCCCAACACGACGACGAGGACGAGGACCAGCAGCAGTATCTCGAGGCCGGACATACCCCACGCTAGTACGCCAGCAGCCAAAACCGTTCGGCCCGGCTTCCGTCGCTGCGACTCGAGAGCGCAACAGTCGCTCGAGCGCGGTGAATCGACCGCCCAGCGACACCGCCGGAAGAACGAAACGCTTTATGAGGTCGGGGCGGTAGCGAAGGTACGGGATCGTGGGTTAGCTTGGTATACTTCGGGCCTTGGGTGCCCGTGACCCCGGTTCAAATCCGGGCGATCCCATACGATATAGACGTGAGGCGAACATTTTCGCCACTTTACTTCACCCGTTCTCACACCGGTTAGCGGCGGCATTCTGGAGGCGATCGAGTGGATTCGTTTCGGCGAGCCAGCCGTCCGATGTCGAGAACCGGACGCTCATCGCACATCCGGCCCACGGGTGCGGGCGTTCACCGTGCGCTCGCCGACGACGGAACTGTCGAAACACCTGACGACAATGCTAATCTCTCACACACCGTAGAGGGGCCTGCCGAGTCGGGTGAGAGTAGCACTGGGTCATCATTGATCCCCGATTCGGTATCCGATTCTTCTGCGCCACCGTACCCGAACGAAAAGAGGCCTGAGACTGGCGAAGCCCTCGAGTACATCACGGACCTCAGAGCGGGGAACGCTCGCATAGCGATCGAATCGCTCGAGAAATCGACGCGGCGGGTCAATCGCTCGGACCGATCACAGAGCACGCTCGAGAAATCGATGCGGTGCACGACGAGGAGCGAGATGAGTGAACTGATTCGTGTATTGGTATCGAAAGTGACAGCGGGAAGCCGAGGATCGCGATAGAGTGGTTCGGGGCGTGACGTAATCCGGTGTGTGTCGTACACAGGGTACTGATCACGATGGCCACAGGGGTTTCCGTTCGAGTGAGTGATTTTGCTTGGTATTCGTTGTCACCACCTCATCAGTCGATAAGCAGTGTCCAATAATAAAGGTTTTCGTACGGGCAGTATCGACTATTTTCCAGCGATTAGAAGACATTCGGCCAAATATATCCGCCCGAGACCCATACAGAGGTATTTTCTCGGGCAGTTCGGATTGTCTTTCGGTCGGTTATCGATCCCGGACAGCCAGTGCCGGCGGGAGACGTGGGAGGTGGAATTCGCGTTTCACCGTTCGCGGTCGTCACGAGACAGGAGCGTGGGCGAGTCGAGAGCGCCGCAGGGATCGCCGAAAAGACCACCGCAAGCCAAACGGTTTCAGTGACGCCACGATTGTTCACGCCGTATGGTAGGTCTCGCCGGACGACTCAAACGATGGCTCGTGAACGGGGTCGTCATCACGATTCCGCTGGTCGCGACCCTGCTCGTCGTTCTCGTCGTCGTCAACTTCATTCTCAACGCCCTCACACCGGTGACCGCCGGCGTACGGTTCATCTGGCCCAATGACCCACCGGCGCCGATCATCGAGATCGTAACCCTTGGCTCGTTGCTCGGTCTCTTCGTCCTGATCGGGATCGTCGCGGAGTACACCCCCGGCGCGTACGTCTCGAGTCGCGTCCACGCGACGATGGAGTCCGTTCCGGGCGTGAGCACCGTCTACGAGAGCATCCGGCAGGCGAGCAAGGTGTTAGTCGACGACGACACCGAGCAGTTCCAGGACGTGAAACTCGTCGAGTTCCCCAACGAGGGGACGTACATGCTCGGCTTTCTCACCGCAGACACGCCCGCTGCCATCGAATCGGGTGTTGGCGAAGCGGAGATGGTGACGGTCATGATCCCCCTCGCGCCGAACCCGGCGACGAACGGGTACGTCACGCACCTCCCGACCGAGCGAGTCCACGAGGTCGATCTCACCGTCGAGGAAGCGTTTCGATCGATCGCGACGCTCGGCGTCGCCGCCGACGGGCTCGAGGGTGCCGAAGACGACTCCTAGCCGGGCTTCGGTGACCGTCGGATCGCCCAGTATCCAAAAATAATTGGCCGCGAGTACATTATCGTGGAGCCGGAATATTGGACGTGGCCACGCGGCCGGCCGATGGGAATACAGGACACGGCGTGTCGGACCGTGACCGGACGGCACCTCGTGATCATCGCGGTCGACGTGGCCCGAGACGGACTCGCTCAGTTTCGCGGGGTGCTTTCTGGCCAGTCGATACGCCCCGACCAGACGACACGGCGGCTCGAGTCGACGACCCGGCTTTGCCAGCGGACGCTCGCTCCCGACACCGATCAGTTTCACCGCGGTATACGACCATTTATACCCGATGGCGGCTTTAGAAGGGTGCAATGGCGCAAGCGGGAAATTCCGAACTTGTCGACGCTTTCGAGCAGTTCTTCCGCAACTACTACGACAACGAGATCAAACAGCTTGCGCAGCGATACCCCAACGAGCAGCGCTCGCTGCACGTCGACTGGCAGGACCTCTACCGGTTCGACCCCGACCTCGCCGACGACTTCATCGCCCAGCCCGAACAGCTCCAGCGCTACGCCGAAGAAGCGCTCCGACTCTACGACCTGCCGATCGACGTGAGCCTCGGCCAGGCCCACGTCCGCGTTCGAAATCTCCCCGAGACCGAGTCCCCCGAGATTCGAGAGATCCGCGCCCGCGATATGAACTCCCTCGTGCAGGTCCACGGCATCGTTCGCAAGGCCACGGACGTGCGGCCGAAGATCGAGGAAGCCGCCTTCGAGTGCCAGCTCTGTGGCACCCTCACCCGCGTCCCCCAGTCTAGCGGCGACTTCCAGGAGCCCCACGAGTGCCAGGGCTGTGAACGGCAGGGACCATTCCGCGTCAACTTCGATCAGTCCGAGTTCGTCGACTCGCAGAAACTCCGCATCCAGGAGAGCCCCGAGGGACTGCGCGGCGGTGAGACCCCCCAGTCGCTCGATGTCAATGTCGAAGACGATATTACCGGCGAGGTCACCCCCGGCGACCACGTCTCCGCGACCGGCGTCCTCCGGCTCGAGCAACAGGGCGACCAGCAGGAGAAGTCGCCTGTCTTCGATTTCTACATGGAGGGCATGTCCGTCGACATCGACGAAGAGCAGTTCGAGGACATGGACATCACGGACGAGGACAAAGAGGAGATCGTCCGCCTCTCCTCGAGCGAGGATATCTACGAGAAGATGATCGGCTCCATCGCACCCTCTATCTACGGCTACGACCAGGAGAAACTCGCGATGATCCTCCAGTTGTTCTCGGGCGTGACGAAGCAATTGCCCGACGGCTCTCGGATCCGCGGCGACCTGCACATGCTCCTCATCGGGGATCCGGGTACTGGTAAGTGCGTTCGCGGAGACACAAAGGTAACACTCGCGGACGGCCGAGACGTTCCGATTCGCGATCTCGTCGAATCGAATCTCGAGGATCCGAAACCGATCGATGACGGTTGGTGGGACGAGATAGATCTCGAGGTTCCGTCCTTGCAGGCCGACGGCTCGATCGTCCCACAGCGAGCGACGAAAGTCTGGAAGCGCGAAGCACCTGCCCGGATGTATCGCGTGCGAACCTCGAGTGGACGGGAGCTCGAGGTAACGCCGTCGCATCCGCTGTTCGTACAGCATGACAGTCAGTTCAAACCGATCGTTGCGGATGATCTCACCGAAGGACAATTTATTGCTGCACCCCGCATTCTCTCTACAGAGGGAGACGATACGCTCGATATCGATTTCCGCCGATCTCGATCGCGGAATGCAGTTCAGCTAGAGTTACCGAACGAATGGACCCCATCATTAGCTCGACTGATCGGCTACATCATCGCAGAAGGATACGTCAAGCAACGCGACAACAATATGGGATTCGTTTCGATTACGAATAACGACCGAGAAGTAGTAGACGACGCAGCAAACGCGCTCGGGAAACTCGGTCTCACTATAACGGAACGAGACCCTCACGAGGGGAAAAACGCGCGTGAGCTACGCTGTTCCGCAGGAGAGTTCGTAAGCTTCCTCCAGACACTCGAGCCGTGTATTCTCCAGTCGTCTGATTCCCAGCGTGTCCCAGAAGCCATATTTGGGGCGACTGAATCGACGAAATCGGAATTCCTCAAGGCATTCATCGAAGGGGAGGGTCATGTTTCGAAGTCCCAGCGGGAGATCACTATCGCTTCGATGAGTCGTGAACTTCTCGAAAACGTCCGAACTCTGCTTCTCTCAGTGGGGATCCGCTCACAGCTACATGAGCGGCATAATGGGAGTTTCCGACTCAGGATTAGTGGAGACGAATTTGAGACGTACGTCTCTGAGATTGGGTTTATAACCGACCGAAAACAACGGGCTACGGAACAGTACGTCGATACGAACGGGAATACGAACCTTGACGTCGTTCCAAACATCGGGACGGAACTTCGCCAGATTCGAGAATCGCTTTCACTGACACAGGCTGAGTGTGGATTACCGCGATCGACGTACCAGAATTACGAACGGGGATCGAAAAACCCGAGCCGAGAGAGTCTCCGAAAAATCGTCGTTGCCTTCAAAGACGGTCTATCGGGACAGGGGAGCCAAGACAAGGGGGCAGCGTTAGCTGATGGTGGGTCCTTACCGACGAGTATCGCTGCCCTCGAACAGTTCGTCGAAGGAGCGGTCGCTTGGGAACGGATCGAATCGATTGACACAGTCACACCCGATTACGACTGGGTATATGACCTCGAGATAGAAGGGACACACAACTACATCTCGAACGGCGTCATCTCACACAACTCTCAGATGCTCGGTTACATCGAGAACATCGCCCCACGGTCAGTCTACACCTCCGGGAAAGGCTCCTCCTCGGCTGGTCTGACGGCCGCGGCGGTCCGCGACGACTTCGGCGACGGTCAGCAGTGGAGCCTCGAGGCCGGTGCGCTCGTGCTCGCCGATCAGGGGATCGCGGCGGTCGACGAGTTGGACAAGATGCGACCCGAAGACCGGAGTGCGATGCACGAGGCCCTAGAGCAACAGAAGATTTCGGTCTCGAAGGCGGGGATCAACGCCACCCTCAAGTCCCGCTGTTCGCTGCTCGGCGCAGCCAACCCCAAGTACGGCCGTTTCGACCAGTACGAGCCCATCGGCGAGCAGATCGACCTCGAGCCGGCGCTCATCTCGCGGTTCGACCTGATTTTCACCGTCACGGACCAACCTGACGAGGAAAAGGATCGTAACCTCGCCGAGCACATCATCACGACGAACTACGCCGGCGAGTTGACGACCCAGCGCGAGGAGATGAGCTCACTCGATGTCAGTCAAGGCGAGATCGACGAGATGACCGCGCAGGTCGATCCGGAGGTCGATGCCGAACTCCTGCGCAAGTACGTCGCCTACGCCAAACAGAACTGTCACCCGCGGATGACCGAAGCGGCTCAAGAAACGATTCGGGACTTCTACGTCGACCTGCGCTCGAGGGGCACCGACGAGGATGCTGCCGTTCCCGTCACGGCCCGAAAGCTCGAGGCGCTGGTGCGACTCGCGGAGGCGAGCGCCCGTGTTCGGCTCTCCGATACGGTCGATGAGAGCGACGCCGAGCAGTCGGTCGAAATCGTCCGCTCGTGTCTACAGGATATCGGCGTCGACCCCGAGACCGGGGAGTTCGACGCGGATATCGTCGAGGCCGGCACTTCGAAGTCCCAGCGCGACCGGATCAAGAACCTCAAACAGCTCATCAGCGACATCGAAGAGGAGTACGACGACGGCGCGCCGGTCGACATCGTCATGGAGCGAGCTGACGAGATCGGCATGGATCAGTCCAAGGCCGAACACGAGATCGACAAGCTCAAACAGAAAGGCGAGGTCTACGAACCGAGCACGGACACGCTCCGCACGACGTGAGTTACAGTTCGTCGATCTCGGTGACCGTCGACCGGATCGTCGTCGGCGTGACGTCGGCGACGGCGGCCGCGTCAGCCTGGGTCACCGTCGGCCACTCCTCGCGTTCGCCGGCAGCCCTGTAGAGACAGGCCGCGGCGACGCCGCTGGGATTGCGGCCGCCGATCAGTTTCGCCTCGAGCAACGCCTCGAGATGAGCGCGCGCTCGGTTTTCGACGGCCGTCTCGAGGTCGAGCGCGGAGGCGAACCGCGGGAGGTACTCGGCGGGATCGATCGGCCCCGTTGGAAGACCGAGCTCCCGGTTCATGGCGTCGTAGGCGGCCGAGAGTTCGTCGGCGTCGGCGCGTGCGACGGCGACCACCTCGTCGATCGTGCGAGCGTTCGAGCAGGTCCGGCAGGTCGCGTAGACCGCAGCGGCGGCAAAGCCCTCGAGGGAGCGGCCCTGAAAGAGCCCCGCGGACTGGGCGGAGCCAAAGAGGACGCAGGCCTGGTCCCTGATATCGTCGGGCAGCGAAAGTCGAGCCGCGAGCCGTTTGATCTCCGTGAAGCCGTACACCTGATTCTGGTCCGCCTTGGTCGCGATACGGGCGCGGTTGTGTTCCCGACGGAGTCGGGCGATCTGGCGGCGCTTCCGGCCGGTCAGTCGGGTGCGGCGGGCGGAGCCGGAGCCGGTCCCGTAGCCGATCTTCGTCGAGAGTCCACGATCGTGTCTCGAGCGGGTCAACGGTGCACCGGTCCGCCGTCGATCGGTGTCGTCATCGTCGAACGAGCGCCACTCCGGGCCGCGATCGATCGCGTCTTCGGCGGCGACGAGACCGCACTGTTCACAGACCGCTTCGGTACCGTTCCATCGGATTCTGCCGGTACATTCGGGGCAAGCGACAGACGAGTCGGCATCTGACATGAGATCGGTGACCTCGTTGAATACAAGTTTTTCAGATTGGTATTTAAAGAATTGTAGATACTTAACGAACCAGAAAAAGCGACGGAAGATTAAATTCGCTACTGACCGATCAACCGCGACAGGAGGGCCAGCGGTCCTGCCGGCTCGGAGGGGACTGTCACGTCGTTCGTCTCGTCGCGGTTCCTCAGTACTCGCTCGTACTGGTCGATGACTTCCTGTCGGCGTCGTTCGCTCGTTTCGACGGCTCGCTCGAGTGCAGCGATACGAGTACGGAGTCGCGTGCGTTCGATCCGATAGGCGAGTGGCGGCTCGAGTCGATCGGCGTCGGTAGACGAATGTTGAGGTGGACGGTCAGCCCAAGGGCTCGGTTCGAGGGACGGATCGGTACCCGCGTTCCGACACCGGCCGTCGATCGAGGGGAGGGACGTGGGGTCTCGTTGGTCGGCGGACATGGCGCGGCACCGACTACCACGAACGCGCGGAAAAAGCTCAGTCAGTCGGCTGTCAGACGCGTCTGACGTCGGTCGTGCGCCCGAACGACGTTAGTCGCGAAGGTGGTCGAGGACGCCCTGCGTGTCGGCGGGAACGGGTTCGGGATCGCCGCCAGCGGCGGCCGCGGCGTCGGGGTCTTTGAGCAGGTGCCCCGTCGTGAGGCACGCAACGCGTTCGTCGGCGGCGACGACGCCCTCGTCGCGGAGCTTTCGCAGGCCGGCGACGGAAGCGGCGGAGGCGGGTTCGACGCCGATCCCTTCGCCCGCGATGGCCCGCTGGGCCTCGGTGATCTCCTCGTCGGAGACCGCAACCGCAGTACCGCCGGTCTCGCGGATACCGGGAAGCGCTTTCGGCGCGTTGACCGGGTTGCCGATCCGGATGGCGGTCGCGCGCGTTTCTACGTCGTCCCAGCGGCGGACCTCGTCGGCGCCGTTCTCGATCGCCTCGACCATCGGCGCGGCCCCCGCGGCCTGGACGCCGGTCAGCTTCGGCACGTCGTCTTCCGCGAGCGCGCCGGCCTGGACGAGTTCGCGGAACGCCTTGTAGAGCGCCGACGTGTTGCCCGCGTTGCCGACCGGGAGGACGATCCGTTCCGGAACGGCGTCGTAGTCCGCGAGGAAGCTTTCGAGGATCTCGAGGCCGATCGTCTTCTGGCCCTCGAGTCGGAACGGGTTCAGCGAGTTCAGCAGGTAGGCCTCGCCCTGGCCGGCGAGTTCCTGGACGATGTCGAGACAGGCGTCGAAATTCCCGTCGACCTCCAAGATGCGCGCACCGTGGAGGCTCGCCTGCGCGATCTTGCCCGCGGCGACTTTCCCTGCGGGGAGGAGCACGAGCGTCTCCTTCCCCCCGCGGGAGCCGTAGGCGGCCAGCGCGGCGCTGGTGTTTCCGGTGGAAGCACAGGCCAGCCGGTCGACGCCGAGTTCCGTCGCGACCTTGACGCCGACGGTCATCCCGCGGTCTTTGAACGAGCCGGTCGGGTTCATCCCCTCGTGTTTGATTCGCAGCGCCTCGACGCCGACCTCGTCCTCGAGTCGGGGCACCTCGTACAGCGGCGTCGCGCCCTCCTGGATGGAGACGCCCGAATCGAAGGGGAGCGCGTCGGCGTAGCGCCAGACACCCTGTCCCTCGAAGTCGTCAAAGGTCGGGAGATCGGCATAGCGGACCTCGAGTAAGCCGTCGCACTCGTCGCAGGTGTACCGGACGTCGTCGAAGGGAGCGAAGGTGTCACCGCACTCGATGCACTCGAGCCAGACGCCCTCGTCGGCGTCGGCAGGCGTTTCCGGCTGGTCGGCCGAGAGACTGAGACTCATTGTCGGCGAGACGAAGGCGAAGGGGAAAAAGTGAGTGGATTCGACGCTTCGCTCACTGTGCGTCGAAGTCGTCGATCACGTCGTGGACGGTCGCCGTCCACGCGTCGAGCGCCTCGTGGAGCAACTCCTTGGCGTCCGGGAGCGCGAGCGCAGTGTACTGATAGATGTCGCCGCCGCCGTCTAACAGGCGTCGGTCACGGCGGACGAGCCCCCGATCGCGCAGCGTCGATAGCGAGCGATTGACCGTGCTCCGGTCGCGCTCGAGCGTGGCGGCCAGTTCCTCGATCGTGCTCCCGGGTTGCTCGCACAGGACGAGGTACGCCCGCGTCTCGTGAGTCTCGATCCCGAACACGCAGCTCATCACCTCCTCGAACGGCGGGTTCGATTGCTCCATCAGTTCCCCGAGTCGGTGCTGCGGAGCGTCGGCCATAGCCGTCCGTACGGCCGAGAGCGTGAAAAGATCGCCGCAGCCGGCGTGGTAGCCGAGCGACCGCCACGGCGGCCACGACGTTACGCGTCCTCGCCGTCCGCACCGTACCCCATCTTGCGGATACAGGATCGCATCTCCCGTTCGCTCTCGTGGCGGTGCAGCCGCGTCGGCGTGTCGCAGTAGTACACCGAGCCGTCGTATCGCAGGGTCACCTCGTACTCGTTTTGGGCCGCCGTCGTCGTGATCACGACCCGGCGTCCGTCCTCGATCGCGGCCATGATCGCGTCCGTCTCGAGTTCACCTGCCGAGATGCGAAGCGGGGTCGCCATCGACTCGCCTTGGGCCGCAGACCCAATGAAACTTCGCGTCGGCGGCGGCTGTGCACGACGGCTGCCAGACCGAGATACCGCTACACGCATCCCTGTCGTTCGATAACACATGGCATCAGAGACCAGCACTCGAACGGCCGAGCGAACCGGAACGAGACTCGAGCCCTGGCAAGCGGGCACCGTCGGCGGGATCGCCGGCGCGATCGTCTTCGGTGCGATGATGGCGGCGCAGACGCCCGGCGTCCTCGAGGGCGCGATCCCGGCGTTATACGGTCTCGAAGGCGGCCTCGCGGGGATGGTCCTGCACGTCGCCCACGGAGCCGTCCTCGGGGTCGTCTTCGCCGCGTTGCTCGTCGCGACGGGGCGCTCCGATCCGGGGGTCGCGGCCGGCAGCGCGCTCGGACTCGGCTACGGCGTCGTCGTCTGGGCGCTCCTCGCGGTCGTCGTCATGCCGATCTGGCTCTCGGCGGTCGGCTTCGCGATGGCACCCGCCGTCCCGAACATCGCAGTCGAGAGTCTCGTCGGCCACGCCGCGTACGGACTCGTCCTCGGCGCGGCGTACGCGCTACTCGAGTAAGTAGCTCCGAGGAGTCGCCCCCCTCCTCCGGTTAGTCGCCGATACCCGATCCCACTCACAGCACGTACAGTGCCATCAGGGCCGTAGGCCCCGCCAGCATGAGCAGCGCCGCGAGCACCAGTCTGAACGACATGGTTCGTTCGCTTCGGCGACGAGGCCCACTATAACTGCGACAGATAGTTCAGGAATTATGACTCTCGTATAGAGGTGCTAATTCGGTTTTGAGCGAGGAAATAAGCCATTTCTTCGTCGAGAGAAGCGGTTAGCGGCGCTCGAGGCGCCACCGACGACTACTCGAGCAGCCAACTCAACAGCGCCTCCGTGGCCACCTTTTTTCCGTTCGGGTCAGCAAAGCTGACCACTCACGCAAAAATCTGGACCAAAAAACTCGGCCGCTCACTTCGTTCGCGGCCGGCTACTCGAGCAGCCAACTCAACAGCGCCTTCTGGGCGTGCAGCCGATTCTCCGCCTGATCGAAGACGATCGAGCGCTCGCCCTCGATGACGGCGTCGGTGATCTCCTCGCCGCGATGAGCCGGGAGACAGTGCATGACCGACGCCTCGGGGGCGTGCTCGAGCAGATCCGCGCAGACCTGGAAGCCCTCGAAGTCGTCCATTCGGACGTCTCGTTCGTCCTCTTGGCCCATGCTGATCCAGACGTCCGTATAAATGATATCGGCGTCAGTGACCGCCTCGACGGGATCGGTCGTGGTCGTCGGATCGCCGCCGAGGTCGCGGGCACGCTCGAGGACGTCCGCGTCGACCTCGTACCCCTCCGGCGTCGCGATCGTCAGGTCGATATCGGTCAGCGCACAGCCGAGGGCGAACGACTGGGCGACGTTGTTGCCGTCGCCGATCCAGGCCGCCGAGACGTCCTCGAAGCCGTCCTCGTGTTCGCGGATCGTCAGCAGGTCCGCGAGCGTCTGGCAGGGGTGGGCGTCGTCGGTGAGCCCGTTGACGATCGGGACCGAGGAGTACTCCGCGAGCACCTCGACGTTCTCGTGTTTGAACACGCGGGCCATCACGGCGTCGACGTATCTCGAGAGCGCACGCGACGTGTCTTTCAGCGGTTCGCCCCGCCCGAGCTGGATGTCGTCTTCCCCGAGGAAGATCGCGTGACCGCCCAGTTGCGTCATCCCCGTCTCGAAGGAGACCCGGGTCCGGGTGCTCGCCTTCTGGAAGAGCATCCCCAGGGTCTGTCCGGACAGGTCGGCGTGGTCCGTGCCGGCTTCGACGGCGCGTTTGTACTCGTCGGCCCTGTCGAGAACTGCGAGCAGTTCCTCCTCGGAGAGGTCGTCGACGTCAAGGAAATGTCTCGGCTGCGTATCGGTCGTTGTCATGGTATCAAACTCGTCTGAAAATCCTATTGTTCACTGAGCGTCCGCGCGACGCGCTCTAAGATCGCCACTGACTGGTCGAACTCCGACAGCGCCAGTCGCTCGTCGGGCGCGTGATCGAGGTCCGAGTTGCCGGGCCCATAAGTGACCATCGGACAGTCCCAGGCCCCGGCGTAGATGTTCATGTCACTCGTCCCGGTCTTTCGCACCAGGCGGGGATCGTCGCCTTCCTCGCGGATGGCGACGCGAAACGCCCGTGCGACCTCCGTTCGCGGACTCGACATCACCGGCGGGACCTTGTCCTTCCAGGTCACGGTCCCGACCTCGAGTTCGGCCTCCGCGGCCTCGCGGACGGTACCGACATCGAGCGCCGGTGGGACGCGCAACTGGACGTCCATCGTCGCCTCGACGGAGAGGCCGTCGTCGCTGACGCCGCCTTGGATGTCGACCGGCTTGGTCGTCACCTGTTCGAAGACCGGCTCGTACTCGTCACCCTCGAAGTGCTCTTCGACGGCCGACCACCAGCGGACGGCGTGTTGGATCGCGTTCGGGTCCGGCCGAGAGGTGTGGCCGGACTCGCTGGTCGCGACGTACGTGCCGGCGATCAGTCCCCGATAGCCCAGCGTGATCCCGTCGGCTCCGGAGGGTTCGCCGTTGACGACGGCGTCCGGCGGCTCCTCGCGGTCGTCGACCAGATAGCGCGCCCCTTTCGAGTCGACCTCCTCGCCGACGACGCCGACGAAGGAGACGCCGGTACGGACGGCGGCGGCCGCCATCGCCGCGAGCGGCCCCGTCGCGTCGACGCTGCCGCGGCCCCAAAGGATCTCGTCGTCGCCGGTCTCCTCGACCTCGACGGGGATGTCGCCCGGGACGGTGTCGATGTGCGAGGTCAACAGCACGGCGTCGTCCGCCGGCGCGCGGACGTTCCCGACCGCATCGATCCAGACCTCCCGGTCGTGAGCCTCGAAGAAGTCCACGAGGCGCTCGGCCGCCTCGCGTTCCTCGCGAGTCGGCGAGGGGATCGAGACGAGATCGACGAGTAACTCGCGGGCCTCGGCGGCCGATACGTCGCTCGAGGGGTCGGCGTTCGCGCTCATGATTCGGATGCGATGACTTCGGTCAGCGCGTCCACGAGCTGGTCCGCTTCTTCCTCGCCGATCACCAGCGGCGGCAACAGACGCAACACGGTCCGGCCCGCGGGCAGCGCCAGCACCTGCTGATTCATCGCCAGGTCGCGGGCGGCGCGGTTCGCGCCGCGTTTCAACTCGACGCCGACGAGCAACCCGTCGCCGCGGACCTCGCGGACCGAATCGTCCAGCGCCGCCTCGAGTTCCGTGACGAGGTAGTCGCCGATCTCGGCGGCGTGAGCGGGCCACTCCTCCTCGACCAGCGTCGAGACGGTCGCGTGGACCGCCGCGGCGACGACGGGCCCGCCGCTGAACGTGGCGTTGTGCGAGGCAGCGCCGTCGGCGATCCAATCGCGGACCGCGACCGCGCCGACCGGCAGGCCGTTGCCCAGTCCCTTCGCGGTCGTCAGCACGTCGGGCGTGACGCCGGCGTTCTGGCAGGCCCACATCTCGCCGGTGCGGCCCATGCCGGTCTGGACCTCGTCGAAGACGAGCGCCGCGCCGGCCTCGTCGGTGAGTTCGCGGGCGGTCTCGAGGTAGCCCGCCGGCGGGACGTTGATCCCGCCTTCGCCCTGGATCGGCTCCAGGATGACGGCCGCGGTCTCGTCGTCCACGGCGGCCGCGAGCTCCTCGCCGTCGCCGTAGGGGACGAATTCCACGTCGCCGGCCAACGGCTCGTAGGGCTTCTTGTACTTGTCCTTCCAGGTCGCCGCGAGCGAGCCCATCGTCCGCCCGTGGAACGAGCGGGTCGCGGCGACGATCTTCGACTCGCCGGTCGCCGATCGGGCGAACTTCAGCGCGGCCTCGTTGGCCTCGGTCCCGGAGTTACAGAACCACGCGGACTCGAGGCCGTCTGGCGCGGCCGCGACGAGCGCGGCGTAGGCACCCTCGCGCGACTGGACGGGGTACGAGGAGTCGACGAACGTCAGGTTTCCGACCTGCTCCTGAACGGCCTCGACGACCGCCGGATGCGAGTGGCCAAGCGGCGTGCAGGCGTAGCTCGCGCCGGCGTCTATATACTCCGTGCCGTCGGCGGTGTAGAGGTACGCCCCTTCGCCGCGCTCGAGGCCGATCGGCTTGCTGCCGGAGACGAAATCGAGGTCGCTCATTCCGCGGCCTCCTGTGCGGTCTCGTCCGTTTCGTCGTCGGCGAGCACGCCCGGCTCGAGGGTCGTTCCCTCGCCCGCTAACGCGGCCGTGATCGGGTCGTCGGCATTAGCCGTCGCGACGGTCACCGAGGACGCGCCGCCTTCGAGGGCCTCTTCGGCGGCCATGACCTTCTTCGTCATGAAGCCTTCCGCGGCGTCTTTGACCGCGTCGAACTCCCCAGGGGTCGACGCCGACTCGATCTTCGTCGACTCGTCGTCGGGATCCTCGTAGATCCCCGAGACATCCGTCAGCACCACGAGATCCGCCTCGAGCGCCCCGGCGATCGCGGCCGCGGCGCGGTCGGCGTCGGCGTTGACCGCGGTGTAGCCCCCGCCTTTCTCTTTGCCCAGCATGGGGACGGAGACGACGGGCGTGTAGCCGCCTGCGAGAGTCGTCTCGAGCAGGTCCGTGTTCACGGACTCGATCTTGCCCGAGTGGTCGCCGCGCTTGATCTTCTTCTTGCCGTCCTCCTTGACGCGGACGGCGGACTTGCGCTTGCCCTCGAGCAACTTGCCGTCCGTGCCCGAGAGGCCGACCGCGTCGACGCCCTCGTTGTGCAGGCTCTCCACGAGGTCCGTGTTGAGCTTGCCCGGCATCACCATCTTGAAGACGTCCATCGTGCGCTCGTCGGTAAAGCGGCCGACGACGCCGCCGGGCGTCTCGACGTAGGTCGGCTCCTCGCCGAGTTCCTCTAAGGTCTCGTCGACGGCGGTCGAACCGCCGTGGGTGAGGACGACGTCCTCGCCGTCCGCGACGAGGCTCGCCACGTCGGCGAGTGCGCCTTCGGGATCGACGGCGCGAGCGCCGCCGATCTTGACGACAGTCGTCATCAGGGTGCCCCCACGGGGTGCAGCCCCGTAAACTCGAGTCCGGCCGTCTCCTCGAGCCCCAGCGCGACGTTGGCGGCGTGGACCGCCTGTCCCGCGGAGCCTTTCATCATGTTGTCGATCGCCGAGAAGACGACGACGCGCTTGTTCGAGGGGTCGAGTTCGAAGCCAACCTCGGCGAGGTTGGTGCCGGCGACCGCCTTCGGCTCGGGGTAGCGGTAGACGCCGGAGCCGCCGGCGGCCATGCGGACGAACGGCTCGTCCTCGTAGCAGCCCCGATAGGCCTGCCAGAGGTCCCCCTTCGAGACCGGGCTCGAGGGGAAGACGTGGTTCGTCGCGCTCGCGCCGCGGATCATGTCCACGGCGTGGCAGGTGAAGGCGACCGAGGTGTCGAGGAACTGCTCGATCTCGGCCTCGTGGCGGTGGCCCGTCGGCGCGTAGGGGCGGACGACGCCCGAGCGCTCGGGATGGCTCGAGGCCTCGCCGCCGCCGGCCCCGCCCTCCGACGATCCCACTTTCACGTCGACGACGATCTGTTCGCCGCCCTCCAAGATGTCGTGTTCGAACAGCGGGTACAGCCCCAGAATGGTGGCGGTGGCGTTACAGCCGCCGCCGGCGATCAGTTCGGCGCCCGCGAGGTTCTCCCGATTAATTTCGGGGAGCGCGTACTCGGCCTTCTCCAGGTATTCGGGGGCCTCGTGGCCGTCGTACCACTCGTCGTACTGGGCTTCGCTCTCGAGGCGGAAGTCCGCCGAGAGGTCGACGACCGTATCCGCGATCTCGAAGAACTCGTCGATCTGGCCCATGGAAACGCCGTGGGGCGTCGCCGCGAACAGCACGTCGACGCTCGCTAAATCGTCGGGCTCCGTAAAACGCAGGTCCGACCCGCGCAGCGGCGGGTGGACGGAGCCGACGCTCTTGCCGGCCTTCGAGCGGCTGGTGACCTCGGTGATCTCGAAGTTGGGGTGGCCCGCGAGCAGGCGAAGGAGTTCGCCGCCCGTGAAGCCGCTGCCGCCGATGACGCTTGCAGTGACCGTCTCGGCGTTCTCGTCCGCGCCGGTCTCGGTGCCGACCGCCATCAGGCGGTCACCTCGAGTTCCGGATCGGCCGCCTCGGCTTTCTCCTCGAGCCAGTCGACGACGGTCCCGGCGACATCGGTCTCGACGGCGCCGTCGAGGGCCTTGAACTCGACGGTGTGGTTGACCTCGTGGACCGTATACCCGTCCTCGGTCTCCATGAGGTCGATACCGAGCAGGCCGCCGCCGACGGCGTCGCTGGCCTTCTGGACCAGCGCTTTCGCCTCCTCGTCCGGCTCGAAGACATCGGTCTCCGCGCCCTTGGCGGCGTTGGTGATCCAGTGGTCCGAGGAGCGCACCATCCCGGCGATCGGCTCGCCGTCGGTCGCGAGCACGCGGATGTCGCGACCCGGTTTCTCGACGAACTCCTGGACGTAGAACACCTTGTGCTCGTAGTGGCCGAGCGTCGCCTTGTGCTCTAGGATCGCCTCCGCGGCGTCGCGGGAGTCGATCTTGGCCATCAAGCGGCCCCACGAACCCACGACGGGCTTCAAGACACAGGGATAGCCAAAGTCCTCGATGGCCTCCATCGCGGCCTCCTTGGTGAAGGCGACCTTCGTCGCGGGCGTGGGCACGCCCGCCTTCTCGAGCGCGAGGCTGTTTTTCACTTTATCCGCGCAGATGTCCGCGGTTTCGTGGCTGTTGACCACGGGGATGCCGTACGCCTCGAGGAACTGGGTGGCGTACAGGCTCCGGCTCGTGGCGAGACAGCGGTCGACGACGATATCGATGTCCGCGAACTCGTCCGGAGCGTCCGAAATGTCGAACGTCTGCTTGCGGACATCGATCTTCGTCACCTCGTGATCGCGCTCGCGAAGCTCGTTCAGGAGGAGCTTCTCGTCTTTGCGTATCCGTGAATAGAGTATGCCTACGTTCACGCGAGCCACCTCTGGCTGGTCGTGAGGGACTCGCTACGAGTCCCTCGAGTCGTGTGTGCAGCGCGGACCGGTGTCGCGCCCGTCTGCAAGGTCACTCACCCCAGTCCTCTTCGAGCTCGGGGGCTCGCTCGAGGACTGGCGGCTCGGTGTCGACGACTTCGAGTTCGGCGCCACAGGTCGTACAGTCAACGATCTCTCCGACTTCCAGATCGTCGTGCAGGGACACCTCGGCCCCACACTCGACGCATTCGGTCATTGTATCTGCACGTGGGAGCCCGGATCCCTTAAAGCCTTCGAACTTAACAGCAAAATTATACTATCTGCACTCCCCTCTAACGGGCCGTGGGCGCCATCACACCGCAGGTCTACTTTGACATATCATGAAGTCGGTAGTTCATCCCCTTGCGGGGATCGCCGTCGAACCGGCCGACCGACGAGCCGAGATCGCGGCGGTCCGCCCGTCGGTCCCGCCGGCGGTGACGGCTCAGACATACTCGTTCACCTCCGACCGGAGCGCCTCGTGGGCCGCCTCGAGCGCCCCCGTTCGCTCGTCGTGTTCGTCCTCGTCCGCCGCCAGCGCCTCGCGGGCCGCCTCGAGCTGGTCGGCGACCGCTTCGGGGGCGGGACCGCCCTGCGAGTCGCGACTCGCGACGCTCTGGACCGGGTCGAGCGCGTCCTCGACGGCCGCGGGGTCGACGTGGGCCTCGAGCGATTCGCCGAGCACTTCCTGGGCTGCGGACTCGAGGGCGTCGTAGTCCGCCCCGTTCGCTCGCGGTTCATCACCGCTCGCGTTCTCCGCGGAACTGCGTTCCGCGCTATTCTCAGCGGCGATCGCGACCAGTTCGTGTGCGGTGCGGAACGGCAATCCGCTGGCCGCGAGCAGATCCGCGACGCCGGTGGCCGTCGAGAAGCCCGCACCGGCCTCCGCCGCGAGCGTCTCCTCGTTCCAGTCGGCCGTCGCGACCGCGCCCGCCGCGACCGCGCTGGCTTCGGTTACCGCGTCGACGGTCTCCCAGGCGTGGGTCGTCGCCCGCTGCAGATCTCGGTTGTACGCGCGGGGCAGCCCCTTGAGCGTCGTCGTCAGCCCCTGAACGCCGCCGGCCGCGTCGCCCGCGACCGCACGGACGAGTTCGAGCGTGTCCGGGTTCTTCTTCTGGGGCATGATCGACGACGTCGAGGAATAATCGTCCGAGAGGTCGACGAAGCCGCGGTTCGCGAAGATGATCACGTCTTCCGCGAGCCCCGACAGCGTCGTCGCGTGCGTCGACAGCGCCTGCACCGTCTCGAGCAGGAAATCACGGCTCGAGGAGGCATCCATCGAGTTTGCGACGACGCCCTCGAAGCCGAGCAGATCGGCGGTGCGTTCGCGATCGATGTCGAACGTCGTCCCCGCGAACGCGGCGCCGCCGAGTGGCGATTCGTTGCTCCGTGCGAAAGCCTCGAGCAAGCGCTCGGTGTCGCGGCGAACCGCGCCCTCGTAGGCCAGCGCCCAGTGGGCCACGGTGGTGGGCTGAGCGGGCTGGAGGTGAGTGTAGCCGGGCATGATCGTCTCGCGGTGTTCGGCCGCAACCTCGACCAGCGACTCGCGCAGCGCGAGCGTGGTCTCGATCGCCTCGAGAACGTCCTCGCGCAGGCGATACCGGATGCAGGCCGCGACCTCGTCGTTGCGCGAGCGTGCGGTGTGCATTTTGCCGCCGTCCGCGCCGATGCGCTCGATGACGGCCGTCTCGATGGCCTCGTGGACATCCTCGCCATCGGGCAATGAGGCGTGGCCGTCGACCTCGATGGCGTCCAGCGCCGTGAGGATCCCGCCGGCCACATCGTCCGCGATGATATCCTGCTCGGCGAGCATGACCGTGTGCGCGCGGTCGACCTCGAGATCGGCCTCGAAGATCCGTTCGTCGGCCGCGAGCGAGGAGAGGAAACTCCGGGCGGGGCCGCCGCTGAAGCGGTCCCGGCGGACGACGCCTTCGTCGTCCCCGCCGTCAGTCCGCAGCCCATCGGACCGCGTCCCGTCGTCGGGAGCGCTCTCCTCGGTCATCGTTAGTCGTCTGCCTCGTCACCACTGCCGTCGGTGGCGATCTCGGGTTCCTCGTCCGCGGCGTTCGCGGCGATCGCCTCGTTCGCGAGGCGGCGCTGGAAGCCGTGATACTTCGCGACGCCGGTGGCATCCTCCTGTTTGATCTTGCCGACCGTCTCGGTGTCGAAGGAGGCGTGCTCGGCGGAGTAGGCCGCGAACTTGCTGTCGCGGGCGACCGGACGGGCCTGGCCGCCTTCGAAGCGGATCGTGACGGTGCCGGTCACGCGCTTTTGGGTCTCGGCGATGAAGCCCTCGAGTGCGCCCACGAGCGGCGCGTCGATCAGGCCCTCGTAGCCCTTCTGGGACCACTGCTGGTCGATCTGCTGTTTGAACTGACGCTCCTCTTGGGTGAGGACGAGGCCCTCGAGCGCTTCGTGGGCGTTCAGCAGCGTCGTCGCGCCGGGGTGCTCGTAGTTCTCGCGCACCTTGAGCCCGAGCATGCGGTCTTCCATCATGTCGGTACGGCCGACGCCGTAACTGCCGGCGAGCTCGTTCAGGTGCTCGATGAGTTCGACGGGCTCGTACGCCTCGCCGTCGACGGCGACGGGGTAGCCCTCCTCGAAGGTGATTTCGATCTCCTCGGTCTCGCTACCGGGCTCGTCGGTCCACGCGTAGATGTCACGCGGGGGGACGTAGTTCGGGTCCTCTAAGTCGTCGCCCTCGACCGAGCGACTCCAGATGTTGGTGTCGATCGACCAGTCGCCGCCGCTGCCGCCCTCGACGGGGAGGTCCTTCTCGGCGGCGTACTCCTGTTCCCACTCGCGGGTGAGCCCGAGCTCGCGTACGGGGGCGATGACCTCGAGGTCCGAGTCGCGCCAGACGGCCTCGAACCGCAGCTGGTCGTTGCCCTTGCCCGTACAGCCGTGGGCGATGCCGGTGCAGTCCTGTTCCTCGGCGACCTCGAGGATCGCTTTCGCGATCACCGGGCGGGCCAGCGCCGTTCCCAGCGGGTAGCCCTGATAGGTCGCGTTCGCGCGAACGCTGTCGAAACAGAGGTTCGCGAACTCGTCTTTCGCGTCGACGACGTAGTGCTCTAAGTCGAGCGCTTCGGCGGTCTCCTCGGCTTCCTCGAACTCCGAGGCCGGCTGTCCGACGTCGACGGTGACGCCGATCACGTCGTCGTATCCGTACTCTTCCTCGAGCAGCGGGACACAGACGGTCGTGTCCAGGCCGCCCGAAAACGCAAGTGCCACGCGGGTCATGTCGTATTCGAATTCACACTCAGGACGGACTTAAGCCCGTTGGTTTCATTTTCGAAAATAAAGGAGAGAGCGTCTGCTAACCGGAAATTCTGCAGTTTCGGAGTCCGTGGAACGAAGCCGGAACGTGAGGTGGAAGAGAGTACGGGCTCAAAAGGCCCGTCGCGGTCGTCGCTCTCGAGCGACGGCCCCGTCGGTGGCGAAAACGGCGAGTGCGGTGCCGACGGAGCGACTCATTGCCCGAACGGTGTCGATCCACGGTATTAAATCCTGCTACATGGCGCTCTCGGCAGGTGGACACCGGAACAGTCGGTTTCGCGACTCGAGTGTCGAACATCGCTCGACAGCATCCGCCACCGAACGCCGGCCAGTCTGCCCGCAATAATCGGTCAGTCCCCTCCCTCGAGCGCCGAACAGCGGCAGCCGAGGTTCGAATCACTCCTCGTCGGGCAGCGTCAGGACGTTCTCCCGGCCGATCCGGAAGACATCGATCTCGTCTTCTTCGCGCAGGTCGCCGACGACCTGGCTCGTCTTGGCCTCGGTCCAGGCCAGTTCCGAGACGACCTCCTGTTGCTTGATCCGGCCGCCGCGGTCCTCGAGCAGGCGCAACACCCGTTCTTCGTTGCTCAGGAGTTCCGGCGGGGGCTCGGTCTCGGTGGTGGCGGTCGAGTCAGCGTCGCTCGAGCCGTCGGCCCGTCGGACGGCGTCCGTGCCGGCGTCGCTCGGCGCCGGACCGTCTCTCCGGCGGCGACCGAGCTGCCAGCCGACGACGCCGACGGTCGCGAGCAGGGCCAGCGCCAGGGTGACGATCGCCCACGGCATCGTCGGCCCCTGCGCGGGTTGGGTCGATTCGTTCGGGTCGGTCGTCGCACCGGCGTTTTTCATCAACACGATTCGGGGCTGGTTGTCGGTAAACGAGGTCTCGTCGCCGCGCCAAGTGACCGACCCGTCGGGCGTATCGCTCGGCGCGGGGTCGACCTGCGGCTCCCCCTCGTGCTGGTAGATCCCGTACGCCTCCGGCCAGCGGAACTGCAGGGTCGTGCCGTCGTCGAGCGTGAAGCCCGAGAGCGCGGCGCCCGCCTCGATGCGGTTGATGTTAACGAACGCGAACTTGGACCACTGGAACGTGACCGTGGCGTGGCCGATCGTTCGTGGGGCGCTGTCTACCTCCGTCGTGATCGAGACGTTCGAGATGTTCATGTCCCGTTCGGTCACGTTTTCCCCTTCGACGAGCGTGGCGTTCCACTTCGCTCGCTCGTCGGCGACGTGCGTGGACGTATTCGACTGGATATCGCGTCGGAGTTCCTCCCACCGGGACGTGGAGTTGTTCCCCTGATCGAGACGGAACTGATAGTCGACGGTCATCAGCGCGGACCCGTTCTCGGCGATGAGGACATCGATGTGAATCGTGTCGGCATCCTCGAGCGCCATGCTCTCGTTGCCGTTGTCCTCGGCCTGCAGCGCCGCTCGGTGACCGGCGGCGTCCGCCACGCCGGCGGTCGAGGCCGGGACGGACACGAACGAACACACCACCACGAGCACCCATATCAGGGCCCGAAGCCCCTTCCCGTCCATTACCCGGACATGCCGTGGCCGTCTAAATAGGTCTTTCCGACGAGAGAGGCAGTTTGTTTTTCACATAGTCGTCCGATGGTGAACGTATGAGAGACGACCGCGGCGAACTCGAGGTCGAAACGCTGCTGAAGATCGTGCTCGGACTGATCGGGGTTCTACTCGTCCTCGAGATCGTCGAGGCGATCATCGGAAGCATCGCGGGCCTGCTCGGGCCGTTCTTCATCGTCGTGCAGCTCGCGATCGCGGCGTTGATCGTCCTCTGGCTGCTCGATCAGCTCTGAGACGCAGGGACGGGATCACCAGACTGATAGCCACAGCGCCCCTCTATCAAGCCACGTGTACAGCGTCAACGTTCCGGTCCCCGGTCGCGTCCGCCGGCTCGCGGACCGGCTCTACCCCGACCTCGTCGGGTTCGAGACCGTCCGCGAGGATCACTCGTGTCTGCTCAAACGGCTGGGCGAAGCCGACCACGTCGCACAACTCCAGCACCGCGCCCACCGCGCGCTCGAGGGCGCCCCCGCCGTCGAAGCCGAAATCACGGGCATCGACTACTTCGCGGACCCGCCGCTCGGCTCCGCGCCGGTCGTCTATCTGGCCGTCGAGAGCCCCGGACTCGAGGGGATCCACGCCGACCTCACCGAGGCCTTCGGGACCGTCGAGGGACTCGAGGGCGGCGACTACGTCCCCCACGTGACGCTGGCCCGCGGCGGCGACGTAGAGACGGCGAAACGGCTGGCCGACCGCGAGGTCGAATCGGTTGGGTGGACGGTCAGCGAACTCGAGTTCTGGGACGGGACGTACAAGCTGCCGGTGAGTCGGGTGTCGCTGCCGTCCTGATCGCTGTCCGAACGGAATCGAACCGGTCAGGGTGCCGGCGGCTCGCCGTCGTACGCATCGTGATCGCCGTAGAAGTTGCGCATCGCGAACTTGAGCTTGTCCGGGCCGATATCGATCAGTTCCTCGCGCTCCTCGTGGGGGAAGGTACCGTTGACGCTGTACTTCCCGAGATCTGACTTCGCGGAGCGCGAGTAGCGCCGATCGAGCAGCGCGCGGACGCCGACGTCTTCGGGCGATCGGATGACGCGGCCGAGCGCCTGTCTGGTCTTGCGGACCGTCGGGATCTCGACGGCGTAGCGCCAGCCGGTGTCGGTGCCCTCGAAGGCCACGTCGTAGGCCTCCTGGACCGCCTCGGCCCGATCGTCGAGGTGGGGGTAGGGGACGCCGACGACCAGCACCGTGTGGGCGTCGTCGCCGTCGAAGCTCACGCCCTCCGCGAGGGTCCCCCACAGCGAGGTACAGAGGACCGCGTCGTCGTCGGCGACGAACTCTTGTCGAAGCTCCTCGACGGATTTGCCCGGTTCGTCCAGATAGACCGTCGTCTCGCCGCGGCGCTCGAGCCGGTCTGCGTACCGGCCGGCCTCGCCGTAGTTGGGGAAGAAAGCGAGCGTGTTGCCGGGCGTCATCCGAACGGCGTCGCGGATCGCTTCCGTCACCTCGTCCTGCACCGCGGGGTCGTCGCGGTCAGAGGAGAACAGCGGCGGGGTCTCGACGGCGTACGTCCGGCGGTTCTCCGCGGGGAACTGGAGCCCGTAGGCCATCGTGACCGCGTCCTCGAGCCCCAGCACGTCCTCGGTGACGTCGAAGGGCTGTAACGTTGCGCTCATGAGGACGGTCGCGTAGATCTCGTCGAACAGTTGCCCGGTCACCTGTCGAGGCAGACAGGAGTACAGTTCCGCGCGGCCGTAGATCTCGTCGGTGCCGGCATCGCGCGTGACGGAGACGACCGGGTAGAGCCCCTCCTTCGAGCCCTCGTTCATCCACGCGCTGACGAAGCCAGCGGCCTGTAGGGTCTGACACTCCGTCCGGGTCGCGGTCTCGCCCTCTCGATAGGCCTCCTCGTACTCCTCGTCGAGTTCCTGGCCGAGTTTCATCGCGGCCTCGAGGTCGTCCTCGATGCCGCGTCCCGAGTAGCGCTGGAGGAACTCGAGCGTGAGATCGTCCTTGCGGTCGTCGTTGGTGATGGGCACGTCCGCCCAGTTCTCGCCGATCGATTCCCGGTCGCCGAAGCCGAAGGAGTCCTCGTAGCTCTCGACGAGCGCGCGGTGAAAGGCCGAGAGGACGTTCGCGGCGTCCTCAGAGCGCGGGTCGTCCGTGTCGGCCAACTCGTCCAGCGCGGCGTCGAACGTGCGCTCGGAACAGGTCCGGGTCGCGTGCTCGCGGGCGGCGTCCTCGACGTTGTGGGCCTCGTCGAAGACGGCGATCACGTCGTCGGGGTCGCGGCCCAGCCAGCGGAAGAACTGCTCCCGGATGGTCGAATCCAGCAAGTGATGGTAGTTACAGACGACCAGATCGACCCCTTCGATCCCCTCCTTTAAGAGTTCGTACCCGCAGAAGTGCTGATTCTCGGCGTACTCGTAAATCTCGTCGGGCGTGCGCACGTCCTCGAAGAGCCACGCGAAAAAGTCGTCCGTGTCTTCGGTCAGGTTGTTCCGGTAGTAGTCACAGACGTTCTGCTCCTCGAGATCCGCGAGTCGGTCCTCGATGCTCTCGAGTTCCTCCATCACCGCCGAGCGGGCGTCGGCGGCGCTGCCGTCGCCCTCCTGACTCTCGGCTAAGAGTTCGCGCTGGCGGCGCTCGAGTTGGTCGCGGTCGCGCTCGGCGTCGACGACGGCGCGGGTGTTGTCCCGCAGGGTCTGACACTCCTCGTAGCCGACATCGATGTGACACATCGAGGATTTCCCCTTGAACACGATGGCGCGGATGGTTTCTTCGCGCGTGATCGCGCGGGCTTCGGCGACGAACTGGCGCATCTGCTGGTGGACGTTGGTCGTGATGACGACCGTCTTGTCCTGTTCGCGGGCCACCTCGAGGGCGGGCACCAGCGAGGAGAGGGTCTTGCCGGTCCCACAGGCCCCCTCAAAGAGCACGTTCTGGCCGCGGGTGAGGGAGTTGTGGATGCGGTCCATCGCCTCGCGCTGGTTCTCGTACGGCTGGTCGTACGGAAAAAAGCGCATGTACCCGGCTGTCTCGGACACAGTACGTGATAGGTTCGCGCTGCGATAAAAGGATTCGTCTCGATTCGGTCGTCCTCGGTAGACGACCGCGGGAGACGATTATCACCGGCCGGCGAGCGCGCGGTACAGGGCCATGTGTCTCGAGTCCCTGCCCCCGGTATGGCTATTCCCGGATACGATTCCAGTAACGTCGCCGAATACACGCTCGAGAGCGCTGGAGCCCGCGTCGATCTCGTCGCCGGCGTCGTCCCGGACGGGTTCGGCCTCGAGAAGAGCGTCAGCGAGCCGTCGGCGGATAGCCTCGCGGAGCCGGTCGACCTCGTCGCCTGTGAGGACCTGAAAGCGGTCGAAGCGGTTCGGATCGCGCTCGTCTACGATCCCTCGAAGCTGCCGCCAGGGGCGAGTCCGACCGATGTGACGGTCGCCGTCGAAACGGACGAGGGATGGGACCCGCTACACTCGACGGTGGACCTCGAGGAGACGACGGTGACGGCGGTGTTGAACGATCGGCCGCCAGGGTCGACGATCGTCGCGGCGTACGAGGAGGGGGACGACTCGAGCGAGTGACGCGGGTCGCTATCAGTTCGTCTGTGGTTCGATGTAGATCCGGTTGACCTGACTATCGTGGTCTTTCAACGCTCGCTCGAGGCCGGTGATGCGCTCGTCGATCGTATCGGCGTCGAGGTCCGGTTCGAACGCGACATCGGCCGTGACGAGCAGTTCCTCGGCGCCGAAGTAGACGGTCCGGAAGTCGACGAGTTCGGTGACGCCGTCCCAGCCCGCGACGATCTCGCGCAGTTCGTCCTCGTCGGCCTTCGGGAGGCTCTCGCCGACGATGAGCCGCTTGTTCTCCCAGGCGAGGGCGACGGCAAAGCCCATGAGCATGATCCCGATGATGAGCGCCGAGGCGGCGTCGTACATCGGATTTCCGGTGACTCGACTCAGGTAAATGCCGAACAGGGCGATCGCCGCACCTGAGAGCGCGATCGTGTCCTCGGTGAGCGCGGTCAGCGTCGTCACGTCGCTCGTTTTCTTGAAGGCTTCGCGAAAGGTCGACCAGCCGTACTCGTCCATCTGGCGGCTCATCCCCTGATAGGCCTTCCAGAGCGCGTAGGATTCGAAGAGGATCGCACCGATCAACACTGCGTAGTTGACGTAAACCGGATCGAACGTCTGTCCGAGCAGCGTGACGTCCTCGCTGACGCGATGGACGCCGCCGTGGGTCAGGGCATTGTACCCGTGGCGGGCGCTCTCCCAGCCGGCGATGCCAAAGAGCATGACGCTGACCAGCAGGCTGTAGAAAAACTGCGCCTTCCCGTGGCCGAACGGGTGGGTCCGGTTGGCCTCCTGTGCGCCGTACTTGATCCCGATCAGGAGAAAGACCTGATTGCCCGTGTCCGACACCGAGTGATACGTCTCCGATAACATCGCGGGACTGCCCGTCAACAGAAACCCGCCGAACTTCAGAACCGCGATCGCGCCGTTCGCGAACAGTGCGGCGAGCACGACGGAGGTGCTACTGGCCATCGGCGACGACTACGAAGGGGCCCCCTAAAAGTGTAAGCGGTTCTAGAGCCAGCCTCTCACGGTTCCTGCTGCCGCCGTCGACACCCGGTGACCGGATCCGAAAGGGACCTGTCGGAAGCGGGCGAATCGCGACTATGCTCGCGATCTTCTCGGATACTCACAGCACCGACGGCCACGACCTCGAGGGGGAGGCCCTGACCGCGGCCCGCGACGCCGACACCGTCGTTCACGCGGGCGATTTCACGACTGAAAGTTCGCTCGAGGCCTTTCAGGACGAGTGCGAACAGTTGTTCGCCGTCCACGGCAACGCCGACAGCGCAGCGGTCCGCGACCGGCTGCCGACGGCCCGCGTCGTCGAGGCGGGCGGCGTTCGGGTCGCCGTCACACACCGGAGCGACGGCGGCGAGACGGGACTGGCGATGTTCGGTCGCTCGCACGCGGCCGACATCGTCGTCTTCGGTCACAGCCACCGGCCGACGGTCGTCGAGACCGACGACGTGACCCTGTTGAACCCCGGCAGCCACGCCGATCCGCGCGGCAATCGGCCCGGATTCGCCGTCCTCGAGTCGACGGACGCGGGAGACGGCGGGCTGACGGGCGAGATTCGGGAGCCGGACGGAACGGTGATCGAGACGCTCGAGGTTTCGACGGCATGACGGGCGGTTCGCGGCGCTCGTGGATTCGGGACCGACGACGACTATCGGGTACGAGGCGCGCCGTAAGACCGACACAGCGTCAGCGGGGACGATAGTCGGACGGGATGTCAGAGGGAGGTCCGTCGCCCCGGTCGGATTCGGGCTGTCAGACGGGAGCGGGGCGACGGACGGACCGGCGCGGTCGACAGGGGAGGGCGGCAGGCCCCGATCCCGAGGGCAGTCCTCGGACGGCAGATGGTGGGTGGAGGGGTGCGATCGAGGCCTACCAGACCCTATGGACGGACCCACGTTATACGCAGCGCTAGCTGAAACGCCGATTGTAGCTAGCGTTCGGGGGTCGATTTCACCGACTCGAGGTCGAAACGATTAACCGCGCTGACAGAGTACGCGGCGCACATGCTGGACCTCATCACCGGTCTCCTCCCCGACGATCCCGTCATCATCGCGGTCGTCCTGATCCTGCTGTCGCTGGTCTTTTTCTTCTATCTCCTCTTGCGACGGACCGTCCTCGAGTTCCGCGACGGGATGCGCGGCGGCGAGCGGTAAGGAGACGATCCACACACTCGTCGGTCTCGCTTCGAACGATCGCCGACCGACAGGAACACGTTCGCGTTCATCGAAACGTTCATCTTCCCAATACATGTACGGCGAATTATGGCTCCCGCTCCGGACGGCTCTCCGCCGCCCACCGACGGGTCGGACGACGACCGACCGCACTCGTTTTCGTGGCACGCCGACCGCGTCGTCGACCGGTTCGGCGAACTCCGGATACTCGCTCTCGTCCCGCTACTCGTTACAGTGCTCAACGTCGAGGCGGTCCGACGAACCGTCGGTTCCGCCGGCCGCGGGTTCACCGTCGGCGTCAAATTCCTCTTTCCGGCGCCGCTTTCGAGCCTGTGGACGTTCACCGATCCGCCCGCACCGGCCGTGCCGTTCCGTGACGAGCGCCGAATCGGCGATTCGACGGTCGGTGCGGTACAGCCCGAGACGACGCCGCGTCGACGCTCCGGTTTCGGCACCGACGTGACGATCCAGACGCCGATCGAAAACGTCGAGCTCCCGCTCGAGGCGATCGGCGTCGAGTTGGGGGCCCGGATCGGGCTTCTGGTCGTCGCGTACGCGGTGATCAGCGGCATATTGATGGCGGCCTACGTCGGTGGTATCGATCGGTTGCTCCGCGGCAACCCCGTCTCGGTCCCCGCGTGCGTCACGACGTACGCTCCGCGGTTCGTTCTGTACAATCTGGTCGCGTTCGCCGGCTTCCTGCTACTGATTCCGGCGGTCGCGATGGGGCCGGTCGGACTCGTGCTCGCGTTCCCGGCCCTCCTGCTCGTCGGCTACCTCTTCTATCCCGTTCCATTCCTGTTCGTCGTCAGCGACGCCCCGTTCCTCGAGGCGTTCCGCCGCGCCGTCCGGCTGACGGGGGCCGGCGGACCGCCGCTTCGTTTCGCGCTCTGGCACCTCGCCGCGGGGGTCGCCGTCTCGCTCGTCCTCTCCCTGCTGGTGAATCTCGGAGTCCCCGGTTTCCTGTTCGCGCTGGGGATTTCGGCGCCGGTCGCACTCCTCCTGACGGCGACGACGGTGTCGTTTTTCCAGGAATACGACGGCGACGAGCGCTTCTCGGATGACGAGCCCTCGAGTAGCGGTCGCGAACCGTTCGAGACCGACGAAGACGGATGGGCGGCCAACTGAGAAAGGCCGGAACGGGAACCGCTCGAGTCCCACCCGATGCCTCATCACGAATTGTTTTTTCCTCCCCCGGTCAATAGCGGGGCATGGACCCACGCATTCGCGAGCACGCGGAGATCATCGCGAACCACTCGGTCGACTTGGCGGAAGGCGACAACGTCATCATCGACGCCCACCCCGTCGCCGAGGATCTGGTCGTCGCGCTCCACGAAGTGATCGGCGACCACGGCGCGAACCCCGTCACGACGAGCCAGCGAACCGGAAAGCGCAGTCAGCGCGCGTATCTCCGGGCATCTGACGGCGAGTTCGAGACGCCCGAACACGAACTCGCGTTGATTCAGAACGCGGATGTCTACATCGCCATCCGGGCCAGCGACAACGTCACCCAGACCAGCGACGTCGATCCGGAGATCAGCGCGGCCCACCAGCAGGCCCACCGGCCCATCCTCGAGGAGCGGCTCTCGAAGCGGTGGTGTCTCACGCAGTTCCCCGCGCCCGCGAACGCGCAACTCGCCGAGATGAGCACGGAGGGCTACGAGAACTTCGTCTGGGACGCCGTCAACAAAGACTGGGCGGAACAGCGCAACCACCAGGAGCACATGGTCGAGATCATGGACCCCGCCGAGGAGGTCCGCATCGTCAGCGGCGACACGACCGACGTGACGATGTCCGTCGCAGGCAACCCGACGCTGAACGACCACGGCGAGCACAACCTGCCCGGCGGCGAGGTTTTCACCGCGCCCCAGCCCGACAGCGTCGAGGGCGAGGTGCTGTTCGACATGCCGCTCTATCACCAGGGCCGGGAGATCACGGACGTCTTCCTCGAGTTCGAGGGCGGCGAGGTCGTCCAGCATTCGGCCGCGAAGAACGAAGCCGTGCTGACGGAAGTGCTTAACACCGACGACGGCGCGCGCCGGCTCGGAGAACTGGGCATCGGGATGAACCGCGACATCGACCAGTTCACCTACAACATGCTGTTCGACGAGAAGATGGGCGATACCGTCCACATGGCCGTCGGCCGGGCCTACGACGACACCGTCGGCGAGGGCAACGAGGCCAACGACTCCGCGGTCCACGTGGACATGATCGTGGATATGAGCGAGGACTCGTTCATCGAAGTGGACGGCGAAGTGGTCCAGCGCAACGGGACGTTCCGGTTCGAGGACGGGTTCGAAGAGTAACCGCTCAACCTCGCCCCTTCACTGCCGCTTTTCAACAATCGGATTCACATCTGCGACGACAGCGACCCGAACAACTGCATCCGGTGGCGCACGCTGGGTCGCGGCGAGCGAACGCGAGACGCGGTCGGACTACGTGCGAGGGATGAGCGAGCGGTGCGAGGCCGAACGGAGTGCGGCCTCGAAAGCGAACGGTGACGGACGGAACCGTGAGCAGCGAGCGAATCGGCTGGGGAGGAGGTGGCGATCCCCGTGTCCACGATAGCAGAACAGGTTCCCATCCAGCCAATCCGCAGTAGCCTACTCGAGGAAACCCGACAGTCGAAACGACGAGGATCGAAATCGACTCGAGCCCCGCTTTCGGACCGGCCGTTCGCCGTCGGCAGTGGTTTCGATGTGGCGTCCGACGGCGGGCGGCCGGCTTGCCGCCGGGGCGCGAGCGAACAGCTAACCTACGCGCCCAGTGAACATATCACTCGCGCTCGAGGGGGACACGGCTGTCGAGACCGAACACCCACAGGGGCAACGGTGTCGGTGTGAGAACCGGTGACGACCGAGACCGAACGCGGACTCGAGGCTGGTCGTGGCGGGCGGTTCCGGGGTCGCACGGGACGGCTCCACGAATTGGGTCACGTTCGAAGTGACGACGAGGCAGAGCAGCAGAACTCGAGGTGCGTTATCGGCAGGACCGATTCTCGAAGCGGAGAGAAGACGGAGCATCCTGCTATCGTGGACACGGGGATGGCCACGTCCTCTCCAGCCGATTCGCTCGGGCGAGGTCGGACCACGGTCCGTCAGCGACTCACCGTGCTCCAGCGCGCGCCACCCCAAGCGGAAGGCCGGTCCGAAGCGGGAGGACGTGCCTCTGACAGCCCTCAATCGGGACGGGCGGTCCGCCCCTCGAGAGTCCTGCTTCGGGCCCGAGTTCAGTCGACCAGATCCGCGACCATTCCCGAGACGAACTCGAGTTCGTCCTCGTTGATGCCGTGGCCCATCCCCTCGTAGAGGCGTTTGGTCACGTCGGCGTGCATCGATTCGAAGACGGCGGCCGTGTCGTGGACCCGCTCTTCGGGGATGTGTGGGTCGACGTCGCTACAGCCGAGGAAGACGGGAGTTGCCTCGAGGTCGCCGGGGTACTCGTCGTCGAGTTCTTCGCCGATTAGCCCGCCGCTGAGGGCGGCCAGTCCGCCGTACCGCCGCGGGTTGCGCGCGATGTACTCGCTGGCCAGACAGCCCCCTTGCGAGAAGCCGACGAGTATGACCCGTTCGGCCGGAATTCCGGCAGCGTTGGCCCGCTCGATGGCGTCCGTGATCGCCCGCAAGCCCGACGATCGGCCGGGCTCGTTGCGTTCGACGGGCGCGAGAAACGAGTTCGGGTACCAGGTCTGGCGAGCCGCCTGCGGCGCGAGGAAGGCGACGCCCTCCCGGTGGAACTCGTCTGCCATCTGGATCATGCCGCGCGCCGTCGCTCCGCGGCCGTGGGTGAGCACGAGCGCCGCCTCGGCGTCCTCGAGGTCGGTGCCGCCGGTGACGAGTTGCTGGCCCTGGTGGGGGCCGTCTCCGTCCGCGCCGGCACTCATTCGACACCACCGACGCCGGCGCTGGCGTCGGGAAGGTCGTGTTCGACGACCTCGAGGCCGAGCGCTTCGATCGCGCCGCGGAGGTGTTCGTCCTTGGCGTACTCTGCGCCGTCTTCCTCACGGAGTTCCTGGGCTTTGGCCAGCACCTCGCCGCGGCGGTCATCGGGGATCTCGTACTTGTCCGTCGAGAGCTCGATCACGAGCCCGTTGTTGTCGCGGGTGTAGATCGAGTGGAAGATGCCCCGGTCGAAGACGTTGTAGTGGTAGCCGGCCGCCTCTAAGGCGTCCATCGTATCCTCGTACTCGTCGGGCGCGATGCTGAAACAGAGGTGGTGGACGGCCCCGACGCCGCCGCGCTGGCCGCGCTGGTTCGACGGGCGGTCGTCGCTGACGAAAAAGGTCAGGATGCGCCCGTCGCCCGTATCGAAGAACAGGTGGGTCTGGGACGGATCGTCTAAGTTCGGCTGGCGCAGGACCAGCGGCATACCGAGCAGATCGCGGTAGAACTCGATCGTGTCGGCCTCGTTGCTCCCCCAGATGGTGATGTGGTCGGTACCCGTCGTGTGGACGGGGCTGTCGGGCAGTTCCGGCGTGACTGGATTGGTGGATTCGTTAGACATGGTGATTGGGTCGGTCCGATCGCCCGGCGTCGTCTCCGCGACTACTCCGCGAGGTGTTCGCCGAAGACGCGCTCGGCGTCGGCGGGCACGTCGAAGTCGTGGAAGTGTTCGCCCTTTACGGCGGAGAGGATGTTGAGTGCTGCGGCGGCCCCGTCGCCGACGGCGATGGCGGCCTGCCACTCCTCGGCGCGGACCATCGCGCCGGTCGCGTACGCGCCGTCGACGCTGGTCTCCATCGAGACGCCGACCTCGACGGGGCCCTCTTCGGTCAGCTCACAGCCCAATTCCTCCGCGAGGTCGCGGTTCGCGCCCGTCGCGAGGACGACGTAATCGGCCTCGTAGCTGCCTTCCTCGGTTTCGACGGCGAAGCCGTCACCGGACTCGCTGACCGCGGTCACCTCTTCGCCCTGTCGGCGGTCAGCACCGAAGTCGTCGACCTGCTGGCGGGCCGTCGCCATGAACTCGCTGCCGCCGACGGAGCCGATCCCGAGGTAGTTGAACAGGTGGGCCTTGTGCATCCACGTCCCGTCCGCATCGAAGACGGTCGTCTCGAGGCCGTTTTTCGCGGTGAACAGCGCCGCGCTCAGTCCGGCGGGGCCGCCACCGACAACGATTACGCTCGCATCGTCCGCAGTCGTCTCGTCGCTCATGTAGTTACACTATGTTACTGCAGGAGTATCAATCCGGTAGCAACCCCGGGGCAACCACGTAACATCGGTGTCAGTGGCTACAGCCGTCCGATCAGCCGCGGGAAAACGGACGCGTTCGCGCTGCTAACGGGTACCACGACCTGCGAACGCAGGCTCAATCTGGATGCTTTTATTGTGATTTGTGTGGAATAGAAAGGAATGATTGAAGAAACACGAAAACGAGTGGAGCGAAGAATTTCCAGTTATTAGTGGTTCTCGCCGTTGTTCTTGGCGTCCCAGCGGCCCTTTATTTCGGTCTCTCGAGAGTGGTCGGGCCCGCAACCGCGAATGGACTCGCTCTTACCGTCTCCCTTCTCGGCGCTATCGCGGTGTTAGTCATACTAGTATTGCGATGAGAGCAGTCATCCCGAAGGAGACTTCCCCGATCTGGTTATAACGTAGTGAAACAACGGTTCCAATAAGTCATACGGCTGTTGCGCTCGCGCTAGTGCGTACAAACGTCGTGAGGCCCGTATCGTCACCTCACCGGAACGTACTCGTTTGGACTCGAGAGTGTTTGACCGGATCGGACGACTCTACAGATTCCTAAGAGACACAGTCTGTTCGAGCACGTTACCGGCCGCTGGTGGCTATGTATCGAAAGGGTGTACACAGTCGGCAGCGGGGATGGCGATCGTCGTGCGTGCGTGGCGATGATCGGTGCGTCCCCCGTATCCCCTGTGATGCCATCGGTCGGCTCTGCCGACGACCTATATAACGTTAGTGGCCAACATTAGTGTATCGGAACCAATCAGATAGCAATACTGTTGAGCGATGCTGCCCCGATGGGCGATCCAGCGAGAGACGGCGGATCGAGCGCCGTCATCATCGATACCGGATACGGCGAGCACACGGACGCACCGCTTTAGGAGGGGCCGGCCTCGTCTTCCGGTGTCCGCTCGTGCAGCCGGCGCAAGGAGAACAGCCACTCCGTCGAAGGACCATCGACAGAAGACGGTCACGACAGCGAGCTACTCGAGACGCGCGCGGCGGCAGATGGTCGGGTTTCGGTCGAAAGAGCAATCGAGAGCCGATCCGCCTCGTTCCCAGCAACACGAGAAGAGCGACGGACGGAACCGCTTCAAGCGGGAGTTGGACGCGAGATAGGAGCCGTTGATTCTCAGCTCTGAAACCGTCTCACTGCCCGGTCCGTGCTACTATTCCGTAGATATATACGTTTGGACGAGTGGTACTACCAGAATCGGAACATGGCGGTGGAGCCACAGGGACATGGCGATTTGTCCATTTGCACCTCGGTGACGCGAGGAAGGCAGACGCGCGCACCGTCAGGACCGGTAGAGGCTACCTATGAATTCGAACGACGATAGCAACACGCGGGAGGACACCGACGGAGACCGAGCAGTATCACCCGTGATCGGGGTTATTCTCATGGTCGCGATCACCGTGATTCTCGCTGCCGTGATCGCGACGGCCGTCCTCGAGCTCGGCCAGACCCAGACCGTGAGCGCGTCGGCAGGGGTGGCGATCTCCCAGAACTCGAGCAGCGGGGACGTAACCGCGACGTGGGTGCAAGACGACCGAACGAGCGGGACGCTCACCGTCGTCGAAGGAGCGAGTTCGTGCTCGAGTGCGACGCTGGATAGTGTCGGGGACAGCATCACCTGTGACGGCAGTTCGGCGCTCACGATCACCGCCGAATACGAGGGCTCGAACACCACGGTCGCAACCTGGGAGCCCTAACACGCAGTCCCCCACGACCAGATGAGACGCAACTCACGGTCGCAGCAAGGCTGCTGATTTGGAGGGGGCTCCGCTCTCACTATTCACTTACGCCGCCGGATTCGAACCCCGCAGGCCGCGTTCTCGGCAACGACGTACCGACGACCGGCTCCGTTCCGTCTCGGTACTGGACTCGAGGAGGGCTCGGAGTTCCTCGCGGTACGTCCGGACTCGGAACGTTTCTCGCTCCGGTTGCACTCGAGGACGTCGAGTACGAGCGAGTGACAGCCGTCTGGAGTGAACGGAGAGGGTGACTCGTCCCGTCCGAGGACGTATCTGCTGGTCCGGACAAGAGTTGGGGCGGTAGAAGTGAGATGGCGTTAGACATCAGGTCGAGTTATCGACCGATGGCCACGGTGCGACCGTCACGCCGACCGCCTCGCAACCCGCCCGACAACGGAAAAGACGGGTAGACGGAGGGAGGTGTTCAACTGGTGAACGGAATCCGGATTTTCAGGATGAGTACCGAGTCCGAATTGCCTCCAATTCTGACTATACCGGAGATCTACCGCACTGTTAGGCAGAACTTCTAGAATGACAGTTTTCGCACGGGCACGATGGGATTTGAACCCACGACCGTCGGATTAGAAGTCCGACGCTCTTTCCGGACTGAGCTACGTGCCCTCGAGTCAGAATCCACGACGGAACAGTATAAGCAGTTGGGATTTCGGGCCGTCGACGACCGCGGTCGGCGAGCGCAGCAACTCACATCAGGTTCGCCGGCCGGATCGCCTGCGATAGGAGCCACCGATAGTCACTGCACGCCAGATCGCACAGCCCTCGTGCGATCGGTGTGCAGAATGGTGCAGTTGATACTGTGGTCAAGCAGCAGTCAAAAGAGAAAATCCCACGGGCGTGCGCGTCAGTTCCGATTAGAACTCGACCTCCGAGCTGTTGCCGCTCTCGTTTGCGGTGTCGGCAGTCGATTCGTTGGTCGTACTCTCGTTGGAGTCGGTCGTGGACTCGTTGTCCGTCCCGCCGGCTTCGGACTCGTTGCCGCTGGCGTCGTCGCCGGGTTCGTTGCCATCGGAGTCTTCAGAGCCGAGGCCGTCGGTGCCGCCGGAGTCGGCGCTCGAGTCGCCGGAGTCGTCGCCCGACTCGTCGCTCGATTCGCCGCTGTCCATACAGCCGGCCACTGCTGTGACCAGTCCGACGCCGAGTCCGGCCGTGAACCGACGCCGATTGCTTCGCATTTCTGTCATAGTACGGCACTCGTCTCCGCAACGGACTGGCACATAACGGCGACAGTCCGTTTCGACTATCAGTCGGTCTTTGATCGAATCGTTCCGAATTCGAACGATTGAGTCGGGCACGACGGCCAGATCGGTCAGTTTGGAACGAGCGAAAAGACCGATAGTGGAGCCATAAGAGACGCGGCCCGCGTAGAGACTGCCCGTGTCGATCTCGACTCGAGGAGCGGGCGCTGGCGCTGGTCTCGTCTCGGTCGACGTGGCGGGCGACGCTGCAACGCGACAAAGAGCGGCCTAAAACCGTTGCACGAAGCCGGAAGAGGGAGCGACGGGCCTTGCCGTTCGACGGGCAACGAACACAGCGTTTATGCACGTCTCGCCGGTACGTCACCTCGATGCACGTCATCGGAACGGTGGGACTCCCCGGGAGCGGTAAGGGCGAGGCCGCCACCGTCGCACGCGAAGACGGGATCCCGGTGGTGACGATGGGCGACGTCGTTCGCCAGGAGACGGCCGACCGCGGCCTCGATCCCACGAAGGATCACGGCACGGTCGCGCAGGCGTTACGCGAGGAGAACGGCCCGACGGCAATCGCCGAGCGGTCGCTGCCCATGATCGAGGACCGCCTCGAGGACCACGAGACGGTGCTGGTCGACGGCCTCCGCTCGGACGTGGAGGTCGACGTCTTCGAAGCCGAGTTTGGCGACGCGTTCACGCTGGTCAGCATCGAGGCTCCCTTCGACCTCCGCGCGGAGCGGATCGACGACCGCGGCCGGGACGCGAGCGAGGACGACGGCGGCGAGGGGCTGGCCGCCCGCGACGAGCGCGAACGGGGCTTCGGGATGGACGACGCGATGGCCCGCGCCGACGTGGTCATCGAGAACACCGACTCGCTCGAGGCGTTCCGCGAGCGGGTCCGGGCGATCATCCGGGAGGGGATCGACGACGAGAAAGCCGCCGACCCCGAACTGGAACCATGAGCGACATCTACCGCGTCGACGTCGAGATCACGGCACCGGTCTACGACACCGAGGTCACGAGCCGCGTGATCGACGCCGTCGCGAACGTGTTCCCCACCGCCGACATCGAGGAGGAGTTCGGCGAGGTCCGGGGCGAGGCCCACGCGCTCGATCACTTCTCGGACCTGCTGCACCGCCAGGAGATCCTCGACACCGCCCGCGGCGAGTTCTTCGCGAACCGCGAGGGCGATACCTTCTCCTTCGCGCTCAAAAAGCAGGCGGCCTTCGAGGACCGCGTGAACTTCTCGGTCGGCGAACCCGACGAACTCGGCGAGATCTCGGTTCGGGTGCGGGTCGACGAACCGAGCCTCGAGGCGTACATCGACCACATCGCGCCGCCGACCGAGGACGGCCGGCCGGTCGACGCCTGATTCAGTTTTCCCCTTCGGTTCGCGCTCCCCCCTTTTCGGGTCCCGATCGCCGATACCGTTTCCGACCCCCAACGACTGTAGGCCTCGGCGGCGTATTGGTATCAAATGCACGACACGATACCCGTCGCCGAGATTATGGTCGAGACCGTCGTCACGGCTGCACCGGATGCGACCGCGACAGAAGCGGCGACGCTGATGCGCAACGAGCGCGTGAGTTCGGTGGTCGTCGTCCGGGACGGCGAGCCCGTCGGCATCGTCACCGAAGGCGACTTCGCGACTGAACTCTGCGAGCGGAAGGACCTCGGCCGCCTCGAGCTGTCGGCGGTCATGGCGAGTCCGCTGACGACGATCACACCGACTGCCTCGATCGTCGACGCCGTCGACCTGTTGCGGTCGACCGGGATCGAGCACTTGCCAGTGGTCGAGGACGGCGACGACCGCGACACGCTCGCGGGCATTCTTACGACGACCGAGCTCACCTACTACGTGCCACATCTGGCACGCGGGCCAGGTCACAACGAGCCCGAGCCGGCGCGGCGACGCGTTCGCACCGATACCCTCTACGAGCGCGACGACTGGGAGTTCGAATACCGCGGCGCGGACGAGACGACCGTCTCAGTCGGCGACATCGCCCGCTTTTCGAAGACCCTCTCCGAGGACGATGTCGAGGCGTTCGCGGAGGTGACGGGCGATACCAACCGCGTCCACCTCGACGCGGCCTACGCCGCCGAAACGCGATTCGGCGAGCGGATCGTCCACGGCGTCCTCGCGAACGGGCTGATCAGCGCCGCGCTCGCGCGGCTGCCGGGGCTGACGATCTATCTCTCACAGGAGAGTAGCTTCCGCGCCCCGCTCTCGGTCGGCGATCGAGCCACCGCCGTCTGTGAGGTCGTCGAGGATCTCGGCCGGGCGAAATACCGGATCGAGACGACCGTCTTCGACGGCGACGACACCCCGGTCCTCGAGGGCGACGCGGTCGTCCTCGTCGACGAACTGCCGCCGACGGCGGCCCGCGAGCGCGACGCGTCGGCGATACAGTGACTCAGTTCGTACAGTTATTGACGTCCTCGAGGGCGTCTTCGCCGTCGTTCTTCCGGGCGTTGGCGGTGACGGGGTCGCCGTCGGCCGCGGCCCCCGCGGCGTCGGCGAACGCACCCGCTGCCGTCGACAGGTGCGTGGTCTGGCACGCCGCCGTCTCGACGTACTGCACGAGGCCCTCGGGGGTCGACCCGGTCTCGCTCTCGAGGCTCCCCTGTGCGTCCGCGAACGTCGACTCCGCGGTCTCGAACTCGCGTTCGGCCGCCGCGTACTCGCCGTTCTCGAACTTCGTCCGGCCCGCTTCGAGCGCGCCGTAGCCCGACTCGAGGTCCAGCGTGGAGTCGTAGGCCGCCGCGAGCGTCTCGAGCGAGCCGACGACGGCGCCGAGGGCGTTCGCTCCCTCCTCGAGTTCAGCGAGGTCGATCCCGGCGAGTTCGGCGAGCCGGTCGCCGTCGAGGGTCTGGATAGTCGTCTCCGCCTGCTCGAAGCGCTCGTGGGCCGACGAGATCTCGGTGTACCGGGCGTCGACGGTCTCGCTCGCCGCCTCGAGATCCCCCTGTTCTTCGAGGGCCGTCGTGACGGTGTCGATGTCGTCGGTGATCGAGGAGTCGGAAACGGTGGCGGTCACCGCGATCAGCCCCTCAAGGGCGTCGGCGTACGACCGGAGCGTGTCGATGTCTGTCTGGCGGTCCTCGCCCAGTTCGGACTCGGCGGTCTCGAGGTGGTCGCGCGCGTCCGAAATCTTGGCCCTGGGCTCCGAGGGATCGAACTCGACGGTTTCGGGGTCCTCGAGCGAGAGTTCGTTCAGTGACTGGGCGGCCTTGTTCAGGTTGCCGGCGGCGCGGTCGATCGCGCGGACGCCGGCCCGACTACCGACGTCGGCGTCGCCGTTGCCGTCGTCCGATGACCCGGAGAGGTCGCCGAGACAGCCGGCACCGCCCGCGAGAAGCCCGGTCGCCGCGCCGGCAGCGCCGGCGCGAGTCAGATACTGTCGACGGTTCATGCTACTCGAGGGTTCGTCTAGAGATGCATTAACGTAGCGGCAGGGTGACTGTCGATCGAATCGAAACGGACGCGAAAAACGGAGCCCGGACGGGCCGAGTGCGTGACGGACTCGGGGTCGGCGTTATCCGAACGGACCCATGCCGCCCATGCCACCGCCGCCACCGCCGCCCTGTTGCATCTGTTTCATCATGCGCTGCATCTCCTGGTCGGAGCCCATTCCTTGGAACTGCTTGATGGTGCGTTCCATCATCTTGTACTGCTGGAGCAGCTGTCGGACCTCCTCCTCGCTGGTGCCCGAGCCGCGGGCGATGCGCTCGATCTGGCTCGCGCCGATGGCCTTCGGATACTCCTTTTCGGCGTCGGTCATCGAGTCCATGATCACGCTGAAGGTGCGCATCCGCTCTTGGGTGACGTCCATCGCGTCGTCGGGGAGCTGATCTTTGATCCCGCCGCCGAAGCCGGGGATCATGTCCATCACTTGATCGAGCGGCCCCATGTTGTTCATCGCCTCCATCTGCTTTTGCATGTCCTTGAGGGTGAACTGGCCCTGCAGCATGTCCTCGGGGTCCCAGTCGTCCTCCTCGATGTCGGTCTGCTGCATGGCGCGCTCGACGCGTTCGGCGAGTTGCGAGAGGTCGCCCATGCCGAGCAGGCGCGAGATGAAGCCGTCGGGCTCGAAGCGCTCGATGTCCTGAACCTCCTCGCCGGTGCCGAGGAAGGCGATCGAGGAGTCGGTCTGGTCGACCGCGGTCAGCGCGCCGCCACCCTTCGCGGTCCCGTCTAACTTCGTGATGACGACGCCGTCGATCCCGATCGACTCGTCGAACTGCTGGGCCTGGTCTTTCGCGCCCTGCCCGATCGCGGCGTCGAGGACGAGCAGCGAGGTGTCGGGGTCGACGACGCTCTCGATCTGCTCGATCTCGTCGATCAGGTCGTCCTCGAGCGCGTGGCGACCGGCCGTGTCCACGATGTGCACGTCGGCTTCGCTGGTCTCCTCGAGGCCCTTCCGGGCGATCTCGACGGGATCGTCGTTGTCCGGATTCCCGTAGAAGTCGACCTCGGCGCGCTCGGCCATCTCCGCGGCCTGATCGTACGCGCCGGGCCGGAAGGTGTCGGTCTGGATAACCGCCGGGCGCAGCCCCTTCGTCGAGAACCACCAGGCCATCTTCGCCGCGGACGTGGTCTTACCGGACCCCTGCAGCCCCGCGAGCAGGATGGTCTGTTCCTCGAGTGGCAACTCGGTCGACTCGCCGATGAGGTCGACCAGTTCCTCGTAGACGATGCGGAGGACGAAGTCCCGCGCCGGGGTGCCGGCGGGGGGTTCCTCCTCGAGTGCGCGTTCTTTGATGTTGTCCGAGAGCGCCATCACGAGCGAGACGTCGACGTCGGCGGAGAGCAAAGAGCGCTGGATCTCCTTGACGATCTCCTCGACGTCTTCCTCGCTGAGCCGCGACTTCCCGCGGAGCTTGTCCAGAGTGCCCCGCAGAGAACTCCCGAGATCGTCGAGTACCATTTGCTCCGTCTACGGGGCGATGGCGTTAAAGGCTTTTTCTACGTCCGGCACGCGAGTGCCGGTTCGATCGCTCGACACACCGCTGGCATCCCGAATCGGGCGACCGCTCGCCCGACCCCCGACCGTCGTCGCGCCGGGCGCTCGAGCGGCGTCGGTGGGTATTTCACTCGACCGGGACAACTCCCGCGTATGAGTTCCGACGCAGACGTCGACCCCTCGGAGTACGAGGCGCTCGCGGACGCGGACGTGACGATGCGACAGAACGAGCACGGGCTCCACATCGCCGACGACGAGGTCACCGGCGTCTCGAGCCAGGGCCAGACGCCCGAGGAAGCGCTGGCGAACCTCGCGGCGGCGGTCGACTCCTACAAGGAGGCGGTGGACGACGATCCGGGCGACGACTGGCTTTGAGGGGCGGTCCCTAGCGGCGGTCTCGGCGGATCGGAGGACGGACCGTCGACCGCGCGAATAGCAGGCTCCAATTTTACGCGGTCGTTCGTGGTCGGACCCCGTATGGACGAATACGACATCGTCGTCGTCGGCGGGGGATCGGGAAGCCAGGTCGCCACCGCGGCGGCCGAGCAGGGCCTCGAAGCGGCCGTGATCGAGCGCGGCCCGCTCGGAGGAGCCTGCGTCACGCGGGGCTGTGTCCCCTCGAAGGCACTGATCCACCGGGCCGACGTAGTCAGCGAACTGCGCCGCGCCGACGCGTTCGGCGTGCACGCGGAGCTGACCGGGATCGATTACGACGAAATCACGACCGCGATTCGCGACACGGTCTTCCAGAAGGCGGACAATCAGGCCACGAGCCTCCGAGAGAACGAGAACGTCGCCCTCTACCGGGGCGAGGGGCGATTCGTCGACGACCGAACGCTCGAGGTCGAGCCGACAGAAGCCGAGGCGGGGAGCGCCACCGAAGACGGTGGGAATGGCGGAACGGTACGCGGCGAACACGTCGTCATCGCCGTCGGGAGCCGGCCGATGGTCCCGCCGATCGACGGGCTCGAGGATGTCGATTATCTCACGAGCGACGACGCGCTCTTTCTCGACGAGCGGCCCGATGACCTCGTGATCGTCGGCGGCGGCTACATCGGTGCCGAACTGGGCTACTTCTTCGCCGCGTTGGGGACCGCGGTCTCGATCGTCGGCCGCAGCGACCGGCTCGTCCCCCGCGAGGACGACGACGTGAGCGCGGCCGTGACCGACTCGCTCGAGACCTACTGTGACGTCTACACGAGCTATAAAGCGGCCTCGGTCGACGAGACCGGGGCCGGCGGCATCACGGTGACCGCCGAATCCGCGGCCGACGGGAGCGGCGACGGTGACAGCGACGAGACCATCGAACTCGAGGCCGACGGCCTCCTGCTGGCGACGGGCCGCCGTCCGAACACCGACACGCTCGAGCTCGAGGCGGCCGGCGTCGAAACGGACGACGAGGGCTACGTCGAGACCGACGGGCGACTCGAGACGACCGCGGACAGGGTCTGGGCGCTCGGTGACGTTCTCGGCGAGCAACCGTTCAAGCACGCGGCCGACTACGAATCGAGCGTCGTCGCTGCAAACATCCTCAACGGCGAAGCGCGTACCGCCTCGGACAGCCGAGCGGCGAAGCCACGAGACGACGCGGGGAAAGAAGTCGACTATCGGGCCATGCCCCACGCAATCTTCACCGATCCGCGGGTCGCGAGCGTCGGGCTGACGGAAGGAGAACTCGAGGACGAGGGCCGCGAGTACGAGGCCGTGACCACGCCCTACGGGGCCGCGCCGCTGGGGATGATCCTCGAGGCCGACGAGGCGTTCGTGAAGGCACTCGCCGCGCCGGACGGCGAGATCCTGGGTTGTCACATTGTCGGCCCCCAGGCGGCGACGTTGCTCCACGAGGTCGTCGTCGCGATGGACAGCGCCGACGGGACCGTCGAGGACGTGGCGAAGCCGGTTCACGTTCATCCGGCGCTGAACGAGGTCGTGTATTCGGCGTTCGACGAACTCTCCGACACGACGTACTCGACGGCCCCGGACTGGCGGGACGTGAGCAGCGGATAGTTTATTAGTGGCAGACCCCTCACAGTAGCAAATGGCCGAGCGATCGGACTCGCCCGGACCGCAGGAAAGCGACGTTGCGACGGCCTATGGGCGTATCACCGACGCCGTCTTCGCGGTCGACGAGGAGTGGCGGTTGACGTTCTGCAACGAGCGAACCGAGCGGTTGCTCGAGCGATCGGAGACGGAGTTACTCGGAACGGTCGTCTGGGACGGCGTCCCCGAGGCGGTCGGTTCGGCGCTTCGGGACGAGTACGAGCGGGCGATGCGGACCCAGGAACCGGTCGCGTTCGAAACCGTCTCCGAGTCGCTCGCCGCCAGCCTCGACGGGCGTGCGTATCCCTCCGAAACGGGGCTGACGGTTTCGATACGGATCGGCAGCGAGCGCACGCGGCGGGCGGCACGACTCCGGGACCGCGAACGGGCACTGCAAGACGCCTACGAAGTGATCGCGGACCCCGATCGGCCGTTCACCGACCAGATCGAGTCGCTGCTGAGCGTCGTCCGGCAGACGATCGGCACGGACTACGCGACGCTGTCTCATGTCCACGAGGACGCCGACGAGTACATCTTCGAGGCCGTCGACGCGCCCGCCAACGCCGACTTGGAGGCCGGTGACGCCACCGCGCTGTCCGCGACGAACTGCGAACGCGTCGTCAACGCCGAACGGACGCTGGTCCTCGAGGACGTCGACGCGGACGCGCCGGAACTCGCCGACCGGACCGGGAACGCCGAGTGGGGCATCTCCTGCTATCTCGGCACGCCGGTCTCGGTCGGCGACGAGGTGTACGGCACGTTCTGCTTCTACGACATGGAGGCGCGGGTCGAGGAGTTCACCGACTGGGAGGTCACGTTCGTCGAACTGCTCGGCAACTGGGTGAGCGCCGAACTCGAGCGCCGGCAGTACGAGCGCGACCTCGAGGCGTCGAACGAACGGCTCGAGCAGTTCGCGTACACCGCCTCCCACGATCTCAAAGAACCGCTGCGAATGGTCTCCAGTTACCTCTCGCTCGTCGAGGATCGCTACGGTGACGACCTCGATTCCGACGGTCGGGAGTTCATCGCGTACGCCGTCGACGGCGCCGAGCGCATGCGCGAGATGATCGACGGCCTGCTCGCCTATTCCAGGGTCGAGACGCAGGGCGACCCCTTCGAGCCCGTCGATCTCGACGCCGTGCTCGAGGACGTGCGGAGCGATCTGCGGTTCAAGCTCGCGGAGACCGACGCGACGCTCTCGAGCGAGTCGTTACCTCGCGTCGAGGGAGACGCGGATCAGTTGCGGCAAGTGTTCCAGAACCTGCTAACGAACGCGATCACGTACAGCGGCGACGAGCCGCCGACGATTCGCGTCGCGGCCAGCCGAGCGGAAAGCGACTGGCTCGTCTCGGTCAGCGACGAGGGGATCGGCATCGATCCCGACGACCGGGAACGGATCTTCGACGTCTTCGAGCGGCTCCACAGCCACGAGGAACACGCCGGGACGGGGATCGGGCTCGCGCTCTGTCGGCGTATCGTCGAGCGCCACGGCGGCGAGATCTGGGTCGATACCGAGCCCGGAGAGGGGGCGACGTTTCGGTTCACGCTACCGACCGTCGACGGAGACGACTCCTGACACCGCAGTCGCGCCCCAGCGCCGCTATCGGGTCGGCACTACGCCGATTCGGGGTCGACGATCGAAAACGGGACGGTGTACTCCTCGAATCCGGTGTCGAACACCGCCGTTCGCTCCCCCGCCCCCGCGTCCTCGTCGATCGTTACGTAGGTCATGAAGCTGGCGTACGTTCCGCTGTCGACCTGCTCCGAGAACACCTTCGGCGGCGCGCCTGACACGTCGAAAACGCCTTCGAACGAACCCGGTCCACCCTTGTTCCAGACCCGAACGTCGAGCCCCATGAACGCACCGGGCCGAACCTCCGGGTCGGCGTCGAACGAGACGTTCGTGAACCGGGGCGGGTTCGCCAGGCGATCCAGAACGTCCCGGTAAACCGAGTTCGATTCGCCGCCGACCAGCACGGCCCCGCTCTCGGCCGCCACGTCGCGAGGGACCTCGAACCCGATCTCGAGTCGGCCGTCCCTCGTCGCGGTGAACGAACCGGTGTACTCGGTCCCGTCCAGTCGAAACGCGACATCGCTCGCGTCGACCGTCGCTGCATCGAACGCGGCGACGACGTACTGGTGGCCCTCGGTCGCGAGGACCTCGGGCCGTCCCTCGTCGGTCGCCGGACGGACGTACTGGAGCGTCGCCGAGAGTCCCTCGAGTTCCACCGACGCAGTCGCGTCCGGGTTCTCGGCGGTCTCGTTCGACGGCGAATCGCCGGTGCTCGAGGACGAACAGCCCGCGAGCGCGCTCGCGCCGGCGGTCGCGAGGAGGAACCGACGCCGGCCGATAGCCGCATTCATGGCTCCCGATTCGTGTCGATGACCATCAACGTACGGGATAGCAATAGGTCGGCGGCCGGCTCGCGGGCGATCGGAACAGTTACTCGTCGACCGGGCCGCGCTCGACTGCGCCGTCGTTTTCGAGCCACTCCGTCAGGCTCCCCTCGTAGAAGGCCACGTTCTCGTAGCCCAGCGCTTGCAGGACGACGTAGGTGTGGCTGATCCGGCGCGCCGTGTTACAGTAGAGGACGATTTCGCGATCCGGGGTGATCCCGTGGTCGGCGAGCAGGTCCTCGAGTTCGGCTTCGGGTTTCAGCCGCCGCGTCTCGTCGTCGACGGCCTCGCGCCAGTCGAACCGCACCGCGCCGGGCAGGCGGGCTTCCTCGAACTCGTCTTTCTCGCGGGTGTCGACGAACAGGGCGTCGCGCTCGAGGGCGTCCGCGACGGCGTCGTAGCCGACCAGCGGGCTCTCCTCGGGTGCCAGCGGATCGGGCTCGTAGTCGGTCGGTTCGATCTCGAGCGCGTCGCTCGTGGTCTCGTACTCCCGGTTCCAGGCGCTGTAGTCGCCGTCGAGCAGGCGCACGTCGTCGTGGCCGTACTCGAGCGCGGTGAGGACGAAGCGGGCGGCGAAGACCCCGTGGGTGTCGTCGTAGGCGACGATCGTGTCGTCGGGCTCGATCCCCGCCGCCCCCAGCAGATCGGCGAAGGCCTCGGCACCGGGCAGGGTGCCCCGATCGACGTCGCTCTCGTCGCGGTAGCTGTCGAACGGGATGCTCACCGCACCCGGAATGTGGCCGATGCCGTCGTACTCCCAGGCGTCTCTGACGTCGACGATGCAGACGGTGGGATCGTCCAGACGCGATGCGAGCCAGTCGGGGGAGACGACGACGGTTTCGTCCATTAGGCGATCCATACGAAACGCAGACCCGAGTACGCACCGATTTCGCACCGAATTTCGGCTACCGGGACAGTGGCAATCTTTGCTGGTGTCCGGCGAGAAATCCCCTCGGTATAGCCCAAAATGTACCGAGCGAGAGCCGACACCGCCGGATTCGGTCGCCAGTCCGACGAAAACGGCGCTCGAGCGCCGAGTGAAGCGGCAATTTTGTCCGACAGGATCGACCGGTGTCCGAATTGACCGGTTAAGAAGTCCCTTTGTGTGTCGCCATTGAACGGCCGTGTATGGCAAGCGACTACGCCAACGACGTACTCGTCACGGCCGATTGGGTCGAGGAGCGACTCGAGGACTTCGAAGACGACGACTCCGACCTCCGGCTGGTCGAGGTCGACGTCGACACGGAAGCCTACGAGGAAGAGCACGCCCCCGGCGCGATCGGGTTCAACTGGGAGACGCAGCTTCAGGACCAGACCCAGCGAGACATTCTCGAGAAGGCGGACTTCGAGGACCTGCTCGGCAGCCACGGCATCAGCGAGGACGACACGGTCGTCCTCTACGGCGACAACTCCAACTGGTTCGCCGCCTACGCCTACTGGCAGTTCAAGTACTACGGCCACGACGACGTCAAGCTGCTCGACGGCGGCCGCGAGTACTGGCTCGAGAACGACTATCCGACCACCGACGAGGAGACCGACTTCTCCGCGACCGAGTACGACGCCGCCGGCCCGCGCGAGAGCATCCGCGCCTACCGCGAAGACGTCGAGAACGCGATCGAGCGCGGCGTTCCGCTCGTCGACGTCCGCTCGCCCGAGGAGTACTCCGGCGAGGTCCTCGCGCCCCCGGGACTCCAGGAGACCGCCCAGCGCGGCGGCCACATCCCCGGCGCGAAGAACATCTCGTGGGCCGCCGTGACCAACGACGACGGCACCTTCAAGACCTACGACGAGCTCGAGGAGCTCTACGCCGACGAGGACATCGACGGCGACGAGACGACCGTCGCCTACTGCCGCATCGGCGAGCGATCCTCCGTTGCGTGGTTCGCCCTGCACGAACTGCTCGGCTACGACGACACCGTCAACTACGACGGCTCCTGGACCGAGTGGGGCAACCTGGTCAACGCCCCGATCGAGAAGGGCAACTGAACGGCACAGCGTACGACCGACCGAGCAATTTTATCGCATCCGTTGTCGTCGTCCCTGCAAAAAGAGCGCCAGCAACGCGACGGGGACTCGATGTCTTCTGACCGACTACGGCTCGTAGACGTGATTCGACGCGACCTCGTCCGGGCCGACGACCTCGAGATCGCCGGCCGATGCGGCGTCCGCGAGGTACGACATCGTCTCCTCGAACGCCGCGGCCGTCTCGCCGGAGAGCTCCGGATAGGAGAGGGTCGTGATCGTCCGGAACTGCGCCGTCCGGTCGATCAGTTGCTTTGCCTCGTCGGCCGACGGCCCGACCGCACGCGGTGCGAGCGCCGGATTCAGCAGGTCGGCGTGACCGGCGTAGCCACCGACGAAGCCCAGCTCGTGGTGTTCGTCGACGAGGGTCATCGCCGTCTCGTCGTACCGGTTGAGCGGATAGGCAAAGTAGCTCGCGCCGTCTTCGAACCCGTTGCGCTCGAGCCAGTCGATCGCGCCCCGAATCTCACGTTGTTGCTCGGACTCGCTTTTCCCGACGAGGCCGCTGCCCGACTGGCCCTGACTGCCGATCGTCCAGCCCTCGCTCGAGAGGGTCCCTAACTGGTCGCTGCTGAGGTAGCCCTCGCGGCCGACGTAGTTCGTCGGGACGAACGCCGTCGCGGGAAAGCCGTGGTCGGACAGCGTCGAACGGGCCCGCGTGTAGGCGGTCTCGGTGCCGTCGCCGAACTGGATGAGGACCTTCCCCGTCTCCGGTCGGGAGACGAAGTAGAGGTCGTCACACCAGACTGTCGCCGGGTCACCCTCGCCGGCCCACGCCGAGATTTTGACGTGTTTGATTGCACTCAGGTCCGGGTCGCCGTCGGTACGGGCGACGCTCGGATTGTGGTGAAGCAGCGGTAGCCCCGGCGGGACATCGGTCTGGAGGAGGAGCCGATTCCCGCCGGTGTCGGTGAGCTGCACGAACGGGGCGATGTCCTGCTCCGACGCCAGTGCCAGCGCGGGGAACTCGTTCGAGAGGTCCCGCGGCGTGTCGAAGCGCCGTTTGATCATCACCCGCGTCTCGGCTTCGGTCGCTTCCATGCGGCCGGACTGGTCGCCGACGTACGCCCGGTCGGTGTCGAGTTCCAGCGAGCCTTCCATCACTTCCCACATCGAGAGGTCGTCGAATCGGTCGAACGAGCCGGCCTCCTCGTCGATCGTCTCCTGCGGGGCGTCCGTCTGGGTGGTGTTCCCGTCGTCGCCGTCGTCGGGAGTCTCGTCGGACGCACTCGAATCGCTCAGGGCGGCGCAGCCGCCGAGGGTCGCCGCGGCGGCCGTCACGAGATACGCTCGTCGTTTCATTCCGATCGATGACAGTCCGGTGATCGATATTGTTATGCCGCGGTTGGGGGTTCACTCGCGAACCGTAGCCGCCGCCTATCGCCCGCCACCGCGGGCGCGGCTGGTCGTCTCGGCTGCCGCCGTCACGATAGACATAACTCGAGCCCTCCCGAAGGTCTCGCCATGACCGATCCGGACACGTTCGTCGAGACCGTCAGCGAGGCAAACCAGACCGCACTCTCGCGACTCGGCTCCTCGAAGTCGCTGTACGCAGACACCGGCGGCGACATCGACACCGAACCCGTCCTCGAGGCGACCGCCGACGCCGAGTACGCCGCCTGGCAAACCTTCCTCGAGTGGGCCGACGACGAAGCCGACGACGAGGCCCGCGCGGCCTTCGAGGCCACGGCCGAGGAGGAACGAGACCACTACGAGACCGTCGACGGCAAACTCGCCGACGACGAGTACGAACCCGAGGAAGTCCCGAACCTCCACGAGTACCTCCGGGACCGCGAGGAGACGGTCGAACGCGTCGGCGCGTTCGTCGGCCGCATTCTCGCGAGCAAGCGCTCGAAAGACCAGGTCGTCGGCTACTTCGTCGGCGACGCCGACCCCCAGACCGCCAGCCTGTTCCGCGGCTTCGGCGAGGAACTGGACGACCAACTCGAGCGCGCTACAGAGTTGCTCGAGGACGTTTGCGAGACCGACGAGGACTGGGAGCGCGCCGAAGAGGCCGCGACGGGCGCGATTCAGGCCGCCTACGACGAGTACGTCGAGACGCTCGAGGGAATGGGCGCGAACCCGAAACCCGTCTGTTGAGCGAGACGGTCAGCCGTTTCGTGGGAAGAACGCGCCGCAGTCTATGGAAAGTGGTGCGGCGTCCTCTGCCTCGTTCCTGATCGATCAACTGGCCACGGTGGCGTGCGCTGGTGGTCGGCCGAGCGAAAGCGAGGGCGACCAGTGATACTGCGCGAGGGACGAGTGAGTGAGCAACGCGAACGAACGAGTCGGCTGGGGAGGACGAGGAGGTCCGGTGTTGCCACGATAACGGACTCTGACCCCGATTCTTCGATCTCGAGGCGACGCGTCGCGATCGCTCACTCACAGACGCTTTCGCAGGCCACGTAACAACGTCGAATCGATACTCCTCGAGCCGCTGAAAAATACTCGTCCCGTCCTCGATCCTCGACGCCGAACCGCTAAACACCCTCGACCGTCGACCGGAACGCGCTGATCGACTCGAGCGCGTCCTCGAGGTTCGATTCCACGTCGCCGCCTTCGTCGTCGGCGATGTCGTTCAGGATGTGTTCGTGGCGCGCGAGCTGACCGTGGTCCGGCCCGCGGTCGGCGTCGGCGTAGTCCGCGAACTTCGCTGCCTGATTCTGGAGTCGCTCCTGTGCCTCCTCGTCGGACGCGGCGTCGGCCGCCTGTTCGATCGACTCGGCCGCGTTTTCGAGTTCGTCTCGAGCCATAGCTCACAGTTCGTTCCGGGGGATGAAAACGGTTTCAATCCGTTCCGACCGACGGGAATCTCAGGAATCGTGATGGGTTCCGATCGGCCCCACTCAGAGGACCTGTTCGGCGCGGTCTGCAAGATCGAGAGCGGCGGCTGCGTCGCCGGTCAGGCCGTAGACGGCGTCGCGGAAGTTCGTCCGGTAGCTGCCCGGCCCCGCGTACTCGAGGTCGGCCGCGCGCTCGCCGGCGATCCCGAACGCGAGCGTGCCGTGGACGGCCGCGGCGTGGGTGTCCTCGAGTGCACCACAGAAGGTGGCGACGGTTGCACCGAGCATGCAGCCGGTGCCGACGACCTCGCCGAGCATCTCGTGGCCGGCGGCCAGTTCGACCGCGCCGTCCGCGTCCGCGACGATGTCGTCGACGCCCGAGGCGACGACGACCGTGTCGGTCGAGTCGGCCAGCGAGCGGGCGGTCCGCTCGATCTCCTCGTAGTCGCCGACGGATTCGACGCCCTTGACCTCGGCCTCGAGGCCCGCGAGTGCGCTGATCTCGCCGTAGTTGCCCTTGATGACGGTGAAGTCGATCTCAGAGAGGAGGCTCTCGGCGACCGCTTGCCGCGAGGGCGTCGAGCCGACGCCGACGGGGTCGAGGACGACCGGAATCCCCCGTTCGTTTGCTTTCCGGCCGGCTTCGTGCATGGCCTCGACGCGGCCGTCGGGCACCTGGCCGATGTTGATCAGCACCGCGCGCGCGAGGTCGGCCATCTCGCCGGCGTCGCCGAAGGAGTCGGCCATCACGGGCAGCCCGCCCCAGTGGAGGGTCAGGTTCGCCACGTCGTTGATCGTCACCGTGTTGGTCAGATGCTGGACGAGCGGCTCCGTCTCCCGAACTGCGCGGACCGAGTCCGCGAGGTCCGCGGCGGCGATGTCAGTGACACTCATTCGTCTGCCCCTCCGTGATCGATGGCCTTCGGGGTTTCGACAGCCGCCGCGAGCGCCTCCGTCGCGGATCGCGGGTCCGGGGCTCCCGTGATCTCGCTGATGACGGCCACGCCGGCCGCGCCGGCCTCGGCGACCGGCCCGGCGTTGTCAGCCGTGATACCGCCGATGCCGACGATCGGGATCGAGACGGCGTCGGCGATCGCGGCGATCCGCTCCGGCCCGACTCCGTCCTTGCCGTCGGCCACGTCCTTCGAGGAGGTGCCGTAGACCGCGCCGACGCCGAGGTAGTCCGCGCCCTCGGCTTCCGCCTCCCGGGCTTTGGCGACCGTCGCGGTCGAACAGCCCACGATCGCGTCGGCTCCGAGCAGGTCCCGAGCCACAGCGACGGGCAGGTCCGACTGGCCGACGTGGACGCCGTCGGCGTCGATCGCCTGTGCGATGTCGATCCGATCGTTGACGATGAGGTCGACGCCCGCCTCAGCCGTCAGCTCGCGCAGTTCGTGTCCGAGTTCGTACCGCGACCGGGCGCTCGAGTCTTTCTCGCGCAACTGGACGGCGTCGACGCCGCCGTCGATAGCCGCCCGAACGATCTCGAGCGTCGATCGGTCGCCCGAGAGCGACGCCTGCGTGACGAGGTAGGTTCGCCAGCTCGAAGGATTCATGCGAGATACCAGTCGGTGGTCGAAGAAAGCGGCTTCGGTCTGTGGCGGTCGCGATCCGTTCAGGGCCGGCCGAGGGACGACTCGCCCGACCGGACGAGCGATTCGCAGTCCTCGTCCTCGCGGACCGCAGGAAACGGACGCGGACGGTCGGGCTCGTCTGGCTTCTCAGCCAGCGGCCGCCGCCACCAGGCCACGTCTCGCCACTCACCGTCCGCGTAGCCGATCGCCGGAAAGTCGACCACACGCTCGAACCCTACGGACTCGTGGAACCGCTCGGTCCCGGGGTTGGGAACCGTCGTCACGGCGTAGGCGTCGCGGATCCCCTGACGCTCGAGGACGGCGAACAGCGACTCGTACAGCGCCCGGCCGACGCCCGAGCGGCGGATCGACTCGGCGAGATAGATCGATAGTTCGACGACCCACTCGTAGGCGCGGCGCGTTCGCAGCGGCCCCGCGTAGGCGTAGCCGACGACCTCCGTATCGGTTTCGCAGACGAGCCAGGGATGCGTCTCGAGGGTCGATTCGATCCGGCCGGCTATTTCGGCCTCGGTGGGCGCGGTTTCCTCGAAGGTGACCGCTGTCGATTCACAAAACGGGGCGTAGATGTCGCGGACGGCGGCCGCGTCCGCCGGCGTCGCGACCCGGATTCGGGCGTCGGCTCCCATACGCAGACGTTCCGTGCACGCCGAATAAACGCGCCGAAGCCCCAGGCTACTCGGGTAGTTCCACCGCGAGAACGGCCAGCCTCCCGTCGTATCTACACCTTGTGACCAGAGCTACTTAAACGGCGAGCGGCGACGGGAATCGAGTAGCAGATTCCGGCGACGGCATCGTAAGCCCCATAGGGAGCACGAGGAGTAGCTGACCCCGTAATGCAGGACACGACCGGTCGGGGGCAGCCGAGCGCCTCGAGCCGAACGCGCGGGTGCGGGGCGAGCGCTGACCGATGACCGACCTCCTCGCGATCTTCGCCTCCGCGGTCGGGCCGATCGTCGCCATCGCGGCCGTGGGCTACGTGCTGGCCACCGTCAGAGAGATCGATCCGGAGCCGCTGAACACGGCCGTCGTCTACGTGTTAGCTCCCGCGCTGGTGTTTCACAGCCTCGCGACGACGAGGCTCGAGGCGTCGACGCTGCTGCGGGTCGCAGTCGGGATCGGCGTCTTCACGGCCGCGATGTGGGTGATCGCCGAACTCGTCGGGCGCGCCGTCGGCGAGGAAGAACCGGCGCTGAGCGCCCTCGTGCTGGTCGCGATCTTTACCAACTCGGGGAACCTCGGCATTCCCGTCTCGGACTTCGCGTTCGGCGCGGTCGGCCGTCAGACGGCCGTGCTCTTTCTCTCGGTCCAGTCCGTGCTGATGTACACCGTCGGCGTCTACGTCGCCTCCCGGAGCAGCGGTTCCGCCGGCCTCGAGGGCGTCCGGCGGGTGTTCTACATCCCGCTCGTATACGCCGTCGTCGCCGCGCTGGGCGCGCGTGCGCTGGATATCGTCCCGCCCGCTGACACGGCGGCGATGGAGACGCTCCAACTCGTCGGCGACGCCTCGATCCCGCTCATGCTGCTCATCCTCGGGATCCAGCTCGCGCGTTCGAACACCGCAACCGCCGTCTCGCGGGCCTGGCCCGCGACCGCGCTCAAGATGGCCGTCGCCCCCGCCGTCGGTCTCGGGGTCGCCCTCCTCGTCGGCTTCGAGAACGCGACCGTCGCGCGCGTCTTCGTCCTCGAGACGGCGATGCCCGCTGCCGTGACGCCGCTGATTCTGGTCATCGAGTTCGCCGGCAGCGCCCGAACCGAGGGCGTGCTCGTCTCGGAGTACGTCTCGACGTGCGTCTTCCTGACGACGCTGCTGGCGATCCCGGCGCTGACCGTCCTGATCGCGATCTTACAGTCCGGGATCGTGATCTGAGTCGTGACGAAACGAGCGACGAAAAATCGGGAAACGATTCGACCTTAGTGCCCCTGATCGTGGGGATTCAGCGCCGTGCCGTAGTTCTCGGCGTGGTCGGTGTAGTCGATGAACCGCGGCGCATCGGGGTCGAAGGGCCGCTCGAGACTTTCGAAGGCCTTCTTCTTGTCCCAGCCCTGAAGCTTGCCGACCGCCGACTTGTCCTCGAGATCGTGGTAGTCGAGTTTCGGCTCGGTCAGCTCCCACGCCTTCATCCCCTGCTCGGTGCGGATGATGACGCTCGAGTACTCGTCGGAAGAGCCGACGGAGCCGACGGTGATGTCCGAACAGAAGCCGGTGAAGTCGGCACACTCGTCACAGCCTTTGAGCGCGGCGTCGTGGAAGTTCTCGATGTCCTCCTCAAGAATCATCTCGCCGTCGTGGCCGTAGACCATCATCTTGCCGTGGAGGACGTCCATCTTGCCGATCTCGTCGGGCGAGATGTCGCGTTTTTCCTCCAACTGCTCGCCCATGAGGCTGTAGTAGTTGAAGTTCTTGGTGCACATCAGCGCGATCGTGTAGTCGACCGCGCGAATGCCCTCGTTCTGGGCCTGGTAGTCCCACTCGAAGTCCTGGAGAGCGCGGATACCTTCGATCTCACAGGGGGTGCCGACGATCGCCAACGAGAGGTCCGCCCAGTCCTTGTCGGGGAGCTTGTGCTCCCACTGTTCGAGATCGAGGTTCCCCAGCGCGAGGGTCTGATTGTAGACCGTGCCGGCGTTTGCGATGAGTTCCTCGGTCGTCGTCGCGAGGAAGCTCTCGGCCTTCCAGGGTTCGTCCTCGCTCTCGGTGGCGACGAGCGCGCCGTCGATCTCGCCTTCCTCGAGTAGGGTCGCGAGGACGCCGGTGACGACGCCGCCGTCCTGGGCCCCGTCGGTCCAGTCGTCGTCGACCTTCGCGGAGAACTCCGTGATCGGGTCGCCCGCACCCTTGACGTTGTCCTCGCCGCCGGTGATCTTCCACTGGCGCTCGTACCGGAGCCCGCCGCGGGGACAGAAGTCCCAACAGAGCGAACAGCCGGTGCACATCTTGACCAGTTCCGGCAGGCCGTCGTCGCCGACGCCGATCGAGTCCGACGGGCAGGCGGCGACACAGGTCCCACACTGGATACAGCGGCCGGCGTCGATGACGGCCTCGTCCAGTTCCATGAACCAGGTCTTCTCGTCCGGCGTCTCGATGTCGTTCATCTGCGACCGGATCGAGTACTCCGGCGTGTCCAGATCGACGCCCTCGGGAATCCCGACGCGGGTGTCGGGCGCGTCGTCGTAGACGTCCTGACTGGCGTTCTCGGCGGGCTCGGTGAACTCGAGGTCGCCGAGTTCGCCCATCTCGTCGACGTTGGCGACGCCGGCACCGTCGGTGGCGACCGGCTGGTCCGTCGTCGTCTCTCGGGTCTTCTCGCCGCAGGTACAGGTATCGGGCGAGCAGCTGTCGCCGTCGGAAGCGCCGCCGTCCGTCGCGATTGCACCCTCTCGAGCGTGATCCGTCCCCTCGCGAGAACGGGACGCGCCAGCGCCGGCGTCCGGCACGATGACGGCGTCGTCATCGTCGTCCGAGTCGGGGACGCGGGGGAAGCGACGTTCGTCGTCGCTCCCTCGCGGGTCGCTTCGCTCCCCGCTCGCTCGATCCGAGGCCGAGCGCAGCGAGGCCTCGCGGCTCGCGTGTCGCTTCGCACCCGCTCGCTTCTTCGAGGACTCACTACGTTCGTCCTCGCGGTCAGTCCCCATGGGCAACACCTCGCGCAACCGGTGCCTCAGCGCTGTTCATAACCTGCCGGAGCCGATCGTTGTCGACGCGACGACACCACTCGTAGAACTTCTCGCCGTCGTCGCGATCCTCGGCGTAGGCATCGAACAATTGCTCGAGTGCTGGGATCACCGAATCGGCGGGCACCGCGTTCTGAATCCAGTCGAGGAACTCGTTTTCCGCACCCAGCGAGCCGCCGAGGCCGAAGTCCATCCCTTCGACGAGGTTGTCGCCCTCCTCGTTGGGGCTGTCTTCGTCCTCGAGTTTGACGGTCTCGCCGCGGAAGCCGATGTCGGCGATCTGGGGCTGGGCACAGGAGGCCGAGCAGCCGGACATGTGCATCCGGATGGCCTCGATGTCGTCGGGCACGTCGATGCGCTCGTCGAGCTCGCGGGCCCAGCGCTTGGTGCGCTTTTTCGTCTCGATGATGGCGTAGTTACAGAACTCGTTGCCCGTACAGCCGACCGCGCCCCGCGAGAACGGGCCGGGGTCGGGACTGTACTCCTGAGCGAACGGCTCCGCGAGGAGGTCGTCGACGTTCTCCTCGGGGATGTGAGTGATGAGGAAGTTCTGATCCGTCGCTAGACGGACGGAGGCGTCCTCGGTACCGTACTCTTTCGCGGCGCGGGCGGCCTCGGCAAACTCGTCGCCGCCCATGCGGCCGGCGATGACGTTGAAACCGACGTACTTGAGGCCGTCTTGCTTCTGGTCGTGGACGCCGACGTGGTCGCCCTGGTAGCCGACGGTCAGGTTCTGGCCGCCGGTCGGGAGATCGACGGTACAGCGGTCGCGGATCGCTTCCTCGAACTTCTCCGGGCCGAGCTGTTCGACGAGATAGCGCATCCGGCAGACGCCGCGGTTGTTGCGGTCGCCGATCTCCTTGAACGTCTGGGCGACGGCGCGGCAGAACTCGACGGCGTCCTCTGGTTTGATGAACACGTCGAGTTCGGAGCCCATCCGCGGTCCGTCGGAGAGGCCGCCGCCGACGCGGGCGTGGAAGCCGTAGAGGTGCTCGCCGTCGATCTCCTTTTTCGCAGGGACGAGGCCGACGTCGTTGATCTGGGACTGCGCGCAGTCGTGGGCACAGCCGGTGATCGTCATCTTGAACTTCCGCGGGAGGTTGGCGTACTCGCGGTTCTCCGTGAAGAACTCGTTGACGGCGTCGATGACCGGCTGTGCGTTGAAACACTCGTGGTCGTCGAGACCCGCGGCGGGGCAACCCAGCACGTTCCGGGCGGAGTCGCCACAGCCCTGAACGGTCGTCAGGCCGACCTCGTCGTAGCGGTCCCACATCTCGGGGACATCCTCGACGCGGATCCAGTGTTTCTGGATGTCCTGACGGGTCGTGATGTCGAGGTAGGCGTCGCCCCAAAGTTCGTTTTGCTCCTCGCCGCCGTACTCGTCGGGGGCGACCGCGAGGTCGTCGGTGACCTCGCCGATCACTTCGGCCTGTTCGGGCGTCAGGTAGCCGCCGGGCGCCTTGGTCCGGATCATGAAGTAGCCCTCCTGCTTTTGGGCGTACATCCCGGCCCACTTCAGGCGCTCCCACTCGCCGCCGCCCGCTCGCTCTTCGATCTCCTCGAAGGAGAGTTCGTCCTCGGCGTAATCGTAGACGTCGTCGACGACATCGAGGGGGTGTTTCTCCTGTTTGTGCTCTTCGACTGTATTCATACGAACCACCCCGTGGTTCGTGTGGAGTCGGAAGAGTCTGCACTTTCGAGATACTGGTGGACCATCGTTTAACGGGTAATACTCCCCCACCCCTATACGCTCCCGCAACTCGGCGAATCATGACGTGGGTCGTTTGCACCAGTAAATATTGCCCCATCGGTCGGCCGCCGCCGATCGGGACGGCCGAAAGCCCCGACAGGGCCCGGCGATGCGTGACTCGAGGCCCGTCCCCGCGCCGAACATGTCGGTGATAGCGGCAATCGTGTCCGGTAACGTGTGAGCGCCGAGCCGATCGCTGGCGCTACCGGAAGCAGGCGACGGGCTTGCCCTGCCGCCGTGGGTCCGGCTCGAGCGTCGGTTTCTCGGCGATACCTGCGTACCGCGCCCGGAGGAGGACGTTCTCGTCGAGGTAGTAGGTGACGCGGGTGTCCCACTCGTCGCTCGGCGGCGACTGCCGCGTGCCGGTCGTCAGATCGTAGACGATCGCCACGAGAACGGCAGTCCCGTCGGTTTCGGAACCGACGGACGCGGTCCGACGAGTACCGAGTCGAAAGTCGAACGTTCGGGTCACACCACCGTACCGGGCGATGAACGCATTCAGTCGGTAGGTCCGTTCGAACGCGGTGACGTACTCGGCTACGTCGGCGGTCGGTGCCGACGGCGACGAGCGGTCGGTGGAACGACGGTTCTCGTCGACGCGCCGCGCCGACGGCGGCGAGGGATACGCCCGGGGCTCGAGCGCGTGCTCGGTAGCCGGCGCGTCGGGTGCCGGCCGCGTAACGTCGCTACAGTCGTACCAGTCGTCGGGGACGGTTCCCGACTCGAGCGGCGGCGCGTCCGCACCGCTCGAGCCGTACTCGAACCCACCCGCCGTAACCGCTGCGGCCGTCGCGACGGACGCGACGAGAGCACGTCGAGAGCGAGGGCGGACCATACCCGAACATCTCAGCCGTATAATAAGTGTCTTCTGAAACGATTGACAGCTGACGGGAGGAGAGTTACTCCGCTGCCAGCAACCGGTCGACCATCTCGTCGGGATCGAACCGCTCGAGATCGTCGTATCCTTGCCCGACACCGAGGAAGAGAATCGGTTTCCCGGTGACGTGCGCGACCGAAATCGCCGCTCCGCCGTTGGAATCGGCGTCGGCTTTCGTCAGGATTGCGCCGTCGATCTCCGCGGCGTCGTTGAACTCTCGAGCACGGTTGACCGCGTCCTGTCCGGCGACGGCTTCGTCGACGAACAGCGTCATGTCGGGACCGACGACGCGCTCGATCTTCTCGAGTTGGTCCATCAGCCCCTCGTTGGTGTGGAGCCGTCCCGCGGTGTCGCCGAGCACGATGTCGACATCGTTGGCCTCGGCGTACTCGACGGCGTCGTACAGCACCGCCGCGGGGTCGCCGCCCTGTTCGTGGCTGATGCACTTCGTGTCCAGCGCGTCGGCGTGCTCCTGGATCTGCTGGTTCGCGCCGGCGCGGTAGGTGTCGCCGTTGGCCATCACCGTCGAGTAGCCTCGCTCCTCGAAGTAGCGGCTCAGTTTGGCGATCGACGTCGTCTTCCCGACGCCGTTGACGCCGGTGAAGATGATGGTGACGGGCGTGTCCTCGACGGCGATCCGCTCGTCGAAGTCGAACTGGCCCACGCTGATCACGTCGTAGATCGCGTTGTGGAGCGCCTCCTCGACGACCTCGCCGGTCGAAGTGGTGAACGTGCGGGTCTCGCCGACCAGTTCGTCGCGGATGTTGTCGAGGATCTCCTCGGCGACGCCCATCTCCACGTCGCTCGAGAGCAGCGCCATCTCGAGTTCGCGCAAGGGCCCCTCGAGGTCGTCTTCCTCGATGACGAACTTTCCCTTGACGAGGGACTTGGCTTTGGTACCGAACCCGGTTCCGCCGGTCTCGGCGGCGTCGTCACCTTCGTCCGCTTCGTCTTCGTCCGCTTCGTCCTCGTCCACTCCGTTCTCGTCGACTGCTGTCTCGGCTACCGCTTCGTCAGCGGCCGGCTCGTCGGCGTCCGCCTCGGCCGGTTCCGATTCGTCGGACGAGCCGCTGAAGAGAGACCGGGCCTTGGCACCGAGACCGGACCTGTCGTCGTCATCGGTTTCGGCCTCCGCAGCCGCTGGCTCCTCAGCGTCGCCGGTCGCCTCCACGTCGTCGACGGCCGGCTCCGCTTCGGATTCCGCGGCTTCCTCGCCGAAGTCAGGGTCGGCATCGGTCGCCGGCTCCTGACCCGTCGACTCGGCCGTCCGCGCCGCCACCGAGTCGCCGGTCGCGTTCGGCTCCTCGAGTTCGGAGTCGGGGTCGGCCGTCGACGCGGCAACCGTCTCGGCCGGCTCGTCGTCGGCCAGTTCGGAGGCGTCCGCCTCCGCCGTGTCGGACTGTGTCGTCTCGGGGTCGTCGACGTCATCGAGTTCCGCTTCCTCGAGTTCCTCCTCGTCGACCTCCTCGGCGTTCTCTTCGGCGGCTTCCTCGGCGTCTTCGCGGAAGCTTCCGAGCTTATCCTTCAGGTTATCGAACATGAGTTATCGAGTGGGGTCCGACGCGTTACTCGTCGGGACCCTGCGGGCCCTGACCGCCGCCCATCTGCTGCATCTGCTGTTGCATCGCCTGCTGTTGGAGCTGCTGGGCCTGCTGTTCGAGTTCGCTGCTCTCGGTCTCGAGCTCGGCGATCTCTTCGTTGAGGTCGTCGATGCGGTCGTCGAGTCGCTCTTTCTTGTTCTCGAGGGCGTCGACGGCGTCGTCCTCCTCGAACTCGGCGGCGTAGTCGGCGCCGAGATCGACGATCACTTCGTCGATGTCCTCGATGGTCGCACGGAGATACGCGCCGCCGCCGACGGGCACCTGCACGGTCGAGTCGGTCTCGAGCGAGTCGAGGGCCTCGATGGCTTCGTCGACTTCGGTCTTCTCCTGTTGGACGGCCTCGACGTTGGTCTGGAGGGTCTCGATCTGTTCTTCGATCTCTTGGAGTTCTTGGGAAAGCTGCTGGAGTTGCTGCTGGCTCATCGTTCGGATACCTCGTCGAGTTCGATCTCGGTGCGCTTGAGCCCGTGCTGGCTCCCGAGCTGGGAGTAAGCGTGTTCGCGGGCGACGTTCTCGTTTTCGGCGTCGATGGTCGTCTCGAACGGCGCGAAGCCGTCGCGGCTCTTGAACCGACCACTGACCGTGAATTGACTCATACGTCTCCATCCGGCAGGCAGTCGGAAGAATCTTCCCTTCCGGGTCCGACGGTCGCGGCCGGCGAGCGACGCCGCGAGAGGGTCGTCGGCGTCCGATCCGCCGACGAGCGGAGGGTCAACGATTTTACGACGCCGGGCCGAATCCGAGGGCATGAGCGAACTCGATCCCGGCGAACTGTTGCCCAGCGAGCGAATGCAGACGCAGGTACTGGAGGGCGAGGTCACCCAGATTCATCGGGGCCACCGGTACGCCGACGAAGGCGATACGTTCGCCATCGACGGAACGACGTTCGAAGTGACCGAGATCCGCGAGCGTACGCTCGGCGATCTGACCGACGAGGATGCCCGAGCAGAAGGGATGGACGACCTCGAGGCCTACGAGCGGCTGCTCGAGCGCGCCCACGAGAACTTCGAGTGGGACGACGACAGCGAGGTCGTATTACACCGATTCGAGCGACAGTAAGAACAGAAGCGTCGAAGCAATCGCGTCAGCCGTCAGTCGAGATAGCCGAGCGCGTCCTCGATCCGGCCCAGTTCCGGGCCGGTGGTGTCCTCGCCGACGACGTAGCCGGCCTCGTTCGCGATGAGTCCGGAACCGACCAGCGGCGCACCGTAGTTGACCGTTCCGACATCGGCCCGGACGTCGAGTGCTTCCTCTAAGGCGTCGAGTTCCTCGTCGGTCGCCTTCGGATGACAGAGGACGCCGGTGTTATTGGCAACGGCGGCCGTGCCGACGGTTCGAACGCCCGCGAGGTCGCCGCGTTCGACGGGCACCTCGAGCGTGTCTTCGACGATCCCGATCGCCTCGCGGGGCAGGTCCGGATGGACGTAGGCCCCGTAGTCGTTCGCGAGGACGACGTTGCCGGCGGCGTTGATGTTGCCCGGCAGTTCGGCGACAGGTACGTCGACTTCCGCCTCGAGCGTCTCGCGTTCGTACTCGAGGACGCGAGCGCTGACGAGCAGGCCGTTCTCGTTACCCGTCGCTAACGCGCCGACCGTCGAGGAGCCGCCGACGGTCGTCCGAACGGCGGGCACCTCGAGTTCGTCGGCCAGATCGGCCACCACGTCGTCATCGATGTCGGGGCGAACGAGTACGCACGAGTCGGTCGCACGGGCGAAGACCCCGACGTACGCCGACCCGGCGAAGGCGAGGCGTTGCAAGTTTAGTCGGCGACCTCGGCTTCGACGACGGCCTCACCCTCTTCGTCGAAGCGAGCCGCGCGGACGCGCAGCTTTCGCGGCGGGTTGGAACGCCCGTTCGACCAGACTTCCTCGTTGATCGAGGGGTCCAGTCGGATGGCCGCTTCGTCGACCGCGAAGTGTTTCGCGAGGTGTTCGCGGATCAGCCGCATCGCGAGGTCGGCGGCCTCGTGGTTCGCGCCCTTCTTGACGTCTCGCAGGGGAACGGTAACGACGCGTTCCTCGAAATCACTGGCACTCATCGTTACTCGTCAGTGTCGTTGCGCCGCCAGTTGCGTCGCTTGGGGTTTCGCTGCACGTCCATGTCGGTCTTCATCATGACCCAGGCCGGCACGCGGCTGTTCTGGTTCTCGAGTTTGGCAAGTCGCTTCTTCTTGCCCTTCGATTTCTTACCCATAGTGGCCGGACGTAGCCCACGCTGGCTTAAAATCTTGTCCATCTTGCAGGGACCGCCGCTGGCCGTCGAAACGGCAGCTACCGGACCGATCCGCGCCTGTTCCGACGGCCGAGTCACCGCTCGAGGTGGTCCTCGAGATATCGCGTCACGCCCTCGAGGGTCGCCTCGCTGAGTTCGGTCGTGTAGGTCCAGTTTTCGATCCCCTCGGTTCCGTCGTGGCGAGAGAACCGGTCGTGATCGTAGCAACCGGTGCCGTGAAAGCGCGTCCCGCCGCCGATTCGGTCGGGGCCGGCGTAGGCGGTCGCCATCGGCGAGATCCGCAGGGTATCCGGGGCCGTCCGAACGGCCGCTCCGAGTTCGTGATCGCAGACTGCCGCACCGAGGTCGTCGACGATGTCGCTCGAGAGGAAGGTGTGAAGCGTCTCGTGGATGGCGATGTTTCGGGTCACCGCCCGCGAGTCCCAGACCTCGGTCGCGCCGACGTTCGCGACCGTCTGCGCGTCACCGCCGTCGGCGGCGCCGGTCAGCGCGTTCGGGGACACCGTCCCGCCGTAGCCGACGCGGTAGTTGAGCGGCGACCAGTGCAACAGGAGGTGACAGGACCGATCGGTGAGCGCGTTCCGTTCGCGCAGTCGGTCGCGGAACCGGCCGAGCAGCGTCTCGGTCGACGGCACCACGGCGTCGGCCGACAGCGGCATCTCCGCGGGCGGGAATCGGATCGACGGGCCGGGCTCTACGCGGACCTCGAGGTCCGCGAGCCGTTCGCGCTCCCCGGCGTAGGTCAGCACCTGCTCGAAAGCGGACTCGACGGCGGCCAGCGCGTCCCGCAGCGGCCGCGGCCAGTCCCCGCGAAGCGCGTCGGGGCCGTACCGTAGCCGCGCCTGAAGCGGAACGGCGCCGGGACAGACGCGAACGAGAACGGGGTCACGGCGGTCGGCGGCGACGGCGCTCGCGGTGGTGCCGGTGGGAGCCGCGAGGGCCGCACCGCCGACCGCGGCCAGCGCCTCCCGGCGCGTGACGGACAGCCGACTCCGCGCGCTCGTGGCGTCGTCGTCGGACATCCTCCGCGCTCGCTACACCGAAGCCCCTCATGATACCCCGTTCTGTAATTCCTGACTATATCGACGAGAGTCGGACTAATGTTCCCGTTCAGCCGACAGTCGCGCTCGAGAACGAAACGCCGCCAGTCCTACTCGAGTGGGAACGACTCGACCGTCGAGTAGACCGGCCCCTCGTCCGTGAGGGTGCTCTCGGTGAGCCGAAGTTCGTCGACGCGGACCTCGCCGACCGTCGGGTTGCACTCCCGGACGAGGTCCTGGACGAGGGATTTGCCGCCGGCGTGTTCCATCCGCGCGAGCGTGACGTGGGGCGTAAAGTCGTGGTCCTCGGCGTCGAACCCCATCGCGGTCGTCCGGTCCTCGATGGCCTCGTAGAGCCGCGCGAGTTCGTCGCCGCCGTCCTCGACGCCCAGCCAGACGACGCTGATGTAGTCGAGGCTCGGAAAGACGCCGAGGCCGCCGTAGCGGACGGTGAAGGGGTCGAGGCCGGCGTCGTCGACCGCGGCGGCGAGTTCCCGCTCGAGGTCGGTGACCTGACTCTCGTCGACATCGCCGAGGAACTTCATCGTGATGTGGGCCTGCTCTGGATCGGTGAAATTGAGCCCGCCCGCGCCGGCGAACTCGGCTTGCAGGTCCGCGACCGGCTCCGCGAGGTCGTCGGGGAGGTCGACGCTGACGAACAGTCGCATACGAGGGCGTTCGGGCGAGCGGCTATTGAACGTGGGGTCGCCCTACGGTTCCGCCCGTTCCGTCGATTTCAGCCGGTCGTTCTCTTCGATAGCGCTGGTCAGCAGCTTCGACTGTGCCTTTCGGAGGTGTTCGAGCATCGTCGTTCGACTGATCCCCAGCCCCTCGGCGAGTTCCTCGCTGTCGATTCGCCGCGGCCACTCGAAGTAGCCCTCCTCTAGGGCGCGCGTGACGACCTCGAGCTGTCGGTCGGTGAGCATCGATTTCGACCGCTCGAACTCCGTGAGCTTGCCGAGCGTGACGGTCCCGATCCGGCTGAAGTCGTCGATCATGGCCCGCAGATCCTCCCGACGGAAGAACAGGACGGTGTAGACGCGGCGGTCGCCGCGGACGCGGCTCTTTCGGCGGAGGACGCCGTGATTCCGCTCGACCGCGGAGTACGCGCCACACGAGGTCTTCGTTATCAGATAGGTGGCCTCGTCGAGTCGTTCGACGTGCTCGACCTGCTCGGCGTCCGCGAAGAACTCGACGTACTCCTCGCGGGGCTCTTCGATGCGGATGGTAAACGTCACGAGATGGTCGTGGAGCTCCTCGATCTCGACGTCGAACGACGTGCCGAAGTGGTCCGCGAAGTCGTCGAGCACGCAGGCTTTCTCCTGCTGGAGGTGAATTTCGGCTTGAAACATCTTCGCCGGTCGTCTTCCATATGTTACTCCATCCCACGGCATAACGTTTGCGTAAGTATACCCGACCAGCGTTGGCTCGAGCGAGGACCGCGCGTCGATCAGTCCTCGTACTCACCCTTCGCGAGTGCGACGGCCTCGTCCAGATCGAGCGGACCGCGCTCGGCCAGCGTCGCCTTGAACGACGCCACCGCCTCGTCATCGGGCTCGAGGCCGGCTCGTTCGAGGAGTTTTCGCGCACCGTCGTTCCCGGTCGGTTTTCCGAACACGAGCCGCCGTTCACCGCCGAACTCCGCGGGATCGAACGGCTCAAGCGTCGCGGGGTCGCTGAGCATCGCCGCGGTGTGGATCCCCGACTCGTGTTCAGAGATTTCCTCGCCGAGGATCGCTTTCCGACCGCCGTACTCCTCACCGAGGGTCTCGAGCACGCCCCGGCAGACGGGAACGAGTTCCGCCGTCTCGATACCGAGGTCGTCCCCGAGGTCGACGGCACAGGCGACGACGACTTCCTCGAGCGAGCTGTTCCCCGCCCGTTCGCCGAGGGAAGCGACGCTGACGTCGGCCTTCGCGACGCCGGCGTGGTAGGCCGCCAGCGCGTTGGCCGTTCCACAGCCCATGTCGTCGTGGAAGTGGACGCCGACGCGGGAGAAGTCCACGTCCTCGTCGAGCCGATCGAGCGCCGAGCCGACGGTCGCCGGGGTCCGCGCGCCGACGGAGTCGGCGAGGGTGACGAACGGAACCGTCGGGACCGCCTCGAAGACCTCGACCAGATCCTCGTGGTCCGTGCGGAAGGCGTCCGCGAGCGTGACGTGGGGCGTGACACCGCGATCCTCGATGTAGTCGACCGCCTCGGTCAGCATCGTCAGCATCTCCTCGCGGGACGCGTCGAGGAGGTGCTCGAGGTGCCTGTCCGAGACCGAGACGAACGTCTCGACCACGTCGGCCCCCGCGTCGACCGCGGCGTCGATGTCGCGCTCGAGGGCGCGGGCGAGGGCGACGATCTCCGCGTCGGTCGTGCCGCTCAGTTCCGCGACGACGGTCCGATCTTTCTCGCCCGTCGCGGGAAACGCGGGCTGGACGAACGGAACGCCGAGGTCGTCGAGCGCGCGGGCGCACTCGATCTTCTGATCGGCGGTGTACTCGCGGCCGGGCATCTGGTCGCCCTCCCGGAGGGTCACGTCGGTCAGTTGCATCTAGATGATCCCCTCCGCTTCCAGTTCGGCGTACTCCTCGTCGGTCATCCCGAGTTCGCCCCGATAGACGTCCTCGTTGTGCTCGCCGTGTCCCGGGCCGAGAAACTCCACCTCGCCGGGTGTCCGGGAGAACTTCGGGATGGGAGCGAAGGTCTTGATAGATCCCACGTCCGGGTCCTCGACCTCGACGATGCTGTCTCGAGCCCGAAACTGCTCGTCGGCGAAGATGTCGGCCATATCGTAGACGGGGCCGACGATGGCGTCGTGGGCCTCTAAAACCTCGGTCGCCTCCTCGGTCGTCCGCTGGCGCGTCCACTCCTCGATCGCCGCGTTGAGCGGCTCGTTGTTCTCGACGCGGGCCTCGTTGTCCTCGAAGCGGGGGTCCTCGATCAGCTCGGGTTTGTCGATGGCTTCGGCGACCCGCTCGAAGATCTTCTGGTTCGAGGCGGACATCGTCATGTAGCCGTCGGCGGTCTCGTAGATGTTCCGCGGGGCCGTACTCGGGTGCTGGTTGCCCGTCCGTTCGCGGACGTGGCCCATTCGGTCGTAGGCCTCGACCTCGCCGAAGAAGAGTCGCCAGAGCGGTTCGATCAGCGAGACGTCGATCACCTGTCCCTCGCCGCTCCCGCCGCGGCCCACGTCGCGTTCGAAAATCGCCATCATGGCGGCCTGCATCGCGAACTGGGCCGCCGTCAGATCCGCGAGGCTGATCGGCGGGAGCAGCGGCTCGCTGTCCGGGAAGCCGTTCGCGTGCGCCCAGCCGGAGATCCCCTCCGCGATGGTCCCGAAGCCGGGTTTCTGGGATTTGGGCCCCGTCTGGCCGTAGCCCGAGAGCCGGACCATGATCGCCGCCTCGTTGACCGCGTGGACGTTGTCGGGGCCGAGCCCCCACCGTTCCATCGTTCCCGGACGGAAGTTCTCGAAGACGATATCGGCGTCTTCGATCAACAGAAGGGCGATCTCGCGTCCCCGCTCCGAACCGAGATCGAGCGTGATACACCGCTTGTTGCGACCCAGCGACTTCCAGGCCAGCGATTCCCCGTCCTCGGTCTTCTGTGGCCACTCGCGGATCGGATCGCCCGTCTGGGGGTGCTCGACCATCACGACGTCCGCGCCGAAATCGCCCATCATCGTCGTCGCGAAGGCGCCGCTTATCATGCCGGACATGTCGATAACCCGGAGCCCGTCGAGAGGGCCGGTTCGTTCTCGTGCAGCCATTTCCCTCTACCACTTCCCCCCGCCCAAAGACAGTTGGTCCACCCAGTGTAGGCTATTTATATACTCGCTTGGAAAACGGGTCGGGACCGAGTCGAGACGGCTACACGGGATTTACCGCCGGAAACCGTGAATGTCGTGGACACCGGCTCTCGACGCCGACCGCGGTCCGCGGCGCTATATAAACCCCCACCACTCGTTGGGAGAACGCTTACTCGAGCGGCTATGGTCTTGGTACCTGTACGATAACACATGGCACACAACCTAGGAGTGGACGTGGGTGGGACGTTCACCGACGTAATCGTCTTCGACGAGGACACCCACGAGCTCACGATAGACAAGGTGCTCTCGACGCCGTCGAATCCCTCCGAGGGCGTCATCACCGGGATCGGGGAGGCCGTCGACAAGGCCGACACCGCCGTCGGCGACCTGAACCTGTTGTTCCACGGCACGACGGTCGTTACGAACATGCTGCTCGAGGAGACCGGCGCTCGCGTCGGATTGCTCACCAGCGAGGGACACGAAGACGTCCTCCACCTGGCGCGGGCGTGGACGCCCGGCCCGCTCTACGGCTGGATGGATATGGAGAAGCCGGACCCGCTGGCCGACCTCGTCGACACGCGAAGCGTCGGCGGGCGGATCGCCTCGCCGGAGGGGACCGAGGCGGAGCCGATCGACGAGGACGAGGTCCGAGACGCGGTCCGCGATCTCGCCGATTCCGGCGTCGAGTCGCTGACGGTCGCCCTGCTGAACTCGTATCTGAACCCGGCCCACGAGCAGCGGGTTCGGGAGATCGTCCGCGACGAGTACCCGGATCTCCCGGTGTCGATCTCGTCGGAGATCGTCCCGGAGTACGGCGAGTACGAGCGGACGCTCACGACGGTCATCAACGACTACGCGCGGCCTCAGGTCATCGAGTACCTGGAGGATCTGGACGCCTCGCTCGAGGACGCGGGCTCGACGGCGACGATGAACGTCGTCCGCTCCGACGGCGGGCTGATGAGCTCCGAGGCCGCGAAGCACCGACCGGTCGAACTCGCCCTGTCGGGGCCGTCGGGCGGCGTCGTCGGCGCGGCGACCATCGCCGAGAAGAAGGGCGTCCCCGACGTGCTCACGCTGGACATGGGCGGCACCTCGACGGACGTCTCGCTGGTCGAGGACAGCAGACCGGAGACGACCAGACAGACGAAGGTCGGCTACCGGGAGTTCAAGTCTCGAGCCGTGGACGTGAACACGGTCGGTGCGGGCGGGGGCTCCATCGCGCGGGTCCAACTGTCCGGCTCGCTGCAGGTGGGTCCCGAGAGCGCCGGCGCGGACCCGGGGCCGGCCTGTTACGGACAGGGCGGCGAGGAGCCGACCGTGACCGACGCGAACGTCGTCCTCGGGCGCATCCCCTCGAACGTCCGCCTCGGCGGGCGGATGGAACTCGACCGGGACGCCGCCCGGGACGCGATCGAGACCATCGCCGAGGAGCGCGACAGCTCCGTCGAGGAAGCCGCGCAGGCGATCCTCGACATCGTCAACGAGAACATGCACGGCGCGCTCCGCGTCGTCTCCGTCGAGCGCGGCTACGACCCGCGGGACTTCGGGCTCGTCGCCTTCGGCGGTGCGGGACCGATGCACGCCAACGCGCTGGCCGACGTCATGGACGCGTATCCGCTGATCGTCCCGCCGGGGCCGGGCGTCATGAGCGCGTTCGGCTTCCTGACCAGCGACGTTCAAAACGAGTTCTCCGAGACCTACCTGAAGACGGACCGAGACGTCGACGGCGAGGAGGTGTACGACGCGTATCAGGGGCTGCAACGCGAGGCGACCGACTGGCTCGAGTCGGAAGGCGTCGGCGAGGCAAACCACGCCTTCGAGTACTACGCCGACTGCCGGTACTACCGCCAGGACGTGCAGATGTCGATCCCGATCGACGTCTCGAACCTCCGGACCGACGAAGGCGTCGCGGAGATCAAAGACGACTTCGAGGCGCGACACGACCAGCGCTTTGGCTTCTCGCTCGATGCACCCCTCGAGATCGCAAATCTCCGCGTCATCGGGAAGGGGACGATGCAGGGCGTCACGTTAGAGGAGAGCGACCTCGGCGACGAGGACGCAGGCGACGCCCGCGTCGGCTCGCAGGACGTCTTCTTCGACGACGCGTACCACGAGACGCCGATCTACGACCGCGAGCGGATGCGGCCCGGCCACGTGATCGACGGACCGGCGATCGTGACCGATGACGACTCGACCGTCGTCGTCCAGCCCGATCACGCGGCGACGGTCGATCGCTACGCGAACCTCGAGATCAACCGGAGTGATTCGAAATGAGCCAGCACGCAGCGGACGCCACGCCCGACTTCGTCGGGGACCACGACATCGACGCGACGACCCTCGACATCATCGAGAGCACGCTCTCGAACACGCGCCACGAGATGGACCGCGTCGTTGAGACGACGGCCATCAGCCCCGTCATCCGGGAGCAGTCGGACCAGTTCCCCCTGATCGCCGACCCGAAGGGTCGGATGATCATGGGACAGTTCGGCAGCGCCATCGATACGATCATCGAGAACGCGCCGTTCGACTGGGACGACCTGAACGACGGCGACGTCGTCGCCACCAACGACCCCTACATGTGCGCCGGGGCGGTCTCGCACACCCCGGACATGCTGCTCCTCAGGCCCATCTTCTACGACGACGACCTCGTCGGGTTCTCCAGCCAGTGGGGGAACCTGATGGACGTCGGCGGGAAGACGCCCGGCAGCATGCCCGTGCAGGCGACCACCGTCTTCGAGGAGGGAATGCGCCTCCCGCCGGTCAAGCTCTACAAGGAGGGGACGTTCGACGGCGAACTGCTCGAGACGTTCGCGCACAACACCCGCCTCCCCGAGCACGCGGAGGCAGACATCAAGGCGCTCGCGGCCGGGACGGCCGCCGCCGAGACCCGCGTCCACGAGCTCTGTGACCGCTTCGGGAAGGAGACCTACCTCGAGGGCTGCGACGCCATCCTCGACCGGACCCGCGACGGGATGATCAACCTCATCCGCGAGTTCGTGCCCGAGGGCGAGCGCTACACGTTCGAGGACTACGTCGACGACGACGGCATGGGCAACGGGCCGATCAAGCTCCACCTCGAGATCTACCGCGAGGGCGACACCGTCTACCTCGACTGGGAGGGGACCGACGCCCAGGTCCCCGGCACGGTGAACTTCCTCCTGAACGAGAAGATGTTCAAGATGTTCACCGGGGTCTTCCTCATCATGGCCTTCGACCCGTTGCTGACGTTCAACGACGGCTACTACGATCTCTTCGAGGTCAATCTGCCCGAGGGGAGCGTCGTCCAGCCGGAGTTCCCGGCCGCGCTCGGCAACCGCCTGCCGCTGATGGCCCGCCAGTTCGACGTCCTGCAGGCGACCTTCTCGAAGCTCATCGACGGCTTCTCGGTCGCGGGGAGCTACGGCACCTCGCCGAACCTCGTCTACGCGGGCACCGACTCCGAGGGTAACGACTTCCAGATGCTCGAGATCCTCTACGGCGGCATCCCCGCGCGTCCGGGCGGCGACGGGCTCGACGGCCACTCCTGGTGGCCGCTGTTCCGGACCGTCCCCGCCGAGTACCAGGAGGCCTACTACCCGCTGACCATCGACGAGTACAGCACGCGGGCCGACACCGGCGGCGCGGGCGAGTTCCGCGGGGGCCACGGCATCACGAAGGTCTACACCTTCGAGGAGGACGGCGCGATCACGTTCCAGGACGACCGCGCCCACACCTATCCGTGGGGCGTCGACGGCGGGAAACACGCGAAGACCAGCGAGAAGCGCCTCGTCCGGACCGACGGAACCGAGGAGGAACTCCCCTCGAAGGTCGAGAACGTCCCCGTCTCCGCCGGCGACAAACTCGTCTTCCGGACCGCCGGCGGCGGCGGCCTGGGCGATCCCTTAGAGCGAGACCCCGAAGTCGTCGCCGAGGAGGTCCGACAGGGGCTCGTCTCGCCCGAGGCTGCCCGAGAGGAGTACGGCGTCGTGGTCGACGACGGGACCGTCGACCGCGCCGCGACCGAGGAGACCCGCGAGGAGAGTCGCAAGCAGCGCGACGATCTCGAGGAGTTCGACTACGGACCGCTGCCCGACGACGACGAACTCGCCGACCGGATCGCCGCCGAGCGCCGCGAGTTCGACGACCGCCACCGCTGAACCCGACCAACGACACCGAACCATGGACTGGATCGAAGCCACCGAAGACCGCTACGACGAACGGGAGTTCGGCGAGAGCGTCGGCATGGGAGAGCGGCCCGCGCTGCTCGTCATCGACCTCATAAACGCCTTCACCGATCCCGAGTCGAACCTCGGGTCGGACGTCGACGACGTGGTAGCGCAGACTGCGCGCCTCCTCGAGGCGTTCCGGGAGCACGACCTCCCCCGGTATTTCACCACCGTCGCGTTCGAGGACTCTTACGGCGACGCGGGGATGTTCGTCGAGAAGGTGCCCGCGCTCGAGGAACTCCGACTCGGCACCGAACGCGTCGCGGTCGACGATCGGGTCGCCCCGGTCGGCGACGAGCGCGTCGTGCTCAAGAAGTACGCCAGCGCCTTCTTCGGTACCGACCTCCAGTCGGAGCTCACGACGAACCGCGTCGATACGCTCGTCATCGCCGGGGTGACCACCAGCGGCTGCGTCCGCGCGACGGCGGTCGACGGCCTCCAGCACGGCTACCGCACGCTCGTCCCCGCCGACGCCGTGGGCGACAGGGCGGAGGGGCCCCACCGGGCGAACCTCCTCGACATCGACGCGAAGTACGGCGACGTCGTGACGACCGACGCGGTCCTCGATCGGCTCACCGCCGATTTCGAGGACTGACAGCGACCCGTTTGCGACCGACGGGCGGTCCGGCCCTCCGCCGGCGGGGTCGGCCCCGGTGCCGGCCGCGGCCGACCTTGGATCGTTAGGGACGCGGGTTATTCCCGTGGAACTCCTGGAACGCCTATGACCGACGTAGCCGTCCTCGGTGGCGGGATCGGCGGCCTCACCGCGGCGCACGAACTCGCCGAGCGCGGGGTCGACGTGACCGTCTACGAGGCGAACGACCGCTTCGGTGGAAAGGCCCGGTCGATGCCGATCTCCGACGAGCCCGCACCCCTCCACGGCGAGCACGGCTTTCGCTTTTTCCCGGCGTTCTACCGCCACGTCATCGACACGATGGAGCGGATTCCCGACGGACCCGGCACCGTCGCGGACAACCTCGTCGAGACCGAGGCGACGCTCATCGCGAGCACCACGGGGCCGGGCCAGATCGCCGAAACGACCACGCCCGACTCGGCCCGCGGCTGGCTCGAGGCGCTGCGCCCCGCCTTCGCCGAGGACCTGCCCGCCAGGGACGTGCGCTTCCTCCTCGAGCGGCTGTTCTACCTGCTGACGACCTGCGAGGCCCGCCGGGAGGAAGAGCTCGACGACGTCTCCTGGTGGGAGTTCATCGACGCCGAGAACCGCTCGCCGGAGTTTCGCGACCGGCTCGCGTTCGCCGTCCAGTCGCTCGTCGCGCTCCGGCCGCAGGTCGGCAGCGCCCGGACGATCGGGTCGATCTACCTCCAGTTGCTGTTCGGCCAGCTCGATCCGACGCAGCCCACCGAACGGGTGCTGAACGCGCCGACGAGCGAGGCCTGGATCGATCCCTGGCTGGCCCACCTCGAGTCGCTCGGCGTCGAGTTCCGGCCGAACACCGCCGTCGGGCGGCTCGAGAACGACGGCCGCCGCGTCACGGGGGCGACGCTGGCCGACGGGGAGGCGATCGAAGCCGACGAGTACGTCCTCGCTGTCCCGGTCGAGGTCGCCCCCGAGCTGATCCCAACGGAATTGGCCCGGAACGCGCCCGAACTCGAGCGGATCGGGCGGCTCGACACGGCCTGGATGAACGGCATCCAGCTCTACCTCGCGGACGACGTGGACCTGACCCGCGGTCATCAGGTCTACGCCGACGCGCCCTGGGCGCTGACTTCGATCTCCCAGCGCCAGTTCTGGACGGGGTACGATCTCGAGGAACACGGGCCCGACGAGGTCGAGGGCGTCCTCTCCGTGATCGCCTCGGACTGGGACACGCCCGGAATCGTCTTCGGCAAGCCGGCGAGGGAGTGTACGCCCGAAGAGATCGCGACGGAGATCTGGGAACAGCTGAAAAACCACCTGAACGGTCCCGACCAGCGGCTGCGCGACGAGCACCTCGTCGACTGGTTCCTCGATCCGGCGATCGTCGAAACTGAAGGCGGCGTCGAGAACCGCTCGCCGCTGCTGATCAACACCGTCGGCTCGCTGCGAAACCGACCGCCGGCGGACGTTGCCGTCGAGAACCTGACGGTGGCCAGTGACTACGTTCGCACGAACGCCGATCTCGCCTCCATGGAGTCGGCGAACGAAGCGGGGCGGCGCGCGGCCAACGCCGTCCTCGAGCGACGCGGAGTCTCCGGATCGACAGCTCGGATCTGGGAGCTCGCGGAGCCGGCGGTGTTCGAGCCGTTCAAACGGCAGGATCGGGTCCGCTATCGGCTCGGCCTGCCCCATCCGGGCGCGGTCACGCAGTCGATTCGGGGGGTCACCCGACGGTTCGGCGAGCGAGTCTGAGGCGCGCTCTAACTCGCAGGGCGTCGCGGCGAAACCGCCGTCGATACCCGGGTCGCAGCCCTTAACAGTCGTCACCGCCAATTCGGAGTAATGACCGACCGAGACGACGACCGCGACCACCGCTTCTCCGAAGGAGAGGGGTTCGGCGATCCCTACGAGGAGTTCGACCTGGACCCGCCGGAACTGGGCGTCGATCCGTCGAAGGTCGACCCCGTCGACTCCCGCGTCGTCACCGACACGTTAGACGAACACAACATCGATCGGGACGACGTCGACGCCAGCGAACTACTCGACGTGGGGCTGAACTACATGCAGATCAACCGCTACGAGCAGGCCACCGACGCCTTCGAGCGGACCGCCCGCTTCGCCGAGGACGAGCGACTCGAGCAAGAAGCCTGGGTCAACAAGGGCGTCGCCCACGGCGAACTCGAGGAGTGGGACGAGGCGATCGGCGCCCACCGCGAGGCCCTGCGGATCGACGACTCGAGCGAGCACGCCGCGACCGCCGAGACGAACCTCGCCTACGCGCTCTGGGAGTTCGGCGAGACCTCGGAGGCCTTAGAGCACGCCGAACGCGCCATCGAGATCGACGAACGCTTCGCCGCCGGCTGGTTCAACCGCGCGTTCTTCCTCTCCGAGCGCGGGTTGGCCGAGGAAGCGCTGCACTGCATCGACAACGCGATCCGGCTCGGTCTGCGCAACGCCAAGGTGCTCGAGGAAAAGGCAGAGATCCTCGAAGAACTCGGCGAGTTCGATCAGGCCGAGGAGATCGCCGAAGAGGCCAACCAGATGCGCGAGCGCGCCGAGCAGGAAATGATGGACGACCGCGAGGAGGCCCTCGGCGGGGGCGGCCCCGGCGGCGCAGGCGCCGGACCGGGAGCCGGCGGCCAGCCCGGACTCGGGGCCGGACGCCAATCGCCCCAGCGAGGCGACATCGGTCTCGAGGACCTCGGGCTCGGTGACATCGCAGGCGACGCCGAGGACGAAGACGAAGACGACCGCGAGTGGGAACTCGAGTAGATGATCGTCAACGAACGGGAGACCCAGGAGGGGCTGCTGGTCGCCGTCTGTGACGAGGACGTTCTCGGCGAGACGTTCGAAGACGGCGACCTCTCCCTGACCGTCACGGAGGAGTTCTACGGCGGCGACGCGGCCGACGAGAACGCCGTCCTCGAGAGCCTCGCGCAGGCGGACGTCGCCAACATCGTCGGCACTCGCGCCGTCGAGTTGGCTATCGAAGAGGGATTCGTCGACGAGGCGAACGTCCTCGAGGTGGGGGCGACGCTGCACGCGCAGTTACTGCGAATGCAGTGACCGTCCGATCGCGGTGATCGCTGTCCGACCGACGCCCCATTTTCGCGCCGATCGATTCGATCGACGGCGACCGGCGAGTCGTCAGCACGCGACGACGCGGCCGGGCGGCAACCGGTTCGGTGTCCGCGCTGTGATCACCCCGTCGAATCGGTCGTGAACGACAGTCCGACGACCCACGAGGCGAATCCCTGCGGCTGTCGCGTCCCGGGACGCTTTCTCGAGGAAAACGGAATCGGCACCGAGTGAGGTGATCGGGGCGCGGTAGCGGGTCCTCGGAAAGATGACGACGCGCTCGGTTTTCGCTCGGAGCCGACCCAGATCGCACCGCTCCGCCGCTCGACTTGGTACTGTGAACAGTAGATAGTAGCCGGCTCTACTCTGCAAAATAATCCCTGTAAAGCACGGTAGGTAAAGAGGGACACCGAAGGAGATGAAGTTGTTAATATATCCAGTAATGGATGGGCTGAAAACATTGGGTGGTTTTGAAGTGATGATGGTAATAAAAAAGAAAAGTTCGACGAAACCACCAACCCCTGGGGAGATATGTTAGTGCTCTCTACCAGAAAAAGAAAAATGACGTATGCGGGTGGTCCATATGGTGCGTTTACTGAGTATCCAGAGACTACCATCGGTGCTCTTCCGGATGGTGGAAGTGGCGTCAACGAATGTTACGGCGATGGGTTGGGTATAGAAAATGTTGATGGTCGATATGTGTGTGGAAGTAGCTCATAGGGTCAGATAAACACACAGATCCCTAAATGTATTGAAAAGTGTGCTGATGGGTCTTCAATATGCCATCAGCCGCCGAATCGCAATCCTCCTCTATATGTAAAGGTGTCAACCCCTTAGCAGCATGTTTATTTTGAACATTAATCACTTTCTAGATAACCATCGACAAACGCCAGTATTGAAAAGACCCCAACGGCGATTATCAGTGTTAACAGCCCGCCATCATTCGGTTTATAAAATTTGTATACTACGCCATAAATGACGAGACTTAGGAGTGCGGAAACCAGTGCCATTGTGAAAAGGCGTACATTCGAGGTATCCACCATGATAGTATTTTCTTATACACCACGATATAATTAATGGTCTCCTCTGTTTATACCTCCATAGATGGTAAAAGGAATCACATAGCAAATAATCCAGGTGAACGACCCATCATTTCAGCACGTCATTTTTATCAGTACCCATACATTCTGGTCACGACTCTAGTAACTGTAGATCCGTACTAATCGATCTCGACCTTTGCAGATCATACCAAAGTTCGTGCGACATTCGCGCACGGACTTACCGTCGTCGTCTCGGTCTCAGGAACGTCCTGCAGACCAAGACAGTGTTGCTAACTACTACTATCTGAAGTCGGTCCGCGGTCGCGGCTCACAGATCCGTTCGGCGGAACCGATAGTAGCCGATCGCGACGGGCACGACCAGCCAGCACAGCAGGACGACGACGCCGAACCAGTCCTCGAGGTGGGGTCAACGCTGCACGCCCAATTGCTACGAATGCAGTGATCGGTTCTGACAGCCGTTGGACGTCGGCGACGCACCCGACGGCGTGATACCTCCGCTTCGCTGACAGCACGGTTACTGTTGTCGTGAAAGCGGACCCTGAACGCGCCAAACGCGACCAGACCGCACTCCGACGGTACGTGCTGCGCGAACCGCTCGAAGACGGAACGCGGTTCTTCGCCGAGTTGGCCGACCGCCCAGATCCACGGACCAGCGAAGGCAGCCGGCTCGCTCGCGAAACCGACGCGGTATCCCGTCGAGACGGCGACGGGATCGACACCGACGGAGGGGCGTACCGCCGCCATCAACATACGTCGGAACAGCCCTACCGGCGATCCGCCATCACTCGAGCAGTAGGAAGCTCGGGTTCTCGAGGTACTCCATGACAGTGTTCGTAAACCGCGCGCCGACGGCCCCGTCGATCAGTCGGTGATCGAACGACAGCGACAGAGTCAGCACCGACCGCGGCTCGATCAATTCGTCGCCGTCGTCGTCGGTCACCACGCGTGGCTTGCGCTTGATTTCGCCGATCGCCAGAATCCCCGCCTCGGGGTAGTTGAGGATCGGCGTGGCGTACTCGCCGCCGATGCCGCCGACGTTCGTGACCGTGAACGTCGAGCCCCGCAGTTCGTCGGGGCTGATCGTCCGGTCGCGGGCCTTCTGGACGAGTTCGTTCATCTCGGAGGAGAGCTGCAAGAGGCCCTTCCGATCGGCGTCCGCGAGGACCGGCACCATCAGTCCGACGTCGGTCGCGGTCGCGATGCCGACGTTGTAGTAGTCGCGGTAGACGATCTCCTCGTTGTCCTCGTCGATGACCGCGTTCATCTCGGGGAACTCCTTCAGCGCCGCCACGACGGCTTTCAGAATAAAGGGCATGTAGGTCAGCCGAATGCCGCGTTCCTCGGCGCGGGGCGCGAGTTCCTCGCGGGCCTCGACGAGTGCGGTCACGTCGACCTCGTCGTAATGCGTGACGTGGGGCGCGCTGTATTTCGACTCGACCATCGCGTCGGCGATCGTCTTGCGGACCCCGCGGAACGGTTCGCGGCGTTCGCGCTCGCCCTCGGCGAAGTCCGTTCCCTTCGTCTCGGCCCGTCCGTCGGCTTCGATCGCCTCTCTGTCCGCCTCCTGGGCTCGACGCTGTGCCTCGGCGTACTCGTGAACCGCCTCCGGCGTGACGAACGCCTCGCCGTCGCGCGTCCCGTCCGCGGGGACGGCGTCGATGTCGATTCCCGCCTCCTCGGCGATCCGCCGGGTCGCGGGGGCGGCAAGCGTCCTGTCGCGGTCGGCGGACTCGGCCGCCGCCAGTTCGGTCCGCTGCGGCCTCGAGGCCGCCTCGGCATCGGCGCTCGCGCCCGTAGCGGTGTCTTTGCCGGCAGCGGCCTCGCTCGAGTCGGCCGAGCCAGAGTCAACCACACCGGACTCCACAGTCTGCGGCCGGGACTGAGCCGCCGCGTCGTCGACCGCGGCGCTCGCCGCTGCTCGAACGTCGGCCGCAGTGATCCGACCGCCGGGACCGCTGCCCTCGATTCGAGAGAGGTCGATCCCCTCCGCGCGTGCCATCCGGCGGACGCGGGGCGGTGCGAAGACTCGGTCATCGGGCGGCGCGACTGTCTCGGTATCGGACCCCGTCGCGCCGGAATCCGCGGTCGACTCGTCGCCGCCGCCCGCCGGTCCGCTCGGCTCCGCCTCGCCCTCGCTCACGGCTTCGCCGTTCGCGCTTTCCGAGGCGCCACGCTCCTCGCTCTCCTCGCCTTCGACGTCGAACGAGATGATCACCGTCCCGACCGGCACCACCTCTCCCTCTTCGACGTGTAGTTCGCGCACCGTACCGTCGACCGGTGCGGGCACTTCGACGAGCGCCTTGTCGGTCTCGACCTCGGCGACCGGCTGGTCCTCCGAGACCGCGTCGCCCGCCTCGACCAGCCACGAGACCAGTTCGCCCTCCGCGACCCCCTCGCCGACGTCCGGCAGTTCGAACTCCCGGACCATCTCAGAACCCCACCGCGTCCCGGATGCCGTCCTCGATGCGCGCCGCCTCGGGCAGGTAGTAGTCCTCGAGCGCGTACAGCGGGAAGGGCGTGTCGAAGCCCGTGATCCGCTCGACCGGCGCTTCCTGGTAGAGCAGCGCCTCCTCCTGTAAGGTGGCGGTGATCTCCGCGCCCAGTCCGCCCGTCTTCGGAGCTTCGTGGACGACGGCCGCGCGGCCCGTCTTCTTGAAGGAGTCGACGATCGTCTCCTCGTCTAACGGCGAGACCGTCCGCAGGTCGACGACCTCCGCGTCGATCCCCTCCTCGGCGAGGTTCTCCGCGGCCTCGAGCGTCGGTCGGGTCATCGCGCCCCACGTGTAGACCGAGATGTCCGACCCCTCGCGGCGGACGGCCGCCTCGCCGATCGGCACCTCGTAGGATTCCTCGGGTACCTCCTCGCGGAACGCCCGGTAGATGAGCTTCGGCTCGAGGAAGAGCACCGGGTCCGGGCTCCGGATGGCGCTGGTGAGTAGCCCCTTGGTATCGTACGGCGTCGACGGGATGACGACCTTCAGTCCGGGCTGGTGGACGAACATCGCCTCCGTCGACTCGGAGTGGTGTTCGGGCGCGCGAATACCGCCGCCGTAGGGGGCGCGGATAACCAGCGGGCACGTGAATCGTCCACGCGAGCGCGTCCGCAAGCGCGCGGCGTGCGAGACGATCTGGTCGAATGCGGGGTAGATGAAGCCCATGAACTGGATTTCGGGCACCGGCCGCATGCCGTAGGCGGCCATCCCGATCGCCGTCCCGACGATCCCGGACTCGGCGAGAGGCGTATCGATCACCCGGTTCTCGCCGAACTCGTCGTACAGCCCTTCGGTCGCGCGGAAGACGCCGCCGTTCCGGCCGACGTCTTCGCCCATGACCACGACGTCCTCGTCGCGTTCCATTTCGGTTTGCAACCCGTCCTGTACCGCCTGTACCAGCGTGAGACTCTCAGAGGGTGATTTTGCTGCCATGGTATCACTCCAGAAGCGCGTCGTCGCCGTGGTCCTCGCGGATCGATTCGAAGTACTCGAGTTGCTTTTGCAACCGTCGCGGCATCCCCTCGTAGACGTGCGCGAAGATCTCTTCGGGCTCCGGACGTTCCGACGACTCCGCGGCCTCGATCGCGTCGGCCACGTCGTCCTCGATCCGCGATTCGATCGCATCGACCCGCTCGTCGTCAAGGATCCCGTTCGACCGGAGGTAGGTCTCGAGGCGCGGGATCGGATCTTTCCCCTTCCAGCGTTCGACCTCCTCGTCGTCGCGGTAGACGGAGGGATCGTCCGCGGTCGTGTGCGCGCCAAAGCGGTACTGGACAGCCTCGATCAGCGTCGGTCGTAGTTCGCCGGGGCCGGGATCTTTCGCCTTCTCGACGGCCTCGCGGGTGACTTTGTACACCGCGAGCGGATCCATCCCGTCGACCTGAACCCCCTCGAAGCCGTACGCGGTTGCCTTCTGAGCGAGGGTTGCGCTCGCCGTCTGGCGCTCGCGCGGCACCGAGATGGCCCACTGGTTGTTGTTACAGAAGAAGACGTTCGGCGTATCGAAGACGCCGGCGAAGTTCAGCCCCTCGTGGAAGTCGCCCTCCGAAGTCGCGCCGTCGCCGAAGTAACAGACGAACGCCTTCTCCTCACCTTTGAGCTTCGACGCCCAGGCCGCGCCCGTCGCATGGGGGATCTGGGTCGCGATCGGGACGGCGACCGAGAACATGTTGACGTCCTCGGGGATGTAGTTGCCCTGCTCGTGGCCCATCCAGTAGAGCAGGGTGCGCTCCAAGGAGAGCCCGCGAACCAGCCCGACGCCGTGCTCGCGGTAGCTGGGGAACACCCAGTCCTCGGCGTCTAAGGCGTGGGCGCTGCCGACCTGTGCGCCCTCCTGGCCCGACAGCGGCGGATAGGTCCCCATCCGCCCCTGGCGCTGGAGGCTGACGGCCCGTTCGTCGAAGCGACGCACGAGGCGCATCTGCTCGTACATCTCGAGGAGTTCGTCCTCGGTGAGGTCGGGCACGTCGGCACCCTCGCGAACCCGACCGGCGTCGTCGAGTACCTGTACTCGCTCGTCGGGATCGCGCTGTAACGTACTCACGGGGAGACCCACCTGTACATACACTACCAAACTATCGCTCACCGTAAAGGAGTTTCCCAAAATAGTTTACTATTGGTGAGAGTATTGCCTCACAGCCGTGGAACTATCGGGCGATACGCGACAGTACTGGACATGATCGGCCGAAAATAGGCATTTTTTGATGGCCGTCGTATTCTGTCTCCATTTCAGAAGCGAGACTGGACGAAAGAGAAGTACAACGAGTCCGAACCGAAGTCGTTCGAACGAAGACCGCCTCTCAGGACTCGGTCTGTCGAGGCGCCGATCGGTGCGCGTCGGCCCTCGCTTCCGCAACGGTCTTGCCCTCTCGCAACACGGCGTCGACGAACAGTTCGCCGGCCTTGTACGACGAGCGCACCATCGGGCCGCTCGCACAATAGAGGAACCCTAACTCCTCCTCGGCGACGCGTCGCCACGTCTCGTACTTGTGCGGATGGTCGTAGCGCTGGACCTCGAGGTGATCCCGCGAAGGGCGTAGATACTGCCCGAGGGTGACGATGTCGACGCCGCGCTCGCGCAGATCGGCCAGCGTGCGGTAGACCTCGTGGTCGTACTCGCCGTGGCCGAGCATGATCGAGGTCTTCGTGTAGATCTCCGATTCGCGCTCTACCTGCTCGAGCACCGAGAGGCTCTGCTCGTAGCCGGCGCGGCGGTCGCGGACGGGAAACTGCAGGCGCTCGACGGTCTCGACGTTGTGGGCGATCACGTCGGGTTCGGCGTCGATGATCTTCCGGACGAGCCGTTCTTCGCCCCGAAAGTCGGGAATCAGCACTTCGACGAGGATGCCGGGATGGCGGGCCTTGATCTCGCGGATCGTCTCGGCGAAGTGGCCCGCGCCCTGATCGGGGAGGTCGTCGCGGTCGACGCTCGTGAGGACGACGTAGTCCAGCCCGATCTCGGCGACGGCGCTCGCGACGTTTTCCGGCTCGTCCGGGTCGAGGGGCTCCATCCCGCCGGTCCGGACGTCACAGAAGTTGCAGGCGCGAGAGCAGCGGTCACCCAGCAGCATGAAGGTGGCCGTCCCGCCGCCGGTGTCTGACTCGCCGCCCCCGCCGGGACCGGCCCGTCCCGACCAGCACTCGCCGAGGTTGGGGCAGTTGGCCTCCTCGCAGACGGTGTGGAGGTCGTGCTCGCGCAGCGTCTCTCGGATGCCGGCGAACTCCCGCCCCGACGGCGGCCGACTCTTCAGCCAGTCGGGCTTTCGCGCGCGGCTCATAGTCGTGTCTCGGGCCCTGCGGTGAAAAACCGTGTCGGTCGTTAGTCGCGACCGACCACCCTCCGTCGCCTCGCGCCCGCCCCACCGGCTCCGCATCGAGCCGATCGAGCTGTGCCGTTAGTCCGCCTGACTCTCCGCAGTATCGGGATTAACCACCCCGTTACCCCGATAGCTTTACGGAGAGGTGTGGAATAGGCGGGGCCGATGGCCTTTGGCTCGACGCCCGACTGGTTCCACATCAGCGACGACGAGAGCGTCATCTGGGAGAGCCGTCCCCACCCAATCACGATGGGGAGCAAACTTCCGGTCGGAGTCGGGATCGCGCTCGCCGGGATGCTCGTCGCCGGCTGGAGCGGGACCGACGGCGTCGGTCTCCTGACCCTGCTCGGCGTCCTCGTCGCGGTCGTCGGTGCGGCGATCGCGCTCGGGCGCTACCTGGTCTGGACGAACACCCGCTACGTCATCACCTCCTCGGAACTCTACAAGAAGCGAGGGGTTGTCTCGAGAGACGTCACCCAGTTCCGCCTCGAGCGCGTCCAGAACACCAGTCTCAGCCAGAGCGGGATCGGCCGCCTCTTGGGCTACGGCGACCTCACCGTCTACACCGCCGGGTCGGGCGACCCGGAGCTGACCTTCGAACGCGTTCCCCAGCCCGAACGAGCGAGTAGCCGGCTCAGCGACCAGCTCGAGAACGTCGCTCCCGATCGGTCAACCGTTTGAACGGATAGCGGTCAGACCACAAGACACATAAGATCAAGTGTGATTCGAGGCCGACACAATGGCTTCGAACCTGTCCGCATCGGATCGGATCCCAGCGACGCGTCGCTCGAGTCTCGCGGCGAGTGCGGGGCCGGCGTCCTGGCCGCCGCGGTCGGCTACCTCGTGACCTACCTGCTCGTCAGCGGCGAGGTCCGCGATATCTTCGGTGACGACGTCGCGACGTGGAAGGGGGTCGCCTGGTACTTCTACGAGGCCCATCTGGTCGACGTCCGGGCCAGCAGCCAGGTCGGCTCGCTCGGCGGGTCGAGCACCCTCGACCTCATCGCTCAGTCGGAAAGCGCGGGCGTTGGCCTGCTCGTGCTCCCGCCGCTCGTGTTGCTCGCGGCCGGCGGCCTGCTGGCGGTCCGATGGAACGCGACCGATCTCGGCGAGGCCGTCGTCGCCGGCGCGCCGGTAACGATCGGCTACGGCGCGGTCGTGGGCCTCGGCGCGTTCGTCACCGAGGCGAGCGCCAGCGGGTCCGCGTTCGGAATCGAAGCGAGCACCTCGACCGCCCCGGAGACGCTCCCCGCTATCGTCCTCGGCGGCGTGCTGTACCCGCTCGTGTTCGCCACCGCCGGCGCGGTCCTCGCAGCCGCGATCGCGGTCGCGACGCGGTGAGTGCGCGGCGATCGACGAGCACACGATGAACGCGCCGGGACTCGAGGGAAACGCCTTTGACCCGGCACCCCCCGTTTCCGTGTGATGGAGGTCGCCGAGGTTCTCCCCGAATTCGCCGACGCCTTTGCCTTCGAGGAGTTCAACCGGATGCAACGCGAGGCCGTGCCCGCACTGCTCGAGACCGAGGAGAACGTGGTCGCGAGCGCACCGACGGCCTCGGGGAAGACCGCGCTCGCCGAACTGGCGATCTGTAAGACGCTGGCCGAGGGTGGGACGGCGCTGTTTATCGCGCCGATGCGGGCGCTGACCAACGAGAAGGAAGACGACTGGGACCGCTTCGAGGGGCTGGATTACTCCGTCTACGTCGTCACCGGCGAGCGCGACCTGAACCCGCGGCGCGCGCGTCGGGCAGACATCCTCGTGATGACCCCCGAAAAACTCGACTCGGCGACCCGCAAACACGACTCGAGACGCTACGACTTCGTCACCGACATCGACGTCTGCGTCATCGACGAGGTCCACCTGTTAGACGCCGACCGCCGGGGCTCGGTGCTCGAGGTGACGATCTCCCGGCTGCGGCGGCTCTGTGAACCCCGTATCGTCGCGCTGTCGGCCACGATGCCCAACGTCGACGACGTGGCGGCGTGGCTCGACGCCCCGGCGGCGAACACCTTCGAGTTCGGCGAGGAGTACCGCCCCGTCGAACTCAACGCCGGCGTCAAGACCTACACGCACGGCGAGAACTCCTTCGCGGACAAGTACCGCCGCCTCTATCGGGCGCTCGACCTCGCCGAACCCCACCTCCGAGAAGACGGCCAGTCGCTGGTGTTCGTCTCCTCGCGCCAGGACACCGTCCGCGCCGCCAAGAAGGCCAGAGACGAGATCGCCGAGCGCGATATCCCGATGGGCGCTCGCGGCGACTACGATTTCCATACTGAATCGAAGGAACTCGAGAACGACACGCTGCGGAACTCGGTGTTAGACGGCGTCGCCTTCCACCACGCTGGGCTCTCGAAGAACGACCGTGACCTCATCGAGGAGTGGTTCAAAGCGGGCCACGTCGAACTGCTCTTCTCGACCTCGACGCTGGCCTGGGGCGTCAACCTGCCCGCCCGCTGCGTGGTGATCCGCGATACGAAGCTCCACGACCCGCTCGAGGGCGAGGTCGATATGAGTCCGCTGGACGTGCTCCAGATGCTCGGTCGCGCGGGTCGCCCGGGCTACGACGACGTCGGCTACGGCTGGGTCGTCTGTGACTCGGCCGAGGCGGATAAGTACCGGCGGCTGCTCCGGGACGGCAAGGAGATCGAGTCCCGCCTCGCCGAGAGCTTAGAGACCCACCTCAACGCCGAGATCGCGATGGGGACCATCACCGATCTCGAGGACGTGATGGACTGGCTCGAGACGACGTTCTACTACGTCCGCGGCCAGTCGAAACCCGACGACTACGACTTCCCGAACCTGCGCCAGCGGGTCCGCGACTGCCTCGAGGGGCTGGTCGACCGCGGGTTCGTCGAGACCGGCGAAGACCTCTCGATCGAGGCCACGCCGCGGGGCGTCCTGACCTCCAAGTACTACCTGCGCCTCGACACCGCGGCCCGCTTCGCCGCGCTGTGCGATCGCATCGCGGAAGACGAAGCGACGCTCACGACCGGCGACGTCCTCGAGGCGGTCGCGACCGCCGAGGAGTTCGACTCGGTCTCGGCCCGTCAGGACGAGCGCGAGGCGGTCAACGCCGTGTTGGTCGGCGAGGAGACGACGGATCTCGACGCGGGCGAGCGGAAAGTACTCGCGATCCTCCGCGGGGCGGCCAGCGGCTCCACGCCGGCGGAACTGCGCAGCGACGCCTGGGTCATCCGGCAGAACGCGACGCGGCTCCTCTCGGCGCTCGGGGCCTTCCTCGACCGGTTCGTGGGCCCCCACGCCGCGAACCTCGCGCGCCGGGTCGAGGCCCGCATCGAGAACGGCGTCGCCGAGGACGCGGTCGGGCTGACCGCCATCGACGGCGTCGGGCCAGGCCGAGCGAGCAAACTCGCCAAAGAGGGACTGGCGACCCCCGGCGACATCGTCGGCGCGGGCGTCACGGGCCTCGTCGACGCCGGGCTCTCGGAGGGCGTCGCCGAGCGCGTCTACGAGGGCGCCCAATCGCTGCCCTCGATCGACCTCGAGTGGGGACAGTTCCCCGACTCGATCGCGACGGGGGAAAACGACGTCTGCGAGGTCACGGTACGAAACGTCGGGGAACCGGCCCGCGCCGGGATTCGCGTGACCGTCAACGGCGTGGAGATGACGAGCACGAACACCTACCTGCGCGACGCCGAGACCCTCCCGATCGGCGTCTTCGGTGCCGACGCGGCTGAACTCGAGTTTACCGTCAGCGTGGCCTTCCCCGAAGAGCCGCTGTTGCCGATCGAGGCGAGCCGGACGGTCGACGTGCGATAGCGCCGCGGAGAGACGGCGACCCGCTACGCCCGTTCGACCAGTTCGAGCACGGCCTCTCGAAGCTCCGCGGGCGAGTCTACGACCTCGTCGGCCGGCGAGCGATCGATATCGCCGTGGGCGTCGATCCGGTAGGCGACGACGATCGCACCCGCTCGAGCGCCCGCTTCGATCCCGTTTTCCGAGTCCTCGACCACGACACACTCCTCGGTCGAAACGCCGAGTTCGTCGGCCGCGTACTCGAAGACATCGGGCGCAGGCTTGCTCGCGGCGTCGATATCGTCGGCGCTGATGACCCGGTCGAACGCGCCCTCGAGGTCGAAGCGCTCGAGGACCATCTCGATCCAGTCGTGCGGTGAGGAAGAGACCAGCGCCGTCGCGACGCCGCGGTCCTCGAGGTCGGCCAGCAGATCGTGGAGGCCGTCGAGCGCGTCGGCGCGCTCGGTATAGATCCCCTCGGCAGCCTCGTCGAACCGCCGGATCCACTCTTCGCGGCTGATCGCGGTGCCGTACTCGGCCTCGAGGTAGTCGTAAATCTCGCGGAAGTTCATCCCGCTCGTCTCGGCGAGATCGACGGTCTCGTCGGGGACGGCCTCGGGGAGGAGATCCTCGCGCTGGAAGTCGACCCAGTAGTCCTCGCTGTCGACGAGCACGCCGTCCATATCGAACAGCACAGCAGGCATGTGCGTCGGGCTATTCGACGGCCGCGTATAGCCGTTTGGCACGCGGCAGCGGGACTCGGCCGCGTCGGCGTTCGACGACGGTCACGCGACGACCTCGCCACGTCGCTCGTACTCCATCCCCGTCGCGACCGCGTCGGCCACGTCCGCGCCGAACTCGCGCTCGAGCAGCCACAGCGCCAGATCGATCCCCGAGGTGACCCCGCCGGCGGTGAGGATACCGCCGTCGTCGACGACGCGCGCGTCGGCGAGATCCGCGCCGGCGGCCGCGAGGTCGTCCCGCGCGACAGCGTGGGTGGTCGCGGGCCGGCCCTCGAGCAGCCCCGCCTCGGCGAGCACCATCGCGCCGGTACAGACCGAGGCGACCGTCGTGCCCGCGATGTGGCGCTTTTCGACGGCCGCGGGCAGCGGGCTGTCCTCGACCGCGGCTCGGACGCCGGCGTCCTCGCTGGTCCAGCCGCCGCCGGGAACGAGCAGGAGATCCGGCTCGCCGAGCGTTCCCTCAGATTCCACGCGAAGGCCGTGACTCGCCGTCACGAGTTCGTCGTTCCGCGGTTCCTCGAGCGTGACCAGCCGCGTCTCGAGGGCCGCACCGGCCTGCGATCCGTTCTCGAGGACCTCGTAGGGGCCGATCGCGTCGAGTTCGTCGAAGCCGTCGAACAGCACGATTTCGGCAGTCGTGACCATACCGTAGCGATCGCCGAGCCGGCTCATATCCGTTGTGTCCCCGCGCTGCCGGTCGTCAGCGCTCGGCGATCGGGGTCCGGGCTCGAGGGCAGATCAGCGCGGACTCGAGGGCGCGGACGAGGCGCGCGCAGCGTCGGCCGCGCCCGGGTTCGCACCGCAGCGACAGGGGTCGGTTCGCCCTGGCCGCGAGCCGCCGTCGATGCGCACCAAACCGGCCACAAACCCGTTCAAACGTCCGTCAAATGGCCGCAAACGGAAGCAAACCGAGGTCACGGCTGCCCCCCTTCAAGTCGATCCGGCGACCCAGGACCGACTGCGAGCTATGAAACGAACGACACTGATCGCAGCTGTGTGCGCGCTGCTGGTCGCCGCGACCGGCTTCGCCGCCGCAGCTCCCGGCAACGCACCCGCGACCGTCGACGCGAACTCGACCGACGCCGAACAGCACGCGAACCACAGCGACGCGCGACACGCGAACGACAGCGACTCCCGAACCGAAAACGGCAGCGCTGCCGCCGACGGCGCGGAGAACGCAGGTGAACGGGGCCCGGCAATCGACCTCCCCGCACAGGTGCCCGACGCGGTCTCGGACCGCGTTCCGGAGAACCCGGTCGACCGCGTTCCCACCGACCTCCCCGAGCAGGTGCCCGACCACGTCTCAGAGATCCACGACCGGATCTCGTCGTTCCTCGAGGGCGACCTGACCGGCTCGCTCGGAGACGCCGTCAGCGACATCGTCTCCGGCGACGGGAGTGACGACGGCAGCGACGGCAGCGAGCAGTCCGCGACGAGCGATGACGCGGGTGCCGATGGGACGGCCGAGTCGACCGAAACCGACGAGCAGACCGCGTAACTGACCCATGCCCGCACCCGCTCCGCCGACGCCGATCGGCCTCGAAGACCGACTGCTGGCGTTCGCCGTGAGCCTGCTGATCGGCGGCGCCGCCGTCCACGCCGGCACGCACGTCGTCGCCGACGCCCGCGACTACGCCCACGCGGTCCTGACCGCGCTGTGTGGCGCGCTGGTCTGGGCGCTCCTCGAGCCGATACCGCTGCTCGGCGGAGTGCTGGCGATCGTCGCGTGGGTCGCGGTCCTCAAGTGGCGCTACCGGCTCGGCTGGCCGCGGTCCGCGGCGGTCGGTGTCGCCGCCTGGGCGGCCGCGGTCGTCGCCCTCGCCGCTCTCGAACTGGTCGGTATCGGCTCGGTCTCGGCACTCGGCGTGCCGGGAGCCTGACACAGTCCCGCTGACGCTTCTGACTCAAGCCCTCCGTTACGCTTCTCGCGCTGCAAACCGAATTTTTCGACCGGCCGCAGGTCGACCGCTACTGACAACGAACGTCCACGAATCGAGCGTTTCGTGTGGTTTAAGCGACGGCACGAGCATCGAGCGATATGAACGTTCGCGTCGGCGTAACGGTCGCAGTGGTCGCGGCGCTGCTCGTCAGCGTCGGCCCGATCGCGGCCGCGACCGGTGCGTCCCCCGTCGACTCCGACCACACGAGGGCGTCTCCGTTCGCGCTCCAACAGGATCAGATCGACGCGGACGAGGTTCGAATGAACGTCGCGCTCCGGCCGAACGGGACCGCCGAGTGGACGATCGAGTTCTGGATGCGTTTAGACGACAACGAGAGCACGGCGGCGTTCGAGTCGCTGCGAGACGACATCCGGGACGATCCGGCCAATCACACGCAGACGTTCGCCGACCGAATGCGTGACACGGTTTCGACGGCGAGCAACGCGACGGGCCGCAAGATGGCCGCCGACGGCTTCGCGGTGGAGACGGATCGACAGTCGTTCGCGCGCGAGTACGGCGTCGTCAGGTACACCTTCCGCTGGCGCGGCTTCGCCGCCGTCGAGGGCGACGAACTGCGCGCGGGCGACGCGCTCGAGGGGCTCTACCTCGACGACGGGACGCGGCTGTTGATCGCGTGGCCCGAGGGCTACGAGCGAGCGTCGGTCGCGCCGGAGCCGGACGAGGAACGCGACGGAGCCGTGCTCTGGCGCGGCGGCCAGACCGACTTCGTCTCCGGGGAGCCCCGCGTCGTCGTTACCGCTGCGGGATCGGGGCCGCCGGCGGCGGTGTTCGCAGCGATCGCGGCCGCCGTGCTCGGCGGGGCCGCCGGCTGGTGGTACTACACGCGTCGTACGGAGCGATCCGACGGCGAGGAGGCCGATCCCGGCTCGGCCTCCGACAGCGAGTCGACTCGATCCGATCGGCCCGAGCCCGAATCCCCGCCGTCGACGACGGCGGGTGCCGAGGGGTCGGACGCCGACGCAACCGGCGCTCCGGATCCGGAACTGCTCAGTAACGAAGAGCAGGTCCTCCGCCTCGTCAGGGAGCGCGGCGGCCGGATGAAACAGCAGGCGGTCGTCGATGAACTCGACTGGACCGACGCGAAGACGAGCAAGGTCGTCAGCGGGCTCCGCGAGGAGGGACGGCTCGAGTCGTTCCGACTGGGGCGCGAAAACGTCCTCTCGCTGCCCGACGCGGACGAGGACCTCGTCGCGGATACCTGCGCGGATGCCGGTAGCGAACGAACGGAATGACGCGAACGCGCAGACGCGACGAGCTAGACGGGACCAAACCGACGAAATCGACAGACGGCAACGAATCGAAAACGGCGTTAAACGGCGTTGACCGTCGCTGAAGCCAAGTCATCGCCTCGAGTATACAACACCGACCGAATACGATATCCAATGAACCGAACCACGACGATCACGCTGGCAGCGCTACTCGTCGCCGCAGCGGTCGCGGTCCCCCTCGCCGCGGCGAGCGTCGTCTCGAACGGAACCGCGCAGTCGGATGCCGACGCCGCGGGGAACGACTCGATCGAGCCCGGCGCCCAGTTCGCCGCCGCGGTCGGCGTCCAGAACGCCGACGTCGGCGGCGAGCTCTCGGAACGGACGTACAGCGTCAGAATCGCGAACGCGGAGACGAACGAGACGAAAGCGGCCATCGTCGACGACCAACTCGCGGCGACCAGCGCGCGCCTCGAGCGCCTCGAAGCGAGACTGGAATCGCTGAACGAATCGCGGGCGGCCGGCGAGCTCGGCGAGGACCGCTATCGCGCGGAGGTCGCGACGACCGTCGCACGGATCGGGGCCGTCGAGCGCCAGGCCGCGGCGCTCGAGCGCACTGCAGCCGAGTTGCCCGAGCGCGCGCTGGCCGACCGCGGCGTCGATCTCGAGTCGATCCGATCGCTGCGCGACCGCGCCGGAGGGCTCGGCGGTCCGGAGACCGCGGCGATCGCTCGTTCGGTCGCCGGCGACGATGTCGGCCGGTCGTTCGGAAGCGACCGCGAGCCCGGAGATCCGGTCGCTGGCGAGAATCGGCGCGGCGGTCCCGCTGCGAGCGCAGAGAACGGGACGGCAACGGGATCGAGCAGCGGCGGTACCGAGTCGGATTCCACTGCCGAATAGGAGGACAGCACCTCCGGCGCGGCCGGTGGCCGGGACCACGCGTTCGCATCGACCGGGAAAGGCGCACTCTCGTTTTTTGCCACTCGGTGTCGAAGCCTCGCGAAATGGTCTACGCGTATGCGACGGTCGATACCGCGACCGATACGGCCGAATCGGTATGCGACGCCCTCGCAGACATCGAGAGCGTCGTCGACGTGCACGTCATCGCGGGCGACTTCGACGTAATGATCGAACTAGAAGGCGAGACGCCCCACGACGTGCTCGAGACGATGACGTCGGCGATCCGGCCGCTCGAGGGCGTCGGGACGACGCGAACCTACATCGCCATCGACTGATCGCGTCGAACGACAGGCGCGGCGGGGCACCGTCGGACGGCCGTGGATTTAAATACGAAACCGCGGCCAACGACCCTATGATCGACGACGCGATTCGCGTGCTGGCGGGCGACTGTACCGTCATCGCCGAGAACAGCGAGCGAGCGGAGTACCGCGGCCGAGTGACGACGATCGTCAAACCCGACAACACCGTGTTGGTCCACGACACCGACGGCTATCAGCCCGTCGCGTGGCTCACCCGCGCCGACAGCGTCTCGAGCGACCGCACGGGCGATTTCACCCTCGTCGCAAAAAAGGACACCCAGACGCTGCGGATCGCCGCCCACGAGCAGGACGGCTTCGCTCACTACCCCACCTCCGCGGCCGGCACGCCCGTCGGCGACTGCCCGGACTGCGGCGGCGCGCTCGTTCGCTCGAGCGGCGTTCACTGTGTCGCCTGTGGCGACCGCTACGGTATCCCGGCGGATGCGACGATCCGCGACGACCACTGTGCGTGCGACTGCGGGCTCCCGAAAATGCGCGTCGAACGCGGCCTCGCCTTCAACGTCTGCCTCGACCGAGCCTGTGAGTCCCTCGACGCGGCGGTCAAACAGGCCTTCGACCGCGAGTGGGACTGCCCCGAACCGGACTGTGACGGCGACCTCCGAATCCTTCGGCGCGGCGGCCTCATCGCCGGCTGCGAACACTACCCCCACTGCGAGGCCGGCTTCGCCGTCCCGGCCGGCGTCGTCGACGGCGAGTGCGACTGTGGCCTGCCGACCTTCGAAACCGGAAGCGGCATCCGCTGTCTCGACGCGACCTGTGACCGCGCGCTCGAGGGAGCGGGAGCGCTCAAGGCCGACCCCGCGGCCGACGACTGACGGTTCGCTCGAGGCCGAGCGACCACCACGCAACAGCCGTCAGACCAGTCACCACGCGATAGCCGCCCGACCAGCCGCTGCGGTGGGTGGGACTGAAAGGGGCTGCCTCGCTCCGGGAAGCCGGACGACGCAAGGACCGCAGCCGAACGAAGTGAGGCGAGGACCACAGCGAGTCCTGCGACCGGAGCGAGGCAGGGGCTTTCGTAGCAGTCGAATCTGAAGCAACCTCTCGCTCACAATCAGTGAAGGAGGATCGATCCGCAGCCACTTAGTCACGGCCGGCCAACAGCCGGCTATGGCACTCGAGGGGCGGTTCGACGACGGCGTCGTCCGCGTGGGCGGCGACGCGCGCCAGCGGTATCACGATTCGCGGGGCTACGGCTACCCGCTCTCCGGCAACGAGATCGCCCTCGCGCCCGTCGAGGCGGCCCACCTGCTGTATCGGGGGGACCTCGAGGCGGTCGTCGGCAGCGACGGCGACCGCCTCGAGTTCCGGGAGTTCGTGGCCCGCGAGCCGGGCGAGCGCTTCGGCGTGCGGTTTCTGGTTTACGCGGACCTGCGCGAGCGCGGCTTCTACCTCTCGCCGGCCGCCGAGCCGTGGCTCTCGGAGCCGCCGGGCGGCGAGGCCGACTTCGCGGTGTTCCCGCGCGGGAAAGGGCCCGGCGACGGTGAGATCGCCTACGCGCTGCGAGTGATCGGCGAGCGGACCGACGTGCCGGCCGCCGAACTCCGCGAGGGCGTGCTCGCGGTCGTCGACGAGGAGAGCGAGATTACCTACTTCGAAGTGAAACGGCGGGACCCGACGGGCACCTCGAGACGCGAGGGCGGGCTCCCCGAGCACTGCGAGGCCGATCTGCTGGCCGATCGGGTCGTCGTCTGGGAGCCCCCGCTCGAACTCTACGAGGAATCGTTCTACGGCCAGCCCCTCGAGGGGCGGGAGTACGACGAGCCGACGCTCCAGTGTTCCCTGCTCGAGGCGGCCTACCTCGCCGAGCGAGGGGCGCTCGCGCTCGAAGCCGAAACGGTCCGCGAGCGGGGCCGAGAGGTCGAGGGCGAGCGGTTCGAGCGGCGACTGACGGTCTATACCGAACTCCGCGAGCGCGGCGTCGTCCCCAAGACGGGGTACAAGTTCGGCGCCGACTTCCGAACGTATGCCGACGTGGAGTCCGTCGACGACCTCGGGCACTCCGAACTGCTCGTTCGCGTCCACCCAGCCAAGTACGTCTTCGAGCCGCGCGACCTCGCGCTCGACGTGCGGCTCGCCCACGGCGTCCGGAAGACGATGGTGTTCGCGCTCGTGAGCGACGATACTAGCGGCGCGGCCGGTGGAATCGAGTGGTGGTCGCTCGAGCGGCTGACGCCCTGACACGATGCGTCTCCCCGAAAATGCGTCCCGCCGCCGACTAGAATCCTTCTCTGCGAGGGAAACACAAAAGGGGCGAGGCGAGAGCATGGGGGTATGCAACTCGCGGTGATCGGCGTCGGGGGCGCGGGCTGTCGGATCGCGTCGGCGGTCGGGACCACGGGGCCCGCGGCCGACTCGTTCGTTTCCGACGTCTTCGCGTTCGATACCGACGGCGACGCGCTGGCGGCACTCACCGACGTATCGGAGTCCCACCGATATCGGTACGGACCGGATGGCGATATCGACCTCGACGACGACCTAGAACGCGGCCTCGAGCTCGGACGAGAGCGCGCCGACGAACTCGTCGACGTGCTGGATCGGGGAACACCGGCGGCCGCGGACGCGATCCTCGTCGCGGTCGGCCTCGGCGGGGCGACCGGCGGCGGAACGGTCCCCCCGCTGGTCGCGACGCTGCAACGACGGTACGACGCGCCGGTGTACGTCCTCGGGACGCTCCCGGCAGACGGCGAGTTCGGGTCCGACGGCGGTCCCGGCGGGACCGATCGCCGACCGCAAGCAGCCGGACCCGCCGTCGACCCCGACGCGCCGGCAACGCCACCGCGACCGCACGCTCCGGCCAACGCCGTCGACGCGCTCGAGCGACTCGACGGACGCGCCGACGCCGTCCTCTGTTTCGACAACGAGCGGTGGCTCCGCACCGGCGAGCGCCTCGCCGAGGGCCGCGATCGGTGCAACCGGGAACTGGCGACGCGGATCGCGGCCGTCTTCGGCGCCACCGAACCGAGCGACGAGGGCGGCGAACGGGGCATCGACGCGGACGACATCGGCCGCGTCGTGGGGAGCACGACAGACATCGTGACGATCGGGTACGCCGAGCAGGACGTCGACACCGGCGGCTCGCGCTTCGGGCTGGGACTGTTTTCGACGGAGGAGACCGTCGACCGGACCAGCGCGGTCAGCGCCGTCGAGACCGTCGTTCGGAAGGGAATCCACGGCAAGCTCACGCTCGAGTGCGAACCCGAGGCCGCCGAGCGGGCCATGCTGCTCGTCGGCGGCCCGCCGGCCTGGCTCGACCGGCAGGCGATCGCCGACGGACGGCGCACGCTCGAAGACGCCACCGACGGGGCACGAACGCTCGGCGGCCACGTCCCCCAGCCGGACGCGGAGTCCGTCTTCGCGGCGGTCGTCCTCGCCGCTATCGCGCCGGTCGACCGACTCGAGGAGTTACGGGCGATAGCGGATCGATCGGCGTGAATCGGGCGCTCCCGTCGTGCTGCCCAGTTACGTGATCACGCGAACCGCTCGAGGAACTCGCGTCCGAGCACGACCTCTGTTCCGGCCAGCCCGACCGAGCAAAACAGCGTGACATCATCGGTGTGCTGCCGGCCGTGGTCGGAGTCCTCGAGCACCGCGGCGAGTTCGACCATCCGCTCGCGGTCCGCGCCGGAGGCCACGTACGGCCGGTCGTAGGCGTCGACCTGCGGGAGCGAGTCGGTCGCGATCACATCGGCGCGGCCGACGACTTCGAGCGGGAGTTCGTGAGCGTCCTCGAATCGCGGGCCGATCGTCGTGACGTGAGTGCCGTCCTCGAGCCAGTCGGGGTCGAAAACCGGTTCCTCGCTGTTCGTCGCACAGACGAGCGCGTCGGCTTCGCGAACGACCGGTTCGGGGTCATCGACCGCGCGGACGGGCGGCTCGACCTCGCCGTCCGCCGTCTCGGCGAACGACTCGCGGCTCTCCGCGGTCGGGCTGTGGACCAGCACCTCCGCGAAGTCGCGGGCCGCACACGCCGCGCCGACCTGCGCTCGAGCCTGAAAGCCCGTCCCGAGCACGCCGAGCGTCTCGCTGTCCTCGCGAGCGAGCGTGTCGATCGCGACGCCGCCGATGCCGCCGGTTCGGAGGCCGCCGACGGCGTAACCCGCGATGAGGCCCTCGAACGCGCCGGTCGTCGCATCGAAGACCGCCACGAGCTCAGTGAGCCCGTCGTCGGATCCGGAATGCGTCGTGTAGACGCGGAAGCCGGTCGCGTTCGCCGGCCCGGTCGCGGAGCCGGCGGTGAATACGATGTCCCCCTCGCCGGCGTCGACCCGCCAACGCGGCGGGGCCTCGAGCGTGCCCGCGGCTCGTTCGGCGAACGCCGCCCGCATGGCGTCGACGACCTGCTCGTAGTCGAACTGGGAGTATACGTCGCCGTCCGTCAGGATGGGAAACCCGGTCATGCTCGCTGTATCAGCCGGACGGAATATAACAGGTACGGCGCGGAGACCGTTCGGGCAGCGACCTGCTACGGCTCGCCGGGAATCGCCGCGCCCTCGTGCTCAAGCAACTGCCGTTTCAGCTCGAGCCCGCCGCCGTAGCCGACGAGGGAGTCGACGCCGACGATCCGGTGACAGGGGACGATCAACGGGACCGGGTTGCGGCCGCAGGCCTGTCCGACCGCGACCGGCGCGCTCTCGAGGGTCCTCGCGATCTCGCCGTACGTTCGCGTCTCGCCAGCCGGAATCTCCGTCATCGCCCGCATGACGGCTCCCGTGAAGCCGTCGGGGTACGCGATCTCGAGGTCGAACGCCCGCCGCTCGCCGGTCTCGTACTCCCCTATTTGCTCGCGAATCGTCTCCGAATCGGCGTCGATCCGCGATTCGTCGATCGTCAGTTCGCTCCCGAACAGTTCGACGTACATCGCCCCTCGGTACGCGCCGGCGGGATATCAACGCTCGCGGACCGAAGATTTCGGCGGCGGCGAAGCCGAAGGCTTTTGCGCGCTGGCGCGGCAAGGGACAGCTAATGACCGGAGACGACCCACTCGAGGAGTCCGAGTCAGGGGAACCGACGACCGGGGAACCGCTGCCAGATGGCGGCGCTGCAGGCGCAGACGATGTCGCGCTGGACCCCTGGGGTTCCTCGTCCGTCTCCGACTACCGCAAGTTGTTCGAGGAGTTCGGCATCGAGGAGTTCGACGAGGTCTTAGAGGAGGTGCCAAACCCTCACTACCTGATGCGCCGTGGCGTCATCTTCGGCCACCGCGACTACCGACCGGTCGCCGAGGCGCTGCGAAACGACGAGCCCGCGGCCGTCCTCTCGGGCTTTATGCCCACCGGCGACCCACACATCGGCCACAAGCTGGTCTTCGACGAGATCATCTGGCACCAACAGCAGGGAGCGGACGCCTACGCGCTGATCGCCGACCTCGAGGCCAACTCCGCACGCGGGATGTCGTGGGAAGAGATCGACGAACACTCCCGAGACTACCTGCTGTCCCTGCTCGCGCTCGGCTTCGATCCCGAGGAGGGGACGCTCTATCGGCAGTCGACCAACCGCGAGCTACAGGATCTGGCCTTCGAACTCGGCGCTGAGGCCAACTTTTCGGAGCTTCAGGCGATCTACGGCTTCGACGGCGAGACCGACGTCTCGCACATGCAATCGGTCGTCACCCAGATGGCCGACATCCTCTACCCGCAACTCGAGGAGCCCAAACCGACGGTCATCCCCGTCGGCCCGGACCAGGACCCCCACGTCCGGCTGGCCCGCGACCTCGCCGAGCGGATGCGCTTCTTCAAGGTGAGCGAAGCGTACGCCAGCTTCGAACTCGAGCCCGCGGAACGCGACCTGGTCGCCGACTTCTACGACCGGCTCGATCCCGCCGACTTCGACGACGACAGCCTCCGCTGTGTCCACGTCGCCGAGGCGATCGAGGAGACGCCGCTGTCCGAACTCGCAGTCGACGCCGACACGCTGAGTTCGGTCCTGACGAAACTCGAGGAGGCCGGCATGGAGCCGGTCCGGCCGCGCACCCGCTTTTTCGACCGGCGGGCGACCGACGAGGCCTTCGACGCGCTGATCGACGCCATCGACGGCGAGAAGCGGGTATACGAGAGTCACGTCGATGCCTTCGAGATCGACCGCGAGGAAGCCGAGGAACTCGCCCGCGAGATCGAAGTCGACAACGGCGGCCACGGCTTTCAACCGCCCTCGTCGATCTACCACCGCTTCATGACCGGGCTGACCGGCGGCAAGATGTCCTCGTCGATCCCGGCCTCCCACATCTCGCTGCTGGACGACCCCGAGGACGGCTACGACAAGGTGAAGGCGGCGACCACCGGCGGCCGCGAGACCGCCGAGGAACAGCGCGAGAAGGGGGGCCGAGCCGACGAGTGTCCCGTCTACGAACTGTACGCCTACCTGCTGTCCGGTGACGACGACGAGTTCGCGAAACGCGTCTACGACGAGTGCGTCGGCGGCGAGCGCCTCTGTGGCGACTGCAAGGAGCAAGCGGCGCAGTTGATGCGGGAGTTCCTCGAGGAACACCAGGAGAAACGCGAAGAGGTCGAAGACCTGCTCGAGCGGACGGATATCGAACTCGAGTCGCCGCGGCGTCGCTGAGGGCGCGAGTCCGTTCGGACCGCCGTTTTTGCGAGGGGGGGCCGGAGATACGTTTTGGCGTCTGACGAAGATATATACGGGCGTTCGTGGAAGCCGGAGGTATCGATGGCCCCCTCCCGCCACGTATCGACCGACGACCTGCTGGTCCCTGCCGACGTCCTCGGTGCGTTCGGCGTCACGCCGGCGGATATCGGCCGCGAACACGACGACGATACCCTCGAGGGAGCGCTCGCCGAGGCGCTCGCGGCGGGAGTCGACCGAACGACGGTACTGCGACGGACGATTACGCGGAGCGACCGCGGTCTCGCCTGTCCGGCCCGGTACTCGGCGGCCGACCTTGAGTCGGAACTCGTCGCCGTTTTCGGGGCGATCGGCTGGTCGCTCACCGTCACGCACACGCGGACCGGCGTCGAACTCACTGCGACCGACCCCCGCGGGCGACGGCTCGAAACGTCGATCTCCTACCCCGAAACGCCACTCGGGAGCGACAACCTCCCCGCCGTCCTGTGGGCGATCAACGAGGACGTACTCGCGGCGACCGACGCGCGGTTCGTCCTCCTCTCGTCGGGCGTCGACCGCTGGCGAGCCGCGCTGATCGAGACGAGCGAACTCGAGCGGCTCCGCGACCGCTACGGGCCCCGAATCGAGGCCGTCGATCGACCGCTGCTCCCCGAGTACGATCTCGAGGCGTACGTCCGGGCGGCGTCGACCGACGATCCGTCCGGACGGGGCGGGGGCGACTCGAGCGAGGGGGAGCCGTGGCCGCCGTGGGCGCTCGAACCGGCACCCCAGCGATCGATATCGAGCGCGGCCGTCGCGTCGCTCATCGACGAGGCCGAGCCGACCGCGGGGCCCGAATCGGGATCGGAGCCAGATGGCGTCTCGCACGGTCCGGGGACCGCACCGGCGAAATCGTCCCCCGCGGCCGAGCACGACGGCTTCGAACTGCGGGGAACGCCGACCGTCTCGCGAACGGACGGCGACGATACGGCGCCGATCGAAGACGGTACTCCCCAGCGGGAGCGCGAACGCTCGCCTCTCGGCTCGAGCGAGGAGGACCGACAGCCCGAGTTCGGCACGCTCTCCGGATCCAGCCCGACGGCGCGCGTCGCGAACGACGCGTTTGGGGCGGGCCTCGAGGGCCAGTCCGAGGACGACCGGTTCCGCGCGCTCGGGGCGGCCCTCGACGCGGGCGGAGCCGTCTCCGTTCGAGGGCTCCTCGCCGACGACGACTTTCTGCCGGCGCTGCCGGCCGCCGAACCCGACGAGGTTCGCATCGAGTTCGCCGACGGCTGTCGTCCCGTCGAGGTCCCCGACGCGACGGCGGCCGCCGAGCGGTCCGGCTTCGAGTGGGTCGATACCGGCTCGCTCGAGTCGACGCGGGTGTCGAACGGGTAGCCCGCGCGAGGTTACGGCGCGAGTTCGCCCGACGCGGTTCGCGTCTCTTCGGTGTCGGCGGAGGACAACAGCGGCACCTCGACGGTGACGACCGATCCGGTCGGTTCGTTCGCTTCGAAAACCACCGAGCCGTCGGCGATCTCGGCCCCCCACTTGGCCAACCAGAGGCCGAGCCCGCTCCCGTGTTCCAGCGGGGTTTCGGTGCCGCGTTCCAGCGTCGATCGTTCGGTGACATCGATTCCGGGACCGTCGTCCGCGATCCGGACGCGGACCCAGTCGTCGTCGGTCTCGACGCGGATCCGGACGGTCGGATTCGGATCCGGGTTGTGCTCGACGCCGTTTTCGACGAGGTTCGCGAAGACCGGCTCGAGGACGCCGGCGACGTAGAGGCCGTCAGCTGACTCGCGCTCGATGCGCGCGTCCGGGTACTCGTCACGAACGGGTTCGATGCTATCGTCGAGAAGCGACTCGAGCGCCACGGCTTCGGTCGACTCTCGGGCCCGCTCGAAGACCGCGATGATCTCGCGGGCTTTGTTCGCCAGTTCTTCGATCCGTTGCGCGCTCTCGGTGATCTCGTCGGCACCGCCCTGCGTGTCCGTATCCGCGAGCAGTTCGGCGTAGCTGCTGATGACGTTGGTTTCGGTACGGATGTTGTGACGGAAGACGCGGTTCAGGACCTCGTGGCGCTGTTGCTGTCTGACGTGCTCGCTGATGTCGTGAAACGTGATGACGTGACCGATCGTTCGGTCGTGGATGTCCGTCACGGCGGTGCCGGTCACGTCGTACAGCCGCTGGTCATCGGGGCTCTTGAACGGCCCGTGGTCCAGGTCCGACTCGCCCGATGGAACGAGCGAGTCGTCGGGAACGAGTTCCCGAAGCGGTCTGCCGAGCGCACGACGGCGTTCGGTTCCTAAGAGCTCCGCGCCGGTTTCGTTAATTTCGACGACGTTCCTGTGCCCGTCGGTCACGATCGCACCGTCGGGCATCCGGTCGAACAGCAGCCGACGCGCCCGTGGGTTCGGCGACGGACTCGTGCCGAACAGTTGAAAGCGAGTGAGCGCGCCCAGATAGGCGACGCCGGAAATCGAGAACGCGACCGGCGTGGGGTCGAGTCCCGGAACCGGAACGGCGTCGGCGAGAAAGAAAATGTTGCTGACCCACGGCGCCAGGATACCGACGAGCAGCGCCGCGCTCTGGCCCCTGAACGGCAGCGAGTCGTTCCGGATCAGATCCAGCAACGGAACGGACCCGAGCAGCCCCAGCAGATACGTGTACGCGGTGATGACCCAGAACCAGGGGCCGGGCGTCCGACTCAACAGCAGGAGTCCCCCCTTTCGGACGAGTTCCGACTCGGTGTACAACAGCGGATTGCCGGTCAACGCGAAGACGACGGTGAGCAGCGGCACGACCGAAAACAATGCGACGTAGCGCGGCCGAACGTACTGGTCTCGGCCGGTGTACTCGAGCGAGAAGAGCATCCAGCCGAGTGGAACGGCGACGACGCCGATCCATCGGAGGTTCGCCCAGAACACTTTCGCGCCGAGCGTCGACGCCTCGAGATCGAAGATGAGGAGGGCAGACCACCAGCACTGGCCGGCGAGCATCACGACGAGTGGAGCGGAACCCGGTTCGGGTCGCTCTCGCCAGGAGAGCAGTGCGGCGGTCGCACCAGTGGCAATTGTTGCAAGTAATATTCCCGACAGGATCGTGGAAGCGAACACCGATATAGTGTGGATGAGCCCAGCAGGTATTAAATATACGGGGAAACTGTACTATCGAAAATGTAATTGTTGTGGTTATTAAGTCAGGAAAGCAGGACAACGATCACGAGCGCGGTGAAGACGACGATGTACTCACACTCGGCGATCCTCGCGAGCAGGCGCTCGTTGTCGTACCGGCCGATCAGCGAGGAGACGCCGACGGAGTAGGCGATGCCGGCGAGCAACGCGAGACCCAGTCCGGGAGCCAGATAGCCGGAGCGAGCCGCGAACACCACGAGTGCGCCCGTACAGAGATCGATGCCGAGGAGAAACTGGCGCGTTCGGTCCACGCCGAACACGACCGGAATCGTTAGCACACCGATGGCTCGGTCGCCCTCGATGTCGCGGACGTTCGGAATCTCCGTGTTCGTAAAGACACGAAGGAAGAAGTAGCAGAAGACGATCAGCACCGATTCCGTGACGGCGCCGTCGGCGAACGCGAGGGGCAGGAACGTCAGCGTCACGGCCCACGCGAGCGCAACCACGGTCGTATTGAGGAGGAAAATGTCTTTCAGTCGTCGGACGTGTGCGCCGGTGCCGGGTACCCAGTCCGTCGCATAACAGACCCAGAGCGCGCCCGGGAACAGGGTTATCGCGAGTGCGATCGGACCGCCGAGTACCGAGAGCGCAACGGCGAGGCCGTACGCGACCGACGCCAGTACGTAGAGTACGTCGCGGTGTCGTTTGACGAACGCCGCCTGTCGCGGATTCGAGACCGCGTCGGTGTCGGCGTCTGCGAGGCGATCGTTGGCGTAGATGGCGAAGACGATCAGTCCGACGACGAGGGCTGCCGGGCTCGGCGGCAGCGCGAGGAGCGCCGAAACGATCACCACCTCGGCCATCGCGATCAGCGACAGATAGGCCGAACTGTATATCAGTGCGCCCAAAAATCGCTCCACACTCGAGGGGAGCAACGCGAACAGGGCGTTGTGGATAGCTGCCGCAGTAGTGTTTTCGGTGGAAAGTGCGTGATTTTTTCGTTCCATAGTTCGTTAGCTTTCGGAATCGCCCGATTAGTGGACGTCCCGTGTTTGATGCATAGAAATCGAACCACGATGTAATTATGGGTGACTGCCTAAGCACATAACCACCACCAGTTGTCCGGACGCAATGTTTTTGAGCGATCGACGAGAGTCGGCATGTATGGCACCCGGATCCCACGCGATAGGTGTCGCCAGACAGGGAACTCGCCGACAGACGGGATTCGGCTTCTTCTTCGCCCGGTGAGGCCGGGCCGGTGGATCCGTCGACGCCCACATCGGGCGTTCACGGCGAAACCGACCGTTCGACACCGCCGCCGGGACACCGCGCGGACGGTATCGGAACCGCTAACTGACCGACACGCAGGCATACGAACAAGCGAATGCAACTTTCCGAACAACAGGTCGCGGTCTTGGAGGCCGCGAACGCGGACGAGGCAACGCCCGTCGACGCCCTCGCCGCGGCGACCGAACTCCCCCCGGAAACTGTCACCGGGGCCGTCTTCGAACTCGAGGACGAGGGACTGGTCGCCGTCAGTGAGCGCGTCGACGAAACCGTCGCCCTGACCGACGAGGGGCGCGACTACGTCGACGAGGGACTACCCGAGATCCGGCTCTACGAGGCCGCTCTCGAGGCCGGTGCCGACGACGATCCCGTCTCGATGGGGCAGGTCATCGGCGCATCGGGGCTCGAGGGCGGCGCGGTCGACATCGCGCTCTCGAACTACGCCCGGAAGGGCTACGGCGTCATCGACAGCGGCGAACTCACCGCCGATCCCGACGCGGACCCCGACGCCGACGCGGAGGCAGTCGCTCTCGAGGACCTCGCCGACGCGGACGACGCGCCGGTCGATGGCGTCGCCGTGGACGGCGGGACCCTCGAGCAACTGGAACGGCGTGGCCTGCTCGACCGGCGCGAGTCGACGGTCCGCGAGGTGACGCTGACCGAGGCTGCCGTCACGGAGCTGATGGCGGGGATCGAGACCGCCGAGACGGTCGGCCAAGTGACGCCGGAGCTACTCACCAGCGGCGAGTGGGCGGACGTCGAGTTCTCGGAGTACAACGTCGAGGCCGACGCCGAGCGCTTCGAGGGCGGCAAGGTCCACATCCTGCGCCAGACCGCAGAACGGGTCAAAGACGTCCTCGTCGGGATGGGCTTTCAGGAGATGGAAGGCCCCCACGTCGACGCGGACTTCTGGATCAACGACTGCCTGTTCATGCCCCAGGACCACCCCGCTCGCACGCATTGGGACCGCTTCGCCCTCGAGAACCCCACGCACATCGACGACCTCCCGGAGGACCTCGTCGAGCGCGTCGAGCGCGCCCACAAGCAGGGCGTCGGCCCGGACGGCGAGGGGTATCACTCGCCGTGGGACGAAGACTTCGCGCGGGCGCTCGCGTTACGCGGGCACACCACCTCGCTGTCGACGCGATACCTCTCCGGCGAGGAGATCGGCGACCTCGAGCCACCACAGCGCTATTTCAGCGTCGAGAAGGTGTATCGGAACGATACGCTCGATCCGACCCACTTGCTCGAGTTCTTCCAGATCGAGGGCTGGGTGATGGCCGAGGACCTCTCGGTTCGGGACCTGATGGGCACCTTCGAGGAGTTCTACGCCCAGTTCGGCATCACGGACATCGAGTTCAAGCCCCACTACAATCCCTACACGGAGCCCAGTTTCGAGCTGTTCGGCACCCACCCGACGACCGGCGAACTCGTCGAGATCGGCAACTCGGGGATCTTCCGCGAGGAGATGCTCGAGCCCCTCGGAGTGGACTGTGACGTGATGGCCTGGGGACTCGCCTTAGAGCGCCTGCTCATGCTGATGTACGGCTTCGAGGACATCCGGGACATCCACGGGACGCTGTGTGACCTGGAACTGCTGCGCGAGACGGAGGTGACTTACTGATGCCCACGGTCGACATCGACCCCGACGAACTGCGCGAACTGACCGGCCACGACGAGAAAGGCGACGAGGACCTCAAGGAGGACCTGTTCGGCCTCGGCCTCGAGTTCGAGGGCCGCACCGAGGAGGGCACGTTCGAACTCGAGTTCGCGCCCGACCGGCTCGACCGACTCTCCGTGGAGGGGATCGCCCGCTCGCTGCGCTACCAGTACGGCGACGCGCGGGGGATCCACGTCCCCTCGCCGAACTCGCCCGACTGGACCATCGCAGTCGACGAATCGGTTCCCGACGAACGACCCTACGTCACGGGCGCGGTGATCCGCGACGTGAAACTGGACGAGGACGGGCTGGACTCGCTCATCCAACTGCAGGAGAAACTCCACGCGACGATGGGGCGCAAGCGCGCGAAGGGCGCGATCGGGATCCACGACCTGACGATGCTCAAAGGGAGTCCCGCCACCGAGGGGAACCCGACGATCGAGTACGTCGGTGTCGAACCTGACGGGGACCGGTTCGTTCCCCTCGATTCGGACGCCGAGATGACGCCCGCGGAGGTGCTCGAGAACCACCAGACGGGGCAGACCTACGCCGACTTGGTCAGCGAGTACGAGCGGTATCCGGCGATCTACGACGATATCGGGCTGTTCTCGTTCCCGCCGGTCATCAACGGCCGCCGGACCGAAGTCTCGACGGACTCGAGAGACCTGTTCGTCGAGATGACCGGCACCGACCAGTGGACGATCGACAAGATGCTGAACATCGTCTGCTACGCGCTCGCTGCGCGGGGAGCCACCATCGAGGAGGTGACGGTAGAGTATCCCGACCGCGAACTCGTCCGTCCAGACCTCTCGACGAAGACGAAGACGGTCGCCCACGACCGCATCGAGACCATCCTTGGCATCGGGCTCGACCCCGAGGACGTGATCGACCTCGCCGAGCGCTCGGGACTCGAAGCCGAGCGCGACGAAACCGAGGACGGGGATCTCGTCTACGAGGTGACGATCCCGCCGTACCGCGTCGACGTCCTCCACCCGCTCGATATCATCGACGACCTCGGGCGCGCCTACGGCTTCAACGACCTTGAGCCGCGCTACCCCGACGTGGGGACCGTCGGCGGCCGCCACGAGCGCTCCCGGCTCGAGCGAGCGGTCCGCGAGGGACTCGTCGGGCTGGGCTTCGAGGACCTGCTGAACTTCCACATGATCAGCGAGGAGGAGAACTACGACCGCCTCGATATCTCGCCGGGCGAGGACGCCTACGGCGCGGGCGAGCCGCCGACGATCAAAGGGCCCTACAGCGAGGACTTCACCATGCTCCGGACGTGGGTCATGCCCTCGCTGCTGATGGTCTTAGAGCGCAACACCCACCGCGCGTACCCACAGAACCTCGCCGAAATCGGCTTCGCCGCCGAGATCGACGACTCGGAGAACACCGGCGTCGCGGAGGGCCGGCGCGTCGGGGCCGTCCTCGCCCACCACGATACGGGCTACGAGGACGCCAAAGCGCGCCTCCAGGCGCTCGCGCGCAACTTCGACGCCGACCTCGAGACACCGCCGACCGACCATCCGACCTTTATTTCGGGTCGAACCGCCGCCGTGGTCATCGACGGCGAGGAAGCCGGCGTCATCGGCGAGGTC